>DASSXL010000149.1:0-12247 GCA_035703825.1 Candidatus Angelobacter sp.
CCAACATCTTCTACCGTGGCGCCGATGAGAACTTTTCCGCTGCTGCGAGGGACAAGATACACATCCGGCGCGCGCAATACGTGTTGCAGTACTGCGGTTCGCGGCTGGACGTAGAGCATCTGGCCTTTGCGCGGCTTGACCGGCGAGCCTGACCACGCACCGCGGCAATCGACTGCGCAACGTGCTGTAAGCGTATCTGCTTCGGTAACGACTTCTACAGCATCGCCGCGCGGGCGAATGTCCGTTACAGCCGCATGTCCGCGTATTTCCACCCCGAGGTTGCGGGCAGCCGCCAGCGCCGCCTGCATGAGCAAAAATGGATCGACGCTATCCTCTTGTACAAAGAATGCGGATTGTCCTGAGCTTTTGAGAGACGGCTCAAGGCGCTGGAGTTCGTCGGGGGAGAGACTGCGGTATTCGGCTGGCGCCGGCGCATCATGCAACAGGGCGATGGCGCCGACGCGGCGGAAATCCACCTGCATATTGCCGGCAGTTTCGAGCTTGCGCACAAATTCGGGAAACATCCGCGCGCTTGCAAACGCCATAGGCCGCAAGGCGGCGTGAGTTTCCGGATCGGCAGGCGCCAGCATACCCGCCGCGGCGGAAGACGCTTCGCCTCCGGGCTCACCGCGATCGAGAACCAGCACAGTAAGACCGCGTTCGCGCAGCTCCAGTGCCAGAGACACGCCAATAATACCTGCGCCCGCGATAATGACGTCCCAGGATTTCACACTGCCATTGTAATAAGGAGAAGAGCTATTGACTGTTGCTGCGCGCCTCGGCAGCCTGCCTGGCCGCGTGGCCGTCGCTTTGAACCAGCCGGGAAAACACCACCAGGCGCTCCGGCGCGGGGCCAATGTAATACGTGGGATAGCAGGTGATGAGAGTGAGCTGCGGATCATTCGTCGGCTTGATTACGCTTACGTCTTCCGGCTTGACGATTCTTTTTCCCGTCACGGCGTAGGTGAACGTGCGTCCACTGCGGCGTACCTCTATCTGGTCGCCCTTGTTCAGCTCATAGATGTGGCGGAAGAACGTATCACGATGCGCGGTAATGACGGCGTTGCCGGTTTCGCCGGGCTGGGCGGTCTGCTTCATGTGCCCCGGACCTTCAGAGAGTTCCCTGCGTGACGCGCCCTCCACCACAATTGCGTCCATATCGATCTTGGGGATAACCAGCCGGGTGAGCATCTGCTGGGCGGAAATATCGGCGTGTCCGGGCACGCTCACCGTGGCGGCCTGGCGCTGCCACTCAGCTTCAAGGCTTTTCTGGCTGCGATACATTTGCCAGTACTGGCCGCCCACGTAGCCCAGCAGGACAATTCCGATGGCGATGAAAGCCCAGGACAATACTTTGCGACTGATGACCGGCCGCACCTTGCCGGCAAGCAGTTTGGCTTTCTCAGAAATTCGGGGATATCGATCAAGAATTGCCATCGCCTGGTTAGATGCAGGATGCCGCTGCTCGGGCTGTAAGGCCTGCATTTTAGAGGGTTTACAGCGATCATAAAACGGGCCCGGGGGCTGAAGCGGGCCAAAGCTGCCCGCGAACGGACATTGGCCATTGGTGGCGGCCGTTTGATTGACAGAGCAGCAGTTCTGCTAAAGAATGTCCAAATAGCCCAAAAATCTATTACTGGAGACAAATAATGTCTGACGTCCCGCAGAATGAAAGCGGAAGTCCGGTAGTGCGCACGATCCTTATGGTCGCGGCCGTGGTGTATCTGGTCGGCTCCGTTATCTTCATGGTCCAGGCGCAGATCAGAATCAGCGACATGGAGAAAAAGCAGGCTGCGGCGCAGGCGGAGATCCTGAAAAAGATGACGGACTCCAATGCCCAGATGAAGGCGCAGCTCAACGTTCTGGCGGACAGGGCGGGAATGAACCACAAAGAGCTGAGCAAGAAGGCCGCCGAGCTTCAGGCCAGGGAGCATGAGACGGAATCGCGCCTGAAGGCCGATGAAGAAGCTACCAAGCAGCAGATTGGCGCCGTAAGCAACGAGGTGACCGGAGTGAAGGGCGAAGTTGTGAAGGTGAGCGCCGACGTGACCGATACCAAGAACGATCTGGCCGTGACGAAAGGGAAGCTGGAGCACGCCATCGGCGACCTGAACAAGCACAGCGAGTTGATTGCGACTTCACACGACGAACTGGAGATGCTGAAGCACCGCGGCGACCGCGACTATTTTGAGTTCACTCTGCAAAAGGACAAGACTCCCACGCACTTGTCGATTGTGAGCCTGCAACTGAAGAAGACCGATCCCAAGAAGAGCAAGTTCACTCTTTACGTGCTGGCTGAGGACAAGAAGATCGAGAAGAAAGACCGCACGATCAACGAGCCGTTGCAGTTTTATACCGGCCGCGACCGCGCGCTGTTTGAGGTTGTGGTAAACACCGTGGACAAGAACACGGTGACGGGGTATCTCTCAACGCCGAAGAACGTGGCTACCACGCAGATGCCGAGCCACGCGCCCAGCTCGCAGTAAGGCTTTCTCAACGATGTGATGAAAGGCACGGGTAGTAGGCCCGTGCCTTTATCGTGCTGTCTGTTTCAAAGTTGTGAGCGCGCATCAGCGTTTCTTGCGTTGTTTGGCAAGCTGCTTTCTGCGTTCTTCGGCATGGATAAACACGTCGTCAGGGTCTCTAAGTTCTTTTTCCCGCGCCTGCCGGACTTTGCCATAGCGGTTCCAATCGTCCAGCTCAAGCTGGTGCAGGTCTTCCAGAAATTCCTGGTTGAATTCGGCTTGCAGTTCAAGAGCAAAACTGGGGAACAGCTTTGCTGCTCTTGATTTGAAAAGCCTTGTCTGTTGGAGAGTGTGAAGGTGCTGGACGATTCCAGCAAAGGCCAGGTTGAGGCTGCAGAGAGTTTCGTAAACATCAGCCTTTTGGGTACTATCGAAGACAGCCATGGGTCGCCTTTCTTAGGAAGGTGATTTGTGGTCAGGGCTGCGCCGGTGTTGATAGCGCCGGCGTGGCCCGTCTTTGCTCTTATAGCCGCGCGGCAAAAGTGGATGCAACAAAAAAGCGAAGCGTTTTGAAGAAACGAATAAAGTTAAGCGGCGGCCGAAGATTGTTAAGCGGAATTTTTTGTGGCGCGGTTTTTTCCTTCAGCGGCTAAAGCCCAATTTTTTAAAGAGCGATACCGCAAGCCTGCTGCCTGCTCCACCCCGTGAGGACCTAACGATCAGTTAGACTGATTCTTCTGATGTCAGACTCCACGCAACAGAGTCCCACTTTCAGCCGAGGGCAGTTGGCCGGTTACATTGCGCTTTGCCTGATCTGGGGCAGCACATGGCTGGCGATCCGGCTGGTGGTGCGCGATGTGCCCCCGCTGGAAGCTGCCGCGCTGCGCTTTGTTGTTGCCGGTGTGCTGCTGCTGGGGATGGCGCTGGCGCAGAAGAGGCCCTGGCCCGCGGACGGCGCCCAGTGGATCGCGTTGCTGGTTTTGAGCGTGAGCATTATGGCCGTGCCTTACGGCTTGCTGTTTTGGGCGGAGCAGCATGTGACTTCTTCAATGAGCGCCCTTTTGTATTCGGCCATGCCGCTGTCCGTTTCACTGGTCACGCCGATCATGATGCACCGCAAGGTGCCGCGGCGCGCGGTGTTTGCCATGGTGATCGCTTTTGGCGGGCTGCTGGTGATTTTCTATGACGATTTGAGCAAGACCCGCCAGGCGCTGATTGGCGGCGTGGCGGTGCTCGCCGCCATGCTGATGAGTTCGTGGTCAGTTGTCTATGCGAAGCAGCGGCTGCGGAACGTTGACTCAGTGATTGCAACCGGGCTGCAATTATTCCTGGGATCGCTGGCGCTGCTCTGGGGAACGTGGGCGCTGGAAGCGCATCGGCATGCCGTGTGGACCAGGACGGCGGTGTTTGCGCTGGCATACCTCACGATCTTCGGGTCAGCGGCGGCGTTTGTTATTTACTATTGGCTGTTGAAGACGCTGCAGCCGTATCAGCTTTCCTCCATCAGCCTGATTATTCCGCTGGTTGCGCTGGTTGCGGGGCTGCTGGACGGAGAGCCGGTGTCATGGATGATGGTAATTGCGATTATCGCGGTGCTGGGTTCAGTGAGGTCTGTGCTGGTGGCGGAAAAAGAAAAGGAGCCGGAGGGCGATGACATTTTGATGCTTCGAGACAGAGCACAATGACAATTGCAGCGTTGCTCCTGTTGATCGCGATTGGCTTTCTGGCCGGTGGTTTCGGCGCGCTGGCGGGCGTGGGCGGCGGCATGATTGTTACGCCGCTGCTGGCTATTTATTTCGGATTGCCGATGCATCAGGCCATCGGCGTGACGCTGCTGTGCGTGATCGCCACTTCAACGGCCACTTCGTCACAGTATGTGGAGCGCCATGTTACCGACGTCCGCCTGGGCATGACGCTGGAATTGGCAACCACGGTTGGCGCCCTGATTGCCGCGCTGGTGGCGCACCAGGTAAACCGGCGCACGCTGGCGGTGCTGTACGTCTGCTTTCTGGTTTATAGCGCTGGGTCCATGGTGAAAAAGGCCTGGACTTCGCGCTATGCAGAGAGGGAAGAGGTGATCCCCGATTACACGCCGCAGAATTATCCCGTGGGACTGGCGGCTTCTCTGCTGGCCGGAGGGTTTTCTGGGCTGTTGGGAATCGGCGGAGGGCCAATCAAGGTGCCGGTGATGCTGTTGTTCATGAAAGTTCCGCTACGCGTGGCCGCGGCCACCAGCAACTTTATGATCGGCGTTACGGCGGGCACCAGCGCATACATTTACTGGGGACGAGGAGATGTCCGGGTGGATATAGCCGCGCCGCTGGTAGCGGGTGTGTTTGCAGGATCGCTGCTGGGCGCAAGCATCTCTCCAAAGGTGCGCCCGGTCTACATTCTGATGCTGCTGGTAACGATTGCCGGCTGGCTGGCGGCGCAGATGATCTATAAGTTGCTGACCGGAGGTTTCCAGTGAACCGCCAGGATTTTGCCGTTGACCGTGCGCTCTCATACACGCTGAAGTTCGGCGCATACACCGCTCTTGCGCTGATCCTGGCCGGGCTGATTTTGCAGCATTTCGCGGCGTGGGGAGGCAAAGTCGCTGCCGGAGGCCTGCTTGTCCTGCTGGCCACGCCGGCGCTCAGGATCGTTGTGGCCTGCATTCAATTTCTGCACGAACGGGATTTCAAGTATGCTCTTGTGTCGTTTGGTGTGCTGGCGATTGTGGTGCTGGCGTATGTTCTGGGATTACATACCTGAACTTTACGGCTATGGGCGCAAAGGCCGCGAAGAAGCCAGAGCAGAAGGGCTTGTGGCTTTCCACTTCGAGCTTTATCGGAGGATGTTGATGAGAAAGTTCCTGTTGTTGTCAATTCTGGTTTTTGTCGTAACCCAGGCTGCGGTTGCGCAATCATCGTTGCCGCCGGTCTCCACCTTTTCCATCGTGGCTATTGATCCGCAGACGGGCGAGATGGGAGTGGCCGTGGCGTCCCGGTATTTCTCCGTCGGCTCGGTGGTGCCGTGGGCCATGGCGGATGTGGGCGCGGTGGCAACGCAGGCCAACGTAAACGTGGGCTACGGACAGCAGGCGCTCGATCTGTTGCGACAGGGACTCACGGCACCCGAGATCCTGAAGAAGATCATGGCCGATGACAAATTTGAAGGCAAGGACGGGCGGCAGATTGCGATCGTGGATGCCAAGGGGAACATTGCCGCGCATACCGGGGTGAATGCGCCGAAGTGGGCGGGTGACCGCCAGGGCAAGACGTGGTCGGCGCAGGGAAATATTCTGGTGGGCGCGCAGGTGCCGGAAGCCATGGGCAAAGCCTTTGACGGCACGCAGGGCGAGCTGGCGGAAAAGCTGTTTGCCGCCCTCAAGGCCGGAGACTCCGCGGGCGGCGACTCGCGCGGCCGGCAGTCAGCCTCAATACTGGTGGTAAAGAAGCAGGGCGGGCGCAACATCAATAATGATCGCTACGTTTATATCAATGTGGATGACAATCCTGATCCCTTCACTGAGCTGCGGCGGCTGCTGGATTTGAACCTGGCCTATAACTATGGCGACCAGACGTTTAAGGCGCTGGATGCCGGAGACATGCAGAAAGCGCGAGCCGCGTCATTGAAGGCGGTGCGGTACGCGCCGAATAGTTTTGGCAGCCACATGCGGCTGGCGTTTTTGGATTATCTAACAGGGGAAAAAGCTGCGGCGCTGGATGAGTTTGCCAAGGCGAAGGCGCTCAATCCAAATAATTTCGACAAGCAGTGGAAAGAAGAAGTGGACTTTGACCGCTTTAAGCCTATGGCCGCCGACAAGGAGTTTTTGCAGAAGTTATTTCCGAACGGCGTGCCGCAGTAACGCGGTCCCGGTACCTGGATCGATTTTTCAAATATCAGCCATCTGTATAGCTTGATCTCAGGCGCTGGCAGGGGCGGCAAAGCCGCCCCTGTTGGCCGTTATTAACTCCGTTCAATTGTGATTGAGTTGATCACCACTTCCTTTACCGGACGGTCCTGCGCGCCTTTCTTCACTTTCGAAATTTTGTCCGCCACATCCTGGCCTTCCACCACTTCGCCAAAGATGGTGTGATTGCCGGTGAGCCACGGAGTGGGAGCCACGGTGATGAAGAACTGGCTTCCATTGGTTCCAGGGCCGGCATTGGCCATGGCGAGCTTGCCGGCTTTATCGAACTTGTGGGGCGAGCCCTTGGTCTCATCTCCGAATTTGTAGCCGGGGCCGCCCATGCCGGTACCGCTGGGATCGCCGCCCTGGATCATGAAGTCGGGAATCACGCGGTGGAATATGGTGCCGCTGTAGAGTGGGCCATCGCCACTCTTGCCGCTCACGCTGTCTTTCCAGCTACGCTTGCCTTCGGCAAGGTCGGTAAAGTTCTTGGTGGTGATGGGAGCATCTTTTTCATAAAGCCGGCAGACGATCCTGCCTTCCGTGGTGTCAAAAACTGCGTAGGTGCCTGGCTGGCGTGTCATGAATTATTCCTTTCGCGGGTCATCTGGTGCCTAAAGGTTCCGTCCTAATTCTTGGGTGGCGCTGACTTTGTCGGCGCCGGTTTTGGTGGATTGACAAGCTTTATGTTGGGCGGCTTCTTTGCCACGGTGGCGCCGCCGCTCTGGATTTCGATGTGCACGATTTTTACCGGCGTCAGCGGCCGGCTGTTTGACTGGCCGCACGTTGGGCCGCCCGCGCAGGGCATGCGGGCGATTCTCTTTACCATCTCCACCGTGCTGTCGTCGCACTGGCCAAAAATAATGTAGCCGGTACCCTTGGGCCGGTTGACCTGCGGACATCCGCCTTCATTCAAGCAGGGATCCAGAAAGGAAAGCGCTTTTTCCGTAATAAAGAACTGCGAGCTGCTGGTGGCAGGGGCCGCGGCTCGATTGGCCAGGGCCAGCCGTCCGGGCTGGTCAAAAAGAAGATCGGGTTCAAGCTTGTCTGAGATTTCAAAGCCTACATCACCGTTGCCCGTGCCTGTGGGGTCGCCCGCGAAGATTGCAAAATCGGGGATGACGCGGTGAAAAATCACGCCATCATACAAGGGCTTGCCATACATTGGCTTGCTGGTAACCGGGTTCTTCCAAGACTTGGTCCCCTTCGCCAGCCCGATAAACATTGACACTGCCTTGGGCGACTTGTCGGGAAAGAGCGTGCACTTCATGTCGCCGATGGTGGTGTGAATTATGGCCACCGGCGGCGCTTTCGCAGCCTTGGCCGGCGCGCCGCGTGGTGGTGCGGACCCCTTCTTGCCGGCTTGAGCGGCGAGCGAAAAACCGAAGAGCAAGAAGTTCGCGGCCAGGAAGGAAATGCTTCCGCGGCGAAACCACCCAGCGACAGTGGCCGCGTACCTGGTTGTTGTATGGGCCATCAAGTCCGCTCAGCCTTTTTTTGGTGTTGTGGTTTTGGATGGCGATTTTGCCGGCGCCTTCTTGGCGGGCGCGCCCTGACCAGTGATCTGAATGTGGTTGATTTTCACCGGATCAACGGGGCGGTCGCCGGGCGTCTTGGGCATGCGCGCAATCTTCTTCACCAGTTCAACGGATGCATCGTCACACTGGCCGAAGATCGTATGTCTGCCGTTCAGGTGCGGCGTCGGCACTTCAGTGATGAAGAATTGCGATCCGTTAGTATTTGGGCCGGAATTGGCCATGGCCAGCCGTCCGGGACGGTCGAAAGTCAAGCTGGAGTCAAACTCGTCTTCAAAGCTATAGCCCGGTCCGCCGGTACCCGTTCCGAGGGGATCGCCGCCCTGGATCATGAAGTTGGGAATCACGCGATGAAAGATCGTTCCGTCATACAGCGGACGGTTCATCTTCTGGCCGTTCTGCGGGTTGGTCCATTCTTTGGCGCCGCTGGCCAGGCCGATAAAATTCTTTACAGTCTTGGGTGCATTGGAAGGGAAGAGTTCGCACGTTAGATCGCCGGCGGTAGTGTGGAAAATGGCTGTGGGAGCCGCCTTGGCAGGGGCCGCCGGTTGCGCTGCTTTCTTGCTGCTACTTGGGGCCGCACTCTTGGGCTTGCTCTGGGCCCCCGCCGCCAGGCTGAAACACAGTAGAATCAACGCTGCACGAGTCACCATTCATCTCTCCTTGTAAAGAGTTAACGGAATATTAGAAATGGAGAGCAGAAAGAAGTAAAGGCTGCCCTGGGCCACAGGGCTGTCAGGAGCGATCACTCGAGCTGCCTTCTTTCCACTGTAACCTTTTCACGGCGCCTCGGTAATCATCTCTGAAAGGACAAACAACCGCCTGCCGGGACCGATGTCCAATTCGCTCTCCGATGAAGACCTGATGTCGCAGGTGCGAAGCGGCGTGGGTGAGATGCTGGGCGTGTTGTTTGAGCGCTATCACGTGCCCTTATTCAACTTTTACATGAAGTTAACCGGTGACCGGCCCGTGAGCGAAGACCTGGTGCAGGAGGTCTTCTTTCGAATCCTCAAATATCGCCACAGTTATAGAGCGGACACGGCGTTCCGCGCATGGATGTACCAGATTGCCCGCAACGCCCGCATGGACTGGCTGCGCAAGAGACGGCCAGAAGCAAGCTGGGAACCTGAGATGTCGCCCGCTGTGGCGCCTGTGGATACAGCGCAACAGACCCAGGAAGCCTTGCTGCTGCACACGGCGTTGATGCGCATATCGGAAGACAAGCGCGAAGTCCTAGTGTTGAGCCGTTTTCAGGACCTGAAGTATGAAGAGATCGCCCAGCTTCTGGGATGCGAGGTGGGGACGGTGAAAACCAGGGTGCATCGTGCCCTCCAGGAACTGCGACAGGCATTTCACGAACTGCAAAGCGGGAAGCCGTTGCGCGGCAAGGGGCAGCAAGGGACGTGGCCTACGTCCGGGAGTGTGCAATGAAGTGCGAAGAGACTGGTGAGCTTCTACCTGATTATCTGCAAGGGCGTCTTGGGACCCACCAGGCAGCAGAGGTGGAAAAGCATTTGACGGAGTGTGCCGGATGCGGGGAAGAGGCAGCCTTGTGGAAGAAGCTTGCACTGCTACCCGAGGAGCAGCCCAGCCCGGCGGTGGAATCACGCTTTAAAGCAATGCTTGAAAGCTATCAGGAAGGCCGCTGGGAAAAAACGAATCTGGCATCGGAGAAGAGCAAGACGCCTGCTCCCATGCTGTGGGGTCTGGGGAACTGGACACGGTTGCCGGCCGCAGGGATCGTTTGGGCGGTTCTCTTTCTGGCCTGCGGATATTTCATCGGCAAACATGCTGATCGTAGCAGCGATGCAGCGGCGCAGGCGCAGATCGATGAAATGCGGCGTGAGCTTGGCGATATGCGGCAGATGGTGGCCCTTTCATTGATGCAGCAGCAGTCAGCCAGCCAGCGGCTGGAAGGCGTGAGCTGGACGACCCGCCTGCCGGAGCCAGATCCCAAAATCATGGGCGCTTTGATGCACACCGTACGATTTGACAATAGCGTGGACGTACGCCTGGCCGCTCTGGATGCTTTGAGCCGTTATGCCGACCGGCCCGAGGTGCGTCGCGACCTGGTGGACGTGCTCCAGACTACGCAATCACCCATGGTGCAGGTGGCGTTGATTGACCTGCTGGTTGATCTGCATGACAAGAGCGCTGTGCCGCAATTCAAGAAATTCCAGCAAGACCCGAACGTAAATCCCACGGTAAAGAAACGCGTGGATTGGGGCATCCAGCAGTTGAACTAGTGTTTTAGCCGAGCATGGCGAATGGATCGCTATCGCCCAAAAGGATTGGAGGGACCCGTGATTAAGCAAAAGCTTCTTGCATTGATTCTGATGTATTCCGTTGGTCTGCTGCTCTTGCCCGCGCTCGCCGGCCCGCTTTACGCCGCCGGGGATGACGACGACTCCGGCATGCGTGTGGAAGAGAAAGAGACCATCCGCAAGACTTTCAACCTGACAGCGGCAAACAAGAGCCTGGACGTCGACAATATTTTTGGGTCGATTGAAGTGACCGGCGGACAGGGCGACCAGGTGCAGCTCGTGGTGAATAAGACCATCTCCGCCGAGTCCAAGGACAAGTTGGAGGCCGCGAAAAAAGAAGTCACGCTGGACATTACCGACCAACCGGACTTGTTAAAGCTTTACGTGAATGGCCCCTTCCGCTGCAACTGCGGTAACGGCAACGGCGGCGGCGGTTGCGTCAACTGGAACGGCGATCGCGGCTACAAAGTGAAGATGGACTTCCAGCTTCAGGTGCCCCGGAACATTGAAGTCAAGTTGAAGACCGTCAACTCAGGCCACGTCAGGGTGCAGGACGTGACCGGAAACTTTTCCGTGCACAACGTTAATGGCGGCATTGAGATGCAGAACGTCGCCGGCTCGGGAGTCGCCAAAACCGTGAACGGGCCGGTGAAGGTCACGTTCCGCGAGAATCCGCGCGAGAAGTCCGACTTTGCGACTATCAACGGGAATGTCGACCTGTATTTTGTCCGTGGTCTGGCGGGAGATTTCCGCTTTAAGACGATGAACGGCGCCGTCTATAGCGATTTCGAAATGACCTCGCTGCCGGCCCAGCCGGCGAGCGCTGAACGCCGCGGCACCAAGTTTGTGTTTCGGTCCGATCGTTTTACCGGAGGCCGCGTTGGCTCCGGCGGCCCGGAAATTAAGGCTGAGAATCTGAACGGAGACATACGCGTTTTAGAACGCCAATGACTAAATCAAGGAAAAACTAAATATATGAACTCATACTTTAAGAATCATACATGCGCTCTTGTTCTGGCCCTGGCAGGGCTGGCCGCGATGGCGCAGCCCCTTGGGGCCCAGTCCGATAACAAGGTCAGCGTCCCTCTCACTGATCCTTCACGCCCGGTAAATCTCCGGGCACACCTGGTGAGCGGCAGCATCACGGTGAAAGGGGGCGACGTAAAGGAGGTGGTGGTCGAGGCCAAAGCGCGGGGCAATGAAGAATCCCGCGCGGGCGGACGGGCTGAAGGCATGAAGCGCATCCCCATGACTTCCACCGGCTTGAATATCGAAGCGGAAAATAACAATGTGCGCGTGAGCACGGATTCTTACCAGCGCACGATTGACCTGGTCATTACTGTGCCCACACGCACGTCGCTTTCGCTGCACACGGTGAATGACGGCAACATTGTGGTGAGCGGCGTTGACGGAGAGCTAGATATCAATGACGTCAATGGTGAAGTTGATTTGAAGAATATCGGCGGCAGCGTGGTGGCGCACGCGCTGAACGGCCACGTGCTGGTGACATTCAACCGGATTGATCCGCAGAAGCCCATGGCATTCAGCTCACTGAACGGCGATATTGATGTGACCTTTCCAGCCGATCTTAAAGCGAACGTGAGCCTGCGCACCGACAATGGCGATGTTTACAGCGACTTCGACGTGAAGGTGCAGCCCACCACTCCGCAGCAAACCGTGGAGGACGATCGCGGAAAAGGCGGCAAGTACCGGGTAAAGATCGACAAAAACGTGCGCGGCACCATCAACGGCGGCGGACAGGAAATCCAATTCAAGAATTTCAATGGAAATATCTACATCAGAAAAGCCGGGGCAAAGCAGTAAAAGCACTTGACCATGCGGTGATCCGGTTATAACTCTCGCAGAGTTGTAACCGGGCTCATTTTTGGCATAGCATAAAGCTATGGCTACCCGGATCGTTACTGTCTCTCCTGAGATACTCGGCGGAACTCCAGTATTTGCAGGTACGCGTGTGCCGGTGCAGACCTTCATTGAATACATTAAGGCGGGAGAGTCTATCGAAGCCTTTTTGGAGGGCTTCCCTTCCGTAACCAAGGAACAGGTGCTCGCGTTTTTGGATGAAGCTAA
>DASSXL010000060.1:0-4581 GCA_035703825.1 Candidatus Angelobacter sp.
TGTTGGCTGCTTGGAGCGGTGCTGGCAAAGGGTGCTGGATCGGTTCAGCGTCACACTTTCTCTGCGACCTCTCAGCTGACTCGCACAGGATTGCGTCTACGAGGATCCAAATTCCTCCTTCTGGCATATCCAGAATGCAAAGATCTTTGGTTTGCTCGAAATCCCTTCGCCTGTCTCCCGAATTCTGCTAAACCTTTTTTCCCTTGCGTCGCGCCCAAGTCCTCTTACCCGCCGCCATCCATCGTTCGACCAGCTTCCTCACGTTGCGACGACCTTCATGTCCGTCCGCATGCTTCGTCTCCTGCTGCCTTTCCCTCCGGCAGCCGCCCGACCGCCACCGCCGCCTTCTCCCCCGGCATCTGTAAGACCAACGGCTCTTTGTCCTCCGATAGCCGCCTGACCGCCAGCGCTACTTCCAACTCCGTCGCGCCCTCATGTGGCCGCCCGACCTCCAACATTCCGCCCGCAACCGCACCTGACCACCTCCATGCCTCATCGCTTTCCGACTCGCCCTCAGCCGCGGCCGTACTACCTCTCTGTCCCATCTGCGGCGTTGCGTCGGTCAAGTCTTGTCTCGATTGCGAACAGCAATTCTGCGACAACCATATCTATCCCTGTGCCGACTGCGGCAACCACTACTGCGGTGTTTGCCTTGACGCCCACCAAGCCGACGGTCACTGGACCGATTTCGATACCGCCCTCGAACTCGCCTCCGCGAGCCGCGTAGTTCGCTCGTCATCCGCCAACCTAGCCGGTCTCCCACCATCCGGTCCGACCCGCGATAGCATCTTGCCTTCGCTTGAGACCGCCATCAGTAATCAACCTCGTCGGTCGTCGCGGTCATCGATTCCGCACAAGATCACGTCTCTCCCACTCGCGGCCGAGCTTCGCATATTTCACCGCGTAGCGGTCTCGTCGCCAATATCTCTTTTGCTTCAGCGCCTCAGGCGTCTGGTCTGGTCGCTCAGTTTCATGTTCCAGAACGCGGCGTGCCAGTCGGAGGCCGGCTCGTGAGCAAACCTCGCAATCCTCATCTGGTCACCACGGTAAAATGCGCCGCTCCCGGATGCACCAATTTCCGCCGCGAGACCAATCATTGGTTCGTCACCTCCGTGGACCGTGAGCGCTTCATCTGCCGTCCCTTCATTCCCGCCGCCGGCTTGCGATCGCCGGATGAACCGGCCTGCGGTCAGTCCTGCGCACAAAAACTTTTTGAGCGATACCTGGCGGCCAGCAACCAATGACTGCTCACGCCGGCCAATCCGAACGCACTTTGGAGATCAAAATGTCTTTCGACCAGCAGCACTCATCAATATCCGCCAAGCCCAGCTCCCTGCAACCGTCCCATGGGCCGCAAAAGTTTTCTGGTCACACAGTAGTGGCCCATAGCGCCTCGCAATCTCCACTGCTTCCATGTGTCTATATCGCCCTGCTTTGTTCACACTGTGGCGAACTCAGGCAGGCTCTCGCGGCTCTTCCAAATACTGCAATCACTGTTTGTCCTGAATGTGGTCGCAGCTGCGCTTTTGTTCTGCTCGGCTCTGGACTCACCCGGCGGGTTCTTCCTTTTCATGAAATTCGTCCTGCGCCGCAAACGCCTTGGGATCACAGCAGTGATGAAAGCGACGACGATTCCTGAACGTCCGATTTCGCCCCTGATCTTCCTGCAAGCAAATGTTTCAGGCCGGTCAATTGCCCCGGTCGCCGTGCCCCATTGCCTCGTGAGGATATGACGTGTCTGACCCATTGGTCCCGGTTTATCGCAAGCACCAGCCCTCGTTTGTTTCGCCCTGCAGCCTGGGTGAGCCGTGCGCCACCTGCGCGGCCCACGCGCATTGCAAGGGCGAGCATCCCTGCAAAGGCTGCCGCAAAGGCAAGGCGTATGAATGTGAGCGTGCCAGCCCGGCATTGCCCGCATTCGTCGTTCGCCACCGCTCCGCCATTCAACTTGTCCTGGATGGCGCCGCCGTCTTCATTCACAAAGGCAATGCATTGCGGTTGACCATTGAGAAGTTGGCCCACCTCCGCGGTCTCACCTGCAGAGTTGAGGATGTCGCAATGTTTGAATATGCCGCCGGCTCTGGCTTCATCCGCAAGGCAGTCAATATGGGCTGGGGATATAGCATTCCTGTCATCGCCGTTTCTTCTTCTGAAGAGCTGTCTTCAGCGGCTCCGCGCAAAACTCACGGTAAAGGCAAATATAGAGGCTACAGAAAAGCCCATGCGTAAGAAGCTGAAATCGTCATCCTCATCCGCGCCAGACAAACGGGCTGGCAGAGCAGCAGCGCCGCTCCATCGCTCTGCGGAATCATGCGCGCCCACCGTCGATCGTGAAACTTCAGCCGCAACTGCGCAGCAAACACACGTTCGGCCAGTCAGTGCCGATCTTGAGATTTCAAGCACAGACCCGCGGCAAACAGAAGCTCCGCCAGTCAAACAGCTCTCATTGCGTGACTTCGTCCGCCAAGGCTGGTCACTGCTTGAGCCCGTCACTGACCTCATTTGGAATTGGCACCTTGATATCATCTGTGATTGCCTCACTCTAATCCGCGACAGAAGGTTCAGAAAACTCCACCCGGAGCTTGAAGGCATCATCTTCAACGTTCCTCCCCGGACCATGAAGAGCCTCCTGATCTCGGTCTTCTTTCCCATTTGGGTCTGGGCCACCGATCCCTCGCGGCGTTTCATGTTCGTTTCTTACTCTGAAAAGCTCAGCACTCAGCACAGCATCCTCCGCCGCAGCCTGATTGAGTCAGACTGGTACAAAAAAGATTGGGGCGGTAAGTTTTCCATCTCGCGTGACCAGAACGTAAAAAGCCACTATGAGAATTCCGCGCGCGGCGCCATGTTCTCTACCGGCATGCAGTCCACCGCTACCGGCATGGGTGGTGACATCCTTATCTTTGACGATCCTCTCAACCCCGAGCAGGCCATCAGCCAGCTTGAAAGGGAAGCCGTCAACCTGCGTTTCGACACCACTTTTCGCAGCCGGATCAATGATCCCGCCACCGGCGTCAAAATCATCATCATGCAGCGTCTGCATGAGCTCGATCTCACTGGCCACGTGCTTGCCCGCGAGAGCAGCCGCTGGAAGCACATCAGTCTTCCCGCAATCGCGGAAAAAGATGAGACGTGGAATTTGTCTGACGGCACGTATCTCGCTGCTCGCAACGCCGGTGATCTGCTCTGGTCAGAGCGCCTGCCAAAAAGTTTTCTCGATAGCCAGCGTGTCGGCATGGGTAGCTGGGCCTTCAACGGGCAATATCAGCAGCGTCCCGCGCCGCTCGATGGCGGCATCGTTAAGCGCCAGTGGGTACGCTTTTACCGCCAGCTTCCTGAAAAGTTTGAATTCATGGTTCAGTCCTGGGATTGCACGTTCTCAGGCGGCAATGACAATGACTTTGTCGCCGGACAGGTCTGGGCGCGCTCCGGCGGAAAATATTTCATGCTCCCATACCGCACCTATGAGCGTCTCGACTTTGGCCCCACCATGGCGGCCATCAAGTCCTGCCACGCAAGGTTTCCCCAGGCCCACGCCGTCCTGATTGAAGATAAGGCCAACGGCCCGGCCATCATCAGTGAATTGCAGAAGGAAATTCCCGGTGTCGTCGCCGTAAATCCTGAAGGCGGCAAGCTCGCCCGTGCCCAGGCCACCGCGCCT
The DNA here is from genome assembly GCA_035703825.1 of Candidatus Angelobacter sp. Classification (GTDB taxonomy): domain Bacteria; phylum Acidobacteriota; class Terriglobia; order Terriglobales; family Acidobacteriaceae; genus Angelobacter. The sequence continues at coordinate 3,662 of DASSXL010000060.1, forward strand.
CTCTGGGAAGCCGGCAGCATTGAACTGCCCGATCCTCAGGTCTTCGGCATCACCTGGATGGAAGATTATCTCCACAACATGTGCGCCTTTCCCAAAGCCGCGCATGATGACGATGTCGACGCCACTTCTCAGGCGCTCATTTATATGCGCAGCCGCCTCGGCGGCGGCATCGTTGAGTTCTACCGCCAGCAGGCCACCGGAGAAATTCCGCAGAAATCGGCGGACAACGCATCTGCGCCTTCTCGAAACTTCTATCATCGTGGACCGCAGGCGCCGGGGTCCCCAGAGCGTGCCGCCTTTGCGCGCGCTGGGGTGGAGGCGCCCTCGCCTGCGAAACAAGATTCCGCTCTGGCCCACAACGTTATCACAGCCCTGGAGCAAGGCAGCCAGATCCAATGCAATGCCAAACAGTACCCCGCGATTCGAGCAGCTCTGACCAGTGTCGCGGAAAAGAAAACCGATTCGCAAGATGAAACCCTTCCGCTGTTGGCAATTCAGGAGCGCGAGCGATTAGATCTTTTATTCATGGGCTAATTAACGCATCTTCAGCGTGGATGTAGACCATCACGGGGTGGAGCAGGCATTCATGCCTGCGGTACTTTGCCATAAATTGCCGGGCTTTAGCCCCCGAGGCTCTCTCTCGCGGTAGCGGCGACAGGAAACTCTCTAGTTGTCGGTGGGATGTCGGGGAATCAAGAGGAAACTGGGGGTATAAATATGGCTTTCTTTGGGGGGAATGCAGGTCCGGTGTGGCCCGAATTTCGGAGTATATTTTCAGATACAAACATGACCGCTATTTCAATCGCTTACGTGACCGCCGGCTTTGCCATTGCAGCAGACGGCAGAAGCAAATGGGATGATGAATCCACCGCAGATGAGATAACCCGCGGTCAAGAGAGTGAGACTGAGCAAAAAATTTT
>DASSXL010000087.1:0-44499 GCA_035703825.1 Candidatus Angelobacter sp.
GTCAATCCTCTGGGCAAGGTTACCGATGCTGTCAAGTTTGAAATTATTGACTGAGGTGCTGCTGTTGATGAAGCTGCTGGAAGAGCCGAGTGTGCTCCCCGTCAACTGCATCAGCAGAGTCGGAGTCTGGCCGGTTACCCCGACAGGGCAGTTGCTTCCATCCGGCCTGCAAAGCTTGAAAACATTTTGCTGGGCCATCAGAAACGAATCCAGAAACCCCGGCTGGTTGACGTTGATTTGATTGAGATCATAGGCCCGATAAAGATGCGTGCCGCGCTTGCCCACGTAGCCGATCTCAGTCACAAAATGTCCCGGTAACTCGCGCTGTATGGTGAGGTTCCACTCGTGAACAGAAGGGTTCTTAAGATTCGGATCAAATGCCCCCACGCTGGGCGCCAGATTGTACGCCTGAGCCGGCGGAGCCAGGAAACCGGATGGCGTGAGCGTTGGCGACGGCACGCTGGTCGGAAATCCCTGGTTGATCCGGTTGGCTGTCCCGCTGGGAGCAACGCAGCCCGCCGTGGCCGTAAGGACTCCGGCAGTGCTGATGTTATTGACGCAGTTCTCGATGAACCCGGGAATCTTGCCGGCGATAGAAGTGATTTGGAAAGTAGAGATCGTATCGAACAACCATCCATAGCCTGCCCGGATTGCGGTCTTCTGGTCAGGCGACCACGCGATGCCAACGCGAGGCCCCAGAGAGCCCAGGTTGCTGTTCTTGTACCAGCCATCCCCTTTGACGAATGAGACTGGCCCTTGGGATCCATCCACGGGAAGATTGGGTACCAGCGTCTGCCTAGCATCGGAAGGCGGCGGATTGATCTCCCAGCGGACTCCGGCATTCAGCACCAGGTTGGGTCTGATATGCCACTCGTCTTGAACGTAGCTGTCGTACTGGCTGGCCCGGGTGTACACCGTGGCATAGAGGGCGGGGTTGTAGCTGTTGCCGTTGAAATCCGCCGCAAAACCCTGCTGGATCCCAGCTGGAATGCCCAGCATCTCTACGATTGCCTGTTGCAGCGTTGAGTTGTCGGCGGAAGAAATGCCGGACGCAGCAGGTAAACCGCCCTGCCGTAGGCTCTGGTTGAAGAAAACCACCGGAGCCAGGATGCCGCTTCCGAAAAACCCGCGACTGTCATTGTGGTAGTAGAAGCGGAAATTCAATCCTGTACGGATGGTGTGCGCTCCATGCACCCAACTCAGATTATCAATGATCTGCGGAGCAGTCACAGCACGTTGCGTGTGCGGGGAAACGCAATTGGGAGAAGAAATATTGATAAACGAACCGAACACGCATTGGTCGCTCCACGGCGGCAACTGCGCGGTGCCGAAGTTCGGATTGGATTCGCCAAAAGTGAAGTTGAAGGCGAAGCGATTAAATCCCACGATGAATTCATTCACCAGGTTGGGAGAAACCACTTGCCGGTAACCGACAGCCAGGTTCTTGCCGATGCGGCGCACCTCTCCCAGGGGCGGAAATCCGGGAAAGACCTGCGGTCGTGCATTGAGGAAGTCGCCCTCGGTAGTGTCGTAGTGATTTTGCAGGTAACGGACAAAAATGCTGTGATTCGCGTTGAAGGTGTGGTCCACGCGAATCATGTAATTGGGACCGGTGAACTTGGTAGGCGGATTCCAGTTGAATCCGGCAGTGTTGAGGCCGTCGCCCACGGAGGAAAACGTATTCGGAAGAGGCGTTTTATTGATCAGCCCCATGACCGCGGCATCCCCGCCAATCGCCAATGGATCACTGCCGAAAATGTTGTAGCTGGCAACGCAGTTTGTAGTAACACTGCCCGAGCAAACGGGTACACCGGCAAGCAGATTGCCGCTGGCATCCACTAGGCTCCGCGAGTTGCTGCTGAATCCATTGATGGTGCCCTTTACGTAACGGAAAGTGCCGCTGCGAGCGGCCGCTGTATAGACCAGTGGCACACCAAAGGCACTGGAAATAGGACCGGTCTGCCGGATGTCATTGTTTTGAAAGCTGCCGAAGAAGAATGTTTTGTTCTTTAAAATCGGTCCGCCTACGTCGAAGCCATATTGGTTCAGCTTGAGGTCCGGACGCGGTTGGCCGGCGGCATTGTTGTACCACTCGTTGGCATTAAAGACCGTGTTGCGGTTGAAATAGAACACATCTCCATGAAACCCGTTGCTGCCAGGTTTAGTGGCTACCATCACGTTGGCTCCGCTGTTGCGGCCGAATTCTGCCGTGGGATCCAAAGTGACAGTGCGGAACTCCTGCACGTTGTCGGGATTCAGCCGTTGAATGTTGCTCTGCGGATTAGGCACTGTCGATTCATTGGCATCAATGCCATCAATGGTCACGTTGTGAGCTCGATCGCGTGAGCCGAAGACGTGCGTTCCCGACCCAACGGACTGGGTTGTTCTCTGCGTCACGCCGGGTTCCAGCGTCAGCAGGCTCAGTGGATTGCGGCCGTTCAGCGGCAGTTCCTTCACCTGCTGCGTTGTCATCACGTCACTGACCGCAGCATTTGTGGTTTCAATACGCTCGTAGGTGCCTTGCACCTCCACGACTTCACTGGCTGTGCCCACGTGCAGCGTAGGGTTTACCACCAGCGGCGCTCCCACAGAAAGAACGTTGTGCCGGCTGGTGAAGGTGTCAAATCCCTGGCGACTCACGCTCACCGTATACAAACCAGGCGTTAGAGAAGGGACGCTATAGGTTCCAGTGCTACTTGTCCTCGTTTCATAAGTGAGCCCTGTGTCTTCTTTCGTAACCTTTACTGAAGCATTCGGAACAACGGCTCCCGTGGCATCAATTACAGTACCCTCAATGCGAGACGTACTGCTCTGTGTCCAGATAGTGCCGGCCGGAAGGCAAATAAGAAACAGTGTGAAGAGTCGAAAACATCTGCTTGACAACATACGCACCTCCCACAATGACCGACGTATATATTCCTATTCCGGGTGGATTGCAAGGGATTTACGGCTTATAGATCTCTAATAAAGTGCTATGAAGAAAACAGGGTTGGTTCAGAACCGGGTGCCTGGGTTCGAATCTCCCTCTCGGCACTAGGATTAATGGTTCTTCGCAGGCGTTCCATTTTGGGAATGTTGCTGTGGCCAATCACAAGTTCAACCGCTTCAATCAGCAGACACCTCAGTCACTGCCGGCTCTAAGAGTGTATTGAAAAGTTCATTAAATTCCACCACGGCATGGGTGGCATTATGTGGGTCAGCTGCTATCGATGGTTCCGTCGAGTGACTAGTGAAGATGGAAAACTCCCGCGATTGTAGAGGTGGAGGAGCTATTCCAGTGAGCGACTTAATTACTGTAACTAACGTATCTGCCCGCCACCTCCGCCATCTGGAGAGCCATTTTGCGATATTGCAGGAACCCCCGTGAGCTGAGAAATGAAACCTACGGGGGGACTGATCGAAAAAGAATTTGTGACGAATGAGTTCGGCAGAGATGTAACATTCGGAAGATCTGCAGTAATTCACGAGCCGGAGCTGCAGCGATAACCGCAGTGCCCGTCTCGTCCAACACCATGCCCGCCCAATTCATTGTTGGAGCGAGTTTTGCGCTCCATACGGTTTTCGAGAGCACAGTGCCATTGGTAGCGAAGCTCAGGAGTGAAAGCTCAGGCGCTCCAAAGACGTCCTCAATTGCCGAAACCAGAAGGTGACCGGCAGGGTCAATGGCTATACTTCCGGCATTGTCGTATCCAAGACCTCCCCAGAGTCGGGCCCGTTGAAAATTTCCTCCAGCATTGTAGCTTCCTTGCTGCCGGACTTTGTTGCAAAAGCATCTCGAAGCCGAGACTTTAGGTTGCTAGCTTCAAAGGCGTAAGTTTCATATCCAAGCATCTTTCAGAACTAGTTGATTGTGGAAGGTGATGGTTCTCCTCACTTGGACTGTGTAGGCTGGTAATGGGCCTTTTTGGGCTTTTTTTTTACAGGCTTTGACATGATGACTTAAAAGGACACATGACCGTAAGCTCGATGTCTCTTAATTACATTTGCGATTTTCTTGCCCTCGCTCAACCCGCTTTGCTTGCATTTAGGCTACACTCTCTTCGGCCCAATCTCCTTCGGGAGCAATTCGCGATGAGGTATTCTGACGTTTCTCTTCGAATCAGTGACATGACCAAGACCCTTCTGAGGAAGGTTATTCTTGTGTGCGTGGTGCTCCCTCTTTGAGGAGGCCGTCGATCAGATTGCGCAAGGAGTTCTCGTCTTCCAATGCGGGATCTCCACCTCTCCCGCCGCTGGTGGCCCGGATCATTCCAGCCCGATCAATAACCACGACCTGAGGAATGTTTAGGACTTCGTTGGGATTGCGTCCGAGATAATTGTCTACGTCGTTCTTGGACGCATAACCCAAAGGATAGGTGAGCTTCAGGGAATCCACCACCACAGGCAAAAGCTGCTCGCCAGTCTGCGTAGTGTTGGGCGGATCAAAGACGATGCCCACCGCCTGGAAGCCACGCGGGCCCAGTTCACTGTTCAGCTTGTTCAGTGTCGCTGCCACACGCATGCAATGCTGGGAGTTGACGAAAAGAAATTCCATGACAACCACTTTGCCCTTGAAGCTGGAAAGCTGAGTGGTCTTGCCCGAGGAGTCAGCAATCATGAACTCGGGCGACTTGCGAAGTACGGTAACGGTCGGCAGAGCAAATACGGATGTTACAAGGGCCATCGCCAGAAATATGGACGTGATCTTCTGTCTGCTCATGGACGTGCCTCCTGAATCGTCAATTCCTAATGCATCTCAATTCTTTCGCGCATTGCCTTCGTTCGCTTTTTATCGTCATCAACTTCATCCGATGACGCACTATATCCATTGATCTGTTTCCACTTGTCTGCGATGCGCTGCATTTCCGTCGCGCCAGCGGCAGCGGCATCTTCCGCGCTCTGTTCGCCCTTCAGGACCTTCGCCACCATCCTGGGGACTACAGAGCTGTTGAAGATTTCCATGAATGCCGGGTTTGCCATTGCAGGCACGCCAAGATTCGGTGTCCAGTGCAGCGCATCCTGTAACTCCACGTATTTGTAGGGAGGATCGGCGTGGGGATCTTTTTGCAGCCGGATGACAATGTCAGGAACTGTCTTCGGATAAATGGGAAAATTACACCCCTTCGATTGCTCATAGCTGGTCTTTGAACTGTCGATCAGGTCTCCCGCGAATTTTTTCGCTCCTTCCTGGTTCTGGGCAAAGTTCCAGATCGCGGAACAATTGGTGACGTGGGGCAACGCCGTAATTCCCATCCCGTTCCGGCCGAGCAGAGGCGGTTGCAGCCTTATCTTCCTGGCCATATCAGGATTCTCTTTTTCCGCCGTGCGCAAAAGACTGATGCCATTCATGGAGCACGAGGCCTTGCGGGCCAGCATGGCCTGGACATTGCCGCCTGGTCCCCAGGCAAGCTGATCAGGAGTCCCCGAATCCTTGTATAGCGCCTGGATGTACTTCAGCGCGCCCACCGCGAAAGCATTCTTGTTAAAAAGCACGTTTCCGCTTCCATCCAGTATCCAGGCGCGAAAAGCATAAAGGATGGTATGCAATGTAACGTTGCCCGCGAGGGTCGAGGAAAACGACAGGCCGCAGGGGATGCCGAGTTGGTCGCGCAATTTTTTCCCGCCGCCAAGCAGACTGCCATAATGCACCGGGCCCAGGGGCATGCCAATCTGGGCCCAATAATCCTGAAAGAAATGCAACGGGGTAGGGACCCAGAAATCGGCGAAACCGAAATACTTTTTGGTTTGGAAATTGAATGTTGATCGATGCGCGAGCTGCTGGATGGCGCCGACCCGGGATGCCACTGCATGGTAGATTTCAGCGTGATCGATCACGTGCTGGCAAAATTCCGCAGGCGGCCACGGAAAGATGAACAGGTCATGTCCCTTGCCAGCCTTGACCTCAGCGAATGCACGCTCGCGAATTTCTTCCACTGGAATAATGTCAACCGTGACCCTGGTATCGTTCTGCTTGCCCCAGTCCTGGGCCATTACGTTGACAAACCACTGATCAAACTCCGGCAGAAAATGCGCCCATTTCGCGATCTTCAGCGTTTTCTGGCTGGCGAGAACATGGTCGGGAAAAAGGCAAAAGGGCCCGCTCACAGCAGCACCGGCCGCCCATTTGAGAAAATCACGCCGCGATGTCGCGCTGCCTTTGCTCCTGATCACCTGGCACCCTGCTTAAACAGTGAGCGTCATCATCACGCTGGAAATGCACTCCTGGCTGGACATGCCAGCCAGGAAAGAGCGAATTTCGTGTTGTTGCCCAGATTAAAACTCTGGGGCCGACTCGCTGCAGAATTTCCCCGTCTGCTGCAAGCAGGTGAAGTTTTGTGCCAGGAATGTATCCTGAAAGCTGCCATTGGGCAGACGAACCGCGTCCAGGAACGCATCGGCGGCGATGGCGCCATTGCGAGGATCCGGGATGGCGGGGCAGATAAGCCAGATCGCACCTCCATCAGTGCCGTCCACCGCCTCCTGACCTTCCGCTCCGCAACCATTGGCCTCAAGCTGGTCATTGAGTTCAGTGGCGGTCAAGATGATAGGAGTTCCATCCAGATTAAAGCCGTTCTTTGCACCGATAGACGCGAATATATCGTGACAGGGCTGAACGGTGGTATTGGGAGGCTGTGTGAACCAGAAGTAAGTAATGATCCACATACCCAGCAGGTCGTCGCAGAAATAGCCATAGGGGCTGTCGCTGAAGGTCTTGTGCTTACAATTCTGGTCTGTGTTGTTGATGCAGTTGCCGTCGCTGCCGTCTATGGCATTTCGGTTGGTAGCGAACCTCCAGTCCTGCCTGAGGTTCGGAGTGAAGACAGCATTGACAGTGCCAAGATCGAAGCAGGGTGTCGTGGGTACACCGGGGGCCTGCATATCCACTTGGCACGGGTTCAGGGCAAAGCCGTTCGGCGTCGTCTGCTTCGTAGCGGCGTACGCCTCGAAGAAGCCAACGACGTCTTGCATATGAATGCCACGTGGGTTTGCAGCGTTAACGATCGAGATTGTCTCACCGGCAGGCGCACCGCTAATGGCGCCTACCGTGCGCGAGTAGGTGGTTTCGAAGTTCGTCTGGTTGGTCAGGAAGGCCAGGATGGAGATGAACTCAAGGGTCTCTGGTGTTCCATTGCTGAAGGGACTGTTGCCATCGTCCGCGTTGCCGCCCGTGGTGGCCAGAATGCGGAAATTGCGGCGTGTAGGATCGTTGGTAGCGCACGTACTGTCAGTCACCCAGTTTGCCTGGGTGCCGGTGGCCGGCGGCCCGAATTGCCGCGCACTTCCAAAACGCTGAACCAGTTGGGTCGGATCGACACCGTTGTCTCCGTAAAACTGATCGCTGAAATCGCATGGCGGTGGGTTGATCGGGGTAAAGGTCTGGGCAGACGCTCGCCCAGCCATCATCACAACAACACAAGCGAAAATGCTCTTCAATACGCTCTTCACAAGTCTATCCTCCTTGGGCCGCGCTCGCCGCCCCGGATCAAAAATCTGTTTGTCAGTAAAAACATTTTCATGACGGACTCAAGCTTTCACGGCGCTTGCACCCGGTTTTGCTCAGGATGGACCATCCACTCCAGTGTTTCCGCGATCCAATGCGCATGTGCCATCCCCGGACAAGCGGACCACAACATCAGTGGTTCGTTGCCGTAACGCACGTTGCCGATGTGCTGCGTCTTGTCCGCGTCAATGGCCGGATCAGGATATGAGAACCCAATGGCCCTGCGCAGCTTCTCCATGTCGTCGGGTTTGGCGGTAAAGAACGTCCAGCCTGGTCCGGCGCCGAACTTCTGCCGGTATTGCCGGATCACGCTCACAGTGTCCTCCGCCGGCTTCAAGGTGAAGGAATACATGTGGATGTCACGGCCCACCTGCTTGCCCAACAGCTTCTGCACCGTAGCAAGGTTGGCGGTCACCAGCGGACAAATCTCATCGCAGTTGGCAAAGAAAAAATTCAAGGTCACTGCTTTGTCCTTGACCAAGTCATCGTAGAAATGCACTTGCTTGCCTTCATGGGAAATGAGCGAAATGTTGGGCAAGTTATATTTTTGGATCCGTTGGCGCGCCTTGTCTGACAAGGTAAGCGCCGCGGGAGCAGGAGGGACTTTGCCGAAAGCAGCGCCGACTGGAAAACCGGCCAACAGAGGCGAGGCTGCCAGCGGCGCTGCTGCTGCAAGGCTCACGAATTTTCGTCTTGAAATATCAGGCATGATTCCATCTCCTTCCGCGCCCCGCACAAGACTCTCTTGCGCGGGGCGCAGTTTCTCAGCTCGCTACGGTACTTGCACGTTGTCACCCGTCGGCTCGACATGCCAGAGCGCCATCATGGCGTGGTCCTCATGCACCACGTTGTGACAATGGATGGGGTACTTGCCCAGCCAATCGCGGAAGCGGAAGAAAAGCTCCACGCGCTCATTGGGGTGCAACTGGGTAACATCCTTGCGCCCTTTGTCCGCGGGCACTGTAGGCGCCACCCGGTTGCGGTTAAGGATCTGGTGCTCCTCCAGGTGGATATGAACTGGGTGGGTCCAATCGCCCGTGAGGTTGGTCAGGAGCCAGTGCTCCACACTGTTCTGCTGCACCGTGAAACGGAAGGTGTTGCAATCCATGAACTGACCGTTGATCGACCATTGTCCATTCAAGCGATCGAACTTAAATGTCCGAACAACTCTGGGCGCATCGGTTGTGGTCGGCAGCGAATAGAACTTCTGCCTGCTCGGAGGCAAGCTATTGTCTTTGACTTTGGGACCAGTGACCCGGAACTGCATCACCAGGTCGCCTGCGCCGGCTGCCTTGATTGCTGGCGTGGTCGGTCCCAGAACCTGGGTGCATTCGGTGTTGACCGGCTCGTTCTGCGCGAAGAGCTGGCTGTCAACCGCTACCGGTCCCTGGCCGTTGATCTGGTTCAGTCGGTTCTCCAGGTAGAGCGTCTGGCCGGCAAAGTTAGTGAAGTCAATCACCACGTCCACGCGCTCTGCGGGCCCAATGCGCACGCTGTTCACCTGGACAGGCACAGGAATGAGGTTGCCGTCAGTGCCAATCAGGAAAAATGGATTGGTCGTCGGCGAACCGGTGCCTCCCACATTGCCGGTCAGGAAGAACTCGTAGAAACGAGATGGACCGGTATCCAGTAGACGGAAACGGTAACGCCGGGGCGAAACCTGGAAAAAGGGCTGGATCGTGCCATTCACCAGGAACTTGTCGCCCAGGATGCCATCCAGATTGAACAGGTCGAATACCAACTGGCCGGTGTCCGGATCAAAGACTTTGTCCGCAAAGGCCAATGGAATATCGAACTGCGGGAAGCTGGGCAGGCGGAAGCCGGTGGTTTCATCGCCGGTATCAAACTGGTTGAACAGGCAGTAGAAACCTACCAGGCCTTTGTATGTGTTCTGCGAGGTGAAGTCCACACGGTGATCGTGATACCAGAGCGTGCTCAGCGCCTCATTGACGTCGCCATTGGGCGCATTGGTGGAGTTGAATCCGGCCAGCACGTTGGGATAATACTGATCGCAGAAATGTCCGTTGGTATAGAAGTCGCAGGGATTTCCGTCACTCTCTGAAGGGTTATGCGCATTGTGCAGGTGAGTAGTTACCGAGGCCATGCCGAACCCGGTGTTGTTCTTCTCTGTGATCGATGGCAGCGAATTGATGTTGCGCGTCAGCTGCGGCTTGCCATAAAAGGCTTGATAGGTCGGTCCAGGACTGCGCGTACCGGTGCCGTCGTCGAAACCCCAAACTGTCTGAAGCGGCAGACTCGGCGAAAAGCTGGTTGTGAACTGCCTCTGGTTGAACTGGTATAGCGTACCGGGAACCACTGGGAACCTGGTAGGGTCGATGAGTGGCGCCTGGAAAGGAGCGGCCCGCACTTCTCCCGCGCCGGTGTTTGGATTTTCGGTCGGTGCCGGACTCAGCGACGAAACTGTCTTTGCCAGCGGCATGACAGTCAGCGGGGTCACAAATGGAACAGTCGCTGGACTGGCCAACTGATTGCCGGGCACACAGTTCTGATTTGTGCCGGGACTGGTATTCTGCCCGGAGCTGGGCGGGTTATTCGTTTTCACTGACGTGCCGTTGACGTTGCCGGGGCTGAGTGTTTGGGCCCGGGCGCTCAAGCCGCTCTTCGCCACCAGCATCCCGCCCGCCGTCAGGAGCCCCATCTTAAAGAGGTCGCGTCGGCTGGTGAGCCCGGCGGCGATCAGTTCGCGCCGGTTCTTGGCGGCCTCACACATTTCTTTAAAGCGTCGTCTGGAAACTCTTTCGCCGAATACGTTGAAGTACATGCCTTGCCTCCTCTGCGTTTAGCCGCCTGACAACCATGTTTCAAAGAACTTTGTAATTAGCGGCGCAAGGGGCGCTTCCACCAGCGCGCCCCTGCGCCAGAGTCGTTAGCCTATGCCTCCTGCATCCGCCTGGAACACGCAAGCGTTAGCTGAATTGTCTTTTTGTTAGCATTTTGTGCGGGGCTGCGTGACAAACGCCGGACGATCGTCATCACCTCTCCGCCTGAAAAGAAGTTTCCTTAAGCAACGGGATTGCCGCGATTGCGTTCACGCGAACGCCGCAATTTTTTTCTGTGCTGGGAAGAACAAGGACCAGGTTTGCAAGACTTTGCCCTGGCGCGGTCCCGTTGATTGCGCCGGGGTTCCAGTTGCGAAATGAAATAAGCCGGTTAGACTGCCTCTTTCCTGCCGCTCTGCCGCTGCCGGAAACATCGCGGCGCTTCGCGAAAGTGCCGTTCAAAAGCGCGCGTGAAGCTTGAGGTATGTTCATAACCAACGGTCCACGCAATTTCTTTAATGCTCAAATCGGTCTGCTCCAGCAATTCAGCCGCGCGCCGCATTCTTTTTTCAATCAGCAGCCGTCCCAGCCCCAGGCCGGTGCTTTCTTTGAACAGGTGTTGCAGGTGTGACTCGCTCAAATTACATTCCAAGGCCAGGTCCTGGATTTTTTGCGGTGAATCGGAAGCGATTTTTTGCAGTACCTTGCGCACCCGGCAATCCTGAACGATCGGAATCAATGCGCCCGGCGCAAGACCATTACACTTGGCTGCGCCGTTGTCAGGTGGCTTGATGAGTTCCAGGTTGGCTATTGTGGTTCTTGACCCGTTCCTCTTCGCGGAAGACTGATACACACCCATGGAAGCCCCTTCACCCTCCGCGTTCAGTCTCCCCCAAGGGGAGGGAACTTGGATATGGTGTAAACCAGTGACGCTTGTGTGAATCGAATGATCCAGAAACGCCGCCGGCAATCTATCGCAGACTGCTTCCCTCATTCCTGGCAAGAAGTGGTTGTTGTATCGAGCCGATTCTTATCCGTCGAGGTCAGCGTCGATTTTTGTAGCGGGTTCAACGTGGGCGACCCAATTCCCCAACGACAGGTTCGGCGTTCCCGCGTACCGAACAATCCATCGCTGCGCGATGTTTAGGAGATTTCACAGGAACATCAAGGTCCTGGTCAACGGGTATTACTTAGCATTTGCGGCTATTCCTTAGCTTTGGACGCTGGACGTGAGAGTCTTCCAATCTGAGCGAGACCGGACTGGGAGAGACGATCAGCTTTTCATCCCCGCGCAAAGATCCACGCCGATCAGCCAGAGCGCGCGCCGGACTCACACTCCTTCGCCTTTGCGCTGGTGCAACGCCCCATGCCGCAACTGTCCGCCCCTTTTACGTGCGATGTCTTCTGCGGAAGTCTGCCGGTGGGACGCCAAACTTGTTTTGAAATCCACGGTCTAGGCTGGATGAGTGGTGATAACCAACTCGCACGGCAATCTCCTTCACAGAGAGTTCCGTCTGCCGCAGGAGCTCCGCCGCTCTTTCCAGCCGCCCATTCGAGAGGAAATGGCTCAGGTCAACGCCCATGTGGTGCTTGAATAGATGCCCCAGCCTTGAGCTGCTCAGATTCACCAGGGTGGCAAGTTCGCTGACGCTTATCGCCGGATCGTCTTCCAGGGATTCCAGGACTCTGCGTATTCGGTGATCATCCGGCATTTCAGGCTCCTCTGAAGGATCACAGGCCAAGCCCGAAGCAGCCCTGGGACGGGCTGAAGCGAATGCTTAATAGAGGAACAAGCCGGGGCGAACGGATTTCCTTACAGTCGAGACATCGCACCGCGCATGCAATCTCTCAATCACTTCGGTCTTTCAAGCACCGTAATAAACCAGCCCTATTCCCCTGTCAACCCAATATTTGTAAAAACTCTAATGTTCTATGGATCGTGTTTTGAATCCACTTTGGGGATAAGTCTTTAAGTCGAAGCGGCTATCCGGAGCATAAATGTAAACGATCGCGCGTAGCCGCAAGCATATTGCTGAAACGCACTAGATCATTTTGCAGGAAGCGGGCCGGCTCAACCTGGACCCTTCAACACGTCGTAAGAACAGGTCGTAAGAAGTAGAAGTGTATTCTCCTGAGTTTTCTTTAGAAGGCGACTTCGAGTGGGGAATTCACGAAAACCTTGCCATATAATAACTGGGACAAAGCTGGACGGCACACCAGCAAAGCGCAGCGACGATGCAAGTTCACTTAAGGGCTGTAGGCGATTTTGTAACTGTAAGAGCCTCAAAGAACCACAAAGTTCTAGAGCTTTCGACAAGCAGGTCACAACAAATTCAATATCAATCACTTACGAACACCGAGTTCCAGCAGATTTCAACAAGATTTTGAATCTGGTCGGGACCAGGTGCTCTACCCGGCATCACGCTCGGAAGCCCTTTAAAATCAGCAGCCGTCAAAGCTGTGGGTGTTGAAGCCTGTTGAACTGCGAGGCATTCGCAGCTATAAAATCGTCTACAGCGCCTCGCATACGCCCTCTTTGATCAGGCTAAGCTATTGGTTCTGCGAGGCGCATCAAGGCGCATTTGTAGCTCGAGCACCTGGTGTTGCGCCAGGAGACCGACTGAATTGAGAGATTGGTGAACGGTGACAATAAGTTACTTCCGCGTTTGCCCGTACATCATCGATGCCAAGTGAGGAGATTACTTCTTACAAGCGACTTCGCGGGACCGATCTGCATAACCCAATCTGGATGACTTCCGGATCGCCGACCACACGCTCAGCACCCAGCTTTCGTATTCTTGGCGAAGGGGCCCTGCAGGGTCAGCAGTCCTCGATACAAGCCACTTGAGGTTCGCTAATAGCGTCAGCGCCTCCGCCGGAATGCGGTTGGACCGCGCAGATGGACTGCAGCAGTACTTCCCCAAGAATAAACGGTTCCCCGCCATCCTTTCTGTCATCAAAATGCGTAGGCGAAGACGTGGTTCAGTCTTCCTGGTTGGGCGAAGTCGTCCTGCGTCCTTGCCAAAATCCCGTTAAGCGAGGAATGCCATGAGAATGCGAGTTAGTCTGACAGCACTCACGTTAGCCTTCGCGGTTTGTTTCGCTCTCCCCGCGAAGGGCGATCGCTTTTCCTTCAGCACCGGCAGTCCAGACGGCAAACTAGGCGCGCTATCCCGGCCTGCCGGGTCACAGGGACTCGAAACCGAAACAGCGGACGATTTCGTATTGACTCAAGCCACAGTTGTCAGCGGGGCCACAATGCACGGGTTGATCCCCGCGGGAGTTCCTGCCTCCAGCGTTGGGAGAGTCGAAGTCGAGATCTACCACATCTTCCCTCTGGACTCTGACGCTGCCCGCACGCCAAGCGTACCGACCCGCACCAATTCACCTTCTGACGTGGAAATCGACGCTGCTACGCGCGATTCCGATAACGGTACTCTGCGCTTTGTCACCACCGCGGTTTCGACCTTCACCGTGACAAACACCGTGATCAACGGTATCAACAAAGCTCCCGCTCAAACGACCCATGGCGAAGGGCCGGCGACCGGCGAACAGGTAGAGATTAATATCACCTTCAACCCTCCACTTTTCCTCCCGCCTGGTCACTATTTTTTCCGTCCGGAGGTTGAGGTAAGCGGCGGCAATTTCTTGTTCCTCTCTGCACCGAGACCGATCACGTCGGGGACGCCTTTTCCTGCCGGCACGACCGACCTGCAAGCATGGATCCGCAACGCGAACCTGGTCCCAGATTGGCTGCGCATCGGCACCGACATCATCGGTAGCGACACCTTCAACATGACCTTCAGCCTGACCGGCAACACTATTCCCGCGGCCGGCACGCCCGGGGAGGCAAACTGCCATGGCCGCACAGTCTCTGCCATGGCTCATGAGTTTGGAGGGATCGATGCGTCCGCCTCAACCCTGGGTTATTCCAGCGTGGCTGCGCTTCAGGAGGGCATCAACGTGTTTTGCGGGCGGTAGCGTTGGGTCCGTCCCTTCCAAGCGTGCCGCGATCATCAACTAGCCTCGCTTGCCGGAGAATGTTGTCCTGGAGAGATGTCGACCCTCGTCCGCTTGGCGATTGTGTCTGAATCACGGGCAATCCGGAGGTTATCGGTTCGTCCGTTCGGATTGGTACCGATAAACACCCAGGTGTCAACAAACAGATTCGTTCCCGAGCCGTCGACAATGCAGAGGTAATCTGCGTGCCACGTGCTTCGGTCCCCGGTCCTCCGCTTGAAAGCGGAGGACCGTGAGTGATCGGTCAAAAAACGGGGCGTTAAGTTTACTGGGCAGTGGCTTGGCAAGGACTGATTGCGATGACCGCCTCTCCCGTTGGTCCCGTGGTTTTTGTTCCGGCGGCCGGTGCGGTGGTTCCGGTTCCGGAGGTGGTAACGCAGGTAAACCTCTGCTGACTCATAAATGTGTTGAACTCATTCACGTCAGACTGTGAATTGGTAAAGCCAATTCCATGCCCCGCCAGCACGAAGTATCCCAGAATGTCATTGGCGTTCCACGTCGGCGGATTGGCGTTCTTGAAAAGAATGGGGACGACGGTGCTGGTGTCGTGGAGATAGACCACGCGCGGCGGAAGCGCGGTGAGATTGGGATTCTTTACGATCAACGGCACGGTGTTGTAGACGGTCGCACCCGGAAAACCGCCGCAGGCCGGTATGTCAACCTGGACGAAGATGTCAAAGAAGCTCGAGGCAGGCAGGTCATTGGCCGCTGCTCCGCCCGGGCCTGAGTGCGATTCCACTTCGCCGGGGCTCACCCGCGATGGCGGCTGCTGCACGTTGGGATTGTCATACCATAGGCCGGCTCGGACCACTGGCTGGCCGCCCGCGAGATTGACCATTTTCAAGGAGCGGACCTCGGTATGGATCTCGCGCGTGTTGGGGCCGGAAGCGCAGGCGCCGGTAGCTCCCTGGCAGGGAAATCCGGGAGGCGCGGACAGCATGGCCTCGCTCACGTTGGTGCCCGCGGTGCCTACTGGGACTCCGTTGGTATCTGCCGCGCTGCCATCCAGCAAGGCACCGCTGCGGCCCACCTTGGTGGCCGGATCGTACATAGTGGGGCTGGTGAGAATTGGGTTATTCCAACCGGGGCATCCGGCAAACATGCCGGCAAATTGATTGGTGACCTGGATCTTGAAACTTCCCAGCGAGGAAGTGTTGTCGTCGCCGAGCGGTGGAAACTGTTGCGCGCAGGCGGGGACTGCCGCCAGTACAGACATCGCGAGTACTGCTGCAAAGATTCTTTTCATTGGCTTTCTCCTGTCTTGCCGTTCCGTTCAAGAAGCGAAGGAACTTGAGATTTATGGCAACACGCGCGAGAGTATCGAAACTCAAGCGGGCGCGATTCTCCGCAATTGCTAATTGTGCGTACTAAATTGGGAAATGGATGCGCCGAGATATCGTCAGATGTTCAGGCCGAGTGCAACTACTCTTACTGATGGATGTCGTCACATTCGCAGGGCCGAAGCGTGTGAGCAACAGTGGGCGAGCTTGTTCCGCTGGAAACAAAAATATTCTCTTACAATTCCCATTTATAGAACCGGATGCAAGAATGCCACGATAGTGACTCGCTTTTGGTTGCGGCCAGACAGAGTCCCGAATTGGGAACGCTACCTATTTGTAGTTAACACTCGTGATTTCCAAAAACATAACTTCGCAAATTAGATGCAAACACAATGCCAGCTAACTGCTAGATTGATGCCTGAGCCGTTCGGGCGTCATGGAGCATTCGGTATGAGAATGGCGCGCATCGTGATAATTTTCTATGTGTTGCTGATCGCGGCGATAACAGTTGGCGGCAACGAAAGGCCGTCCGGACCGGCAGTCATCAGGGCAACCGATTGCTGCCCTCCGCCCTGTCCGCCGATTTGTCCGCCCGGTTAAACACGTTAGGTTTAAAGAGGCGGGCCAAGGTATCATAGGGGACGCTGCACCAATTTTTGCGGCACGAGGTTCAGCTATGTTTTTTCGCATGGTTCCTCTTTACACACGGATCATGTTTGTCGGCATCACGACCCTCGCGTGTTTTCTTGCCATCATGCTCCTTCGCTGGGATGCGTGGAAGCGTTATCCGGTCATGAGCCTCTATCTGACATGGCATGCCGTCTGTGGAACGTCCGGTCTGCTCATTGCGCTCTTTGGATCAGGGATGGCTTACTTCTACAACTACTATGTGGGGACCATCGTCGCGAACCTTATCGCGTTTGGGGTTGCTCTGGAGCTGTATTACAAGATTTTTGACCCGAGAATCGGTCTTTTCGCGTGGGGGCGGCGGCACGTGGTGATCATCATGTCGGTATCGCTGGCGGTGGCGATTGTAGTCGGGCGCCTATTCGCGGCGAGAAACGGCGGCACCCTGACCAGAACCATGACGACCGTGAACGAGGTCATGACCGTGGCGCTGTGGGCCACCTTCTTCACTATCTTGATCTATTCGCGATCTCTAGGATTCACCTGGCGTCCCCGCGTGGCAGGAATTGCCATGGGGTTCATTCTCTATCGTACCGTTGCAGTTATCTGTATTTTCCTCTCGGCACGGTTGTCTCTTAGCGCTGCGCTCATTTCCAACCAGGTTGCGCTGGCCGCCGAGTTCCTTTCGGTGGCATGGTGGCTGGGTGTTTTCTGGGGTGAGGAGAAAATCCCTGAACCTGAAGCGGTCATAGCTGAGCAAGTTGAGGATGTGCCGGAGCAGTATGGCAAGACCTGGGAAGCGGCCGCCAGGATGTTATAGCGCAGGTTCTCTCCCTGATCTGCCGTGCTTGCGAAATCGCGAGAAACAAATTTCCGTGTCGTCCAGATTTTTTTAGGCATGCCCCGCTTCGTTGCGCGCATATCCCCGCATGGGTTCTCAAACTCGGAATCCAAAATGTAATTTCTTCAGGTTAAGAGGCGCCGGTCTGGGCCCGGCGCCTCGCAGGTTTGGGTTACTTCTTGCGCAAACAGAACCCGACTTCGATATGGTTGGAGTAATGTTGCCCAGGCATACTGCCAACGATTGTGCGATCGGAAACATCAAGCCGCACCACGTAACCACACGGCTTCATGCTCACCGGGTTTCCAGTATCCAATGACCATGCATGTCCGCCCGGAGCGGGTGCAGGGCTGGTGGGTGCAAGACCCGTTACAGTCGGCTGATTGGAGGGAGTCGAGAGGCTGTTCGGCTCGGTCGAGAGCGACCATCCGCCGAAATGGACGTCGTCCGCAATGAAGATGCCGTCGATCACGTCTCCCTGTTTGGTGTCCTGGCAATCGCCAAAACCAGAGGTAATGTGAATGTCCATTGTGAGCGGGACCGCAGGCGGACCGGCCGGCGCGGTGTTATCTAATTGGACCCGGTACCACGGAGTGCTGCCGATAATGCTGGCTTCATTCGGCGCGGTTGCGATATCCAACTGGATGTCCCACAGGTCGTCGCCATCGCCTCCGGCGGCCCAGACAGCAAGGGTGAAATCAAGGTACTGGGATGGATCACGATAGGCGAAGAAGCCGCCGGTAGAGATCTGGGAATCAAAGCCAAAATCCCAGCGCTCCAGTTTGAAACTGTCACCCAGCGTCTTGAACGAAGTATACGGATCACTCAGTTTGTGCGCTTTGACCCGATAGAAGTAATGGTTGAAGAAGGGCCCCTCTACGTGGATGCTTCCACCGAACGGGCAGGGACGGCCCAGACCCCAGCCATCCGCTGGTGACGCAGGGAAGTGGGCGAAAACGGCTCCGGGAGTCGTCATTCCTGTGGTGCTGGTAAAGATATCTTCCAGTGGAATGCCGCCGATGTTGCGGATTTTGGCGGTCGGTTTGCCGATTGGCTCTCCGGGATTGATTTGCACGTGCGCATCAATCCGGTTGCCCCAATAGTTGAGGCTGTCAGGATCGGTGGGCGAGGGCGGCACGGCCCAGGAAAGGACCGCGCGGACCCGGCCGATCTTCGGCTCCTTGCAGGTGCGGCGATGATAGGTCAGATCTACCGGCAAAATGGCGGAATAGCATACGCCATCCTGGGGAAAATCTTTCTTGAAGTCGTGCACGTTTACCGCGACCGTTCCCAGATAAGTCCAGTGGCACGTGTTGTCCCAGTCAGCCCAGAAGGCAACATATTCCTGGCTGCCGGGATAGCAAAGCTGGCCGGAATAACCTTCCGGGCGTTTAACGCGGAATGTGGCTACCAGCCGCTCCGGCAGAGTTTCATCCATGCCCAGGCATTGCAGTTGTTCATAGGAAACGTTGGCATTGGTCTCGTTGAGCGCCGCCAGGGCGGCGGCCCAGTCCAGACCAATGGATTTCCAGACTTGGGTCTGCGTTGAAATCGAATCCAGGTTAAAACCGCCGGCTGAAGTCAGCGCGGCATGCAGTTCCTGCGTTGCGAAACGGTGCGTGTCCACGGCCGCGCTTTCCGCCTTGCCGCCTTGGGCGCTGTATTGCTTGGCCAGCTCTGCCAGCGTGAATGGCGGCGGGTCTGGAAGTGGAATGGGCTGATATTTTACCTGCTCAAAGATTTGCGGAAGCTTCAGCTTGTTCCCTAGCTCCTCGGAGAGCAAGTCAAAGATGCAGGAGATGGTCCATGGGTTCGGCTTGATCTGGATGTAACAATCGCGCGTGTTGCCCCACGGGGGAATCCAGCCGACGTTGGCCGTTCCGGCCGGCGGCACCCACTCCCAGGAGAGAATGGCATGCACCTTGGGCAATACCGGATGATTGCAACACTTGGTCCGGGGTTTCAGCCTCAAGCTGGCAACGTACATCAGGGGCTTCGTCGCGGCGCCCGAGCAGTCCTTTGCGGTGGGGATGTCATGCACCTTCACTCCCGTGAGTCCAGCATCCTCCCAGCCCGCGCCGTAGTCCACGAAGAACCTTACGTACTCGGTGGTCCCTGCCATGCATAAGGTTCCTCCATAGCCGTTGGGCAGCTTCACGGCGATGGTGGCTTCCAGGAAATTGGTTTGCGGATTAAAGCCGACGCAGGTCAGTTCCTCGTAGCTTGTGTTGCCTTTGATTGGGCTGACTGGCTTGAAAGGACTTTCAGCCAGATTTCCAAAGTAGTTGGGATTTTCCAGAATCAGCTGCCGGAATCTTGACCTCTCTAGGTCGAACTTGGCGCCGGCTGTTTCATTTTCGATTGCCATTAGCTTCTCCTCGGCTGGGAGTTATCAGTGCCACGCGAGCGGGTCGTACTTCGACGCTCCAGTACCTGAAACTATTCCACGGCGGTTGCGCCTGTAAGACGACCTAGGCAGCAGGCACCGATTTGCTTCCCGGCTCACATTCAAAGAGAGACGCAATGTTGCTGGCTTTCCCTAAGAAATTCCGCAGAGCGGCAGGTCAGGCCCAAGATCGAATATGCGCTTTGCGACTGATTGAAGGCTCTCAGGCGCTGCCGCGGGACCTCCTCAGGCCGTGCAGAGCTTCCCACGGCGACTTGGGTCTCTGACGAAACCGCGAGACCTGGGCAAGGAATGTCTTGCCCAGGCGTTGACGCGCAACGTCAATGAGCGGTGGTGGTGGTTTGAGCGGTGACGATCACGTTCCCGGCCTTGCAATCAATGACTGCAGTACCGTTACCGATACCAGTAAATGCGGTGATGAGATGCAGTCGCGGAGATGGCCCGGCCGGTCTGAACGAAGCCTCCATCAGCATCCCAGTTGAACCGGCGGAGCGTTGCGGCGCATATGCTTTCGGAGCCAGACGCTTGCCGGTCCATTTCGGGAACGATTGCAGTATGACGTTGTTGAAGAAGTCGACTGCATGGTCTTCTGCGTAGCCGTACGGATGTTTACGTATCTCCTCCGGCGATATGCCGACTCCGAAAAAGAACAGCGCGGTCTTGGCGCCGGCGCACTGTTCCAGCATGTTCCGCGCGTTGGCGCAGCCCTCGTAGTACTTTTTGCCAATCTCGGGATCTTCGCACAAGTCGTCATACTTCTTCTGCAAGTCCGAAGTGGAAAGCGGGCTCACGCTGTGCGATCCATCAGAAGCGCGAATTTTGCCGAAATCAGTTATCCGGTACTCCAGGACAAGCGTGGTCGCCTGGTAACCCTGCGTGCCATCTTCAAAAGTCACAGCATGCAGAGGAGACATATACGTAATCTTCTCCGGGAGTGGCAGCTCGATTGTCACCAGATAGTCTTTTCCAGGATCGCCCTTCGGCGGACGTTGCCACACCTCAGTGTTGGCCACGAAATCCGGGGGGAAATATGGATCAATCGGCAAATCCGGCAAATTCGCCGCAGGTTTCCGGCCGTCGACCGCAACAGTGATGTGGACGTTTTGATCCTTGCCCTCTTTCAGATCATTGGCATAAAACCTGTGCAAACCCTGGTTATCCCGAGGGGAAAACACAGTAATCATGTCGGGCCGGGATTTCTCTCGTACGATTACGTAAGGACCGTTAAGGACCACCTTCAAAGTGGTCATAGATTCGTGAGGGTGGTACAAGCAAATGATCAGGATGATCACTACGCTGATGACCAGCAAGATACACAAAGTTAGCAAGAAGTGAACTTTTCTCATACCTGGGCTCCTTGTCTTCTAAAGACGCGGCGCTAGGACGCTTCCCTGAAAAAAGTTGCATTTTCCTTGTAACGAAAGTTAGCGCGATGCCACGTTTGTGGAAACAGCCATGGCCGAATCTATCCTGCCTATTACCATAAATCCCGCCCAATAATGAGGATGGCGGTTCTCATCACTCGCCGACTGCAGGAATCTTCTTTCCGCATGCGTCAGAGCCACGTGGGGAAACTGTCCGCTCAGGCTATTCTGAACGAAGCTAACCATTAAATCTGCAGTACTGACGTTATTAACGTCCCATTGACTGGCCACTATATGAGGAACGCCTGCAACCAGAAAGGAGCGGATCAGAGCGTTATTGTCCAGCAAACCGGATCGGCCGCCGGTGGCCGTCGAGCAAGCCGCCAACGCTACCAGGGAAACGTTGGATTTCTTCAGGGGCAGAAAATCGGCTGCTTCGAGCAGGATATCGTCATTCAGTTTGAGCGCCACCGCCCTTCCCTGCCGCCCTGCATGTCCAAAGTAGATCACATCCTCGCTTTTTATCATTGCGGCGATGACGTCTTCTTTGTTTGTCGGACGGTTGAACACGACTGGATGGTTGAAGAGCGGTGAAATCTCCTCCAGCCTCTGAGTACGGTTTGGGTATGCATTGATTAGCAGAAAAGCGCCTTGCGGCTGGATGGCGCGCGGCTGGCGTAAATTAGCCTCGACTAAAATACCGGGCGAGTACGCGATGTAATATTTTTCGGCTACATACTTCTGGTCAGGAGTTCTCAATGCGGAGATGGGGACCCTCCATAGCTGCTGGTCCGCCTCAAAAGTCACGGTCTGATCAGAGCTGAACTCTCCCGAGAAGGGCGCCACAAGCAGGTCAAAAAGCACCTTCCCCTGCTCGTGAACCTCTATCAAAGGTGAGATTGGGTCGGCGCAGCGTCGTATGAAATTAGCGGCCAAATCCTCCAGCTTTTCCTGAGTGACGGGAATCCAGTAAGAGCGGGCCTTACCGTCTTTAATCATCCAGACATGCAGACGATCATTGAAGACTGCATACACCAGGCGTACTCCGGAATGGGCAGGAACAGCCAGGGACAATATGGTTTGCTGCAGCTCCGGCCATGTAGTCGGCCGTCCACTTGCCGGCTCAGTGCGCAGTGGCCGCGCTTTAGACCACTCCCATAACTTCCACGCGTCCACACCCCTGTTTTGTTCCAGCCACGCCTGGGTCAACCCGCGGTAAAGAGGTTCCGTTTTCAACGTCCACTTGAGCCGCTGATTTGCGTTTTGCAGCCCGGAAAGATATTTCTCGGCAATCTCAATTCCTTGCCGGTACTCCTGTTCCGCCTCTGCCGCTTGGCCCAGTTGCAGGCGAATCATTCCCATGATTCGCCTGAATTCGATCGCAACCAAGCTATTGTCAGTCTGCTTGATAATCTGCCGTACAGGTTCCAGAGTCGCCCAGGCAGGCCCTGCTTTGTTCTGTTTTAGCTGGCATTCAGCAAGAAGAATTCTGGTAATGGCCGTGAATCGCGCCTGCGATTCTCCCCGGAAGATGGATTCGGCCTGCTCGGCTGCTTTTCTGGCGCCTGCATTGTCGCGCAAAACGGTAAGCACGCCGACCCGATGCACATACAACGCGACCAGCATATTCGGATCGCGATCTTTCTTCTCCATGTTAAGCCGCATGGTGATAATCGAATCAAGCAGCGCCCTGGCGGTGTACCAATAATTTTCCTGTTCCGCGCATTGCTCCATCACGGCATAGAACTGATAGAGCCTCTCCTGTGGATAAGTCCCTTTCCAATAGCCTTTCATCCCGTTGACCACAAGGCCCCAGCTTTGATCGCACTCCAGAGATTTTTGCCGTTCGATCCCTGGAGAACTACCTGCAATTCGGAGCCTTAGTATCGGAAAATAGCGAGCGAACTTCTGGCTTCTTTTTATGTCGGCTTCAATTTCATCGTCAGTAGGCTGGGGAGCGAAGCTGTGGCACATGGCTTTCTCTAGGGCGGTCTGCCCTTGTAACCATGGATAGCTTAGGCCTTGCAACCTGTGATCAAGCTGGCTCGCAGCTTCAAAGCAGTCGGTGCCGGACTGAGCGCGTTGATAAGCGTACACCTCGGCGAAATTTGACCATATCTGGCCCGGACTATTGTGGCTCTGGGCAAAGAGCGCAGCAGCCTGGCGCGCGCTGGCCAATGCCTCGTCCACATTGTCGTCTCGATTGGCCTGCAATGCGCGATCCAGCGCCAGCAGCGCGGGTCTGTCATTCATATGAATAGTCGTCAGCAAATCGTGCAACAGATGATCAGAATGTTTTGTTTTCAGTTCATTGGCCAGCGCCGCCAACGCCTGCGCGGCAGGGCCGTTGGGCTGATCGAGCGCCTCAAGTACCCAGGAGGTCGCCTTCTCCATGTACTCTTCCGTGTTGTCCAATACGGCAGGCTCGGAGAGATGGCTGAGGTAAAAAGGAGGATCAAAATGGATCTGGCCCTTGGAACTTTGCAGGTGCTTTTCGACTTCTTCTAGCCTGGTGCGGGCTTCCTCAGCCCAGGGGCCTGTCGCATCGATTTTCAGATACTGGTTCCAACTGGCTTCCGCTTCTTTCCACAGTCCGAGCTTCCCGTAGACGATAGCCAGATTGAACAGGGCAGCTTTCTTGTCTTCCTTGGTTGCCTTGGAGGCTTGCAGCACCTTGTTGAGTAAGTTCATGGACTTGATCAGAGAATCGGCAACCGGAGCGCTCGGCTTTGGTGCATTGTCGCTGAACTGCTCGAAATAGCTTGCAGCCAGGTCAATGTCCAGGCTGGGTTCATCCAGACCGCGTGCCCTGGCTTCAAGAAATGCATCTTCTGCGGCTTTTGCGTTTTTTGCAGGATTCTTAAGGAGAAGAAGCTCGCCCTTGATCTGGAACCATTTGGGACCCAATCTGCCCCCGGAGTTCAACTTATCTGCCAAAATGCTCCAGGCCTTGTTCAACTCCGGGTACTTCAGATCATTTGTTTCATCATTTGATCCCATGTCGCCGCTGATCTCCTTCTGAGGGCCGTAGGCGGCATCGACCGGACGCATCGGGGTTATACGTTGTTTAGCATAAGCTGCGGCAATCAGCCTCTCTTCTTGCATCACCGCAATGTTGTCCACCACAACTGGTGCCCAGGTAAACATGGATATTGCCAGAGCGGCCAGCCCGCCGGCTGCTGCCAGAATGCGCGGCCGCAACACGCGTTCCCACCATGAGGGGGACGGCGCAGGAGGACGCATACGCGCTGCAATCTCGCTCGCTTTCTTTCTTTCCCATCCGGGCTTGGAACTGGGCAATTGATCGATAAGGGCCTCAATGTCAGGAGCCGCTTCTTCAGAAAAGATCTCAAGATAATGGTTCAGGAGGGAGCCACAACGGTCACACTGTGCTGCATGTTCAAGGATTCGGGCAGCAGTTGCAGGCTCAACCATACCAGCAGCAACATTTTGTATTTCGTCTTCGCCAGGAAACTCGGGATGTGGGTCTCGGTTCATGCCAGCTGTCTCAATCGACCTGAACTGAACACGTTGCAGTTCCAGAAGACGATGCAAACAAACTCCGCATTCTGCCAAATGCGATTCAATCTGCTCCGCGCACGCCCCTGGAATGCTATTGGCGCACTGCTCGATCTCAGCATCGCTCAAATGTTCCTGCCGCTTCAATCGGCCCCCTTACCCTCAAGAACGTAAGACGCCGCATGAACCCTAACCACCAGAACAAAACTCTGTAACCCATTTGTATTAAATGCAATGCGCCTTCGCGAGACGGACAAGACGCGCCAGCGTATTCTCAACCTTGCGGACATTCATCTCATAGACCCGGGCAAGGTCCGCAGCCGTAATGCGGTAACAATAGAAAAGGCGAAAAAGAGCCAAGTCCCGAATGCAATCCGTTTCGTGGCGAATCACCCCTCCCAGACACTTCATCAGCTGGTCCACTAAGACCTTGTATTCGACATTGGCGGTGATGTTGCCCGACGCTGGCACGAACGCTCCGATCTCAGTCAGAGAGTCTTCCTTTCTTATGTCTCTTTTATCGCTAAATAGCTTGCGAATGTGGTCCTGGGTGGCAGTAGCCGCAGCAATTTGTAGCAGTCCGCGCAAAGCGCCGTCATGCAGCCATTCCAGCTCGCGAAGCGGTCTCATGTCATCCACCGTGATCCGGGCCCAAGCCTCTTGCATCAGATCTTCCACCACCGAGGTAGGCTTAAGATTTGCTGCATTCAGCGTCCTGGCCACGACGCGAGCAACCATCCGCTTATATCTCCGCAGAAGTTCGGCAATGGCGTCTTTGTTGCCTTCAAGGCACAACTCCACCAGCTTCCGGTCAGAGAGCTCTTGCGGTTTCATAAAGAATATCGATGGTTGGAGTTTACATCATGGGAGCAAAGGTGGTAATCATCGCTTTTTGGAAAAGAACGCGATCTTAAAATGAAACGGTCGGCTCAACGGTAAGAAAGTTCTAATTTTCCCTAAATGCATGCCCTCTCCGCACCAACACAAGCTCCGGCGGCAACGGCGCCCCATGCCCATCGCAGAAGAATGGAATGGAAGCGGAAGGAAGCACGAGCAAATGCCGAGAAGGCAAGCCTTTTAGGATCATAATTCAAGGGCAGGGAGGGATGTTCGCGAGCGTTCAATCGGTTGAGCTGAAGATCGCGCGGGATCGGGTGGTTCTATGGAATCGGAAGTTCATGCGAAATTTTTCTCCCCACGACTGCTGGCGGGGTAATGAAGCGGCATCCAGCCCAAGCCTCACCTTTTCTCGATGCTCGCGAGCATCAATGCGATCATTCTTGTTGCCACGGCGGAGGCATCGGGGAATCAGCAAATCTGGACATCGAGACCTCAAAGATCGGACTGCGATGATCGACAAATCAAACATCAAAGGCCAGGACATCAAAGAATTGGGAGATCGGAAAATGTGGACACCGAGGCACTTTGGAAATCGAGGGATCGGAAACCGGCTGCCATCGCCAACCTCCCCACTTAACTTATTGATTCCACTCACCGCAATTCCGAAAATCGCACAGAAACACTCTCGACGCGGCCTCTTGCCTTGCGTGGTATTCTTAAAAGTAGGAAGATGGGTAGAAGCTCATCGATCCGTACGGACCCAAAAAGGCGACAAGTGACTCAAATTAAGGAAAAATTCGAAACTCGCAAGCTCCCGATGATGCCCATACGCGATGTGGTCATCTTCCCGTTTATGATGACCCCGTTTATCGTGGGCCGCGAGTCCAGCGTGCGAGCCCTGGAAGAGGCGCTGGCCTCTGACCGCAAGATCTTTCTGGCCACCCAGCACGATGCCAGCATTGACGAGCCCAAGCCGCATGAGATTTACCAGGTCGGCACGATCGCCAATATCGTCCAGAACCTGAAGCTGCCCGACGGCAACATCAAGGTGCTGGTGGAAGGCGTGGAGCGCGGCCGGATCCTGAAACTGACCAATGTTGAAGGCTATTTTGAAGCCGAAGTCCGCACCGCAAAGTACCCCACCGAGCCCAGCAAGGTGCTGGAAACGGCCATGCAGCGGGTCCACAATCTCTTTGACCAGTATGTAAAGCTCTGCCAGTCATTGAATCTTGAGCCCGTGATCATCACCGGCATGAGCGACCCGGCCAAGCTCAGTGACACGATTGCGCAGAACCTGCAGCTTTCCATTGAAGAGAAGCAGGAGCTGCTGGAGATTTTTGATCCCATTGAGAGGCTGAACCGCATTGCCGACGTGCTCGATATTGAGATTGAAAAGCTCAACATGGACCGCACCATCCAGACGCGCGTGAAGCGCCAGATGGAGCGCGCGCAAAAAGAGTATTACCTCAACGAGAAGATCAAGGCCATACAGAAAGAGCTGGGGCGCGGCGAAAAGAGCGAGTTCGACGAGCTGAAGAAGAAGATCGATACCGCCGGCATGCCCAAGGAAGTGCATGAGAAGGCGATCCAGGAATTGAAGAAACTGGAAGCCATGCCGCCGATGTCGGCCGAATCAACCGTTTCCCGCAACTACCTGGATTGGCTGCTGGCCGTGCCATGGAAGAAGAAATCCAAAGAGATCCGTAACATTGAGCACGCGGAAAAAATCCTGAACCAGGACCACTACGGCCTGGAAAAGATCAAAGACCGCATCTTGGAATTTTTGGCTGTGCGGCAGTTGGTGAAAAATCCCAAGGGCTCGATTCTCTGCTTTGTGGGACCTCCGGGCGTCGGCAAGACCTCGCTCGGCATGTCGATTGCGAAAGCCACGGGCCGCAAGTTTGTCCGCATGTCCCTGGGCGGCGTGCGCGATGAGGCTGAAATTCGCGGCCATCGCCGGACTTATATCGGCGCGCTGCCTGGCCAGATCATCCAGATGATGAAGAAGGCCGGAACGAAGAATCCGGTCTTTATGCTGGACGAAGTGGACAAGATGGCTTCTGACTTCCGCGGCGATCCGTCGTCTGCGCTGCTGGAAGTGCTGGATCCCGAGCAGAACTGGATGTTCCAGGACCACTATCTCGATGTGGAATACGATCTGTCACAGGTATTCTTCGTCGCCACGGCCAACGTGCTGCACACCATTCCCGCAGCGTTGCAGGACCGCATGGAGGTCCTGCGGCTGCACGGCTATACCGAGCTGGAAAAAGTTGAGATCGCCAAGCAGTTCCTGGTGCGCAAGCAGCGTGAAGCCACCGGCCTCACGGAAAAGCAGCTCACGTTTGGCGACGACGCTCTGCGCGAGATCATCCGCTCATACACGCGTGAAGCGGGCGTGCGCAATCTGGAGCGCGAAATCGGCAACATCTCTCGCAAGGTGGCGCGCAAGGTGGTGAAAGACGCCACGTACACGGTGGCCCTGACCGCGGAGAAAGTCAACGAGTTCCTGGGCGTCACCAAATTCCGCGACACGCTGGCCAATGAGAAGAGTGAAGTCGGCCTGGTCACCGGGCTGGCGTGGACAGAAGTCGGCGGCTCGATTCTGAGCACTGAGGTCGCCATCGTGGACGGCAAAGGCAAGCTCACCATCACCGGCCAACTGGGCGACGTGATGCAGGAGTCGGCCCACGCGGCGATGTCGTATGTCCGCTCACGCGCCGCGCGGCTGGGCATTGCCAAAGACTTCTATCGCAATGTGGATATCCATATTCACGTGCCGGAAGGCGCAATCCCCAAAGACGGGCCGTCGGCAGGCATCACCATGGCTACGGCCATCTCGAGCGCGTTGAGCAAGATTCCTGTGCGTCGCGATATCGCCATGACCGGCGAAATCACGCTGCGCGGCAAGGTCCTGCCCATCGGCGGACTGAAAGAAAAACTTCTTGCCGCCCTGCGCGCCGGGATCAAAGAAGCGATCATCCCCAAGGAAAACGAGAAAGACCTGGCTGACGTCCCGGAAAATATCCGCGGCCAGATGAAAATCCATTTCGTGGAGAACATGGACCAGGTGCTGAAAGTCGCCCTGGAAACGCCGCTTCCGGATTTCCCGGAAGAAAACGCACAGACGATCCCTGCCCCAGCCGTTCAGCCGGAGATTTCGCGCGAACGTTATCTGTAGAGTCTGTTGCTTCGCACCAAACCGCCCGTGTGCTTTGGCACCAGGCGGTTTTCTGCGTCTATCACACGCGATTCGGCGGCGAAGCCGGCTTCCCTCCGCTTCCTCTGTTCCTCTGTGTTTCAAAGGTTTTGGAGTCGGTCCCTTTTCTCCGTGCCTCCGTGGTGAAGTTTCCTTCAATCTGCGTTTCATCAGCGTAAATCTGCGGCGAAATCCGCCTTCCGCTACACTGGTCGTACCTTCATGAAACCTGTCATCGCCAAGTTCCTGACCTCCGCGGCCGATCCCAAATTCTTTCCCCCGGAAGGTCCGCCGGAGTTCGCTTTTCTCGGACGTTCTAATGTCGGCAAATCCAGCCTGATCAATTCCCTGCTGGGCCAGAAACTGGCGCATGTCAGCTCCACTCCGGGGCGCACGCGCACCATCAATTTCATTGGTATTTATGCCAAGACGGCCCAACCGCATCCGGAAATGCTGCTGGTCGATCTGCCCGGCTACGGCTACGCGAAGTTGTCCAGGGAGATTTCCGCCGAGTGGCCCAAATTCATCGAGCCCTATTTGCAGGAGCGCGGGACGCTGGCGCTCTGCATCGTGCTGATTGACTCCAACATTCCCGCGCAAGCGCCTGACCGCCACTTGATCGACTTTCTGCGCAGCGTTGGCCGCAAGTTTCTGGTAGTGGCCACCAAGGCCGACAAGCTCTCTGGCAACAAACTGCGCAACGCGCTCGCCACGCTGGCCCACGACCACAGCCTTGACTCGCTGCTACCTTACTCGGCCAGAACGGGCGACGGGCGCGCCGAGCTGTGGCGCGAAATTCGCTCCCGAGTCAGCGAATGACGGCCGGCAAAATGAGGCTAACCAGATAATGCCCAGAAAGCCCATGGATCCCTTTGCGCGCAAGATGGTCATCGGCTCATTCGTCTATGGCGGTGTGATGTTGTCGATGTTTGCCGTGTTGACAGTCGTTTATCTGCACACGCGCCCGCGCTGCTCCGATCGTGTTGTGTCGGAGTTCACTGATCCCGCGAAGCGCTGGACAGCCAGCGTGATGGAGCGGCGCTGCGGCAATGAGGCGCCTTTCTTCACTCACGTAAATCTGCGGCCTGCGGGAGAGGATTTGGATACAGGCTACTTCTCCGGCGCGGCGACAGAAGGCGAAGTCTTCCTGATCGAACAGGATGCCGCGGGATCAGCAATCACGCTGAGCTGGACTTCGGCAGCCACGCTCAACATTCGGTGTCCACATTGCGGCGCGGCTTTGGTGCGAAAGCATGATGAACGCTGGGGCAGCGTAACTATTAACTATGATCTCCCCGCGCGCTAGCTGTGGACGCGCGGTGGCGGTCATATCATGTCCACAATACGGATTTACTAAGTATTAACTACTAACGACCGATCTCTTCACTGCGTCGCTGCCCTGCTTGCTCCGGAATGCTGCTGCAGCCACTGGGCCAGTTCCGTTTGCAGCCGCGGCCGTCTCTTCACGCAGCCTTCAATGTCTTCATGCGACTGCTTGAGCGCGCGCTCGGCTGACGGAACTTTGTGATCGTTAAAGAAAGTCTGCACTTCGCCGTTCATATCGGCGCTGCAAAATTTCCGGGTGGCGTTCACAATGTCCGGGCCGCTGGACATGGTGATTTTCTTTTCCACCGCCGGCCAATGCGCCTTCACCCATTCCCACGCGGTCTTCTGGTCGTCAGGGTTGGAAAGCACTGCCGCGATCAGGTGCGCCGAATCCTGGTTCCGCACTTCATCGGACACGCCGAGCTCCAGCACCTTCTCCACAATTTTGGGATCGCGAAATTCCGCAAGAGCTCCGCCCACGTTGTAAAACTGTTCCGGCGAGAGCGCGCGGCCCATGGCGCTTACATACTGCTGGAAGAGTTCTTCATCGCCAAAGCGCGCGGCCACCGCCAGCGCGTCTTTCGCAATGCTGGCATCAACTGAATTGGGGTCTTTCATATACTGCTGCGCCAGGCTGGTTGCCTGCCGGATCGTTTCGGGATCTTCGCCCACCTCTCCCAGTATGTGGATCAGGTTGCCGCGCAGCGTGTGTGTGTCCGGGCTCTCGCCGGCTCGCGGCGCCCATCCGATCTTCGCCATCATCGGCCCGAAGTTGGCCCGCACCCAGGCGCGAAACGCGCTGGCGTCGGTCCCCGGAAGCACGTAGTCATTCACGTAATCCAGAGTAGGCGAGTAGCTTTCCACCACCGCGCGCTGTGCATCTTGGCTCACGGCTTGCAGCAGGTCCAGATACGTCCCCATCGTCTGCTGGCCGGAGCTTACCAGCGCGGACTGGTCACGCACCAATGAGATGCGTTCCGCCGTGGTCAGCTCCGTGGCGGCAACAGTGATCAGTTTCTGCAAGTCCGCTTTGTCATATTCCGTGCGGTAATAGCCTGCCGCGCTTCCGTTGACAAACACCCACGGTGAACATCCGGTGAGCGGCAGTGTCTGGTCATTCAGGCTCAGAATCTGGCAGAACGGCTTGGCGCCGCCGGACTTCAGGCATACCGGCACCATCCATATCTGCCCTTTCTTTACTGCATCAGCGGGATTGGCCCAGAACCGCCGTTGTAAGACTGAGACCTGCGTCATGGGATGCGGCTGGATCGGCTTGCGCCGCGACCGTTTGCCTTTGCGCGCGGGCGGCGCTTTGACCTCCGGCGGATTCGTACAGGATGTCTTCACCGTCAGCAGCGGTTCGCCCGCCTGGTCGACAAACGTTGGCATGATCTTGTCCACCGGACGGCCCGATGCCGCGGCCAGAGCGCCCCAGAAATCTTCAGCCGTGGCATTGCCATAGCTGAAGCGCCGCAGGTAAACGTTTACTCCGCGGCGGAAGACATCCGGGCTCACATAAGACTCGATCATTCGCAGCACAGATGAAGCTTTCTCGTACGAAATTGGATCGAACAGCGCGTTGATCTCTTCCGGCGTCTCCGCTTTGGCGCGGATAGGATGCGTATTTAGCAGGGCGTCCAGCGTAAGCGCCTGGTCCGTGGCCTGCACCGCATCCAGGTTTGCGTTCCACTCGGGGTGCAGCGCCTGCGACGGTTTGAGCGCCATCCACGTGGCGAATCCTTCGTTGAGCCAGATGTTGTCCCACCACTTCATCGTGACCAGGTCGCCAAACCACTGGTGCGCCATCTCATGGGCCAGGACTTCAAACACCTGCTGGTGCGAATCCACGGAAGAATTCTTGTCGTCGATAAAGAGCAGCGACTCGCGATAGAAAATCGCACCCGTGTTCTCCATCGCGCCCGCTTCGAAATCAGGCAGGCCCACAAGATCGAGCTTGCCGAAGGGATACGGAATACCGTAATACTGGTTGTAAAACTTCAGTATTTCCCCCGCGTACCGCAGTGCAGCCGCGGCCAGCGGCTTTTTGTCCGGAGTTCCACATACGCGGATGGGAATGTTCTCCGCCGTGCTTTCCGCGCATTCAAAATCGCCTACGGCCATCGCCACCAGATAGGTGGACATCTTGGGCGTCGCCGCAAATTTGATCGTGTGTTGCCCTTCGCCGGGCCCGGGCGTGTCAGAAGCGATGGCGCTGTTGGAAATCGCCGTATCGCCCTGATGCGCGATCATCGTTATCTCAAACGTGGCCTTGTATGCGGGCTCATCCAGTGAAGGGAAAGCGCGGCGCGCGTCCGTGGATTCAAACTGCGTGGTTGCGTAGTTCCGCTCTTTCGTTTTGGCCAGGTAAAATCCCCTCAGCTTGTTATTCAGCACGCCCGCATACTTAATGTGGATGGTGGCGGGCCCCGGCTGCAACTCGTCGGCAACAGTCAGCGTGACTTGTTCCTTGTCGGGAGCAAAGCTCCACTTTGCCGCCTGCGTCTTGTTGTCCTGCGTAATCGTCGCTTCCTGGAATTCCAGATCGATCGCGTTCAGAGTAAACGCGCTGGCTGTCTTATTTACTTCCACATCGATGGTTGCGTCGCCGCTGAAAACCGCTTTGGTCAAATCCGGCGTGAAGGTCAGGCCGTAATGCCTGGCGCTCAGGCCGTATGGCAGGCGTTGCGCGCCGGCAAGCAGCGGAAGGGAAACAAGAATTATCAAGGCAGACTTTTTCAACAAGACCATCGGCCCCTTTCCTGGAGAAACTGTGCGGGCAACAGCCCCGCGAAACATGCGTGCTCAAACGTTTGTCGCGCAATCGGGCGTTGTAATTCCGGCTTTATTGCGCCGGCGCCCTGCAGGGGTGCCGCGTAATGGACGGCACGCGCTTTCCCTTGATCACGGTGGCGCACAGGCTCGGCTTATAACTCTTGCCGTCCCAGTCATACACCGTTGTTTCCATCTTCAAGGCGCTGATTTCAAATTGCCCGCTGAGTGAAGGCATACCTTGTTTGACGATCTTCATGGGATGTAGTGAGGCGTATTTTTCGTGCAATGCCAGCCGGTATCCCTCGCCATTGCGGAGATACACCAGAGCATCGCAGTTCCCGTTCCGGCAATGGCACGCGCCCTGCACTTCCACAATGGTCCCAATCTCGCGGCCGCCGGTACGGATTGGCAACGCCTCCAGCGTTGAATCATTTCCCTTCGGATCGACGCTCTTCGCGTCGACGCCCTTCGCATCAACGCTCCCTGCATCCACGCTCTGGCCCTGGCCTGCCGTTGTGCATGCCGCGTCCTTGAGCGCGGCCGCCTTCAAATCCGGCGACAGGCCCTCCTGCTGCGCAATGCAAGACTCGAATATTCCGCTGAGTAAAACTAATATCAATACCGTAACAAATTTGTTCATGTGTCCCTGAAACCTGCGCACTTATGGCTATTAAGGGAAGATACCACACGCGAGCGCGCCAATCCGTTGCTCAAGCAGGTCCGGGGCGTTCAGGCAAGGCGGGATTTCCGTCCCCGGCAGCCACAGCTCACCTTGCGGCCCCAACACGATTGCCGTCTGCGGAAAATCTGTTTTGGAAAGAGCCCGCAAAACCGGCAATATCTTTTTCTCGGGATCCAATTTCGGACCACCCGGTTTCTCCTGCTTCACCGCATGGGCCTGCCCGCGAAGGAACGTTCCATCGGAAGCCAGATGCGCTTCCAGCACCAGCGTCAATCCGTTTTCCGCGCTCAGGTTGAACGGGCCATAGGTGGCGAAGTTTCCCAGCGAATACGCGATGAGCTTGCCCTTGTATATCTCCATCGCGCGGACCACGTGCGGGCCGGAGCCCAACAGCAGGTCCGCGCCGGCATCAATAGCAGCGTGGGTAAAGCGCCGCAGGTCGCCGCGGTCTTCCCCCAGAAATGTTTCGTCGCCTTCCAGCACATGCTGGTGCGTGGCGCCTTCCGCTCCGCCATGGAAGCCCACAATCACCAGGTCGGATTCCGCTTTCAGCGCGCGGATCGCCTGGAGTGATTCATCCAGATCAAGGAAGTTGTACGCTCCGGGATAAGTGGCGAAGGCGATAATCGCAATCTTTCTGCCCTTTACCGTAAGCCGCGCAACGTCGCCGACCTCGCCGGTATGCGCGATTCCCATTGCGTCCAATACTTGACGCGAACTGGCGCGGCCTTCCAGGCCAAAGTCCATCGCGTGATTGTTGGCCAATCCCATCGCGGTGAATCCCGCTTGCTTCAGATACTTGCCATAACGCGTGGGCACGCGAAAAGCAAAACATCTGCCCACTGCCTTTCCGCGACACTTGGCTGATTCGCCATCATCAATGATCGGGCCTTCCAGGTTGCCGTACACTACATCGCCGCGCTTGAGAAACGGCGTGACCTCGGAGAGCAGGTCTGCGCCATCATTCGGCGGCAATGTGGAATCGTCAGGAAAAGTTGTGCCCAGCATCACGTCGCCCACTGCCGTAACGACAATTTCGTCGTACGGACTTGGCGAATGCGCAGCGTTATCTGCGGCTACCGCCATTACGGGCGAAGGCGATGGTTGGGGCATTGGCGTGGGCGAGATCTGAGATGCGGGAGGTGCAGCGCTCGTTTCTGGCTTGGACTCTTGGGAAGCTTGCGTTGCGGTCTGCGGCGCCATTTGCGTCGATGAAAGCTGTTGTTCGTTCAGCGTTGCTGCTCGAATCAGCCCTGGGACGGCCAGTACCACGCAGCAGCAAACGGCCCTGGCCATACCACTTAACCCTGTCATCCTGAGCGGCACCGAGCGCCAAAGGCGTGAGGTAAAGTCGAAGGATCCCGAGGTCGTATCCCTTGCCATGGAGCTACAGGGAGTTCTCACGAATATCCATCCGCTCTTCCGATCATCGAAGCCCCTGTGAACTCATTACGCGTTTTTGCCCACAACCCTTCCCGCCAACACCATTTCAACACAGCGGTCCCAGGCAAACCAATAAGCTATTTCCCTGTAATCCTTCACGTCAAACACCGCTAAGTCCGCGTCTTTCCCGGCATCCACGCTTCCCTTTCGATCTTGCATCTGCAAAGCACATGCGGCGTTGATCGTCGCCGCGGCAATAGCCTCCGCCGGCGTCATCTTCATGTGGGTGCATGCCAGCGATAGTACAAACGTCATGCTGGGCGTGGGTGAAGTGCCGGGATTGTAGTCCGTGGCCAATGCCACAGGCACGCCTGAATCGATCAGGCGCCGCGCGTCGGGAAAATCCTTGTGCCCAAGAAAGTAATTCGCTCCCGGCAGCAGGACCGCTACGGTTTCTCCTCGCGCCAGCAATGAAACATCTTCCGGCTGCACACAATCCATGTGATCGAACGAAGCGGGCTGATATGCAAGAAGCGGCGCGAGCTTTGACGCCGTAAACTGGCAGACGTGGGCGCGCGTCCCCAGGCCGTATTTGCGCGCCGCAGCCAATACCTTTTCCGATTGCTCCTGCGTGAACGCACCGCGGTCGCAGAACACGTCAACATACTTCGCCAGCTTCTTTTTGGCGGCCTGCGGAATCATTTCCTCGCAGACCGTCTTCACGTAGCCATCCGCTTTGCCGGCATACTCCTGCGGCACCACATGCGCCGCAAGCAGCGTTGGAACCACTTCTCCCGGCCATTGCCGCGCTGCGTCGCGTATCGCTTGCAGAGATTTGATCTCGTCTTCCAGGGTCAACCCATAACCGGACTTGGCTTCCACCACGCTGGTTCCCTGCTCCAGCATTGCGTCGAGTGCCATCAGTACCTTCTTGCTCAGCTCACCCCGGCTCGACCTTCGCACCCCAGCGACGCTCGATCGAATCCCGCCGCCTGCGGCCGCAATCTCTTCATATCCTGCGCCGCCAATGCGCTTCTCAAAATCCACCAGGCGCGGCTCGGCAAATACCGGATGCGTGTGGCAATCGATCAGCCCCGGAATTACAACCCGGCCCCGGCAATCGAGCTCTTTGACCTTTTTGCGGTTCGTTCTCAGCCAGGGATCGCGCAGCAATTCGCGCTGCAGGCCGGCGGCCAGGATCTTGCCGCCGCCGCAAAGCACGGCCGCATCTTCTATTAAGCCGATTCCCTGCAGATCGCGTCCGCGCCGCGGCGCATTCGCACCGCGCAACGTGAGAAGCTGGCCCATGTTGGCCAGCAGGAGGTAGGGAGATTTGTCTGCTTTAGGCAAGGTTCAGATTACACGGAGAAAACAAATTGCCAAAATCGCGGGATTGCCGTAAGTGGCAACTGGAAAGCAAGCTTATCGCAGATTGACACAGATGAACGCGGATCAGAGGAATTGCAGAATCGTAGAAGCGGAATTGACAATCTGATCCGAACCTAATCGGCAACATTTTACTTCTGATCAGTGTTATCAGTGTTTATCAGCGGTAAGGTTTTTGCCTTTCAATTGGCAATTTTGGCAATTCCGGCGATTTTGGCAATTCCTTCGTGCTCCTTTGTTGTTAAAGGGTTCCCTCGCTGCGCTCGGGATAAAGCTAACGCATCGGCACCTTCACGCCTTTCTTCTCCGCGAACCGTTCCGCCTCTTCATACCCGGCATCCACGTGCCGCGCCACGCCGATTCCCGGATCGTTGGTCAGCACGCGCTCAATGCGCTTCGCCATCATCTCCGTCCCATCGGCCACGGTGACTTGCCCCGCGTGCAATGAATAGCCAATGCCCACGCCACCGCCGTTATGGATCGAAACCCAACTAGCGCCGCTGGCGGTATTGAGCAAGGCGTTGAGCAGCGGCCAGTCGGCCACGGCATCACTGCCATCTTTCATGCTCTCGGTTTCGCGATACGGCGAGGCTACCGATCCGCAATCGAGATGGTCGCGCCCAATCACGATTGGCGCTTTGATCTTGCCTTTTTTCACCAGGTCATTCATCGCCAGCCCGAACTCCGCGCGCTCGCCATAGCCCAGCCAGCAGATGCGCGCCGGGAGTCCCTGAAACTTGATGCGCTTTCGCGCCAGATTGATCCAGCGATTGAGGATGCGGTTCTGCGGGAAAAGCTCCAGCACCAGATCGTCGGTCACGGCAATGTCGGCCGGATCGCCGGAGAGCGCAACCCAGCGGAACGGGCCACGCCCTTCGCAGAACAGCGGTCGAATGTATGCCGGCACAAAGCCCGGGAAATCGTACGCGTTCTTCACGCCGCGCTGGTGCGCAAACGTCCTGATGTTGTTGCCGTAATCGAACGTCACGCTGCCCATCTTCTGCAAACGCAGCATGCCCTCCACGTGCCGCGCCATCGCGTCCAGCGACTTTTCCAGATACGCCTTGGGATCGCTCTGGCGCAGCTCCAGCGCCTGGTCGAGTGACATGCCGTTGGGCACATAGCCGTTCAGGGGATCATGCGCAGAAGTCTGGTCGGTAAGAATGTCCGGCAGCACGCCGCGCTCAGCCAGCTCAGGAATCACGTCGGCGCAGTTCCCGACTAACCCGACTGAAATCGCTTCTTTCTTGCGCACAGCATTCTTGAGGATTCTGAGCGCTTCATCCAGA
The DNA here is from genome assembly GCA_035703825.1 of Candidatus Angelobacter sp. Lineage (GTDB taxonomy): Bacteria > Acidobacteriota > Terriglobia > Terriglobales > Acidobacteriaceae > Angelobacter. The sequence goes on from DASSXL010000087.1 coordinate 37,193, forward strand.
TTATTGACCATGAAGTCGCAATAGCCGGTCTTCAGGCGCTTCTTGATACGCTCAGCATCCACGTCGATCCCCAGGAAGCACGCGCCTGTCATGGTGGCCGCCAGCGGCTGCGCGCCGCCCATGCCGCCCATGCCGCCGCTGACGATCAGTTTGCCGGCCAGTTCACCGCCAAAGCTCTTCTCCGCCGCAGCGGCAAAGGTCTCAAACGTTCCCTGGATAATCCCCTGCGATCCGATGTAAATCCACGATCCCGCGGTCATCTGCCCGTACATCATGAGCCCGGCGCGCTCCAGCTCGTTGAACTTCTCCCAGTTGGACCAGTGGCCCACCAGGTTGGAATTGGCGATCAGCACGCGCGGCGCGTAGTCATGGGTTTTAAAGATTCCTACGGGCTTGCCCGACTGCACCAGCAGCGTCTCGTCGCTTTCCAAGGACTTCAACGACGCAAGGATCGCCTCCAGGCATTGCTGGTTGCGCGCGGCCTTGCCCGTTCCGCCATAGACCACCAGGTCGCGCGGACGCTCGCCCACCTCATCGTCAAGGTTGTTCATGAGCATGCGCATGGCGGCTTCCTGCGGCCATGCCTTACAGGTGAGTTCCGTGCCCCGGGGAGCTTTGAGCGGAGGTAGATGCGTAGCCTGAATTTCAGTATCGACCGGCATACGGAAATGGTAGCAAATCCCATGGAGCCCGTGTTGAGCATCTAAGGAGAATAGCCGCATGGAGGTGGTCCGGTGGATGCAAGCGAAATGAGACAAGACATCGTCGATCGCGGAATTGAACGAGCGGAGAGCGAGATGAGGCCAGTGCTTCAGCACCTGGCGGAGGCGCGCTTCAACACGGCCCAGGGCGAGAACCCGCCCGAGCGCACCGGCATCCGCCACCGTGAAGAGAAGGTACGAGAAAAACAGGTGGACCCGGAAGCGGTGAAGGAGTCATTCAAAGAGGCGGAGCTGGATCCGACCACCGAGAGGGAGCCGGGCAAAGGCAAGCCGGCGGCGTGATTTGCAGCCGTCCGGTTTGGCTATCAGCAAATATAGGCCCAATGTGCAGCGGAGCCGATCCCTCAGGCTTCACCCAAGAGTGAGGGCCGATGGCGCCATGCATGTTCGCCTTCGGGATGGCGCGTGACGACGTTTGTTTGCGTTTTGAAAGCTCTTGGTTATGAAAAGTATTTAAGAGAACTCCCTGAAGCTGCATGGCAGAAGATACATTCCCCGGGATCCTTCGACGCGCGCTCATCCCGCTGGCGCGGGACTCGCGCTTGCTCAGGATGACAAAAGAAAATATTCCACCCTACCAACTGCTATACGCCGTGCCTTCAGAGCTCACCAGGTTTGACGCGCTCTTCACGTCGGAAATACCTGGCTGGGTCTGGTCAATGCTGGTGAGCACGTCTTCCTGCACGGTTTGCCAGTCGGCGGCATGAGTGAACGGGTCTTTGGGGAGCGCGTGCAGATACCCGGCGGAGACAATGTCATCCAGGGCCTGCGGGGCTTTGCCCTTGTCCTGGGTGTATTGATCAATGGCCGTGCGCATGTGATAGAGGTCCTCTTTCAGGACGGCTTCATTGGCATGCAGGACGTGAATTCGGTAGACCGGTATCATGATGCCCAGCAAAATGGAAATCATGGCGCACACGATGATCAGCTCAATCAGCGTGAACCCGCGCTGTCGCCCCTGTTTTCTTGATGGGAACATAAACGTTACCAATCCTTATATTTCGTATCGTTCAATGCGGTGCCGGTCGATTTTGTGTAGACATCAAACACGTTCTGGCCGCCCCATGAATCGGACTGGGGATCGTCCTGCATGGAGCGCAGCCCCCAATCGGCATTGCCCGTCATGGGATCAACCGGGATGCGGCGCAGAAAGCGCAGCTTCTTGCCGCCGGTGATCTCAACGCCGTTGACCAACGTATCCAGGTCCGGGGGATATCCTTCACTCCCCAGCTTGATCTGGAAAGCGTTCTTGTCGGCCGCGTCCTTGTAGCGATCAATGGCGGCGCGCATCTCCCACAAATCGCGCCGCAACTCCACCTCGCGCTGGCGGCGGATGCTGACCTTCAATATTGGCACGGCCGCGCCCATCAGGATCAGCAGGATGGTAATGACCGCGATCATTTCGATCAGAGTCACTCCGCGCTGCCGCCCCATGGCGGCCCGGCGGCGCCAGATGCCGCCGCCCGCACTGTTATTGGCTCTCAGGTTCATTCTGGGGGCCCTCAACTTCATTTCTGGCCCTTCTGGCCTCTAGTTTACCGTGACCGTGGTCTGCGAACCCAGCACGTCCTGCGGTTGGTTCTGGCTGCTACGCGCGCCCGGGACCGAGATAGAAACCGTTCCGGTTCCCTTGGCTTTAGCCGTAAACGTCAGGTTAAAGACCGTGCCGTCGCCGGAAACACCTTGCACTCCCGGAGGCCGTTGCGCCGTGACCTGAAGCTTGCCGGTGGAAGCATCATCGCGGTGCACCAGGACGACGTTCTGGCCGTCCTTGGCCAGGAAATCGCCATTGGTGACGCTCACAAACTGCAGCACCTTCGGGTCATAGCTGATCTGGATGGGAACGGACGCGATGTCCTGCCCGTGGGACAGCACAACCGTCAATGAGAATGTGCCGCCTTGCTGCTGCTGCAATGCGCCGGGTTCAATACGCAATCCAACCTGGCCCGGTTTCAGAGTTTGCGGGGCGGCCGGAGTGCCTTGCTGCTGCGGCGGCGGTTGTTGAGGCGGCTGCTGCTGCGGCTGGGCGAGATTTGCGGGCTGGCGAGCCGGGGTTACAGGCGCTCCACCCGCCGGCTGCTGTGGCGCACCCGTGGATACGGCCGGAGCAGCGTTGCCCGGCTTGCTGGCCATCCTCAGGTCGATTCCGCTGCCCGTACCTACGTCAAATGTGCGGCGGTTCAGGTCGTTGAGTTCCTGCGATCGCACAATGTGGGGAATCAGCAGGAACACCAGTTCGTTTGTGGTGTGTTGTTTCTTCGTGGAGGTGAATAGATATTTTAGGACCGGAATCTGGCCGAGAAAAGGAGTTCCGGCAACAGTGTTGGTATCCTGAACTTCAAGGATACCGCCCATCAAGTTGGTTTCGCCATCCATCAGGCGGATCGTGTGTTCCACTTTGCGCGTGCTGATAATCGGCTGTGTAACGCCGCCGATGGTGGATTGCCCTGTCACGTTGGAGATTTCCATCGACGTCTTGAGCGTGATCTGGCCGTCCGGATGCACGCGAGGCGTGATTTCCATCTTTACGCCCACATCGGTATAAGTGAACTGCGTGTTCACGCCGACCGAGCCCACGGCCGTGCCTACGCCCAGCGGCGTGCCGAACGACCCTGTTGCAATCGGAATCTTGTCGGCAATCGTGAGCGTTGCCTTCTCATTGTCCGTGGCGCGAACTTTTGGGTTCTGAATAATCTTTGTGTCATCGTCGGAATAGATCGCGATGAGCTTCACCGGATCTATTGTGACCGCATAGTTCGTGGAATTCAGGTGCTGCAGGTCGTTAAAGTTCAGGCCGGAGCCGGAAGAGGTGGTGGTGGTTCCGCCGGAGCCGGTTGTGGTTGTGTTTGTGCCCTGCAAGGCTATCGTCATGTTCTGCGGCGGCGTAATGCCCAGGTTGCGCAGCTTGTCGCGCCGCACCTGCGCCACCACCACATCCACAATCACTTCCGGCTTGGATTTATCAATGTCGTCAATCATCTTGGAAGCCAGCGCCAACTGGTCCGGAGTGCCCTTGATCACGATGGCGCTCTGTGACGGAATCTGCTGAATGCGCTGCACTTCAAGCACGGTGCGGATGGCGTTGACCATGTCCTGGAGATCGGTGGGTGCGGAGACATTGCCGAGGTAAAAAGTCTTTACTACGTTCTGCTCCAGTTCACGGCGCTTGGCCTGCGTATCCTGGGCGACGAAAATTGTGTTCGGCGTGACCGGCCGCCAGAAGGTGCGCGACTCCAGCGCCAGGATGTCCAGCGCTTCCTGCAGGTTCACGTTCTTCAACTTGATGGGGAGCCGGCGCGAAGTGTAGTCAGGATCAAAGAGGACGTTGATGTTGCCCAGCTTGCCGATCGTCTCGTACAGGACTTTAGAATCGTCCGTCATTTCGATCGCGGTCAAAGGAGCGGCGTCAGGAAACTGGGCCAGGGCCACGGGACCGGCGGCCCCTTCCAGGCGCTTGCGCAGCGGGTCCTCTTCATCTGGCTGCCGTCCGGGAGAGATGGAAGCGCCCGCGCTGCCGCCAGCGGTTTTCTGCATCATCAACTGCGTGCGCCGGACCTCCTGTGCCGCCAGATCATTACTGGGATCGACTTCAAGGGCCTGCTGGAACAATGCGAGCGCCTCAGGCAGGTTGCCCTGCTCGCGCAGCTTTTGCCCGCGCTTTATCTTGCTGGCCGACGCGAGTTGCCGGGTGCGCTCAAAAGGCACGCGATATTTCAGGTCTTCCGGTTTTTGCTGGTAGGCTGCTTTATAAAAATCAAAGGCTGCCTCGTAGTCCTGCCGCGCCTCTGCCTTCACCCCTTTTTGAAAGAGAGATTTGGCGGATTCAGCGGCGGACAAAAGGGCCGCAAAAATAAACAAAAATGTGAGGCTTGCTGTGACCTTCCTCATACGCTCCTACTCATCTAGGCTGTCCTTAAGTCCTTTATTTTTCAGGGGGAGATGGGGGGCATGTTGCCTTTGCCTTACCCAGAATTTGGACTTTTTCGAATGCCAGATTATACACCTGTTCTGGTGCATTACCAGAACGACTTTAGTAACGAAATTTGCACTGTGTTAGCATAAAAAGTTTGCCGTAAGAGATAAAACGCCGTATGGCCCGCCAAACCACACACCAAACCGAGCCCAGCAAGCCCAAAAACGTCAAGCGCGATCCCATCGCTTCAGGCGAGCGGGACGCCACGGTGAACCGGGCCGCCAGCCACAATTATTTCCTTGAGGACAAGCTGGAAGCGGGAATCGTTTTGACCGGCTCTGAGGTCAAGTCTGTGCGCGCCGGACGCGCCAATCTGAAAGACGGTTATGCGCTGCTGAAAGACGGCGAGCTTTGGCTGCTCAACGCCCACATTGGCGCCTATGAAAACGCCGGCTACGCGGGCCACACGCCGCTCCGCACGCGCAAATTGCTGGTACATGCCAGCGAATTGCGCAAGCTCCAGGGCAAGGCGCTGCAAAAAGGCTATACCCTGGTCCCCACGCGCATGTATTTCAAGCGCGGCAAGATCAAATGCGAGATTGCGCTGGCCAAAGGCAAACAGAGCTGGGACAAACGCGAAACCGAACGCCGCCGCACCGCCGACAAGGAAGCCCGCGAGGCCATTGCGCGATCGCGAAAACAATAGACAAGACTTTATTTATAACGATAAAGGAGCCGGACCCGCCATTATGGATACACGCCTGATCACAGCTAATCCCGCAGAAGTTGATACCGAGTGCCTGGTCGTCTTTGCCCTGGACCATGCTGTTAAAAGCCAGGGTGGCGATAGCAAAAACCAGGGTGGCGATAGCAAAAGCAAAGACAAGCCCGAGCCACGGCTCGCCGTGAAAGATGCCGCGCTCGAAAAAGCCGTGGCTGATCTGGTCGCAAGCGGTGAAGTCACGGGAAAGGCCTTTGAGACCGCGCTGCTCCATCGCCCCCAGGGACTGAAAGCGAAACGGTTGCTGGTGGTTGGCGCGGGCAAGGCAAAAACCTTTAGCCACGCGGAGGTGCGCAAGGCCGCGGGCAGCGCCATCCGCGCGCTGAAGCCCAAGGCGATTAAGAGCTGCGCCTTTGTCGTGCCTGAGCTTGCATCGGGCGCGGAAAATGCCGTGCGGACGATTGTTGAAGGCGCGCTTGTAGCCGATTTCGACCCGGATACCTACCGCAGCGACCGCAAAGACCAAAGCGTGAAAGAAATCACGGTCGTCGCGCCCGCGGGAGCAGACGTCGGATCAGACCCAGGCAAGCTGCAAAATGCGCTGACGCAGGGGCGCATTATTGGCGAATCGCAAAACTTTACCCGCGAACTGGTCAACGAGCCCAGCAACCGCCTTACGCCGACCATGCTGGCCGATCGCGCCAAAAAGATGTGTGACGCCGTGGGGCTGAAGTGCGAACTGATGGGCCCGGACAAGATCAAAGAAATGAAGATGGGCGCGTTCTGGAGCGTGGCCCAGGGATCGGACGAAGAGCCGCGCCTCATTGTTATGCGCTATGAGCCGCAGGGCGCGCCGGAAAAGCCCGTGCTCGGACTGGTGGGCAAAGGCATAACGTTTGATACCGGCGGCATCTCCATCAAGCCGGCGGACGGCATGGAGAAGATGAAATACGATATGGCCGGCGGCGCGGCCATGATCGGCGCCATGCGCGCCATTGCCCTGCTCAAGCCCAAAGTCAAAGTGATCGGCATTGTCTGCGCGACGGAAAACATGCCGAGCGGCAAGGCGCAGAAACCCGGCGACGTGCAGATTGCCATGTCCGGCAAGTCCATTGAGATCATTAATACTGACGCCGAAGGCCGCCTCGTTCTGGCCGATGGCCTTTATTACGCGCGTACCCTGGGCTGCACTCATCTCATTGACGCCGCCACGCTGACCGGCGCATGCGTGGTTGCTCTGGGTTATGCCAACGCCGGGGTCTTCGCCAACGATGAAGACGCCTACCAGCACTTTACCCAGGCGTTGCAGCGCTCAGGAGAGAAATTCTGGCGCCTGCCGCTCGACCAAGAATATCTCGACCAGATCCGCTCCAGCATCGCCGACATTATGAACACCGGCGGACGCTGGGGCGGCGCCAGCACCGCCGCCGTCTTCCTGAAAGAATTCGTCGACGACACGCCATGGCTGCATCTCGACATTGCGGGCACCGCGTGGATGGAGGAGAACAAGAGCTGGATCGCCAAAGGTCCGTCAGGAATCGGCGTGCGGAGCTTGATTGAGTTTGTAAGGAGCTTTGAGGGGAAGTAAACGAGAGCATTTTCGCCGCAGATTGCGCGGATGAGCGCTGATCAGAAACACAGTTGGCCACGCCGTATTCTCTATGGGTTCCTTTGTGGCCTCTGCAGGATGCAGTTTCCTTACGGCAGGAATTTTGTTCCATAATGATAAGGAGCGCAATGGCTCGTTCCATCTGGCTGCTGCCCAAAAAGCTTTGATCAGCGTTCATCTGCGCAAATCTGCGGCGAGAAACGCTCAGTCATACATCCCCTGCACGAACCACTCGCCGGACTCGACTTTGCGGAAGATGCGATAGACGCTTGTTCCTTCTTCAAGCGCAAACTCCACGTCCCATTCTTCCCGCTGCCAAGCGCCGCTTCTGCTCCACCATTC
>DASSXL010000150.1:0-6237 GCA_035703825.1 Candidatus Angelobacter sp.
GCCTCAATCGCGCCTGAACAGGATCAAGCGAATGAACCAACACCTTCAATCCACCAACGATGTAGTTGCGTCTGTGAGGGAGCGGCTGGCTTCGGCTGCCGAGCCGATAAAAGCGCTGGAGGGCGTGGTGGGAGCGCTCACGCAGCGATACTCGTCGATCGAGATCTACCTGGCCGTTGCGGGTTCGGGCGTGTGCAAGGCGCACAGTGATGCGCAGGCCGGCACAACCATGGCCGACGTGAATGCCGAGATCGCGGTGCCGATCACGCTGGGCGCGAAGACGCTGGGACTGTTGGTGGCCGAAACCGGCAAGGGAAGCGTACCGCGGCAAGAGCGCGCGCTGCTGGAGCAAGTGGCAAAGTTGATTGCGGAGCACGTGGCCGCGAATAGCCTGACCGCGAATCGGGGCAAACAAGCGCCGAGCAAGACCAGCGACACGCTTCACGCTGCGCCAGCGTCGGCAGTGAAACGTAAAGCGCCGCAGTCGGCGCGCGCCGCCGTGCGCAAAGCCGCAGCCGGAGACCGTTTCTCCCGATGAGCACAACTGCCGACGTGACCGCCGCCCTCAGAATTGAATCCGTTACCGAGCTGAAGCGTTTGGCCAATCGGCTGCGCATAGAGATCGTCAGGATGATCGGCGCGGCGGGGAGCGGACATCCCGGAGGATCGCTTTCTGAAGTGGAGTTGCTGGCCGCGCTCTATTTCCGCGTGTTGCGGCACAATCCTCGCGATCCGCAGTGGCAGGACCGTGACCGCTTTATCCTTTCTAAAGGCCATGGCTGCCCCGCGCTGTATGCGGTGCTGGCGGAGGCCGGCTACATTGATCACGCGGTGCTGGGCACGCTGCGCAAACTGGGGTCGCCGTTGCAGGGCCATCCTGACAAGCGATTTTTGCCCGTGCTGGAGGCGAACACCGGATCGCTGGGGCAGGGAATTTCCGTGGGCATTGGCATGGCGCTGGCGGCGCGTCTGGACAAAAAAGACTGGCACACGTTTGTAATGGTGGGCGATGGCGAGATCCAGGAAGGCCAGAACTGGGAAGCCGCCATGTTTGCCGCTTACCACAAGCTGGAGAACCTGACGCTGATTGTGGACTACAACCATCAGCAGCTTGATGGCTTTCTGAAAGACATTCTTGATCCCGCGCCTCTGGTAGAGAAGTTTGAGGCCTTTGGCTGGCGCACGCTGGAAATCGACGGCCACGATTTTAACCAGGCGATACCTGCGCTTGAAACCGCGCGCGCGGCCAGAGACGGCAAGCCGACCTGCATTGTGGCCAATACCGTCAAGGGCAAAGGCGTGCCGTTTATGGAAAATAATCCGGAGTGGCACGGCGTTGCGCCCAAGCCGGAGCAGGTGGCGGCAGCCGTGGCGGAACTGGAAGCGGCGGGGAAGAAGATCTAGCCACAAGAGCTTTACCGCGGATTTGCGCGGATGAACGCGGATAGGGCCAAGGTAAGCCGCGAATTAACGCGAAACACGCGAATCAATCTTGAGTCGGTTAGGTTCCACAAGACAAACACCAAGGAGAACCACTTGAGCTCAACCGTCACCCCCAACAGCAAGCCGAAGTTTGAAATGAAGATGGGCGTCGCCACGCGCGAAGCTTACGGGCAGGCGCTGGTTGAGCTGGGCAAGGCGAATCCCAACGTCGTTGTGCTGGACGCCGATCTGGCGAAGTCGACCTTCAGCGTAAAGTTCCAGAAAGAATTTCCAGAGCGATTCTTCACCGTCGGAATTGCGGAAGCCAACATGGTGTCGATCGCCAGCGGGCTGGCGCTCGCCGGCAAGCTGCCGTTCGCGTCGTCGTTCGCCGTCTTTCTCTGCGACAAAGGTTATGACCAGTTGCGGATGTGCGTGGCGTATCCGCGCGTGAACGCAAAATATGTTGGCTCCCACGGCGGCATTTCCATTGGCGAAGACGGGCCCAGCCAGCAGGCGGTGGAAGATTACGCGCTCATGTGCGCGCTGGCCGGCTTTGTGGTGCTCAGCCCATCTGACGAGTTTTGCGCGCGCGCTCTGGTGCATCGCATGGCGGAGCACGATGGCCCGGTTTACATGCGCACCGGACGGCCCAAAGCGCCGATCATCTACGGGCCGGATGACACGTTTGAAATCGGCAAAGCCAAGCAGCACGGCACGGGGCGCGATGCGGCGATCATCGCCTGCGGCATGGAAGTGGGTTACGCGCTGCAGGCGCAGGCGCAGCTTGCCGATGAAGGCGGCGGCATCCAGGCGCGCGTGCTCGATATGCACACGATCAAGCCGGTGGACGAAGCCGCCATTGCCGAGGCAGCCGAAGAGTGCGGCGCGATTGTGACGGCCGAAGAGCACCTGCTCGATGGCGGCCTGGGATCGCAGGTGGCGCGCGCGGTGGGCAAGTCGCGTCCGGTACCGATGGAGTTTGTGGGTATCGACAACACCTACGCCGAATCCGCCACACCTGACCAGCTCATGGAAAAGTACGGGCTGACCGCGCCGTTCATCGTAAAGGCGGTGAAGCGCGTGCTGAAGCGCAAGAACGCAAGAAGCTAAACGCACGCAGCCCTCACCGGGCGGCGCGTTTTCGCGGCGCTTCAGTCCTGAGCTGAAAATTCCCAAAGTAGAACTCCACATAAATTAATTCTAAGATTTCCTCCGCGGCGCCAATGCGCGGCGCATATACTGGCAAGGCTTTAAAAATCGCTTTCACGAGGGCAAATGCCATGACAGAAAACACGCTGAACGGTTTTTCCACGCTTGCGATTGGTGAAGAAGGCCATACGACGACGATACTCGACGAAGAAGAATTCCTGGCGCACGCGGAAACAGAAGGCAAGGTTCACACCGCCGATTCCAGCCGCAAAGGCGGGCCGTTCGGCGCGTACTGATTCTTCCGTTCCGGAACCTGAATCCATGGCGCTCCTGCTGGCCGGCGGTCATGATGACCTCAACCTAGCCGTTCTGGCACGAGCCGCGCAACGCGCGAACGTCGACCTGCTGGACCTGCGGCTGCCGGCTACAGAGGGCCGCGCATTCTGCTGGAATCCGGGAGAAGGCGCGGCGCGGTTCGACGGCACGGAGCTCAGGGCCACGGCCGGGTTCATCCGGCATGACGTGTTCGGCGGTATACAGGACCCGCGCCCGGAAGTTTCCGCGCGGGCACTCGCCTGGTACCAGACGGTGATGGGCTGGCTTCTCTCCGAGCCGGGCATACGGATCTTCAATCGACGGATGCCAGCGGCGGCAACCAACAAGCCGGCCGCACTCGTGCTGGCCAAAAAGGCCGGGCTGCGCATCCCGCCCACCACCATCACCAACCAGCCGGGCGACTTTCGCGTCGAGCAGTTGGACAGCATGATCGCCAAGCCGGTCGCCGGCGGCGACTACTGTTATTCTCTGGCTGAGGCCCTGGCCAAGACCGATCTCCGCGGCGGAGTCGCCGCCAGCCCCGCCATTGTGCAGAAGCGCCTGGTTGCGCCCGAGGTCCGCATCTACGTGATCGGGCAGTCCGCCTTCGCCTTTGAAGTCCGCAGCAACTCGCTGGACTACCGCGTGAACCAGGACGCCGAACTCATCCTGCTGCCCGACGTGCCGCAAGAGCTTCCCATGCTGCGGCAGTTGATGTCCGGGCTGAGACTCGACTTTGGCGCCGCCGATTTCAAGACCGATCCCGACACCGGCGACCTGGTGTTCCTGGAGCTGAACACCTCGCCCATGTTTGCCCGCTTTGACCACGCCAGCCACGGCCGGCTCTGCGACGCCATGCTGCGGGAATTGGGGGTAGCTGCAAACGATTGACAACAAGCATGTTATTTCCGTCCCTACCTAGGTAAAAATATTTTTTGCAAAAAATGTCCCCGGAAGTGGCAAAAGCCACACTAGATTTATGGGAGGACTATTTAATCTACGGGCAGGGCCTCAGGGGATAAAGCCCGGATTTATTTAGAACGCTTACGGCATGACTGGAAGTCATGCCTTCTCCAGAAAACTCCATCTCAACTCATCGAAAAGTAACCCTGACGGAGTGCAAACCTCTTTCAGCCGTCCCTGCCGGGACTTGTCTTGCCTGCATCGCTAACCCGGCACTGGGACGTGGTTGCTCGCAGGCTCACAACCCCGTCCGGCGTGCCGGGCTATTTTCATTCGCCGCTAACGCGGCTCGGAGCACGTCCATCGAAGCTTCCATTCACGACCAAAGATCAAACACCTAGAACAGTTTCAGAATTGATTAGGACGGATGTGGCACAGATACTCCAATCTGTCTGCATCCTTCGCGGTCCTCCAAGCACAGGCAAGAGTGTCTGTGCCACAAGACCCGAAATCACTTTTTCAGATCGATCCTGAAATTGGCCTAAAACCAAAAATTCAAAATCAGACCCCGTCAACGTCCACCCCAGCAGACGAAAACCGCGTCTGCCGGGGACCCCGGCTGCGGCGGGGTTTTCTATTTTCGGAGGATTTATGACGAAAGCAAAAGTCCTGTCCGGCTTGCAGAAGTGCGCGAAGAAGCTGGGCCGCACCCCCACCTACACCGAGATCTGGCGGATGACCAAAATCACGAAATACGCGATCAAGCTGCATTTTGAGAACCTGGCCGAGGCGATGCGGCAGGCGGGCGTGGTGGCGCGGGGCATCGGGCACCGGCTGGATACGCTGACGCTGCTGGAAGACTGGGCGCATCTGGTGCGGAAGATAGGGCGTCCGCCGAGCTTTATGGAGTACAGAAGGGCGGGCAACTATGGCGCAAACAGTTTTCTAAACCGGTGCGGAGCGTGGTCGCGGGTGGGAGAGCGATTTTGCGCGCTGGTGAAAGAACGCAGGAAAGAGAAAGCGTGGGCGGACGTGTTGAGAATCGTGCAGGAGTGGGAAGGCAAGACCACAGCAGAGGGCCGGCGGAGGATGGCGCGGCGCGCGCCGAGCGAGCGAGTGATGCACGACGAGCAGCAGCCGCGACGGAAGATACGGCCGGACCGTCCGATTTACGGGCCGCCCGCAAGGCTGCCGGGGATGCGCAATGAGCCGACCTGCGAAGGCGGCGTGATCTTTGCGTTTGGACGGGTAGCGGACAAGCTGGGTTTCGAGGTGGAACGAATCCAGACGGCATTTCCGGATTGCGAGGCGCTGCGCGAGGCGGCTCCAGGGAAGTGGCAGCGGGAGAAGATTGAATTTGAACTATTCAGCCGCAATTTCCTGGAGCATCAGCATGATCCAAAGAAGTGCGACATTATTGTTTGCTGGGTGCATAACTGGCCGGAGTGCCCGGAGTGGATAGAGGTGATTGAGCTGAGCAAGATCGTGAGACAGATCGGGTGATCCGGTGATCGGGTGATCGCGCGTGATCGGAAAGACAATTTTCACCACGGAGGCACGGAGACACGGAGAAAACCGAAGCGGGGATCGCCGGAATCGCCGACATCGCGCGACATCGCCGAGATCGGAAAGACAATTTTCACCACGGAGGCACGGAGACACGGAGAAAACACGGAGGAAGGAAGGGAGCGGAGGAGCGTCTTGCTTGGCGCAACCCAGACTAGTTAAGGACTTGTCATTCTGAGCGAGGCGGAGCGCAGGCGACGGCGAGTCGAAGAATCCCGAGAATGTGTCATCTACCATGCTGTTTCAGGGAGTTCTCTTTGAGGGACTGTCCCCGGAAGCGCATTTCGCGTCCCCAATTTTCGGCCAGGTCCTGCCAGGGTGGGTTTATCTTTTCAATTAGTGCGACCTTTTTCACGCGCCGCCATCCCTTTAACTGCTTTTCGCGGCGGATGGCGGTTTGGACGTACTCGTAACTTTCATAGTAAACAAGGCGATGGACCTGGTATTTTTTGGTGAAGCTCTCGATGGAATCGATTTTGTGCTGCATGATACGAGTGCCTAAATAGCCGGTAACTCCGACATAGAGCGTACCGCTGCGGCTGGTGAGGATGTAAACCCAGAACTCGTAATAAGAGCCATCGCGCATTGCGACAGATGGTAGCACAGGCATCGTTTAAGAGAACTCCCTGAGTCAGCGCGGCGGGAGAGACATCCTCGGGATCCTTCGACTTCGCCTCGGTCGCAAGGCTCCTTCGGCGCAGCTCAGGATGACAAGGGTTAGGGGCATGGCGATGGCCCGAGTAAACTCGTGCCCTGATACTTTGTCTTGCTGGGCGAAAGAGAGACGCTACCTTCTCTTCCCGCTTTCGCTCTCCGCCACCCGCGCCCTCACCATCCTCTTAATCAGCTCCAGCGGCATGGGCTTGTCCAGAGGAAAGT
>DASSXL010000151.1:0-9957 GCA_035703825.1 Candidatus Angelobacter sp.
GGCTCGTCAGCTTTATGAACTATGATCTTGGTTATATAGACTTGGAGGAGAAAACCCTGCAGCCCCTCGAAAACCCCTTCGGGGCAAAAGTGTAACCCGTGTCTCCGGTACGTTCTGTTACCTATGTCTCAGGACCGGACAACAAAGGAATGGCGGAGAGGGAGGGATTCGAACCCCCGGTACCCTTTCAGGTACAGCGGTTTTCAAGACCGCCTGTTTCAACCGCTCACACACCTCTCCGCGTGAGTGTTGTCAACAGTTTACCAGCACTCGCGAATCGTCGCTCGCCAATCGTCGCTCTCGAAGATAAGCTGATTTGTTCCGACCCCCTCGCAGAACCCGTAGAAGCGGGGTAGGCATGGATCTCCCGGCGGAAGCGTTTGCATCGGCTGGCGGCATCCAAATTAATATCTATAGAGAGACATTACGAGGTAACGCGCGATGAGTACGCAAAAAGTGGTTGGACTGCCGCGCCGGACTGCAGCCAGCGTGAGCCCGCTTACGGGTGAACTGTTGCGGGAATTTGAGCAGCACTCCGATGACGCCGTGGAAAGCAAGATCGCTCTTGCCGCCGCAACTTTCCGCCAGTATCGCAAGGTCCCGTTCGCGCAACGCGCTGCGTGGATGCGGCGCGCCGCGGAAATCCTGGAAGCGGAGAAAGATAAGTTTGGCCGCATGATGACCCAGGAGATGGGCAAGACCTTGAAGTCTGCGGTACAAGAAGCGGAGAAAAGCGCGTCTGGATGCCGCTATTATGCGGAGAACGCGGAGCGATTCCTGGCCGACGAAGAGGCCAAGACCAATGCCACGCGGAGCTTTATACGCTACCAGCCGATAGGGCCGGTGCTGGCTGTGATGCCGTGGAATTTCCCCTTTTGGCAGGTGTTTCGCTTTGCCGCGCCCGCGCTCATGGCCGGCAACGTCGGGTTGCTGAAGCACGCTTCCAACGTGCCGCAGTGCGCGCTTGCTATTGAAGATATCTTCCACCGCGCCGGCTTTCCGGAAGGCGCTTTCCAAACTTTGCTGATCGGCTCGGACCGCGTCAATCAGGTGATTGCCGACCGGCGCGTTGCCGCCGTGACGCTGACCGGCAGCGTAGGCGCAGGCATCAGCGTGGCGACCCAGGCCGGCAAGGAGCTGAAGAAGAGTGTGCTGGAACTTGGCGGGAGCGATCCGTTTATTGTGATGCCCAGCGCCGATCTGGATCGCGCGGTGGAAACCGCGGTGCAGGCGCGGGTGATCAACAATGGGCAATCGTGTATCGCCGCGAAACGGTTCATCGTGCACCAGAAGATTGCGGAAGAATTTGAGAAGAAATTTGTCGCACGCATGGCTTCGTTGAAGGTCGGCGATCCCATGGACCCCGCCACCGATGTGGGGCCGCTGGCCACCGCGGATGTCCTGGAAGGGCTGGAAGAGCAGGTGCAAAAAACGATTGCGATGGGAGCGCGCGTCCTGCTGGGAGGAAAGCGCCTGGATCGCAAGGGAAATTTCTTTGCGCCCACTGTGCTCGCGGATATTCCCAAAGGCTCGCCGGCGTTTGACGATGAGTTGTTTGGCCCAGTGGCTTCGCTCTATCGCGCCGCGGACATGGCGGAGGCGATTGAGATAGCCAACAACTCTGTCTTCGGTCTTGGCGCGTGCGCGTGGACCAACGATCCGGCGGAGCGCGCGCTGTTCATCAATGAGATTGAGTCGGGGCTGGCGTTCATCAATGGGATGGTGGCCTCTGATCCGCGCATTCCCTTTGGCGGCGTCAAGCAGTCAGGCTATGGACGCGAATTGAGCCAGCATGGCATCCGTGAATTTGTGAATGTGAAATCGGTCTGCATTCAGGAGCCGGAACAGAAAAAGGGCCGGACGGAATGAGCGGGCACTCGCCTCAGGATCAGACGTGAACAACTTTGTGTAGCTGGCGTTCATTTGCGATCTGGGAGATCACCGGTTGCAGGCGGTCAAATGCCTCCTGCAGAATGCGGTGAGAGGTGGCAAAGCAGATGCGCAGATGTCCGCCGGCGCCGGGGCCGAACCATCGCGGTGCTCCTGGCACCAGGGCGACGCGCGCCCGCTCAAGGAGCTGCCGGCACAGGGCTTCAGAATCGTCACTCAGGCTGCGCACATCGGGGAAAACCACGTAAGTTCCCTGCGGCTGCTGCACGGCCACACCAGGCCATTTTGCCAGGCGATTGATGACGTAATCGCGTTGGGCTTGCAGGTGCCGCACAAATTCGGCCAGCCACTCGCGGCCGTCAGTGAGCGCGGCAATCACCGCCACTTGCGACAGCACTGAGACGCCGTACACTGTGCTCTGCGCGTCTGATGCGGCGACAATTCCCTTTTTCCATTCAGGATCGGGGCAGATCACGCAGCCAACGCGCAGCCCGGCCAGAGCAAAATTCTTGGAGAAACCGTAAATCGTCACCACGCTGCGGGAAATCTCGGGCGAGATCGAAGCCAGACTCACATGGCGGTGCGGCGCATAGACAATGTCCGACCAAATCTCATCGGAGACGATCCGTAGACCATGGGAGATGGCCCATTCGGCAACTTTCTGTTGCCAATCGCGCGAGTAAACGACCCCGAGCGGATTGTGGGGATTGCACAGCCACAGCATGCACGTGCGCGCGGTCAGCCGGGAGTGCATGCGGGCGATGAACTCTTCCGCGGTAGTCCCTGGCTCAACTCTCACGCGGACGGGAACAGCGCCCGCGCGTTCAACCGTGTGATGAAGCAAGAAGTCGACAGGGTCGGGGATGAGAACTTCATCGCCGGGAGCCAGGCTGGCGCGCGCCACCACGGCCATGCCGGAAGCCGCGCTGTCCGTGGCGAAAACATCTTCGGCCGCGCAATCCATCGCGCGCGTCTCCCGCATCCAGGCGGCCACGGCTTCACGGAAACGCGGCAGGCCTTCCGGCGGGCCGTAACTGAGTACTCCATCGCGCACATGGCGCACGAGTTGCTCCTGAATTGCCGGACAGATGGGGAAATCAGGATCGGCGGCAGTGAGCGGGATTACATCCTCGGGCTGCTGCGCCCAGCGCATATTGAAGGCGCGCTCGCGCAGAAGGTCCAGGCGGACAATGTTATCTGAAAACGAACCAGGGGCAACGTGGTTGGATTGAGCGATCGGCAACAGAACGGTGCTGCCGATCTGAGGAGAAAGGAAATGCCGCGTTAGCTCGCGTCCCTTGGCAACGTAAGGGGCGCATTGCTCGCGCCGCTCCGCCGAATAAGCGGCCAGAGCGTGCTCCAGAGCGGCCTCAGAATCCCAATTGCCAGCGCCAAGCTTTTCCGCCAGGCAGACTGCATCCGCGATGGCCGAGGAAACGCCCTGGCTGGTGAAAGGTGAAAGCGGGTGCGCCGCGTCGCCTATCAACACGAGATTACCGCGATAAAAGTTGGGCACCACGTCAGTATCCAAAGGGCGCCAGAGGTGCGTGCAGGAGAAGTCAGTGGTGCTTAGCAGGTGCGGGATGGGATCAGCCCAGTCGCCAATCAGGGACGTTACAAATTCTTTGCGGGCCTGGGCTGCTCCTCCGTTGCTTTCCGGCGGCGGAGGAAAACGTTTGGAATCAAACTGCACATACCAGACTACGTGTTCGGAATCGACCGCCAAAGTTCCGAGAGCGATTCCGCCATAGGCTGCATAAAATTTGTTGAAGTTCCTGCCGGCCCAGCGCACCGTTTTCTGGCAGCGGGCCAAACCAACAATCTCCAGCACCTGGGCCTCAGGCGAAGGCCAGCCGGGAAACAACGCCTGCCGCGCGCGGGAGCGAATCCCTTCCGCGCTTACGTAGAGATCGGCCCTGGCGATTGCGCCGGTATTCAAACGCGCCTGGGCCACGCTGCCGGCGGCGTCAAAATCCAGGCCGGCAAGCTCGGCATCGAAGATGGGATTTCCGTCCGCGGGCAGAGCGCGCATCAATGCGGCAATCAGATCGCGCCGGCGGATGCTGCGGGTTCCCGCGGGCAAAGGCTGTTCATAAAGGCTCTGGCCCGCAGAATTGCGGCAGCAATACTTTTCAAGAGGAGCGCCGCTATGTTCGCCGAACTTCACGCCGAAGGATTGCAGGCATTCAATGCCTTCCGGCATCAGGATAAAGCCCATGCCCGTTTCCTGGCCCTGGCGCATGCGCTCATAGAGATGGCAACGGTGACCCTGCGCGCGCAACGCGATTCCGGTCATCAGGCCGGCGATCCCTGCGCCAAAAATTGCGATGTCCATCGCGCTTCCTCAGTAAAATTAGTTTTGTCCGCGAAAACCTGAATGGTCATCTTGCGCATTCGCGGATAATGTGTGACAGCTGCCGCGCTATCGTGCAGGCTATGCAGTTGTGCAGTCACGCGCGGGAACGTTGCAAAATTTTCTAATCATCGCGTCACGATACATGCATCACGACGCGTAACAATGCTCAAGGCCGCAGGACCTGACCTGCTGCCAGTATGCCGGGCAGCAATTTCAGGAAACTGCGGCGTGCTTCTGCCTGCTGAAAATGGCTTGCATGTTTTCCGGTGAAAAGAACTCCGGCACCGGTACGGTATGGGCCAGCACTCCGAAGAAACGGCTGCGCTGCTCCTGGTTGTCGCGCAACGCTTCCAGCAACTGCTGAACTTCAGGCGGAGGAGGCTCCAGGGCCGCCAGTTGCGTTGTAAAATCGAAGTACGGCAGCTCAGCGTTGTTGCGCGTTTGCTCATAGGCAGCCATGGATTCTTCCATGGGCTGACGGCCGCTCAGGCCCGCGTCAATGGCTTCAGCCAGCCACTCGGCGCTGCCAAATGCGTCCGTGATGCCAGAGGCTGTACACGGGTCTTTCTGATATCCCGCATCGCCCACCAGCGCCCATCCCGGCCCATATGGCTTGCGCACGTGGCTGGGGATGGCGCCGCCGACATAGCGCGATTCCCTTTTGCCCGACTGGATGCGCTCCCACAATTCAGGCGCATGCTCGGCCAGCACACTGCTGTGGTGCTTTTCAATATTGGTGCGCACCATGGGCAAATCGCGGGCGGCGAAGGCCACGCCGATCAGAGAAAGATTGTCATTGGTGTTGTACGCGAAAATCACGCGCCCCGGACGGAGCCACAAGTGCCAGCCGATCATGGGCACGCCGCTGAAGTACGCATACCAGGAGCCTTCCAGGGCGGGACCGGTTTTATATTCCGGGGCCTGCACCGCTTTCGCCACGACGCTGAACATGCCATCGGCGCCCACGGTGATACGCGCGCGCTCGGTGACCATGGGGCCATTTTTTTGGTGGCCGCGAATGCCGACGACCCGGCCATCTTCAAAAAGCACTTCCTGCACGGAAAAGCCTTCGCGCAGCTCAGCGCCTGACTTCACGGCGGCATCAACCAATATGGGATCGAGCTTGATGCGGCGAGGCGCAAAAGCCTCAGTGACTCCGCCTTCGGCGGGCACTGGCGAACCCGTGAGCGAGAAAGCGCCGTAGTCAAAATGATTGGTCAAGATCGGCGGACAATTTGACGCTTTGAGCGCATCCAGAAGGCCCCAGCGCTTCAGCCTTGCGGAGCCGGTCTGATGCACGTAATGATTGGAAAACGGCATATCGCTGGGAAAGGTCCCGCGATCGAGAAGCAGAACTTTGTAACCTTTGCGCGCCAGCAGAAGAGCGGTAGGCGCGCCCGCGCAGCGCGCGCCGACAACGATGGCGTCATACATGGAATTTTTTTCCCCGGCCGGGGCCCGTTAAGATCCGAAACCCGGCTATTGATGCAGCATTGTGCTGTTATTATCGTTCCCAAAATGGTCTAAGCGTTACAAATTTATTAGAAAAAAGATTAGAATTTTAGGCATTTTCCCTTAGAAACTGCGCGATATTTGCCAGTTTCCATAGACGAAGATGAATATTCATTAAGGTGACCGAATGAAAACGAACCTGGAGACGATCCAAGGAATTTACAAGGGCGACGCTGAGCAGATCGCCAAAAACCTTCAATCCGCGCTGGCTCCACGCTTTGAGTGGACCGAGGCCGCCGGCTTCCCATACGCCGGGACGTATCACAGCATGGAAGAAGTCGGGAAGAACGTGTTTGCGCGCCTGGCCACGGAATGGGACGGCTATCGCGCGGAGGTCGACAAGTTTTATGACGCCGGGGACACGATCATCGTGACTGGCAGATATCTGGGGACCTACAAGAAATCCGGAGGCGTGATGGACGC
Source organism: Candidatus Angelobacter sp. (assembly GCA_035703825.1). Taxonomy (GTDB): domain Bacteria; phylum Acidobacteriota; class Terriglobia; order Terriglobales; family Acidobacteriaceae; genus Angelobacter. Next base: position 6,182 of record DASSXL010000151.1, read on the forward strand.
CATGTTTGCGCACATATGGAATTTCAAGGACGGAAAAATCGTGAAGTACACCCAGAACGTGGATACTAAAAAGGTGTGGGACGCGATTGAAGGCAAATGAGCTGGGCTTTCAGAACGAGATTCAAGAAAGAGATCGTGGCGGAATTTCTGCCGCCCGCGCGCCAGGGCAAAAAGCAGAAAGTCATTATCCTGTGCGACGGCATGCCGGGAATTCCCCGCAAACAGCCGTTGATGGAATTCCTTGCGGCAAAAGGCTATTGGGTCTTCTATCCGCGATACCGGGGAGCATGGGAGAGCGGCGGAGAGTTTCTGCAAAAGTCGCCACACCAGGACATTCTTGACGTGATCGACGAGCTGCCGAAGGGCGTTCGCGAATTGGCGTTCGGCAAGCGGTTTGCTTTGAAGCCGGATGAAATCTTTGTCATCGGAGGCAGCTTTGGCGGCGCGGCGTCGATTCTTGCCTCGCTGGACGAACGGGTGAAGAAGGTGATTGCCAATTGCCCGGTGGTGGACTGGAAGATCCTAGCGACTGAAGAACGGCTGGAAACTTCCAATCCCAGCTATGCCGCGTATATTCGCGAGGCGTTTGGGAATGGATATCGCCTATCTGAGGGCAACTGGCGCAAGCTGCACAGCGGCAGGTTTTACAACCCGGCGCACCACGCGAAGGAGATCGATCCGAAGAAGATCATGATGTTCCATGCCAAAGATGATCTGTACGTCCCTTACAAGTCAGTCAAGAATTTCGCCGATCGGACTGGCGTGAAGCTGAATTCTTTTGCGCGCGGCGGCCACCTCAGCACGGAGATGATCGTCAGGAAGTATTGGAAGAGGATAAAGAAGTTCTTTGCGGGTTAAAGCCGTTTGCCGCAGATTTCCGCAGAGGAACGCAGATCAGAAATAATTAGCCGCGAATCCACGCGAAAAACGCGAATCTGATTTGGTCCGTGTGAATTCGCTATATTCGCGGCAAATGCCTACTCATCCCTCACCTGACTGCCTGGTGAGCATCAGCAGCTCATTGGCGCGTCGGGTCAGTTCGCCGCGGTCGGCGTCACGGTATTTTTTGGGCAGCAGGCTTTTGCTGGTGCACTCCAGCACGGCTACGATGTTTTGCAGATCGATCTCAGTGGGATAAGAAGGCGGGATAAAGTCTTCCAGCGCGGCTTTAATGTCGGCATCGGTGACTGCGGACCGCTTGGCAAGCGCGGCACGCATGCGGCTGCGCACCAGCACGGCCTCGATATCGGCGCCGGAGAGCGAGCCGGAATTATCCAGGAAGAGTTTTTCCAACTCCGGGGAGAAGGCCGTCATGTGCGCCTTCTTCTGCATGGCGCTCAGCAAGGCGCGGCGCTCGTCCGGCGTGTCAGGATAAAACAGCGCGATATGCTCTTCCGCGCGGCCCTGGCGCTTGAGATCGACCGGCAACAGATCAGGCCGGCAGGTGAGCAAGAACCAGATGACCTTGCCGCGATAGTCGGTGTTGCCCATGAACTGCGCGATCTGAGCGAAGACGCGGTTGCTTACGCCGCTGTCACCGGAGCTGGAACGGTCGCCAAGCTGGGCATCGGCTTCATCGACGATGACGCAGATGGGGCTCATGGCCTTGAGCAGGTTGAGCACGCGCTCCAGATTGCCTTCAGTCACGCCCTGCCACATGCTGCGGAAATTTTTGAGCGTGACCGCGGGAATGCCGACCTCGCCGGCGAAGCAGGTGGTGATGAACGTTTTGCCGGTGCCCACGGGGCCGCAGATCACGTAGCCCATGGGGAGCACGTCAGTGTTGCCGGACTGAATGGCGGCGGCCGCGTCTTTGAGCTTTTGCTTGGCCATGTCATTGCCGGCGACATAAGAAAGATCGAACCGGCTCTGAATAAATTCGAGCAGCCCGCCGGATTCAGCTTCAATCAGCTCTTTCTTGCGGTCGTTGAGGAACCTGAGCGTTAATGGCTGCTTGTTTTGCACGGCGTGCGCCACCAGGCTCTGCAACTGCACGCGCTTCAGGCCGGCGGCTAGTTTGGCCAGGACCGCGTCACTGACTTCAGATCCCGCGGGCAGCGGGTTGGTACGAAGCTGCCAGCGCACAAAGTCCAGACGCTCAGCTTCATCTGGCAGCGGAATGGCAATGGAGGCCACGCCGGGGTTCTGCACGATTCCCTGGTTCAGCTCAATCTGGTTTTCTGAGATCAGGCAGATGGTAACGTCGGCGTTGAGAAAATCAGGGTTGCGGGCCCAGCGCTTAAGGATGACGAGTGAATTGCGGTCTTCAGCAGACATGCTGGAGACGTCACCGGCGGGCGCAATGGTTTCGGCAAAGTCGATGACCAGGGCAATCTTTTTTCCGTCGGCGATGCGCAGGCGCAGGTAATTGTCCAGGATATTGAGGACCGCGTCAGGATTGCGCGGCAGGCCGCCCTGGGAAAAGTTGGTGCCGTGGAAACTGTCATAGCCTTCCAGGGCCCGGCGGAAGTCGGATTGCGAGTCGGCGCCGCCAAAGGCGAGGCCGCCGCGATCATAATGCAGAACGATGTCGCGCTGGCCGAAGAGCGCGCCGGAGAGAAACTGGTCGAGCGAGAGGAAATCGGTGCCATCAGACTTCCACCCCGTCGAGCCAGAACCGGGCTCGGCGGGGGCCCTGGACTTGCGGAAGGGAATGAGATCACGCACGTTGCCGTAGAGAACGAACAGGGCGTAAGAGCGCGAATAGTATTTTTCTGAGAGCTCGCGCGCCCATTCCGGGAGTGCGTCAATGTATTTATCGGCGTTGGGCGAGGATGCGGACACTTAACTACCAATCCTTGTGCGCTGCGCGGAGCTGCTGGAGCTGGAAGTGTCCACGTCCTGCATGATACCTTCCATCTCCGGCGTAAGGCCGCTGAAAATCGATTCCACCTGTTGCACGGTCTGTTCGGTCTGCTCCACGTCATGCACCAGGTTGGCAAGCTGGTCGCTGACCTGCTGCGGATCGCGCATGGTGACGGACTGGTCGCGGACCAACTGCAGCACGTCTTCCACGGCGGAACATTGCGCGTCGACTACCTGCCGGTTCTCGTTGATCTTTTGGTATTTTTCCAGGCGCTTGCTCAGGATTTCCACGCGCTTCTTGTTGATGTCCTGCACGCGGGGAGGATCGGTGCTCATGTGCTGTTGCAACGCCGCGATTTCACGGGTGATCTGGTCGGGATCGGTGGTCTTTACATATTGGCGCTGCTGAAAAGCCGCAGAGAGGAGGCGAGCATAGCCATGGAGCAATCCTTCCAGCCGCTGGTCCATCTGCTGGACGAAAATTTGTGAGGTAGCAGATAGCTGAGCGAAATTGCCACGGATGGAGCGACAGACTTCCGCCAGCTTGATGTAGCGGCCCTGCATGTCAGGAGGCAGGCTGCGCAGCATATCGCCGAGTTTTTGTTCGTTGAGCTTTTGTTCTTCAGCAAATTTCCAGGAGCGCACCAGCCGCTGGAAGCGAGGGTGCTGCGACACTACGGCCAGGTACATCAGCTCAAGTCCACCGGCGAGAGCGATAGGAATGGCGGTTCCGGTGACAAGCGCAAAAGCAGCGGCGCCGCCGAGGGCGATCCAGTTGTACTGAATGTTGAAAGCTTCTTTGACGAAGTTGATGTCCTTGTCTCGGTCTGGGCCGGGAGGATCCGGCAAGCTCGAACCTGAAAAGCTGCCGCCGAAACCCATTAGATGCTCACCCTCACGTGGCCGCCAATGCCGGGAGCGCTCTTGAGCCGGCCAAGGACATAATGCTGAAGCTCATGGAACTCATTCTT
>DASSXL010000153.1:0-6162 GCA_035703825.1 Candidatus Angelobacter sp.
CGCCTGCGCAATGGCTTTACCAATACCGCTGCCGCCGCCAGTGATAATCGCAACTTTGCCACTCAGACGCATAAGAAAATGGATGCCAACTGATTTCGGGTTACTTCCGCACGCCTTTCACATCACGCCCATTCTGGTGCAGCACCATATTGGTCACTTCCCCCTTGTCGTTCTTCACGAATTCTATCTGCGCATCCACAAGCTTAAGGAAGAACATGGTTTCTGATTCGGCATACATCGGCACTTTTCCCTGGTTCGTGCCCTGCGAAATCAACTGGCCATTTTCCAGCGTGATCACAAGGCTGAACGTGGGCGTGAGCTCATAGGTTCCCACAAACTTCTTCAAAATTTCCGGCGATACAGTGATTTCTTTTCTTTCTGCCGGCAACACCACTTTCTCTCCATGCGCCACCTTAGCCAGGTTCGCGCCGATTTGACCGGCAAATGGGCCGTTCAAGTTGGCCAGCACCGCTACTACCAGCTTGTCATCAGGATAGTAAGCCAGAAGAGTATTGAAGCCCTCAATGCCGCCATTGTGCGCAATCAACTTGTGCCCGTTTTTGTTGGTCACTGACAATCCAAAAGCATAGTCATTCTTGAAAGGCGTCGTCATCTTGGCCAACGACTCCGCCTTCAAAACCTTGCTTCCAAACAGGCCCTGCTCCCAGCGCAAGAGGTCCTCTGTGGTGGAATAAAGAGCGCCGGCGGAAAACGGGACACTCATGTCGACAAACCCGGCATTCACTGGGCCGCTTTTGCCCGGCGTATAGCCTGCGGCCCGATGGGCGATAATCGCGGAATTTGAATCGTACCCGGAATCCTTCATCCCCAGCGGCGTAAAGATATTCTGCTGCACAAATTCGGCGTAGCCCTGTCCGCTGATTTTCTCAATCAGATAACCCAACAGCGCGTACCCGGAATTTGAGTAGTTCCACTTTGTCCCCGGCTCAAATTCCAGAGGCTTATCGCGAAACCACTCGACCAGCTTTTCCGGCGTCATGGCTTGCTTCTGACGAGCATTAAGATCAGGAAAGCTGGTGAAACTGGGGATTCCCGAGGTATGCGTCAAAACGTGGAAGATCGTAATTTTGTCCCACGCCGCGGGCGCATCCGGCATGTATTTCTTTACCAGGTCTTCCGTCTTCAGCTTGCCGCGCTCTTCCAGCAGCAGAATTGACGCGGCGGTAAACTGCTTTGTAATCGATCCCAGCCGGAACTTCGTTGTCGGCGTGTTGGGGACCTCCCACTCCAGGTTGGCGAAGCCGTAGCCCTTGTCGAGCAGGACCTTGCCGTCCTGCGCCACCAGCACCGTTCCCATGAACTGCTTCGGCACGCTTGCCTGAATGATCTGCTCCATCCTCGCGACGTCGGCTGCCGGTGTTTTGTCTTGCGCCAGGCAAGAAGCGGTAAGGATCGCGGCCAGCAAGATGCGCAAAAGCATGAAAGCCCTCCACATTGTAAGGATGGAAAACGGCCAATTATAGCCGCTCTGTCGTTTGACCCGTTGTTTCCCGCTTCGCTAGACTGAAAGATCATCTGCCACAGTCGATACCGGCTGTGCCACAAACAATCTCTATGGCCCAAAACATCCAAGTCACGCTTCCTGACGGAAGCAAAAAAGAAGTCCCCAGGGGCGCCACGCCGCTCGATATCGCCCGCTCCATCAGCCCCCGTCTGGCGGACGCGGCGCTGGTGGCAAAAATAAAGCCGTCAGCACTCAGCAATCAGCACTCAGCCCCTGACCAGAATGGTGGCCCTGCGGAGCAACAGAGCGGGAGCGCCGTGGAGGCGGCCAAAACGCCGGCCAGCATGCATGCTCCGCGGTCCAAAGACGGCTGGGAGTTTGCCGACCTCACCGCACCTCTGGAGCAGGACGTGGACCTGCGCCTGCTCACGGACCGCGACCCCGAAGCCCTTTACGTCTACCGGCATTCTTCCGCCCATCTGCTGGCCACGGCGGTGCTTGAGCTTTTCCCTGAGACCAAGCTGGGCCACGGCCCGCCCACCGATTCGGGCTTCTTTTATGACTTTTTCCGCCCCACGCCCTTCACTCCGGAAGACCTGGAGAAGATCGAAAAGCGCATGGGTGAAGTGGCCGCGCGCGATGAGAAGTTTGAGCGTGAATTTCTTCCGCGCCAGGCGGGGCTGGCCCGCTTCCGCTCCGAAGGCGACTTCATGAAGGTTCACTTCATTGAGCAGTTCACCAGGCCGGGCGATCCTATCTCCATTTATCGCAACGGCAAGTTTGTGGACTTCTGCCGCGGCCCGCACGTTCCCTCCACCGGGCGCATCAAGGCATTCAAGCTCACCAGCATCGCCGGCGCCTACTGGCTGGGCGACGAGAAGAACCCGCAGCTCCAGCGCATCTATGGCACTTCGTTCTTCAACAAAAAGGACCTTGAGCAGCACCTGCATGCGATCGAAGAAGCCAAAAAGCGCGACCATCGCGTGCTGGGCAAGCAGCTCGACCTGTTCAGCATCCAGGAGCTGGCCGGGCCGGGACTGATCTTCTGGCATCCCAAGGGCGGCATCATCCGCAAGGAAATGGAAGACTGGATGCGCGATGAGTACCTCAAGCGCGGCTACTCGCTGGTGTACACGCCGCACGTGTTCCGTGTAAATCTGTGGCAGACCAGCGGCCATGAGGGCTACTACGCGCAGAACATGTTCACGCCCATGGAACTGGATGACGCCGATTATCGTGTAAAGCCCATGAACTGCCCCGGACACATCCTTATCTATGCGGATTCCATGAAGTCCTATCGCGACCTGCCGGTGCGGCTGGGCGAGTTGGGAACGTGCTACCGCTATGAGCGGTCGGGCGTGATGCACGGGCTTTTGCGCGTGCGCGGCTTTACCCAGGATGACGCCCACATCTTCTGCACGCCGGAGCAGATTGAAGGCGAAGTAGTCGGGTGCATCGACTTTGCCTTGGCTGTCCTCAAAACGTTTGGCTTTACCGAATTTCAGGTGGAGTTGAGCACCTGGAATCCGGACGATAAGAAGAGCTTTGTGGGCAGCGAGGAGAACTGGAACCTTGCCATCAATTCGCTGGAAAAGGTGCTCAAAGAGCAGAAGATCCCGTACAAGACGATCCCCGGCGAAGCGGCGTTTTACGGGCCTAAGATCGATGTGAAGCTGGTGGACGCGATTGGGCGGCTCTGGCAGCTTTCCACCATTCAGTTCGACTTCAACCTGCCCGAGCGCTTCAAGCTGGAATACGTTGCGGAAGACGGCACACGCAAGCAGCCGCTGATGGTACATCGTGCTCTTTACGGCTCGGTGGAGCGCTTCTTCGGCGTACTGATCGAGCACTACGCCGGAGCTTTCCCCGTGTGGCTTTCGCCGGTTCAGGTGGCGATCATCCCCATCAGCGAGCGCCACGCCGAATACGGCAAGAAGCTGTTACAGCAACTTGAAGCCGCCGGCATCCGCGCGCACCTCGACGAACGCGCTGAAAAGATGAACGCCAAAATCCGCGAACACACCATGCAGAAAATCCCGTTCCTGCTCGTGGTCGGCGACAAAGAAGCCGAAGCGGGCACGGTCAATGTGCGCGTCCGGGGCCAGCAACAGCCGGAAGGCACCTACCCGGCGGAGCAGTTTGTGCAGCGGGTAAAGAAACTGATCGCGGAGAAATCGGTGAGTCTCACCACTGATCAACAGTGATGACACTGATCGGGCAGATCAGCTTCCAACGCGGAGGAACAGAGGAAGCGGAGGTACAAGAGGTTCGCGGTTAGTTCCTGCTTCCGTTCCTCTGTATTTCAAACGTTTCTTTTTCTTGGCTCGACCGAATGGCTTAGCCGTAGCCGACAACCCAGCGCCGCAGGCGCGAAACAATGGTGGCCCAGCGCGGAAGCGCTGGGTAGCGTGGCACAAAAATAATGAGCCCCGGCGGGGCGACACACATCCTTAATCAGCAGCGGAGTCCTCTCAATGGCGCAATTATCTATCATCCCCCAAATGACAAAAAACACCTTTCCCGGCTTCTCTTCCGACGCGATCAAATTTCTGCGCGCGCTCAAGCGCAACAATCGCCGTGATTGGTTCCAGCCGCGCAAAGAGAAGTACGAAGCCCTGATCAAAGCTCCCATGCTCGAGTTCGTGGCTGCTTTGAATGAAGAATTCGCCCGCTTTGCCCCGGCCTACGTCACGCCGCCGGAGAAAGCCGTCTACCGTATTTATCGTGACACCCGTTTCTCGCCCGACAAGACGCCTTACAAGACGCACGTCGCGGCCATCTTTCCGCGGCATACGGCGGTCAAGCGCGAAGGCGCTGTCTTCTACCTGCATTTCACGGAAAAAGAAGTCCTGGCTTTCGGCGGTGTATGGGGCCCGGACCGCGACGAACTCATGGCCTACCGTACCCTGTTGCGCGACAATCACGAGGAGTTTGAGGCTATCCTGGCCGACAAAACATTGCGCAAGCTGGTGGGCGGCCTTCAGGGCGAGCAGCTAAGCCGCATGCCTAAAGGCTTCCCCATCGATCATCCCGCGGAAGGCCTGCTGCGGCAGAAGCAGTGGTATCTGGAATCCACGTTGCCGATCAGCGTGCTCACCACGCCGCGCGTCGTGCCGGAACTGGCCAAACGTTTCGCCGTGATCGCCCCGATGGTTGAGTTCCTGAACCGGCCGTTCGCGCAAAAGAAAAGGCCGGCCAAAATGCCATTCATGGCCTTCTGAGCGAAATCGTCAAACGCTTGTGGCCCTTCCGCCTTACTGGAAGAAGTCCGACATGGAGTTGGCAACGGCAGCGGCCCCCGGCATGTCATTCACCTTCAGCAACTGCAGCACGGTCCGCAGCAGCGACTGGTGCTGATAGGTGACGCCGGAGCGAAAGCCGCTCTTCACGTGCGGGCCAACAAGCACAGTGGCAACCTGCCCGCCGCCATTGGTGAAGTCGGTTGCTTGTGCCTCGTCAAAGGTAATGATCAATACGCTGTTGCCGAATTTGGGGCTGTTGATCAGCGGATCGATGTGGGCTTTTAGCCAGGTATCGGCCGCTGCCAACTCCTGATCGTCGGTGCAGATTGGAGCGCCGCCCGGGCAATTGTGCGCGTCATCCTGTGAGCTGGGCAGGATGTAAACAAAATTGGCCAATGGTCCGGTCGCCAGGTCAGCTTCAAACTGGGAGAACGGCACCATGTTGGCCGCTTGCGCATCTGACCCGGTCACATCGCTCAGGTAAGAAAAAGGATTGTGCCGCTTGAGGTATGTTCCAACGTTTGGCCCTCTGTATCCCGCCGAAGGCAGGCTCTCAATGTAGGCTTTCCAGGTTTTTCCCGCGCCGTTCAGCGCGCGCACAATGTTGTCGTCGCTGATGGTCCCGGTAAAGCCGTCGTCCAGCGTTTCCAGGCTCCCGGTGGTCATCATGAAGTAATTCGGGATCGAGGGATGAGCGTTAGCAAAATAACTTGCCGCCAGGCCATGCGTGGACGCCAGGTTGTTCAGGTATGGCATGGCCGGATTTCCGATGACCTGGCCAAAGCCATGATTTTCCAGCACGACCAAAAAGACGTGGTCCGCCGATGCAGTAGCCGGCGTGGTGGTCGCCGAGCCCGGGTGAGAGACTCCGCCGCAGCCGGCGCAGAGTATTGCCGCTATTGATAAAGCTAAGAAAATTCGATTCATGATTGTCCCTAAGAAAACCTATACGTATTTGCGGGTTTAGATGCCGGGGCGCTATGCGCTGTAGCCCGGAGCTAGCCAGAAACCGGGCTTTCAGGGCAGAATAGGTTTCTCTATGCGACGGCTGTTCTTATTTCTGGCTTGTCTCTTGCCTGCTCTGGCCGGCGCTGCTGATCGGTTTACCTTGGTCCGCGTCCTGGTCACCGGCTCTGACCGCTATCGCGAAGACGATCTGGTGCGCGCCACCGGCTTGACCGTGAACACGCAGGTGAGCGCGGACGACCTGCAAACCGCCGCCAACCGCCTGGGCAACAGCGGTGTGTTCTCTTCCGTGCAGTTTCTCTTTAAGCCCGCCATCGGGACAAAAGGCGTCGAAGCCGATTTCCAGGTAGCGGACGCGGAAAAGCTTCTTCCCGCCATCTTCGAAAATTTTGTCTGGTTCAGTGAAAGCGAGTTGAAGGAGGCCGTGCACCAGGCGGTCCCGCTCTACCGGGGCGAGATCCCGACAACCGGCAGCATGTCGGACGAAGT
>DASSXL010000003.1:0-3636 GCA_035703825.1 Candidatus Angelobacter sp.
CGCAAAGGCAAGCCGCATCACGTGGTCCTTGAAGGCGGCAGCATTGACGTGAATGGCCACGGGCTGATGCTGAGCACGGAGGAGTGCCATCTCAGCAAAGTCCAGCGGCGCAATCCGGGTCTATCACAGCGCGACCTGGAACAGGTGTTTGCTGATTATCTTGGAGTGGAAAAAGTGATCTGGCTCGGTTGCGGCATCAAGGGCGACGACACCCACGGCCACGTCGATGACATTTCGCGGTTCGTCGCCGCGGATACCGTGCTCACCGTGGTCGAACCCAACAGGAGCGAAGCCAACTACGAGCCGCTGGAGGAGAATCTGCGGCGTCTGCGCGCCGCCACCGATCTTCAGGGCCGCAAGCTGCAAATTGTGGAACTGCCGCTTCCCCGCCCCATCATCTTCCGCGGACAACGCCTGCCCGCCAGCTACGCCAACTTTTACATCGCCAACGGCCTGGTGCTGGTTCCCACATTCAATGACCCTAACGATCGCCGCGCGCTGAACATTCTCGCCGATCTGTTTCCTGATCGCGAGATTGTTGGCATCCACTGCGGCGACTTCATCTGGGGCTTGGGCGCGATCCATTGCATGACGCAACAGCAGCCCGGCGTAGCCGAATGACAACAACACTTGTTGAAAGGTAACGCACTGCGTTCAAAAATTCAAAATAGATGTGGAGCGCAGGCGCCCTCGCCTGCGTGAGTCTATTTTTCGATCACGATAATCTGTGCAGATCTGCGGTAGAACGCTCAGTCTGCCGCCGCTGCAGTTCTGGGCCTGAATTCGAACAGCTCTGGATCGCTCTTTTGCAGCCGCTCCAGCGTATCTTTCCAGACCGCCGGAATTGCCGGCATGGCGGCAATTTCTTTCTTAGCAATGAGCGCGTGCTCCATCTTGATGGGAATAGGTTTCAGTCCCGTGGCTTGCGCCGCCATGGCCACTGAAATGTTGCGCGCGCACATTCCTTCCAGCAGCAGCATGCGTGTGAGCGCCACCTGAATATTCGGCCCGGAGGTCAGCGCGCCGTGGTTCGGCAAAATCACCGCCGGATATTTGGCGATTGCGTCGGCAAACGGGCGCACGCGATCTTCGCTAGCCGCCGTGCCGGTGTAGTCCTCTTCCACAATGCCCACGTCGCCGGCAATAATGCAGCTTTCCTGGTCATAAATCTCCGGCACTTTACGGAAAGTCCCCCAGCTCACAGTGGCCGGAGGATGAGTATGCGCCAGTGCCGCGATTTGCGGATTCAAGCGGTGAATCACCGCATGCAGCGCGATCGTGTCATTCACGTAAGGATCGACCGCAGGATCGTGCTCTATCACATTGCCGTTGAAGTCAAAGGTGCAGATGTCCGCCGGGCGCAGCGTGCCAAAGGAAGGCCCAAAGCGGTTCATCAGCATCCTGTTTTCGTCGATCGCCACGCTCAAGTGCCCGGCGACTCCGGCGCTCAGTCCGGCGCGATACAGCGCGCGCGCCGCGCAGCAGATATCAAACTTTACCGCTTCAATTGAAACCGGCATGGCATGCTCCATTGCAACTGATTTTTGTCGACATAAATCCTAGCTCCGCCTGCCGCTTTTCACAAATTCCTGAAACAAAACTGCCCGCATGCATCGCATACGGGCAGCCGATTAAGTAGAGGAGCGGTTGTTATTTCTTTTTTCGGCCAAGAAAACCGGCAGCAATGGAGCCGAATCCCAGCAGGCCAAGCAGCGGCAGCGGAGAGGCCGTTTGAGGCAGTTTCTGGCCCGCGCTGGCGTTCTGGTCAGCAGCGGCTGTGTTATCGGTTGCGGTGGCGTTCTTGTCCTTGTCAGCAGAGGTAGCGCTCTGGTCAGCGGCAGCGGCGCTGCTGGCAGGGGCTGCGTTCTGGTCGGTTCCGGCGGTGCTGCTGGCCGGAGGATTCTGTGCGGTCGTGGTACTGGAAGCGGCGGCGCTCTGGTCAGCCGCGGTGCTGCTGGGGGTCGTGGTGCTGGAAGCGGCGGCGTTCTGGTCCGCAGGAGCAGTTGTGGCTACCGGGGCCGTGGTGCTGGTGGCTGCCGCATTCTGGTCAGTGGTGCTGGGCGTGCTGGGCGTCTGCGCCGGAGGATTTACCGGAGCGCTGGCGCTTTCACCCGCTGCGCCTGCAGAGGTAGTGCTGGTGGTCGCGGCGGGAGCGTTTGCATTGTTCGCGTCGGTCGTCGGGGTCTGGCTGCTGCCCGAGGCTACCGGCGGGTTGCTGCTGGCAGCGCTCTGGTCAGTAGAGCTGGCCGGGGCGGTCGTACTGGTGGCTGCCGCGGATGAGGCTGCCGAAGAGTCGGACGGTGCTGCGCTTGAAGCCTGATTGCTGGTGCAGGAATCCGAAATCATGTTCACCGAGCTGACCTGCACGGAACCATCGCTCGCCCGCGAGCCCTGGATCTGTACCTGGTGTCCGTCATGCGGCTTCAACATTGAGCCATCGCCCTGCAAGTTGACGCTTTGGCCGTTGTCGGCGGCAAGCACCCAGTTCCCGCCGGACTGCTTCAGGCAGCCGCGCATCGTGGCAGACTGGTCGCTCGTGCTGGTGGCCGTTGAATTCGTCTGGTCGGTCGTGGAGGGAGAGGTGGATGGACTGGTTGTCGATGGCTGCTGGCTTGACTGGTCGGGTGTCGATCCAGCGCTGCCTGTCTGCGCGAATGCCATGCCCGTGGTCAGCATCAGCGCCAATATAAATTTCTTGTTCATGTCGTTGCTCCTTCGTTGTCTGTGCCCGTCTGGGCTTGATGCGAGTTGTTCCCGCCAACGTCCGCTGAGGTATGGACGCCGATGTATTGGTTAGAGACTAGTAAACCCTCTGGGGTTGACTGGAAATAAAACATAAGCAGAGCTGCTGCTCGTGTAGAATTTTGCATGCAACCCGCGGGCAACTTTCCATGGCCGAAACACAGAAAACTACAGCAAACATGCCTTCCGGGGACGATGCCGCATGGATGGAGCTGGCGCTGGAGCAGGCCCGGCTTGCCGCCGCGGCGGGAGAAGTGCCTGTTGGCGCTTTAGTAATCAAGGATGGCGAGATCATCGGCCGCGGGCACAATCGCAACCTGCTGGATGACGATCCCACCGCCCACGCTGAAATCGTTGCGCTGCGCCAGGCCGCCGCGCGACTGGGAAACCACCGCCTGACTGGCTGTGTTATGGTCGCCACCATTGAGCCTTGCGCCATGTGCGCTGGCGCGCTCATTCACGCGCGCATTGCCCGGCTGGTTTATGGCGCCGCCGATCCCAAGGCCGGAGCTGCCGGCTCGGTGCTCCAGATCATCAACTATCCTGGCCTGAACCACAGGATGGAAGTCACCGCCGGCGTGCTGGCCAACAAATGCTCAGAAGTCCTACAGGCCTTTTTTCGGCAAAAAAGACAGCAGGCTTCGTCCTAACCGGGCCATAAAGGTGGACCCCATGGAGACCCTGCGGCACCAATAGCCGCATTTCATCGACTGGATCGCTGCGCAGCGCCTCGCCGCATCTGCCAAAACCGCTGCACCTGATAAAATGGTCGGCAGACCACGAATTTTCACGGCGCGGAGAGGTGCGTGAGTGGTTGAAACGATCCGCCTCGAAAGCGGACATACCTTAACGGGTATCGGGGGTTCAAATCCCTCCCTCTCCGCCAGAAATTTT
>DASSXL010000064.1:0-15438 GCA_035703825.1 Candidatus Angelobacter sp.
CGGTTCGGTGGTCGGTGCCAAAAAATGAGAGAAAGCTTGGCGAATTTACGTTGTTATCGACAATCGTGGGATTTTGGCGGTCCATCACGTCGTCCATGCCAATGCGCGCCGCCCAGCGATAGCCGCGAAATGTGAATTTCCGCTCCACCGCCAGATTCAGAGTCGCAAAATATGGAAACCGGAACTGTCCCGGCCCGGAAACGATCTGGCCAAACTGGTCAATGGTCACAAACGTGTAGCCAGAGCGCCAGATGCCGGACCATGCCAGGTCAAATTTCTTCAGCTTCCATGGCAGCGGATACGTTCCCCACGTCACCGCCTGGTTGGGCGAATCCCACGGCAGCGCTCCGCCCACCTGGTTTCCCAGCAGCAGCGCATCAATGGCAAAGTCCACGGTCTGGTTTGAGGTCGACCTCGATCGCGTATAAGAGATCAGCGCCGGATAGCCGCGCTTCAACTCCTTGCGCACCGTAAGCTGCACTGCGTCATACTTGTCGCTCTTGTTGCTCAGCAATAAAAAGTTATTGGCCGCCTGGCTGTTATAAGCCCATCCATGCGCGCCGTGCCGGCTTAGGACTTCCAGCCGCGCGTAGACCCGGGCCGGCAGCCTGCGCTCCAGCGCCACGCTCCAATTCACGTATCGCGGCAGCGTCAGCAGCCGAGGGTCGACGATAAAGGACGACGTAAACGCCGCCGTTGGAGCGGAAAATTCATCCGTCCTGGTGCCCTGGCCGCCGTTGCTGGCCTGTGCCAGGTTTGCGCGGTCATAGTAAATGCCTATGCCCGCGCTCATCTTGGTTTCGCTTGAGCTGCTTATCAACACCGTGCCGGCAATCCGTGGCGAATAATAGTCGCGGCCCACAAAGCTGTCGCGGTCCCAGCGCACTCCAGGTTCGATAATCACGCGTTGCATCGGCATCCATCGGTCTTGCAGGTACGCGCTCGATTCCAGTGTGCTCAAGCTAAAGCCGGGTGTGTTTGAGAAGCTGATCTGCCGCACCACCAGGCCGTTGCCATCCACAAACTGGACTAACCCGCGGTTTATCTGCGCATGGTAGAGAACGCGGTCTGAGCGTCCGCCCAGCGTAAACTGGTGCGTCCCCGCAAACTTCCATGGCCGCAGAAACAAGTTGCTAAACGCCTGCGTGCGCGTGGAAATATTCTGGTTCGTTACAAAGTAGTTCCCGGTCCTGCCGCTCGGATCCAGAATGTAAGGCAGGTCGCCCTGCGGCAGAGAAGAAGCCTTGTTGCGATGAAACGCCCCGCCTAACTCCAGCAGCGTGTCTCGCGCAATTGTGATCTGGTCTTTCAGCCCCACAATGTAAAGATAATTATGGTTGTGCACTGACACAGATACTGGATCGAACGGCGAGATCCCGGAGTTTATCGAATCCTGAAGATTCAACACCCCGCTGGCGGTCAACACGTTCCCCGGCGTCAGGTTCATGCGCAGCCGGCCAAGGTCGGCGATCCGCCATATCCGGTTGGTGTCTGCGCCGTCCGGCAGTTCCTTGATGATGTTGTAGTCCGTTTCTCCCTCGTGGGAAATGTCAAACCACAGCTTGTCGCGCACCAGCGGCCCGGAAAAGTATCCGCGCGGCGTCCAGTTATTCAGATGGAAGCCCTTCACGTTCTGGAACGTGGGAAAAAAGTCTGTGGCGTTCACCCGAAAGCGATTGTCGCCGTCCTGCACCTGTAGATCCACCAGGCCGCCCGAGCCTTTGCCAAACTGCGCCGAATACCGGCTGCTGCGTATATCAATCTTACGCAGTGAATCCGGGTTCAGGCGCACAGACAGCGCTCCAGAGGCCGGCTGGCTCACCTCAAAGCCGTCCAGGTAGTCCTGTATCTCCTGCGTGCTCGCGCCGGCAATGTGAATCTGCCCGCGGTCGCTCACAACGCCGGGTATATAAGGAAGTACGCCGCGATAATCGCGCGTTGTGGGATAAGGAATGTTGGAGATGTCGCTGGCGGTGATTGCCTGCGCGGAGCTGGTTTCCTGCGGATCAATGGGTGAAGGCTGCGCCGTCACCTCGATTTCATCTTTGTACTCCCGCACAGGTTGCAGCCGCACTTCCAGCGGCGCCTGTTGTCCGGAAACGATCTCCATTTTGGGAACGGCGGTTGTATAAAAGCCCTGCTTTTCCACCAGGACTTTGTAAGTCCCTGGCGCAAGCTGCCGCACAAGCGCATTGCCGGAAGCCGTTGTGCGTTCCTGGGCAACCGTCTTGTCGTTCCGCTGCACAATCACGATCACCAGAGCCAGAGGCTGGCCGTTCTGGTCCATCACCGTGACTTGCAGTTGGCCGGGAGCAACGGGGGCGCTCTGCCATAGCCCTTCCGCCCAGGCCGTGTGCCCGCCCCAGACCAGCATGGTGCAAAGCAAAAAGGCGGCACTAACATTCCGTTTGATGAGCCAAGGCATCTTCAAGACCACGGTAGGCCTCTCGAGAAGAGGCCTGTTCCCCCTCAAGGCAGGTACAAAGCTGGCTACATTGTATGCGAGCTACTTGCGATTCACCACATCCGCAGGGCCATTGACCTGCGGACACACGATGAACGTAGAAGGTGATGAGAAAGGAAAAGAGCGGCCCACGCAATCCGCGTCAAGGGCTTGTTTCTTAATTTTGGCAAGCCTGAATCACTCCGATTGCGAATGCGGCGTTGACTCCAGGATGATCGGCTGCGACTTCCGCATTTCCTGCTTGCTGCCCTCCGCTTTGGGCTCGATTCGCTCTGCCACGCGCGACCGCTCGTCGAATTTGCCAAAGATCATCTTGCCCGCTGTCGTCTGCAGCACTGAAGTCACGGCAATGTCCACGTTCTTGCCGATCAGCTTTCGCGCGTTGTCCACCACCACCATGGTGCCGTCGTCAAGATAAGCCACGCCCTGGTTGTATTCTTTGCCTTCCTTCAGGATGAACACGCGCATGGTCTCGCCCGGAAGCACAATAGGCTTGAGCGCGTTGGCCAGCTCGTTGATGTTCAGCACTTCCACGCCCTGGAGCTGCGCAACTTTGTTGAGATTGAAATCATTGGTGATGATTTTTCCCTCATATACTTTTGCCAGCTCAATTAACTTCAGGTCCACCTCGCGCACGGTGGGGAAATCATCTTCCACAATCTGCACGCTCACGGTCACCATTTTTTGCACGCGCTGCAAAATGTCCAGCCCGCGGCGGCCGCGATTGCGCTTGAGGGAATCCGCCGAGTCGGCCACCAGTTGCAGTTCACGCAGCACAAACTGCGGTATCACCACCACGCCATCGAGAAAGCCGGTATCGGCAATATCGGCGATGCGCCCATCGATGATCACGCTGGTATCCAGGATTTTGAAGCTCTTGCGCCCCTGCTTTTCCGCGCCAAAAATACCGCCCAGCGCGGCCAGGTTCAGCAGGTCGCCCTTGTTGGCCCCCACAATCAAGCCCACGTACGACATCAGCAGCATGACCATCAGCATAAGGAAGCGCTGCGTTTCAGAATGCGTGATGCTGTTCTTGATGACAACGCTGAAGAGGTAGGCGCCAAGAATTCCGAAGATGCTGCCGATCACCGCGCCGATGAGGCGCTTCAGGCTTACCACGCGCAGGCGCGCTTCAAACCAAACCACCAGCAGGCCGATAAAAACCCCGGCGCCCGCCGATGCCCATGCGGCTTCCCATCCCGGAAGACTCGCCAGTCCAAACGGTTTTAAGTGGTAACAGGCAATCGCAACAACAACAATGAAAACAAAACGAATAATAATAAGGTCCATATGGACCCTCCCGACCGGGGCGGGCTGCTGGTCAAGGTAAAAAGTTTAAGACGTTCCGCGAGGCCCCCAAATAAGTAGCCGCCCCAACAGCTTTCCAACTTGCGAGAATTAAAAATATAACTTTAAAAACCCCGCAATATTCAAGTTCGGCACAGTATACATCAGCTTGGCGGCTGCAATGCCACCTTGTTTGCTATCGACTAAGTAAATACCGCGCGCTCCTTTGTTATTGACCCGCCGCGCGGCCGCGGGGCATCTTGGATTCAGTCCTTTGCGTTCGGTTTTTTCGCACCTGCCCCCTGCTCTGCGAACAAGTTGGCCGAAAGTAGATGAGCGGCCTGGTTCTCCTGCTTTCCGGGAGACCTTTAGAGCCGGCGCCGAAAATCTCGGGGGAGACTAGGCGCCGGTTTTATTTTGAGGCGATTAGGAGGCGTGAGCGAGGCAACGCCGAGCGGGAGCCTCCTGCCGAAATCCCGAGCGAAGCCGAGGGATCTGCTGCTGAGCGTCTTGCGGGGCGTCTGAGCCTCGGGGTCCCCGACACGCACGGTTTTCGCGTGTTGGGGTGAGAATCCGCAGGCGAAATCCTGAGCGACCCTGAGCTTGCCGAAGGGGAGTCGAAGGATCTGCTCTTGCGGGCGTGAGCGAGGCAGCGCCGAGCGGAAGCCTCCTGGCGAAATCCTGAGCGCCGATCCCGCGCAAAGGAACTCTACTATGGCCCATTAGGTAACAGGGCACGGCCTAGCGTGACGCTAACCCTCGCGTTTTAGGTTAGCGCAGGGAAATAGGGCCAACAAGCGCGTTCCACACGCCCTAGATTCTCGTGACCATTTAGGGTGTCTTATGGCCCGAGTGAACTCGTGCCCTGATACTTGTGTTTTCTGCCCGAAAATGCATATCCAGTTTCGAGCTACGGAGCCGAAAAGATCTAGTTTTCAGCTGCCTGCTTGCGGCGACTTAAGCTCGGTGAACTCAACATGGGCTTTATCGCTAAGTGACTCTTACCTGTTCTCTATCGTCCCCAGCACATCATCGTAATAAGCCAGCATGGCCCGCTTTGGCCGCTCCTTCAACCCTTTGAGCGGCACATGCCCTTCCACGCTGTTGTTGCCGGAAAGCGTCGCCGATCCAAGGCGCGCTACCCTGCCGCCTCCCAGGTCCAGATACAGCGGCAGCAGCATGACAAAATCCTTGCTCACGCCGGATTGCGTCACTTTAAAGTTCAGCACTGTGTCGCCATTGGCATCGTTGGAAAAGGAATGTTCAAATTTGTACGCCGGATACTCCGTTCCATAAACGTACTCGCTGAAGAACCAGTCCATGGTGTGGTTCTTGTCGATGTCCATCTCCTTGGTCATGTATTTTTCCACCATGGCTTTAAAGTCTTCAGTGCTGGCCTGGCGGTTCGCGTAGGTCTTGGTGAAATCGTGCATCATGGCTTTGAATGGCCCATCCGGATCGCCGGTCTTCTGGGCCATCATGAAGCGGATCATCTGCAGGATGTACGCCCCCTTTGGATACAGCAACCGCCGCCCGATGTCGAAACCCGTCTTCGCATTATTCAAGCGGTAACCCAGTGTGACTGGTCCCACGTCAATTGGACGCTTGCCTTCTTTGTTCCTGTCAGTCAGGATCTGCCGCTCGTCAGCCCAGAACTTGTGATAGTCGTCCAGGTTCTTCTGCCCGTAAATGTATTGCAGAAAGATCGATGCGGACATATCGGAGAAGCCTTCGCTCATCCACTGGTCGCGATAGGAATTGAATCCCACCATGTGTCCCCACCACTGATGGGCAATCTCATGCGGGCCCACCACTTTGAAATAGCCGTGGGCGTCTCCCATGCCCAGTTCGTGGCGCACCGTGGTGTCAAAGAAATACGTAATCGGCAGGTACACTACTCCGGGCCACGATTGCCCATAGTTAGGCGCAGTCTGCTGCGTCATGGCCAGCCGCTTATAGGGCGCTTCACCAAAAAAGTCTGTGTAGATCTCCACTGAGAGCTGGGCTTCTCCCATGGCCTTCTTCATCAAGCCTACCGTATTCATGTTTCCCAAAGTCCCGGTTGCCGATAAATGGCTTCCGTCAAGGGTTGGCGTGTCGTCTATATGCTGCAATGCGGAAACGATGTCCGGCGGGTTGGGATTGGCAAAGGTTTCCAGCAGATACGGCTGTTTGAACGGCTTGCCTTCCTCGCGCTTGAAATTTCCGAAGTTGAATCCGGCCACGGCCTGCGGGATCTCAGAAGTCCATTCCGTAATCGTCTCGTTTCCTTCGTCAATCTTCTTCAGCAGCTTGCCGGTCGCCACCATGGTCATGCCTTTTGGCACGCGGAACGTCATGTCATAAGTGGCGTAGCTGCCAAACCCCTGGCTCGGGTACCAATCGGTGCGGGCAATCGGATAATAATTTCCCCCGCCTTCATTGCTGATCGCGTCTTTTCCGCCGTACTTCGTCGTGATGGAATAGCTCTCGCCTTTCTTCAGTTCGCGGGGGAGAATCACGGCGAAATCAGGATCATCGTTCTTGTCTTCCTGAATGAACGCCAGCGGCGCGCCATCCTCGCCCGTCACCGAATCCACCCGTAACGTGGGGAACAATTCCAGCGGCACCACCCGGACGCCATCATGCAAGGCGACGAAGCTTGTCTGTGCCGTGCCCGTCAAATGGGCATTCTTGGCGATGGAGGTGTCCAGCTTCTGGTGTTGTACGGCCACGCTCCGGTTATTCTCATCACTATTGGCGGTCCGGTTCTTGTATTCCGCCAGCGAGTGAAAGCTCGCCCAGATGCCCTCATGGTTGTCGTCCCAAAGGAATAGTGCAACCTCTTCCGGCGCTACTTCGAACGCGCCATGCGGATCAACGTCATAGACCATCTTGTCGCTGAACTTCTTGCCCCGGACAAAGGCAATAAACTTTCCTCCCGGCTGCTGGCTCATCACGTCTTCCAGCAAACGCGCCGCCAGGTTGTCTTTCAGTTTTTTCTTAAGCTGATTTTGCACGTCCGCCAGCAGGCCGCCGGCGTCGCCCACCTGCGAGTTATCTGAGGTTCCCGCTTTGCGGATCTCTTCCTCGCTGCCATCGGTAAAGCGCAGGACCGCGCTGGAAAACTGCTCTTCAAACGGCTGCCCCTTTGTCAGGATGGCGATATTTCGCCGCTCCAGCTCGATGGGAGGAGTCAACGTAAAACTGCCGTCGCCAACAAAAACTGCGCCGGTAATCTTGCCGTTTACCGGTTCCACAAATTGAAAAGCTCCGCTCCTGAACGTAAATGTCCCTGCTTCGCGCTTCATGGTGAAGTTATTTACATGAACTGTCTCTGTACCCAGCTTGATGTTGCGCAGCTTGAGGTAGGTAGGTTCATTGTTCGCCAGCGCGCGTGGAGCGCCTGGCGCCTGTGCCGGCTGCGCCGGCCTGTTTTCCAGCGTTTGCGCGGCAGTAACTCCAGCACAAGCCATCACCATCAGAACTGTGAAAAGGTAGCGGGGCATTTGGTTCTCCTTACCGAACAACTAAAGACCGAAAAAGCGGAAATTCGGCACAGATTATGCGTAAAAGATTGTTGTTAGACAATCCAATAACAACCTGAGCATTGACCTGCATGCATCGGGTGAATCCGTCCGCTCTTATTTGTTCTCAACGCTTCCCAGCACATCGTCCAGATAGGCGACCATGGCTCGTCGCGGCTTCTGCCCGCCGAGATTCGGCAGCTTTACGTGCTGCTCCACAGTCGTGTTTCCGCGGATGGGAAGCCTTCCCAGCCTGGCCACCTGCCCTTTTTCCAGCTCCACATAAACCGGAATCAGCATGACAAAGCCGTCGCTCACGTGTGACTGCGTAAGCTTCATGTTGAGCACCAGCGAGCCATCACTTGCCGGGGAGAATGAATGTTCAAAACGATAGGCGGGGTAGTCAGTCCCATAGACGTATTCAATAAAGAACCAGTCCAGCCGATGGTTGTGCGCCAGGTCCATCTCCGGCGTCATGTGCTTTTCCGCTATGGCCTTGAAGTCTTCTGTTGTAGCGGTGCCATTGCCGTAAGTCCGCGTAAAGTCGTGCATCATGGCCTTGAAACGTTCGTCCACATCTTTAGTGCCGCTGTTTTGCATCATGCAGCGGACCATATGCAGGATATAAGCGCCCTTTGGATAAATCAGGTCGCGCGGAATATTCACTCCCGTCCTGGCCGTAGCCAGCCGATAGCCTAGCGTCACGGGGCCTACGTCAATCGCTCTCTTGCCTTCTCCATTCGTATCGGTGAGCCGCTTGCGGCGGTCTGCCCAGAATTCGTGAAAGTCGGCCAGGCCATGCTCGCTATAGACACCCTGCAGAAAGAGCGATGCGGACATCTCGGCAAATCCCTCGCTGATCCACTGGTCGCGGTATGAATTGAACCCCACCAGGTGTCCCCACCATTGGTGCGCAATCTCGTGCGGCCCCACGGTGTCAAAGTACTGGTGCTCATTGCGGGGGTTATATTGGTGCCGGTACGTGGCATCCAGAAAATAGGGCAGCGGCAGAAAGACCAGCCCCGGCCATGACTGCCCAAAGTTAGTAGCGTCCTGCTGCGTCAGGGCAAGCCGCTTGTAGGGCTGTTCGCCAAAGTAGTCGGTAAAAAGGTCCAGCGCGACCTCGCCTTCGGCCGTCGCTTTCTTCATCATGGGAACAAAGCTGAACCGGGTTCCCATGCCTCCCGGACCCATTTCATTTACGTCAGTCTCCACCATGTAGCGCTTGCTCAGGTCAGGCGACTCCTGGCTCTTGAACTCGCCGAAATTGAAGCCTGCCACCGGCTGCGGGGCATGGGACTCCCATTCCGTAATGTTCTCTTTGCCTTCATCAATGTTCTTCAACAGCTTTCCCGTGGCCACCATTTTCAGTCCCTTGGGAATGTGGAAGGTCATGGCAAAGTCGTTGTGCCCGTTGATTCCCACTGATGGATACCAATTGTCGCGCGCCACGGCGTAATAGTTCTTGTCGCCCTCGTCGATCACTGCGTTCTTGCCCGCGTAACTGGTGGTGATGGTGTAGCTCTCGCCTTTCTTCAGCTCTTTGGGCAGGATCACGGCGAAATTGGCGTCCTCCTCCGCGCCTTCCTGGATAAACGGAAGTTGTTCGCCGTTTTGCCCCGTCACCCACGCGACTCGCAAGGTGGGAAAAAGATCGAATGGAACAACGCGGACGCCGTTGTGCGCAGCCACCACCGTGGTTTCCGCAACGCCCTCGAGCTTCCCGTTCTTGGCGAACGCTGCTTCCAGTTTTTGCCGTGCCACCGTGACCGGGCCATTGTGTTCATTGCTGCTCACCGTGCCGTCCGCGTACTCATGGGCCAGATGGAAGCATGTCCATATGCCGGCGTCTTTCCAGTCCCATTCGGTAAGCGCCACTTCTTCAGGGGCCAGGGAGAAGAATTCCTGTACGCGGGGCCCCGCTGTTTCGCGCGGCGGTGAATCAGCGAAATACGAGACCACGCCCTGCGGATCGATGTCATAGATCATCTTGCCGCCATACCGCTTGCCTTTGACAAATGCGACGAACTTTCCTCCCGGCTGTGAACTCAGCAAGTCCTGCAATAGGCGTACATCAAGGTTCTCCTTGAGCCGTGTTCTTAGGTCCTGCTGGACTGACTTGAATAAAGCCGCTGGGTTTCCTGAAGCCGCGGCGCCCGGCGCCCCCGCTTTCAGGATCTCCGCATCTGTGCCGTCCGTGAATCGAAACACCGCTTCGCTGAACTGCTCCACAAACTCCGAGTCTTTAGCCAGAAGCGATAGATATCGTTGTTCCAGTTGGGTAGGTGGAGTAAGGCTGAAAGATGCGTCACCTATAAACACAGCTCCCGTGCAGACGCCATTGATAGGCTCAAGCAGATAAAAGGTCCCGCTCTTGAATGTGAATATCCCCGCGTCCTTCTTCAACCGGAAGCCGTTTACGGTCACCGCCTGCCCCGGCGCAATGGTGCGCAGCTTGAGATACGTGGGGTCGATATTGGCCAGGGCGCGCGGGGCAGGAGGCGTTGCTGGGTAGGCGGCAAACTGCGCTCGGACCTTCAGCTCTTGTGACTGCAAGCCGCTGCCACAGGCAAAAATCACTGCGGCCAATAAGTAGACCGGCTCCAGCAATCTCGCAGATTGTTTCTTCATGTTCATGTTGTGCCCCCTCACTCAACCTAAAGAACGATTCAACCTACAAAGTCTCAATCTAATAACGAATCAAAACTAGACGCCCTAAGCACAATAGCGAAGTAAGATGACCCGGTAATCCTTGCTGGAAGCTTGGGTAGAATCCTGGTACTCACGTTTGTAATAAAGACATTATGGCGTTATACGGAGATACTCAAGAGGAAAACTTGTCTTAGATGTCCGCGCCCTTCGTTGATGTCACAGCACGTAGTGATGTCCGCGCACCTCGCCGCTACCCGCTGGGCGGGGGTAACCCTTTGCACAACGGTAATGTTGCTGGAATCGCCGCCGATGTGCGACATTATCCATTCGCTGCTTTCCGGGGCAACGGCGCATTTGTGTCAGGAATCGAATCGGCGGTCAGGTGAATATGGCAACATCAACAGAGAAACGCACTTACGAAGAAGCTGTGGACTGGCTCCGCGGCCACGGCTTTGACATTCTGGAAGCCCCCGGGACCAAAAACCGCGTCTTCCTTAAAAAAATGAGTGTTTCCGCGGCCATTGAGCGCGCCGATGACGGCAGCACGCGTCTTTTCGCCAAGCCCGGCATCCAGATTGGCAGTGAAATCTCCCGCCTCGTCGATAAGGGATATCAGAAGTTTCTCAAGACCACCAAGACGGAAGTCCCCGCAACCTCAGATCATCTTCAGGCCCTGCATCAGTTTTCAGAAGAGCTGCGCGAAGCCACCGGGGCCACCAGCCTCTATAACCAGTCTCTGGGCACAGTCAGCGATCGCTACACCTATGACCGGGTTGAAAACCGCGATCTGCCTGAAGCGCAGCGCCCAAAACGCGCCTGGGAAGAGAAGAAACCTTCCGGCCGTAAACCGGCCTGATCGATAGATTTTTTGACAAACCGGCCTTATCCCGCCTAGACTTTGTTTCTTGACGTGCTCGATCTGTACGTCTTTAAGTTTGAAGGAGATTGTCTACAATGTTCCAGAAAAGTTCCCGGACCCTGGCAGTACTGTTTATGCTCTCGCTCTTTGCCACAGGGGCTTTCGCCCAGGGCGGCGCCGGCAGCAAAGACGCGGCCAAGAAAGCGGCCTCGGCAGATGCCAGCGCAAAGAAACCCAAGAAGGCTGACCTGGTTGACATTAATGCCGCCAGCAAAGACGAGCTAACCGCCCTTCCCGGCATTGGCGAGGCCTACAGTCAGAAGATCATCGATGGCCGGCCTTACAACACCAAGCGCGATCTTTTGACAAAGAAGATCGTTCCCCAGGCGACCTACGACCAGATCAAAGACAAGATCATTGCTCACCACGTGGGCGGCGCGGCAGCGAAGGGAAAAAAGAGCAGCAGCTCCACAACACCGCCACCTAAGTAGAAATCTTGCGTGACTTCGCGGCGCCTCTGCTGAGGCGCTTTTTCTTTGGCAATGCCACCGTCGCGGCCGATTCCTCCACCCAGTTCACCCTGAAGACCGGCACCGCTTCGCTGCGGCCTTTTACTTTCAGCTCGGGCAGGCGCTCCAAGTCAAACGTCTTGCCTATCTTTCTTGCCGTCGACTCAGAAATCAGGATCTGCCCTCCGGCCGTGTTCGTCATGAGTCTCTGCGCCGTGTTCACCGCGTCACCCACTACTGTGTAGTCCAGTCTTCGGGGTGATCCAATGTTGCCTGCGATAGCGCTTCCCGTATTGATTCCGATGCCCACGCGCAGCTCTGGCCATTGCCGGGCCGCTGCATCGCGGTTCAGCTCAACCAGCAGCCGCTGGATCTGTATGGCTGAATTGACGGCCGCCGCCGCATCATTGCCCTTGGAAATTGGCGCGCCAAACACGGCCATCACCGCGTCTCCAATGTATTTGTCCAGGGTTCCGCCATTGTCAAAGATCACGTCGGTCACTCTCGTGAAATATTCATTCAGGATCTCCACCACCCGGCCCGGTTCCATCTCTTCACTCATGGTGGTAAAGCCGCGGATGTCCGCGAACATCACGGTGACTTCCTGATTTACCCCGCCCAGCCTGATGTCTGGATTTGCAACAACCATCTCCACGACTTCAGGCGAGAGAAAACGTTCCAGGGCCGAGCGCTGCAGAGACTGCTGCGCAATCTTCTCGTGCGCCATGGCGTTGTCAACGGCGGCCCCTGCCTGGGCCGCCACCAGGGCAAAAACGTTCAACTCGTCCTGCGTAAACGCCGCCGGCCTCTCCAGATTGTCCACGTAAAGCACGCCAAACAACTGGTCCTTGCCCACCAGCGGGGCGCACATGGCTGAGCGAAGTCCGGAAATCTTCAGGCTCTCGCTGCCGCTGAAGCGCTCGTCGGCGCTCACGTCCTCAATCAGTATGGGCCGCCGTTCTTTGCGGATCAGCTCCAGTACGCTCTGGCTCAGGATGATCTGCGGTCGCCTCTCGCTGCTTTGCGGATCACGATAACGGACCTCGCTCTGCCGCACCACGTCTCCCTGTTCATCGAACAACATGACAAAGCCGCGCTCTACGCCTTCGATGAGGCAGGCCAGCGAGATTACCTGCTCGCAGATGTCCTCAAGCTCGAGCTTCGCGTTCAGCGCTTTGCCGGCTTCATACAAAACCGTGAGCAGGTAGTTCTCCCGCTCCAGTTTCTTTACCCGGCTTTCCAGGTCGGTAAGCCCGCCGCTGGGCACATCGGTGCTTCGCGGCAGCGCGGCTTGCGCGGGACGGTCGCGCATGATGTTGTCCAGCGTTGATGGCCATTCGCCCCGGCGGACCTGGATTCCTTTTTCGTCCACATTTTCCAGGAGAAGCCGGTAAAGTCCCACCAGCGCGACGTCGCCATCTTTGAGTTCGGTTTCCTTATTGATCTTTACGTCGTTCAGGACGATGCCGTTGGTGCTGCCCCGGTCGGCAACGAAAATGGAATTGTCTCTGAGCTTGATGACCGCATGAAAGCGGCTGACGCTGGAATCATTCAGTACTAGATCGTTGGCATTGCCTCGGCCCACGGTAATAACGGGCTTGTTGAGCTCCAGTATCCCGTTTTTTCCGTCAGGCGAGGAGATGATCAGGCGGGCCATACAAGATGGTTATTGTTTTTCCAGGGGCTCGTCAATATTCACGACTTTGCCTTTTTGCACGCGAATATTTCTGTGTACCGGCTTATAGCCGCTCAACTGCAGCACGATGCTGTACACGCCCGGGTCGGCGGGCCAGCGCGCATTGGTCTTCTTGGGAGCGGGTTTGCCGTCCACAACAATGGTTGCGCCTTCAGGGATTGTGCGGATGTGGACCAGCCCTTTGCCTTCCGGAATCGTATCGGTGCCAAAGAAGCGCCGCAGCAGGCTGGGGTTCTTGCCGTCTTCAGACTGCGGATTCACGCTCAGCAACACTGGCGAAAAGCTCATCGTCTGCCCTTCGGCCACCGTCGCTTCCGTGGACGCATCTTTAAATCCCGCTTTGCGCACCGTGACCTTGTGGAACCCTTTTTCAACCGTCAACTGCGCGGGGGTGACCATGCCGCTATCTTTGGCATCAATCCATACATTCGCGCCCTGCGGATTGCTGGTGACAACAATCGTGGAAACCGCAGGCGCCAATTCGGCGGTAACGTCAATGCTCTTTCCGGCCACAGACTCCACTGACTTTGTCTGCTGCAAGTAGCCGGACTTGGTGAAAACTATTGTATGCATGCCGGCGGCCAGATGTGACGCGGTAAATGGCGTTACCCAGTTAGGCTCGCTCCAGCCGTCAATCTCAACCTTGGCGCTGTCCGGCTGCGAGAGCAATTTCAACTCGCTTTGCGCGACGAAGACCTTGTTTGGCGAAGTGGTGGCCTTCGGCAGCGCCGGCTGTTTTTGCGCGGGCCCGGATTTCTTCGTTGGGAAGAACTTTACAGTCGTGTCCGGCGCTATCACTTCTTTCTGCTCCGGCGTGGGCGCGGGAATGGCTATGGCAATCGGCTCGCGCGCCGCCTGCTTCGCTTCCTTTGCCTTGGCTTCCTCCGCCAGTTGGCGCATCTTCACCTGAGTCCGATGATAGGCGTATCCGCCCATGGCACAGCCCAGTATCAGGATCGTGACAATGGTTGCAAGCAGCACGCTTCGCTTGCTGGAAAGTATGGCCGTGGTGGGACGGCGCAGCGGAATGGGCCATTTGGCTGGGGCCGGCGCGGCCGCGGCGGCCCTGACAGTGCTGCCGGAAACAACCCGCACCGGTAGCACAACGGTTTTTTCAGGCGGAGCGGGCGCCGGGTTGCTGATCGACGACGAGGTCGACCCCGTGCGGACTGGCCCTGCCAGCTTGTAATTTTCCAGGTCTCGTACAAGGTCCGCTCCGGTCTGGTAACGATCGTCAGGCGCTTTGGCCAGTGCCTTGGTGACGATCGCGCTCAAACCGGGGTGGACAGTTACATCCAGATCGCGTGGCGTGATCGGGTTTTCGTTGACGATTTTGTAAATGATCGTCGTAACATTCTGGCCGACGAATGGTTTCTCGCCGGTCAGCATCTCGTAAAGAATTACTCCCAGGCTGAAAAGGTCAGACCGTCCATCCAACTGGCGGCCTTTTACTTGTTCAGGCGCCATGTAGTTCGGCGTTCCCAGCACCTGCCCGGTATTGGTGACCTGCCCGCCGGACTTGGCAATGCCGAAGTCCATGATCTTTACCGTGCCGTTGCCGGTGATCATGATGTTGGCCGGCTTGATGTCGCGATGCACAATGCCGTTGGAATGCGCGTAGTCCAGCCCGCGGCATATCTGGCGGGTCAGTTGCAGCACCTGGTCCGTGGCCAGGACGCGCTGCTCAGCCAGCACTTCATGCAGCGTGGTGCCCTCAATGAACTCCATGGCGATGTAGAAGATGCCGTCCTGCTCGCCGGCGTCATAAATGGTAACGATGTTGGGATGGTTCAGGACGCCCGCGGCGC
This sequence comes from Candidatus Angelobacter sp., assembly GCA_035703825.1. Lineage (GTDB taxonomy): Bacteria > Acidobacteriota > Terriglobia > Terriglobales > Acidobacteriaceae > Angelobacter. The sequence continues at coordinate 14,782 of DASSXL010000064.1, forward strand.
GGGCTTCATTCTGGAAACGGCGCACCATCTCCTTGGCGTCCAGTCCGTGGACGTCGAGCCGCATCGTTTTAAGCGCTACGGTCCGCCCGATCGTTGGATCCAGCGCCTTGTACACGACGCCCATCGCGCCGCGGCCAAGCTCGCCGGTAATCTCGTATCTGCCAACCGTCTGTAGAGACATCATGAGGGCTTTGTGTTTTGCAACTTAGTGGCGCCCTTGCCTGTCTTGGGGGAGAGACGTATCAAATTTTACCGACACTTCTTCTGGAGGACACACACTCCGAGTGAACCGAAAATATCTCATTCTGTTACCGCGGGTCAATGCTCGCCCACGGTGGATATGTGACTTTAGTTTGTTGGCTCCTTCACGGATAAATACCTTAATTGCGCCGCCGTCCCCGCCTTACAATGCCTCCATGCGCCTTCAATTGATCGCACTGCTTCTGCTGCCATTTGTCCTTTCCGCCCAGACGATAGCGCCAGACAAATCGTCGCCGGCTCCACAAAAGCTTGCGGACAATTCTCAGCAGGAAAAAACTTCGGCCGGCCAGCGCGTCGATCTTGAACAGGGAATCAAGCACGTTTTGGTCTCCCAGGTGGAAGCCTGGAACCACGGCAAGCTCGAAGGCTTTATGCAGGGTTACTGGCATTCGCCCG
>DASSXL010000204.1:0-38580 GCA_035703825.1 Candidatus Angelobacter sp.
ACGCTGTTACGGGAATGGTTTTCAACAAAGGGAAAACATTCAACCTTCTGTCAATAACGGCTGATGCTCTCAGGGCAGCCGCAGACTTGCGGGTTAGCAACCTGCATGATTTCATCGAACAGGTATGCGGTCATATCAAGAATTCCATCATGCTCGCCAAAGCAGATGGCCGCATTGATAAATTTCAAGGTAATCCGTTATCCGACGATCCAGAATCAGAACGTCTAATAGCCAGAATGTTTTTTGTTGGATACCGCAAAGGAAAGCCATTTCTTAAACTCGTGACATTCAGCCACGAGAATCAGATTGTGGATGAACCTGCAATAATCACTCAAACACCGCCAGCGCAAAACATCTTTAGTGGTTCAATCATTGCGAAATTGATGTTTCAGGACAACGACCAGCGATTTGAGAAGTATACGAGACATATCGGCCTCAGCAACTCTTTGCAAGAAGCTGTGGAGTGCGCCAGTGGCTTTATACGGGCATGTTGCGACCCAATTGCACATGAGATCGATAGAGCATGTTGCGGCATAGGCGGACACCTACATGTTGCGGAAATAACCTCTACCGCTGGTTTCAAATGGCGAATTCCACCGAGCGCAATCGAAACCGCATGACGCCATTGACCGTGGAAAAGTAGGGTTTGTGTAAAGTACATATTTTGTTTCGTAATGGATCCAGTGCTAGGCGCTAGACAATTCACGCTCCCCGGCTAAACATCTTCACCTGTTTCGCCGGATACGCGCACAGCTCCTTTACCGGACACTCATAACACTGCGGCGATTTGTCGCGGCAAATCTCTTTTCCATGTTGCCGCAACAACAAATGCGCCTGTGCAATTGCTTCTGCCTTGCGCGGAAGCTCCGCCTTCAACGCCTCTTGCACGGACCGGTATGCAGCGCCGTAATTTTTCTGCCACCGTCCATATCCGACGCGCGTCAACACACGCAGGCCGTTCCATTCAAGTGGCACGCCCGGCGACGTGCCGCAGAACATCAAGATCTTTTCCGCGCCCGGGTCGCCGATGTTCGGGAATTGCTTCAGTGCCTTTTTCGCCTGGGCATACGGCAGCCTAAGAATCTGGTCCAGGTCGCCGTCAAACTGGCTTAGCGTGATCCGAGCAATCTCCTGCCAGCGGAAGACTCGCACTTTAGGACGCATGCCGCCCATCGTGGCCAGCGTGAGCAGTACATCAGAATCGGCTTTGAGAATTGCTTTTGCATCCAGGCCGACCTGTTTCTTCAGGCCCTCGAACACCGCGGCCCGGCGATCGTCCGGCAACAGGTAGCATGCGTTTTCCCACAGCACCAGCTCAAACGGTCCTTTGGCGGGCGGCATCGTAGGAGCGCCATAGTGCTTCTTCAGCTTTGCAATGATTGCTTTGAATTCCGGCATTTTGCGCCTGACAGCATAACTCATTTGGTGTTTCTTGGGGTCATCCTGAGCGATTCCCAGGGGGACCGCAGCGACTGCACGAAACGCCAAGCGCCGTTAGGCGACCACAGTTAGCCCAACCTGAAGGCGAGCGCACCGGGGTTCCCAACACCAGGGCTCCCATCTTGCCCGGTTTTGGCAAGATGGGATGGCAATGCGCGCGGTTTTTGCGTGTTGGGGTGGTCACATGCGAGCCGAGAAGGGTGGGTAAGCTGGACACAGATCGAGCCCCGTAGGGCGGCACAAATCACTCTGTGCGCACAAATTTACGCTCCCCGGCTAAATCTTGACCTGTTTCGCCGGATACTCACAGCTCCTTTACCGGGCACTAATAACACTGTGACGACTTGTCCCGGATGATTCTTTTCCGTGCTGCCGCAGCAACAGGTGAGGTTGTGCAATCGCCTTGCCTGGTGCAAATCGAATCGAGTCACAGCAACCAGAAATCTTTGGCGATTCGATCAATCACGGATTTGCTGAGTCCAGCCTCTTTCGCGGCTTCGGGCCAATTATCCAGCGCGGAGCGTACATCGGCCAGCGCGCTGCTCCGCCCCGGCACTGAAAATCGGTCGGCCTCTTCAAGCAGATCCTGGCGCGTAATGTCCTTGAATTTGCCGTTCACGCTCATCAGGTGCTGGTAGGTCCATTCGCCTTTAGGGTTGTAGGCATGCGTCACATCGTAGGCGGGAGCCAACTCCCACGTCCCACCTTGCTTGAGCCGGAAGGCAAAGTTTTTGGTGTGGTCGTCGCAGTTTCGCGCCATCACATTGAACACCATCCGGCGGAAGACCTGTTCCAGCGCCTCATCCCCCAGTTTCAGGCGGAGGGTGGCCATGAACAACTGCGCGTACGCGTGCGTGCCGCGCTGTTTGAAATCCATGTGGTCGATGGCGCAGAGCGTCTGCATGTGGTGCTTCACGGTGTGCCCCTCGATTACTTCTCGATCAAAACGGCGGGTCATAAAGTGGGCCCTGCCGTTTTCTTCCAGCAGCCGGCACGGATACATCTCGATTCCCGCCTGCTTTGCCATCAGGTGATAGGCATACTCGATTCGGCCGTAGTCGGCGCCCGTGCCTAGTTCCGCGTACTTGCCTACGCCATCGAACTTGAGCAGCCAGTGTTCAAAGCCTTCGGGCGCATCGAACTGCCCGCTGCGCAGAATGTTTGTCTTCGGGTTCCAGGCAATTACCGCTTTGGCGCGTGCTCCTCCTGCTGAAGTGCCTACATGAATCAGGTTGGCCAGCACGGCTCGCGCATGCGCGTCGTGCGAGAGGTCGCCCTGGATCAGCTTGCGCGCGTCTTCCACCAGCGTCTTCATTTCCAGTGGGGTGGAACTTTCGCGGTTCGGCCCGCGCGCGGGCCTGAACTCCAGCGCGCCCGTTCCGCGTTTGGCCATATATGCCAGGCGGTCGATCGGCGTCACCTCGCTCCTGGTCATGCCATGGTCGGCCATCCATGCATCGATCAGCGCGTTGCCGAAGTCATCCGGCAGGGCATCGGCCAGCATTCCCGGAAGCCTTTGAAACGTGGGTTCGGGCAGGTTCGGAAAGACAAACTTCCCCTGCGGACTGTCAACCGGCATCGTCAGGGGTGCCAGTTCAATGCCGGTACGTTGCCATTTCGGATCAAAGGCAAAAACGTAGTAGCCGAGTCCCGGATCAAGGGCCGCCGCGCCAACCCTTCGGTTCCATGCTCGCACCTCAATCGCCCTTGCGTGCTTCACCGTGCGGCCTTTCCCGCACTGCGCTTTCGCCGCACTCTTCGCTGCGGCTTGGGACTATCCAGCAGGGCCAGTGGGTCCACCGTGATCTCCGGCGCCAGTGCCTCAATTCCTTCCAGATGGTCAAGGGCTTTGAGCGTGCGCAACAGCGTCTCCACGGTCGAGCCGCGCCCGCCTTCCAGATTGCCTAGGGCCCGTAGTGAGATTCCGGCCTTCTCCGCCGTCGCTCGCTGGTCCAGATTCCGGGACAAACGAAGTCTGCGTATCCGTTCACCCAATGCTGTTTGCAACTCTTCTACTGGGGTTGATACATATGACTTCATAAAGGCATTTTAGCGCATTTTAAGCTAAAATATCAATTCAAATAGCATATAAATGCCTATTATACATAAATTATATAATTAGCATAAAAGTGCTCTTTAAGTTAAGAATGAGTTTTAAAAAGTATAACCCGACCTTTTATCTTGATGTTATGGATCATTGCCGCGGTGTTCTATCGTCTTAGGTTCTTGAGCCTGAAAGGCCTTCACCCTGGCAGCCTGAACTTCCCATCTTCGGTTCGTTCGATTTCGCCGGCTTCCGCCATGCGACGTAAGACCGTATGAATGGACGACAACAAATTCACCTGGCCCACGCCGATCCCCATCTTCACCAGGTCCTCGCGGACATCGGTGGGGCTTAGTGCGGTTTGGCGGATTCTGAACAACCGCCGGATGGCGTCAGTAAAACCCGGCTTGGCGTCAATGGCAAAGCCCTCAACCAGAAGCAGCTTGTCGAGCTCTTCCGCGGGAGCGCCGCACAGTTCGCCCAGCGCCTTCACGGTCTGTTTAAGTTTTCGGATCTTCTGGTCCAGGTCATCTCGTTTTTGCAGCTGTTGCAGCAGATCGAGCTTTGCTGTCGCGTATGCCTGCTTGTATGTTTCGCGCGCCATAAGTGTCTAAAGTCTAAATAATGTCTAAGTACACGTCAACACTTGACAGCGTCCGATAAATCGCATATTTTCTGGAAAACCACAATAAAAAGATTTTTTCTATTGACACCGTGACGTGATATGTCGTATAAGATGTCTATGCAAGCCGGAAGTTGGCTCTGCATAGCCGGGGAGCGGCGCCGGCTTAATCAAACGGCCTGCAACCTTCCCAAAGCCGGCGCACCGTAGGCGTCTGCGGCGGGAACCTCATTCTGGGCTCTTGTTTGTGGCTCTGTTCACTGCTTCGGCGGGAACGGCGTTTACATCGGGAGCAGAGCTGGGACCCCGTGGTCCTCACTCCACCGCAGAATGATGAGGTTCCCAAAGTGTGTCTAGACAAAGTCGTTCCAATAAGGCGGCTTGAAACCAAGCCCGCCTGACTACACAACAATTGCTGTCTCATCTGCTCGCCGGTTTGCGTCCGGCCGGGAGGTATTTCATGGCACACGACCACAATGGCCGTGTCGGTCCGCCGCGCTGCGAAGAATGCAACGCGCCTTTGAACTCTGACGACCGCCGCCTCCGCACCGCGCGACCGCTCTGCCTCGATTGCTATCTTGAACGCAATCCGTTTCCTCAGCTTAAAAAGAGTAAAGCCCGCCTCTTTCGCGGACCGCGTGCACGCATTTTGGACCGAGCCGCGTCAGCGGCGAATGAAAATAGCCCGGTAGGCCGGACGGGATTGCGAGCCTGCGAGCAACCATGTCCAAGTGCCGCGTTTGGGGTCGAGGCAAGGCAAGTCCCGGCAGCAGGGACGGCTGAAAGCAGTTTGTGCTCCGTTAGGCCTCTTCTTCAATAAGTTGAGAGCGTGTTTCTAAGAAGGCACGAGTTCACTCGTGCCGATAACTTCTGAAATGAACCGGGCTTCAGCCCCCGAAAAAGGATCCAGGAGATAACCGTGAACAAAAGAACTTTGTACGTTGCCGTCCTCGCCCTTCTGTCCATCACCACGCTGTTTGTCTTCTCTCAAACCACCAGCCAGTTTCCTGAGTTGGATAAGAACGGCCGGCCCGTGCTGCCGCGCCCCATGCCGCACGTGGTTTACTCGCCCGCCGATCTTGCGCACAGCGCCGTGGTCCTGCCGGCTTCTATCGGCGGCGCAACGCCCAATACGGCAATCATCCGCCTTGGTGAAGCCACCAAGATGACTGTTTTCGCCTCATGCACGCAGAACTTTGATCTGGTCATGAATGTGTACACGGCGGACGATCAGGCCCAGTCCAATCCGAATTTCATCCTCTACAACAGCTATGTCATCGCCACCAATATGACGGCTGGCGCGCAGCAGGCATTCCTGGCCACTGAACTTGCTCCCACAGTCACCAGTGGCACTCTGGGTGCGCCCGTTCGCCTTCCGCAGTTGGCTGTCTCATTCTTTGAGAAGAACCAGGTCGCGACCGCCGGTACGTGCACTGACCGCGTGATCGTCGGCTACTAATTCGTTCGATGTCGATTGCCTGCTGCAAAAGCGGTTTGGAGTAGCGATGAGATAGAGGCAGCGAGGCCGACCACGCGCCGAGCGCCCAGCTTCGGGGCGGAATTGAGTCCGACGTGTGAAGTCGCGTCGGCGGTTTGGAGCGGAGCGACATTGTAAATGGGAGCGACAATGAAATGGACAGGGGAGTACATCATCGACGACGCCGGCCAATGCCGTTGGCATGAAGGCCTGCGCATTCAGGATGAGCTCATGAAATCAGCTTATCGCAAAAATGTTCTGGTTGAATTCATCATTGAAACTTCCGCCGTCATGGGCGTGAAAGTGGGGATTGCCTGACTATGGCTGAAACACTCAATGGCGGAAAAATTACTGCCCTCGAACCCGGCTTCGTCGCCCGCGTCGGCCGCAAACTGCGCAACACGCTCGACGTCTGGTTCGGTCCCGACCTGCCCATGGCGCCCAGCGCCCCGGCGGGCACTCCACCGCGCACGCTGGATTATCCGGTCGGCTATAACATCAACATTCAGCCTCGGAACATGGAGCCCATTTCTTTTGACCAGATGCGCTCCCTGGCCGATTCTTTCGATCTTGTCCGTCTCTGTATCGAAACGCGCAAAGACCAGGTCAGCCGCATGCCCTGGGCTTTCCGCCTCAAGGCTCAGCCCGGCCAGCCGAAACGCGCCGCCAACATCAGCAACAACGTCATCAGCGGCAATGACAATGAAGAACTCGATCCCCGCCTCACCCAGCTCACGAACTTTTTTTCCTATCCTGACCGCGAGCATAGCTGGCAGCAGTGGGTTCGCCTTCTGCTTGAAGACCTTCTCGTGCTTGACGCGCCAGTTCTTGTTCCCATCGTTTCTCAGGAAGGCGAGCTGTGGTCTCCGGGCAAATCGCTCTACGCTCTCGAAGTCATCGACGGTTCCACCATCGCGCGCAAAATTGATGCCATGGGCCGAACGCCCGCGCCGCCCAGCGTCGCCTATCAGCAGATCCTCAAGGGCCTGCCCGCGGTCGATTTCACCTCTGACCAGCTTATCTACCGTCCGCGCAACGTGCGCGCGCATAAGTTTTTTGGTTTCTCGCCCGTGGAGCAGATCATTCTCACCATAAACATCGGCTTGCGCCGTCAGATTCATCTCCTGAATTACTACACTGAAGGCAATGTGCCTGAAGCCGTGGCGCAGGTCCCCAAGGAGTGGTCGGCTGACCAGATCAGCGAATTTCAGGAATGGTTTGACAGCGCCTTGGCCGGGAATTCCGCTCGTCGCCGCCGCATCACCTTTGTTCCCGAATGCGGCAATCTCCAGTTCACCCGCGATCCCATGCTGAAAGACGCGCTCGACGAATGGATCACCCGCATCGTCTGCTATGCATTCGGTCTCTCGCCGCAGCAATTTGTTAGCGTCATGAACCGTGCCACCGCTGAAACCAGCGTCGAGCAGGCCGCAGCGGAAGGCCTGGTCCCAATCCTCGGTTATCTGGCTGACATCATCAACTTCATCGTCACTCGCCATTTCGGCTTCACCGATATCGAATTTGTCTGGGAGCAGGACCGCACTCTGAACGCGCTCGAGCAAGCCAAGATCGATGACCTTTATGTCCGCGCCGGTGTGCTCTCCATCGACGAAGTCCGTGAAAGCCTGGGCAAGCATCCCGTCGGTATGAGCAATGCCGTCATCACCACCACGGGAATCTTTCCTCTTGAGATCCAAAACGCTTCGCACAGTTCCGGATCGTTAGCAGACGCTCATCCCGGCGAAACTCGTGTGCCACAGCCCGGGGCCCCCACCTAGCCCGCAGTTGGCTTGCTGGGGGGGAGGCGCCCCCGGCTGTGAACGGGTCGAACATCAAGGATTGAAGTCAGAGAATTTTCACCACCAGGGCAGCCCACGGGCTGCCTTTTCCTTTGGAGCAAACATGAAATCCATGAACCTCTTCGCCCAGATTGCCAAGATCGACGAGTCCAAACACGAAGTCTGGGGCATTGCCACCGCTGAAGTCGTCGACAAAGAAGGCGAAATTTTCGACTACCAATCTTCCAAGCCTTACTTCAAGAGCTGGAGCGACGAGATATCCAAAGCCACTGACGGCAAGAGCCTGGGCAACGTTCGTGAAATGCACGAGCCGAGCGCCGTTGGCAAGCTCGTTGCTATCGCTTTCGATGACGATCTGAAACAAATTCGCATCGGTGCGTGCATCGTTGATAGCGTTGCCTGGCAGAAATGCATGCTCGGCGTTTACACTGGCTTTTCCATCGGCGGCGCTTATGTCAAATCATGGAAGGATGGCGAGTTTGTCCGCTTCACCGCCAATCCGGTTGAAATCAGCGTCGTCGATAACCCTTGCGTCCCCGGCGCGCATTTCACCGCCGTCAAGGCCGACGGCTCCTGCGAAGTTCGCAAATTCAGCCGCAAAGACGCCGTTAGCGAGCAAGCTCTCAAAATCGGGGCCCGCCATTCTAAAGCCACGCGCGCCCACCTCGACGCCATAAAAGCCTGTATGGCCAAAATGGCGCAAAGCCACCAGGAAGCTGAAACCCACATGGACGCGCTGCTCGAAGACGATGCAGCCGGTAACGCGGGCCGCTCGGCTTCCGCGCAAATGACAAAGATCCCGGACGGTTCCCGATCCGGAGTAAAGACAGGAGATCAAAACATGCTGGAATCGAATGACAAAGCGCAATTGGAAAAGGCGCGGGCCAGTTCCGCGTCTGCGCTCGCAAAGCTGGCTGAAATGGAACAGGAAGTAGCCGGCTTGCGCAGCGAAATGGAGAGCAATAACCAGGAGATCCAGCGCTCGCTGAGCAATCTCCTGTCATTGGTTGAAAAACTGGTGTCGCCGCAGGAGTCGGTGGGGCGCGTGGCGCGTACCGGCGTGCCCGCGCACACCATAACCAAAGAGGACGATGCCCGGCCTGCGCTGGCCAAGTCCGCCGGCGAGCCCAGCGTCCACGAACTGTTGAAAAAGACGCTGCAGAAACCTCAGCCGGCTTCCGTATACCTGCGCTAATGCGGTGCTTCCCAGCCGCCCGGCTCGCGTTGTATCCAGCGTGGGATGGAGCAGGCTCTTGCCTGCAATTATTGCCAGTACCTGGTCGGCTTTCGCCGCTGAGGTATCGAATTCACCTCAACAACCGCAATTTTCTAGCGGAGAAAAGGAACAAGAAAAATGTTTGGCGATCTCAGTCAGCAGACGTTCGATCTGCTCAGCAAGGCGGACCTGTCCGCTTTGAACAAAACTACCATCAGTCAATCCACCATTAGCGGCGTCGCGGGAAATCTGAATGCCTTTGATCTCCGCGGTCCCGCTCTTCAGCTTTATCCCGTCATCACGCCGTTGCGCAACCGGCTGCCGCGCCAGCTCTCCACTGGTGGCGACCTGGCCACACGCTGGAAAGCCATCACCGGGGTCAACACCAGCGGCTTTGAACTCGGCGTTGCTCCCGGCCGGCGTTCAGCGGAAATGGCCGTGACTGAGCAGGATTACGTCGCATCCTACGCGGGCATCGGACTGGAAGCCTCTATCGACTGGGAAGCAGTCTGGTCGGGCGGCAAAGAGTTCGATAACAAGGCCACCTTGGTCCAGTCACTGCTGCGCGCCGTGATGATCGGAGAAGAGAACATCATCCTGAACGGCAACGCGTCCAACCCGCTGGGCACTCCAGCAGCTCCCACCGTGCAGGTAACAGCCAATGGAACCCTGGCGACCGGCGCCTTGCTGGTCTTTGTCGCCGCGTTGACGCCACGCGCTCTGGCAAATGCCACCGTCGCCGGCGGTGTCCCGTTCGGCCAGGTGACGCGCGTCAATATTGACGGCACCACTACCCAGTACGGGGCTGGCGTCAGCGCCATCAGCGCTGCCTCGTCCGCCGCGAACACCTCTGCCGGTCAGCAAACCGTAGTCGCCTCCGTTCCGGCGGTGAAAGGCGCCGCTGGATATGCGTGGTTCATTGGAACCAGCGCGGCTACAGCCCTGCTGAACGCCATCACGACGGTCAACAAGGTCACCATGAGCGCTCCCAGCACGGGCACTCAGGCGGCCAATGCGGCCGGTTCCGGCACAGACAACTCGGCGAACACCCTGGTCTTTGACGGCTTCGTTACGCAGGCGCTCAAGTCGAACGCCGGTTACTTCAACTCGCTCGACGGCAACACCCTCACGGCGGACCAGGCCAACGGCATCGTCGAGATCGATACGGCGTTGCAGTGGTTCTGGGACAACAAGCGTCTTAGCCCCACGGAAATCTGGGTGAACTCGCAGGAAGCGCGCAACATCAACAAGAAAATTGTTGCTTCCGGCGGCGTACCTCTGTTCCGTTTCACTTTGCCGGGCGGTACCGGATCGGAAGACGACAAGCCGGCCCTGCTGGGCGGCGCCAGTATTGCCAAGTACTGGAACAAGTTCACGCAGCAGTTCCTTGATATCCGCATCCATCCCAACCTGGCTCCCGGGACGATCTTCTTCAACAGTTCGGAGATTCCGTACCCGCTTTCCGGTGTCGACAACGTTTCTTTTGTCCGCTGCCGCCGCGACTATTACCAGATCGAGTGGCCCGTGGTTTCTCGCCAGTATGTCTATGGCGTCTATGCCGACGAAGTCCTCGTTTGCCGCGCACCGTTCTCGCTTGGCGTAATTGCCAACGTTGCCAACGGGTAAACGATTCATCGGCGGCTTGATCGCCCGCGAATCGCCGCTGATGCTCCTCGCCTGCCAACCAGCAGGCTTTGCAGGAGAAGGAAGGCAGCCTGAGGCCCACCTGCCCGGGCTGCCTTTCTCTTTCAAACTTCACAAAACAGCGTTGCGCTGCGAACTGCTTCTTTTTGGAGGTAACCGATGGCCGCCGCACCAGACGACCTTTGCACCGTTGCAGAGCTCAAAGCATGGCTGCCCAACCAGGGCAACAATGATGATGTCCTCCTGCAAAGTCTTATTTCCAATGCCAGTCTGCAAGTTTTGCAGTACATCGACCGCCCGCATATTTTGTCGTCGGTGCTCGGGCCGTTGACGGAAAACTATGACGGCAACGATTCGGAACGGCTGCTCCCGCGCAACTTCCCCATCATCTCCGTCAGCAGTGTCAGTATCGATGGGGTGCCCATTCAGCAGGCAACTTCTCCCACAACCGCTGGCTACCTGTGGGATGGCAGGCGCATTATGCTGCGCGGCTTTCGTTTCTGCCGTGGCGTGCAGAATGTGCAGCTTTCGTATGCCGCGGGCTATCCGAGTGTGCCCCTCGACCTGAAGCAGGCAGCGATTGAGGCATTTGCCCTGACCTATCGCCAACGTGTTCGCATCGGCGAAAAATCCAACAGCATGAGCGGCCAGGTCACGATCTCCTTCGACATGAGTGATGTTCCGCCGCGCTCTCTGGCCGTCTTTAGCCAGTATCGGAGGTTGGCGCTGTGATCACGGTACAAATTGATGATTCCGCCTTGCAGCAATTGCAACAGCGCCTCAACGGGCTTGCTCCCCGTATGGTCGCTCAGGTTTACAAGGCCTTGCAGCCCCTCATCTATCAATCGTTGCGCAGTGCGGTACCGAAATACTTTGCCGGATCGGCGAGCAAGGGCAGCTCCGGTGATCTGCTGACGTCTCGCAGCGGTAATCTGCTGAACTCTGTCTTGAATTCGATTCAGGTCAGTCCCGATGGACAGAGCCTTGTTGTCAGCATCGGATCAGAACTGCCTTACGCCCATATTCATGAATATGGAGGTTTCGCCGGTCGGCGCGGCCCATATAAGAAAAAAAGCGGCCATCGCGCTTATATTAGGCCGCGGCCCTATCTGCGTCCGGCAATCAATGATCTTCAACAAGCATTGCCTGATCTGCTTGAGCAGGCGATCCAGCAGGTGCAGGTGTCACAATGATTTTTCCCCGCGAGCAAATTTATTCCGCTCTGTTTTCCACTTTGTCGGCCGCGCTGCTCTCGCCGGCTGGTCCATTCAAAACGGTCAGCCGGCGCTGGCAGGATCCCTCGCAGCTCTCGCCTGCGGACCGTCCATCGCTGTACCAGGTGCAGAAGGACGAGTTGACTGGAACCAGCGTGAATGGCCTGCCCATCCACGCCAAAATGGCTGTCGATCTGGTTCTTTACACCGCGGGTGATAGCGAACCCAATTCCGTCCCTTCCACAGAACTTAACTCGCTTCTGGACGCGGTGGAAGCAGCCATTCGCAATGCGACGCCAGGGATTGCGCAGTCGCTTGGTGGCAAAGTTTCTCACTGCCGTATAGAGGGAAAGATAGAGATCGTCGAAAACGTGCAGGGCTCCATGGCTCTTGCCGTCGTCCCGGTAGAAATTCTCACCACCGCTTAGACATCACCTTCAGTTTCACAAACCGCGGCGGCCCCGCGGACTTCAATTTCTGGGAGTGCAGGGCTGGCTCCCCAAAAGGAGAAAGAAAAAATGTTTGAATTTGGCGCAGGCACCTTGTGGGGCTTTCCCGCGGGCGGCAATACCGCCGCGAATCCCACTCCCATGAAATTTGGAACCTTGCAGGACGTATCGCTCGATATCTCGGGCGACGTCAAGCAGCTTTACGGGCAAAAGCAGTTTCCTGAGGCTGTGGCTCGGGGCAAATGCAAGATCACCGGAAAAGCGAAGTTTGCCTCCATCAACGGCAAAATGCTTAATGACCTCTTCTTTGGTCAGACGATTTCTGCCGGCATGACGCAAGTGGCGCTTGACGAAATCAAGACTGTAACCGCCGGTTCTGCCACGGTAACCAACTCCGCCCAGTTCGTTCAGGATTGGGGTGTCCGCTATACCGCCACCGGCCTGCCGCTCACAAAGGTGGCTTCCGCCCCGGCCCTCGGCCAATATTCGGTGGCCGCCGGCGTGTACACGTTCAACACGGGTGACAACGGGACTAATGTTGTGGCGATTTCTTACAGCTTCACCGTGGCGGCCAGCGGCTCATCCCTGAAGATTTCCAATCAATTGATGGGCTTTGCGCCGACCATCCAGGTCTTGCTGGAAACTGTTTACAACCTGAATCAGTTCAACGTGCTGCTGTATTCGGTGGTGGCATCCAAGCTCAGCTTTGCCACCAAGCAGGAAGACTTCATCATTCCAGAGTTTGACTTTGAGGCCTTTGCTAACGCCGCCGGCCAGGTCATTGACATGTATTCCAACGAATAGCTCTCTCCAGTGCGGGCCGGGCTCCGTGCTCGTGCCCGCTTTTTTCACACAACAGCTTTGCCATCTCTATCAGGAGGAAATCATGCTAAAGCAGCAAACTGTCCCCACTTCACTGGGACAACTTACGGTCTCATCGCTTACGCTCGGTGAATTGCGCCAACTGGATTCGCTGTTCCAGGAAAAACCTTCCGCGGAAAATTCCGGCCTGGCTTCGTTGCTCCGGTATCTGCCCGTGATCCAGAATGCCGTAAGAAAAGTTCATCAGGACGTCACAGCAGATCAGCTTGAAAATGGCCTTACCTTCGACGATTTCAATGTTCTCTTTAATGCCGTGCTTGAAGTTTCGGGGCTCAAGAAGGCGGCCGCGGGGGAACCGACTCCGGTACCGGTATAGCTGACTGGCCATTTGTTTATGGCCACGTCGCCACCGCTACCGGATGGACGCTGCCTGAGATTGAGCAGTTGACTCTTTGGGCGCTAAACGATCTGATGGCTTACTGGAAGGACTATCCGCCGACTCACGTGCTCGTCGGCGCATACCTGATGGGAGGGAAGCGGAAGACCGCCGGCAAAACACAAGGGCCATCCGACGGAAACTGCGAAGACTTGAAGCAGGCTGTATCTCTTGCCGGTGGAAGCGTAGCCAAAAAGCTTCCGCAGTTCTATAAGACCTAACTTTGTTAAGTGAAACCCGCCTTACATTAGTAAGCACCCGCTTTAGAATCTACGTTTGTTCGGCGTAAGTTATTTTGATCTTTACAACCGGCGAAACCTTCCACTACTATCTGCATTCCCGGAGCTGTGTTGTGCGATTCCTTGGCCTGGAGAACAGAAAAGATGAGCAAGGAGATTTCTTGATGAACAAAGTCGCCTTGCTCTTGCTCTGCGTTTTGGCTGGCTGTTCTGGCGATCTAAGCCGCGGCAAAGCGGCGGACCTCATGCAGGAAAAGTTTACTTACTATGAGGACGCTCATTTCGATGTTTTCGTGGGCAAGGTGGGAAAATGTGATGCGCACTTGCCCGCGCGTGATCCATCCACAGACGCGGTGTATCGGCTGCTTGCCAAGCTGGGTTATGTGAGCATTCGACCCGCCGAGCGCGGCTACTGGTGGGTGTCATTTACGGAGGCCGGCAATAACGTGGTAAAGACCCAGGGATCGTGGTCGCCCGGCAGCGGCAAGCCGCTGAAAGAGAACGGCTGCGAACGCTATAGCGCGACACTGATATTGGCGAAGATGAAAAGGGAGCCGCCCACGATAACCGGTATCAGTACGAACGATAAACTGGCCGTGGCGGAGTACAGATGCGGTTATGAGCTTACTGATCTTGGCAGGAAGCTGTCCTTGCATGAGGACCTGGTGGACTCCCTGCCCATCCAACAGCGTCTTGATTTGGCCCACGCGATTTTAGCGCGCAGCCCGATGAACCTTCCAATCAGTGAAGATGATTGTGGCGGCAGCTATATATTCCAAAAGTACGATGACGGTTGGCGGATGCAATAAAGCCCTGGGCTGGCAATACTTTCGATCTTCAGAAGGAAGGAAAATGCAAATCATGGATGGTGTCCGCAAAATGAAAGTGCTTTGCCTGCTCGCTGCTCTAGCCCTGATACTCGGCTGTTCTCGAACCCCGTCTCGCCCCGAGTTGGCAAAAGTCAACGAGAATGGCGCCGCGGAATGGAAACGCCACGATATAAAAGGAGATCAATACCTGCCTGCCGCCGTAAATTTCGGGATAAGATCCACCAATAGAATTGATACTCCATTGGGGGAGAAGGTAGCGCAGTTCGGTATATCTTGTGGCGGCGACCCCCCATTGGAAATCGGGGTGACAACCCTGATCGAAGCCCAGAGCGGCGATGTAAAGATCGGTTTTGACGGAGCTTCCCTGGCCGATGAAAAATGGGATGTTCAACCGCTGAAGCTGAGCAGCGGTTCTTTTGATAGTTTGCGGGCACCGGAAGCAGAACGAGGCAATCTTCTTCGCCACCTCAGGCGTGCTGGGACGTTCCAGTTTGAGTTCACACCCAAAGGTGGAAAACCTCAGCTTTCAAGCTTCAAGCTGCTGAACATCAACACTCTCCTGGACCAGGAGAAAATCTGCAAAACGGCGTTGGACAATATTCACTAGGATCAACTCGTGTCTGAATAATGAAAATTGCGGTTTCCTCCTCAGCAGCCTGCGGGCTGCTTTTTTGTCGCCCCTAAGAAGCTGGTGACAGTCGTTGAAGACGTGTCCTCTTGTTTGGATTGGGGCAACTGGCCTCATCAACAATCTCCGGTTTTTAAGTATCGCAACTGCCGTGCCATACGGCCGAGAGACCAACAATGCCTGACAATCGCATCACTATCGAGTTCAAGGTTGACCTCAAGGATGTTCAGCCCGCGTTGCAGCAGGCCGCATCCACCGTGCAAGAGCACACAGACGACATGGCCAAGCAGTTCAAAAAGCTGGCCAAAGAATCCCGCTCTGCGATTGAAGACATGGAGAAGGCCGCAAAGCTGGCGGACGTCGACATTTCCGACGAGATGAAGTCGGTGCTCGACCAGTTGCCGAAACTGGCCAGCGGAGTGGCGGATCTTTTTAGCAGCGGCGGTGTTCTGGCGTTCATAGGGGTCCTGCTGGAAGCTGGCAAAGCGCTCAAAGGGCTCTATGAGGATGTGGTGCTGCTCAAGGGTGCAAAACAAGAGTGGGCAGAGATTGATAAAAAGCTTGCGGAGGTGGAGGAGACCCTCAACGCCAAAATCCGGCAGAACGCCATCGAACATATTCGGCAGACACAGGGCTCGGCCGCGGCTGCCCACGCCGCCCTTGCGATGGCGGACCAGGAAGTGGTTGGCTTTGGCAAGAACATTGAGCAGATTCTTTCCGGCAAGAAAGTGGATAAGCTGTCCGAAGGCCTCAAAAAAGACCTGGAAGGCCTCAATAAATTTACGTTTGCTGAACTGCAAAAAAAGATCACAGATGTTCAGGAAGCGATCAAGCGTGGATCACAGGGCATCGCGGACAAAAAGAAAGAAATTGTTGAGGCCGAAAAAGTGGACATGGAGAGCGCCGCTCAGCTAGCCACTCTTTACGAGTCTTCCATACAGAAGGGTGAAGGAGAGCTCGATGTTCTGCGAAAGGTCCTTGAGACTTTGCAGAAAGTTCAAGAAGCCCACAAAACCGATAAAGACAATCAGCAAGGCAGAGCCCACGAACTCGATGTCCAGGCCTTTGAGCAGGCGCAACGCAAACAGATGGAAGGGTTCAAGCAGCGCTTGCAGGAGCAAAAAAACGCTCTGGACGCCTTCCATACCATGTCCAGTCAGAACGAGGTCAAGTACTGGGATAGCGTCCTGGCCACTCACAAACTCAAGGGACAGAACCTGAAGGAGGTACGGGAACTGCGCTGGGAAGCGCAAAAAGAGGCAGACCGGCAGGGACTCGCGGATGAAGTGGAAAAGGTCCGCGAGGCAGTAGCCGCAAGCAAGTCTGGCTCGCAGGAGCGGGTCCAGATTTTGAATGATGAGCTCGCGAAAATGCGGGCAAACCACCAGGACCAGACAGCCGAATATAAACGCCTGGAGAAGGAGAGGAACCAGGCTGTCCAGGATGAGGCAAGAAAAGAACTCAAGGACGAAGTAGAAAAAGTTGAGGAACAGGTAAAGAAGGCCAAGGCAGGATCACAGGAACGCATCAAGATCCTTGGCGACGAAGTCCTGAAGCTGGAGGCGCTGCACAAAACTGATACCGAGGAATACAAGCGGCTGGTCAGAGAGAAGGAGCAGGCCGAGCGCGACTTCACCAAGGAGTTGGAGGCGGCTGAGGAAGAGCGGCAAAAAAGGCGGCAGCAGCATGGGCAGGCGCTGAAGGAACTCGCCCGGTCGAACCTGGATTTTCAGCTGCAAATCGGCAAGATCGGCGAAAGCGAGTACGAATCTCGCCTCAAGGCGGAGATCGATACCACTTTTGTCGCGGCAAGAAAAGAGCTTGAGATTGAACGCGATCGCTACGAGAAGGGATCCAAAGATTACGAGAAATACCAGGCCCAGATTGTAAAGCTGACGGACAAATACAACGCTGATATTGAAAAAGCCGAGCAGAAGGCTTATCTGCACCGCCGCCAGCAGTTTGATCAATACTTCAAACAAGTCAGCTCCAGCTTTAACACAGCCCTGAACGGATGGATGCAGGGGACCGAAAGCGCCAGCCAGGCTTTCGGCAAGATGTTCCAGGACATCCTGAGCCAATTGATCAACTTCGTGGAGCAGTGGATTGAAAAGAAGCTCGAGATGTGGCTGATGGACAAGCTATTGAGCCAGACGACCCAGTCCGCAGCAGCCGAGGCACAAATCGTCTCCAACGCCGCCGTGGCATACTCCGGCGCTTATGCAGCTACTGCAGCGATCCCCATAGTTGGGCCGGGCCTTGCTCCTGAGGCCGCCATGATGGCCTACATGGACGTGATCGCGATGACCCCGGCGGGCTTTGCGCTGGGCGGCATTGTGCCGGCAACCGGATTGGCCCTGGTGCATGAGGGTGAAAAGATCCTGCCCAAGAGCATGAGCGGCGACGGCAGCGGCCTTGGCGGCATCACCGTAGTCGTTAACCACTCCGTTAACGCCGTGGATGCCGAATCTTTTCAAGGCCACATCCGGAGGCATGGCAACATGATCGGCAACGAGGTGGCGCGTGTCCTCAAGAGGAAGGGCCTGGCTTACAAGTAAACATCGCGCGACCCATTCAGAGTCTTGTACGCAGCCCGCGGGCTGCTTTTTGTTTGCCACAAAAGGAAAAAGAGCACAATGTCGAACATCCTCTTTCCCAAAATTCGCGGGCTGGCGTGGAACATCGTCAAAACGCCCACATTCTCAACGGAGATTCAGGAATCCCTAGCCGGTCGCGAGGTGCGCATTCAGAATTTCCAGAATCCCATCTGGGAATACACCCTCAGCTACGAATACCTGCTCAACGATCCCAGGTTGCGGGACGAAAGCGAACAAACCCCACTGGAGACATTGGTCGGTTTCTTCCTGGCGCGCGGGGGCCAATATGATGATTTTCTCCTGAACGAGTCCGACCTTACCGGCCGCCTTGAAGATTCAGTCTATTCCGGTCAGCCCATTGGCATAGGCGATGGCTCCACGAAAACGTTTCAGTTGGTCCGCAACGTCGGCGGGTTCCTGGAAGCGGTTCAGAATCCTATGAACCAGGTGGCAACGGTCTATCTAAGTGGCTCAAGCAAGGCGCAGGGGACTGACTACACAATTTCCAATGGCTTGGTGACGTTCACGTTGGCGCCGGCGCTTGGCGCGAGCATCACAGCCGATTTCATTATGCTGCAGCGCGTCCGGTTCCACACCGGCAGCTCGCGTAGCGGCAAAGAGGGCATCGAGTTCAACAATTTCTACTTCAATCTCTATGAATGCAAGGAAATCCAGCTGATCACTGTCCGGAAATAGGCGCGAGGGCGCCGACGTGCCGAGCAGCGCCGCATCAGCATTCTCAATCTCCGACAACACGATTGTCGTTAGGCGGTGCGAAGAATGAAGACACCTACCAATATTGGCGGCAACAACCTGGTGACCTGGCTTCAGACTGCCACCGAGATTCGCATGGCGGACCTGTACACCATCACTCTAAAGAACAGCACAGCGTTACGCTATACCACCTGGGACACAAACCTCACTGTGCTCGGCAACACATTCCTCACGGGGCCGCCAAGCATCGCCCGTTCCGCTATTGAAGAGAAGCTTGGCATGGAGGTAGCGACCCTGGAGGTTACGCTCGAGGCCAGCTTGACCGACACAGTTAATGGAGTGCCGATCCTCCAGGCGATCGGCCAGGGGATCTTCGATGGCGCCGCCTTTCGCATCGATCGTCTGTTCACGGATTCGACGTCACACCAGATCGGAACAGTGGTTAGATTTTCCGGCTTCATTGGCGCGGTCGACGAACTCACGCGTTCTTCTGCAAAGCTTACCGTCAATGCCGGGACGGCTTACCTGAATTTGCAGCTTCCCGCGATCATCCTGCAACCGGGCTGCACCAACACGCTCTTCGACGCACGTTGCGGATTGTTCAAGGCCAGTTTTGCCAACAACCTTACAGTCCAGGCGGGGAGCACAGTCAACAAGATCATTTCCGGATCGGCCCAGTCGGATACGTATTTCGATAATGGCCAGTTGATCTTTACCAGTGGGCCTAACACCGGCCTGGTCAAAGCGATTCGCCAGTATGTAGCCGGTGTGATGTCTTTCAATTCGCCATTGCCTTTTGCTCCCAACGGAGGCGACGCGTTCACTGCCTATCCGGGATGTGACAAGACGCAAGCCACCTGCACGGGGAAGTTCAACAACCTGGCGAATTTTGAAGGCTTTCCATATGTGCCTGCGCCGGAAACCGCGATTTAAGAGAAATGCTCAATGACTAACGTGCACAATGCGACTGAGATTCTGCGGAGACATCAGGCCGTCCAGCTTAGCGATGAACTTTCCTTCTTTCATCAGCACAAGCGGGAATGGATAGCGGGCCATCGCGGAGAATTCATTTTGCTGGGAAAACAGACTTTTGGCGGCTTTTACAAGACCCATGGCGAGGCCTTCCAGGCAGGCATTCGCATGTTTGGCATGGTCCGTCCCTTTCTGGTCGAACAAGTCCTTGAAGAAGAAATGTAAGAGCATTCTATGCAGCGACTTACGGCTGAGCAGCGGACCAACATCGTTTGCGCAGCCAAAGAGTGGCTTGGCACACCGTATCATCACCACGCGCGCGTCAAGCATGGCGGAGCGGATTGCGCCATGTTTCCCCTATCGGTGTACCAGGAGTGCGGCGCGCTGCCGCGGGATTATCAGCCGCCGGAGTATTCCGTGCAATGGCACCTTCATCGCTCGGAAGAACTTTATCTCAAGGAAATTGAAAAGTTCGTGGTGGAAACCGATGGGCCGCCCCAGCCGGCAGACTTCGTCGTCTTCCGCTTTGGCCGAACATATTCCCACGGCGCCATCGTGGTGGAATGGCCGATCGTGATCCACTCGTACATTCCTCACGGCGTCCTGCTGAGTGATGCTCTGCGTGATGGCGAACTATTGAGCCGCCAGCGCAAACATTTTGCAATAACAGTCAGTACTCGCTAACGGGAATGCAGCCACCAGATTGAGCTGAGTGGCTCCCGATAGCGTCAGCAACTTTTAAAACAGGCAAATTTATGTGCGGGTTTGGAGTGAAGTGACATGGGCTTAATGTCAGGCGGAAAAGGCGGCGGGAAGAATGCGCTCGCGGCAAAACCCAATTTGCTGAACGCGCTGCGCGTGCAGACCAGTTCGTATGGACAGGTAATCCCAATCGTGTATGGCCAGAACCGGGTTTCGGGACGCCTGCTCTGGAGTGGTGATTTCGCAGCCATCGCCCATACCTCAACGCAAAAGGTTGGAGGCAAAGGGCTGGGTTCCGGCGGCGGCAACGCGATCACCAACACCACTTATACGTATCAAAGCGCCGTTGCCACAGCCCTGTGTCTTGGTCCGATCCAGAATATTCACAACGTATGGGACACAAAGGGGCGGTTGACGTTGCTGACGACATCGGCGCAGTTCACTGTTCCCGGTGGAGGCGGATCGTTTCTTCCGCCGCCCGATGGTCGCATCTTTCATTCCGGCCGTGGCGTCTCGCGCCAGGACGCATTTAGCCTGCTGGTGAATGACTACGGGTCTGACGGTTCCACCACTTTTGCAGGCAATCAACAGACACCCATGACGTTGGTGGGAAGCTCGCCCGGTGCCGGACAGTACATGCTTGATACCACGAGCGGCCAGCATACCTTTTCTGCCGCTGACGCCGGCAAGGTGATGACCATCACCTACGTGTACTCGGTGCCCGACTCCAACTCTAACGGGCAGCCGCAGCAGAAACTCAGCCTGACCTTGTTTACGGGAACGCGTCCGCAGACGCCATGGAGTTACCTCACGTCGCGACATCCGGGGCAGGACCTGGGCTATGGAGGTGTCGCTTATGTCGCGTCATCTGCGATGGACCTGGGAGAAAGCGGAACGCTGCCGAACCTTTCTTTTGAGGTGCTGGGAATTTTGCCGTTTAATGCCGGAATCACTGACTGCAATCCCAAAGACGTAATTTCCGACCTGCTCTCTAACCCGTTCTATGGATTGGGAACGGGCTCGTACCGCATACAGAGCAGCGGCGGCAGCACATTCTTCAAATATTATCTGGACCTCGGCCTGGACACTGCCGGTGTCTCCTACCAAGTCAACATTACGGTCACGAACGTGGGCACGGCTCCCGTCAGCGTCAGCACCAATCACACTGGAGCTGCGGCCACGATCCAGGCCGGCGTTACGCAGAAAGTGGTTCTGCCATTCACAGGGACGGGCTCTGCTGATCTCCAGATTGTTTTCAATACCGTGAATTCCGTCTCGGACTCCATCAATGTGGTGGCGCGCGACCCCGCGATCATCAGGCTCTCTGATGGAGTTAACCTGGTGCCCGTGGCCCAGCGCACGTTTGCCGGTTGGAATGTCGGCACGGCGGCGGTCGTAACTGTCCAGCCGGAAACGCAAGTTCCCATGGGCGACCTGACACAATACTCAAACTATTGCGCCGCCAATGGCATTTTCCTTTCCCCGGTGCT
The DNA here is from genome assembly GCA_035703825.1 of Candidatus Angelobacter sp. GTDB lineage: Bacteria > Acidobacteriota > Terriglobia > Terriglobales > Acidobacteriaceae > Angelobacter. The sequence goes on from DASSXL010000204.1 coordinate 21,336, forward strand.
TGATGCTCAAAAATCCGCGGCGGACTGGATTCAGGAAATTCTGGATGTGACGAACTCCGCCGCGGTGTGGAGCGAAGGAGTGCTGAAAATCGTTCCCTATGGAGACACTACGGCCGTGGGCAATGGAGCGACTTTCCTGCCCAACACTTCGCCGGTCTATGACCTGAGCAGCAATGATTTTCTGGCCCCAATCACAGTGAAGCGGCCGTCGATTGCCGACGTGATGAATTCGGTGTCAGTGGAATTCCTGAATCGCTCGAACGATTACAACGTTGAGATCGCCGAAGACAAAGACGATGCCATGATCGCCGTGTACGGTCTGCGCAAGGCCTCACCGAAGCAGGCGCACTCAATTACCACGGCCGCCGTGGCCAAGCAGGTGGCAAATTTCCTGCGGAAGCGCGAAGTCGAAATCCGTGCCACCTACACGTTGACCCTGGGCTGGCAGTTCAACCTGCTGGAGCCCATGGACCTGGTTACGCTGACTGTGCCGGAACTGGGATACAACAAAAAGCCTGTGCGGATTACTGCGATCCGCGAGAACGACAACGGCCAGCTTGAAATTGAGGCTGAGGATTTTCCGTTCGGCACGGCGTCACCCACGTTGTATCCGCAGCAGGGGCCCGGCGGTTTTGTTCCCCAGGCCAACGCCGACCCGGGCAACGTGAATACGCCGATCGTGTTTGAAGCGCCATTCCTGATGTCGAAGAGCGGGCAGCACGAAATATGGATGGCGGTTTCCGGCGGGGGCTGGGGAAACCTGCTCTTGTACTCCGAGCAATTTGATAATGCAGTCTGGAGCGAGGTCAATGCCACGGTAACTGCAAATGCGGCAACCGATCCCAGCGGCGGTCTAACCGCCGACGCGGTTGCGTACTCCGTGGCCGGCACTACCGCCTATATCCGGCAAGATGTTACGCCGCCGGTAGCAGTTGCGAATCAAACCTTCACTTTCAGTTGCTGGGTGAAGACGCCTTCCGGCACTAATTCGGCAAACCTGCTGATTGAAGACCAGACCGGGGCGGTCATCGTCAATACTGCGTTCGCGATCACCTCGAACTGGCAGCGCTTCTCAGTGACAGGCACCATGGGGCCATCCGCGACGTCCATCCGAGTCTTTGTTTACAACCTTGCTTCTGCCGGAACACTGCATCTGTGGGGAGCGCAACTGGAAAATTCCAACACCACGAGCGCGTACAGCCTGACCACATATACGGCTGAGAGGGTGGCCAATCCAAACTGGGGTGGATGCCATGTATGGATCAGCCAGGACAACAGCGAATACCATCAGGTCGGCCAGATCTTTGGCCCGTCGCGCATGGGGATAATCACCGGAGTGCCCAGCAGCCGTTCGAATTTGTTACTGAATTCAAATGGGTTTAACACTTCGAGCTGGGGAATCGATGGCAGGTGTACTCTCGCTCAGAGCAATGCTTTCGGGCCTGATACCATGGGCACATCAGCCAGCACTCTTTCCCGGAATACTTCCACTCTTGCCCATGCCGCAGACCTTCAACAGATCATCAGTGCGAACGCCAACGCCAGTCCCTGGACATTTTCCATCTGGGCCCGAACCGCCAGCGGCACACAATCGATTCAACTGCTCTTGGGCGACATTACGACCACGCTTCTGGGCAGTAGTGGGTTGACGGCAACTACAACATGGCAGCGATTTTCATTTTCTTGCGCCGCGGGCGCTCTGGTAAATTCCGGCAGCATGCTCGGCGGCATTACGATTCTGCCCACCAGTGGCGCAGGCTCAGCAGCATCTGTGCAGGTTTTCGGCGCTCAACTGGAAAAAACAAGCGCAATGACGCCCTATGTTCCCACTACGAGCGCCTCGGTTACAGTTACCGCCCTCGTCAACTCCGGATCGGACCCGGACGTTACAAATTATTTCCCTGTTGACCTTACGCAGAGTGCGGGCGCTCTGCAGTCAGGGACTCAGGCGGACGCTGATGTATATCGCACATTGTGTTATGCCGGAGGGGAGTTCATCGCGTTCCAAGGCGTAAACCTGTCGGCCACGAACAGGTACAACGCCGGGCAGGACTCTGCCGGCAATGTATACCTGCGCCGCGGATTATTTGGCAGTAACGTTACCACGCATGCGGCGGGCGAAGATTTTACCCGGCTCGACGATTCGATTTTCACTTATGTCTACGATCCTTCGTTTGTCGGCAAGACGCTCTACCTGAAATTCACCTCCTTCAACACCAGCGGTTTGATGGAACAAAGCATTGCCAATGCCACGGCGTACCAGTTCATCGTAACCGGCAAGTTCTGCCAGATGGAGACCGTTTCAAAGAACCTTCTGGCCAACCCCGGATTTGAGTACAACGTGGCGGGCACCCCGGTCTCGACCTATCCCGGCATTACTGTCATTCCAAACAGTCAAAGGTTCGGGGACAACTGGACTGTCTGGAACGGTTCTGGATTTGCATTTGCCGGTGATCCATATATGACGATGGATCTTGAGACAAGCAGTCCACGTACGGGGGGTCTCAGTGCATTGCTGGTAAACAAGGCAGGCGCTGTCCTGCCAAATGACAGTCACTTCTATGTGCACGGGGTCATCAGCGATAAGGTGCGCGTAACACCAGGCGAGAGTTACTGCGTTGGTGGATGGATACGGCTTGTCGTCGATGGCAGTTTGCCGGCAGGAGTCGGGTTCTGGGGCTCGATTCGGGTAATTGCATACGACGCTTCCGGGGCCGTGATTGCCCAGATGAAGTGGGACTCAGCCACTGGCGGTGCGGGCTTGGGAAGCGGCAATCCCGACCCCAACTTCATAGGATCAGCAGGCTCGGGAGTATTCAACGGAGGATACTACCTGCAATCGACATATTTCACTTTGCCAACTGCGTTTCCCGGGGCGGCGAACCAGAATAAGCCGGCCTATGTTGCCGTGTGGTGTGTTGGTATTCTCCAGAACACCGGCGCCTCGCCATGGACGATGTCAGGATTGCAGGTCGACGCTCGATTTGACGACTGTTTTCTCTTTCCCCAATGGAGCCCAGCGGGCGACGAAATTGGCAAGCAAGGCTCAATGTCAAACACCTATACCGGTGGCTTGACTTATACCAGCACTACCAACTCCATTACCTGGAGCTGGAACATCACGGCCAGCCGTACAGACAGGGCTCTGAGCGTTAACAGTTACTCCGGCTCACAAACGATTACCGGCCTGGCTTCGGGCACGACCTACAATTTTTACCCTTTCATCGATGAAATCAACCAGGTTGTGACAATGGTCTCCACAGGAGGAACCGGCTCGCCGAGCTGGGCACATTCCGGGACCGCTGTTGCATGGACGCAGGAGCAGGCCCGCGGCGACCATTTTCCGCTTTCGTCCGCTCCGGTTGTCGCGTCCACTACGACTTCCGGCACCGGTGGCGGCTCAGGCGGAGGAATTGGCGGATCGTGCCTGCGCGATGACGTCCTGGTGCGCGAGAAAAAGAAAGGCGTCATCAAGGTGAGCGACCTCGTTGCAGGTGATTGGGTCAGATGCCCGCGTGACCAGGACACTCCAGACGGGTGGGTGGAAGTCTCTGAAGTGGTGAAGAACGGCGTCAGCCGCGAATGGGTACATACTTCTTTCAACGTTGACGACTGGCTGGCCACTACGCCGGGCCATCCGTTCACACTGGAAGATGGTTCCATGAAACGGGCTGCTCTGCTCTGCCTGGAAGACGCAGTCCCGTGCACCAGAGGCATCACCTATCCCGTTAACCATGCCTTGGAAAAATACTGTTCCCACAAGGTTTCTGTGACAGTCCGGAGCGCGCGGCATGTTTTCTATGCCGGCATGAAATCGCCCTGCATTCTGCAGCACAATTTTCAACCCTTGAGTTGATCGCACGCAGCCCGTAGATGCAGGCGGGATCCTTGCATTGACCACGACAAACACAATACATATGAGAAGACTTTACATTTTGCCTAAAGACATCTGGAGAGGCACGGTGCAGACAGGAATCCGGGCCGTGCCTGGCGCACCCGCTGAGCCTGTGCTGTTGCCGATGGCGCAGCTTTTCCATCCCGCCATCGGATCGCATTACATTGACTTGCCTGGCGGAATGGTCTTGATGATGACCAGCTTTGACCACGACGAGCGTTCTGAAGATCTATTCCATGCGCATCCGGCGGTGGCGATACTGCCGCATCCTTCGGCGGATGGTAACAAGCCGCTCAGGAGCCACATCGGCGCTGCGGGATACAAGTTTGCACAGCGCCACTTGGAAGCCCTGACCTTACATCCCGATCTCGGAATAGTGGAGACGGACAGTGTTCTGGACGTGGCGCGCAAAGCGTCGGTGATACATCCAGAGGTCAGGTTCCGTAACGCGCTCTAGCCCAACAATAACCGCACTCACACCAAAAAGAAATCCTGCATCAGCAATTTCGCTGGATCGCAGTGCACATATTCAATTTCAGGAGCGGCAATGAAGAAGCTCGTTTTGTTGGTCATCATGCTGGCGTGCGTGGTCCCCCTGAGCGCGCAAAACTGGACCACAGTCACCGCCACGAATATTACTGATCTTAATCAACAGAAGCTGGCTACGGGGCAGTTGTGCTTTCTTGGCACTGACCAGAATGACGTGCCCATCAGTTTTAACGTTGGCGGCGGCGGACAGGTGCTGAAGCGCGCTTTCTGCTCTGCGGTGACCAACGGCATCGCGGCGTCATTCACCGTCCCCAATCCTGCTGGCACGACCCCAACGGGAATCTACTATCGCATAACCGTGAAGGACGTGAACTCAGGGCAAGAAGTGTTGCGGTACAACCAGGTAAGCTTCACTGGTGCCAGCTTCAACTTCGATAATTACGCCCCGACCAACCTTGGGCAATTTGCGCCATTGACTGGAACCGCCGTGAGCGGAAATTTGAGCGTGAACGGCAACTTGTCGGTCACCGGCTCCTTCAGCGGATCAAGTTTTGGCTTGCTGGGGGTGCAGGGGCTGGGCATCAATGGCGCCACTGCCAATACGAATGCCGTGAATGGCCCTTCCGGCTGGATACTTCAGGCAGGCGGCGCTTCCATTGGCACAATAAGTTCTGGTGGCGCATCTTTCACCAATATCTCAGCGAGCGCGGTGAACAGCACCACGGCACGCGCCTCACACCTGACGACGGTAGGCGACTGGGGAAACGACCTTTTCTTCGGACATGCCGATCCGAACTTCCTCTCCACTCTTGGCCATGAGAGCAACTCAGGTGCAGTGACGTTTTGCTTCTTCTGCTACCACTCGACGTCAATCAACACGTGGAGGCTGTCGGGCGCGACTAACGCCGTGAGCAGGATACAGTCGAGCCCAGGCACTGCGGCGATCCATTTCGATTTTGCGCCCGCCGGCACGGCCAACACCGACATCGCAACGTGGACCACCGGTGCAACCATCGCTGGGAGCGGAGTGGCCACAGCGCAACTCACGGCAAGCGGCAACGTCAACGCCAGCGGCGCGGTTGCGATCGGTGCTTTGCCAGCAACCACGGGAGCACTTCGTTTGACCAATAACACATCGCTTGCCTGGCGCAACGCTGGTAACACCGCTGACTTTGTGGGCTTGACCGGGACCTCTGGCAATACTCTACAAATGGGGTTTAACCAGGAAATCACGACCAATGGCGGCATCGTTCTTAACAGTGGAGCAGCCAACAGGTTTGCGCTCATTGCCGGATCTTCGAAGTTTGTGGGCAGAAGTGATGCAGTGTGGGGCTTCGATTCGTCGGCGACCGATCCTACGCTTGCACCTGATACTGGAATTTCCCGAAGCGCGAGCGGAACCATCGCGATTGGAAATGGTACTGCAGGAGATACCAGCGGGAGTCTCGCTGTTGGTGGCACTCAGCAACTCCAGCAGGACACAGGGCGATTCGGACTTGGCGCTCTGCGCCTTCAGTCGTTGGGCACAAATACACCAGCCGTTTTTACCTTGATGCCGAGCGGAACAAGCACGGAGAGCGACATCCGTTTCTACAACAAGTCTGATCCGGCGAACACCGGTCTGATTGATTTTGATCTGCTAGGCAATACGCTTCAGATTGGATCATTTGCTTTTGGGACTGGAACCGCTCCAACCTCTATCAAATTGTCAAGTTTACAGTTGGACATGAACGGTAACAGCATCAAGAACACTGGAACCCTGACGCTTCCAACTTCGACGGATACGCTGGTCGGTCGTGCTACCGCTGACACTTTAACCAACAAGACACTTGATACGGCAAGTGCCAACGTAATCAAGGTCAACGGCAACAGTCTGAGCGCCGCTGCAGGGACTGCGACCGTCAGTATTCCGGCGGCGACCGACACGCTGGTTGGTCGAGCTACGGCCGACACGTTGACAAATAAAACCATCGATGCAGAAGCCTCAGGAAACACGATCATACTTCCGTTTTACGTACAGATTCCCGCAGCAGGTTGCAACAACGCTACGGCAAGTGCGAACTGGGACCTGCCAACCACCAACGCCCCAACTCCAAATTGCCTGACGGGCACAAACACGCAGCAGGGAACCATGGACTTTGACGACACTGCTGCGCGCACCATGCAGACATCTTTTCTTCTTCCACCCGGCTGGACAGGAAACGTCGATATCGATATCGACTGGCTGGTTACTACGGGCGGCGGAGCGAACACCGCGAAGTTTACAGTGGCAACGGCGTGTTCGGCCGCGGGCACAACTTTTGATCCCGCCTTTAACGCGGCCAATACGATCACCTCAGGCACGGTGGGCGCCAACAATGCCATGAATGTCACCTCGCAGACCGCGATCACGATGACAGGCTGTGCCGCGGGCAACGTGCTTCACATCAAGCTCGGCCGCGACAACACTGATACCTCAACCGCCACCGTGAGAGTGCTCAATGTGGCGTTCACGATTCGGAGGTCGATGTGAGGAACCGCAGGCTCGTTGTCACGTTCTTTCTCCTGGCGATGGTTGCGCTGGCCTTCGCGGCCACGGCGGGCCCCAATCTTGCGGGAACTGGAGGAACCTCGGGAACCTGTAACGGATCCACCACGTTTTGCTGGACAAGCCCTGGAAACATTACCGCGAACGACGGCGTGAATGCGCAAGTCGTTCTCGGCGCAGGCGGCGCGTCCAATGAATTGCAGGGGACGAATTTCGGTTTTGCGATTCCGGCCGGATCCACCATCAACGGCATCACGGTGGAGATCAAGAAGCAGGCGGTCAGCGGCATCGGCAATCCAACAGACGTGGACGTAACCATCCTCAAAGGCGGCGTGGCCACCGGCACTAACCTGGGGCACACGGGCGCCGGCAATGGATGGCTGTCAGCCGGAGGCATCGATACGTACGGCGGCAGCGCTTCGCTTTGGGGCGCAACTTGGACGCCGGCCGACATTAACGCGACAAATTTTGGCGTACAGATTAGCTGCGTGGAATGGACAACCGGCGGAGCCACCACCGCCGGTGTGGATTTCATCCGCATCACCATCACCTACACTCCGCCGGCGGCGCCGCCCGCCGGCGGCAAATATCGAGTGATTCAAACCCAAGTCCGCGATGGTAGGCCAGAGTTGCGGTTGCCGGCGTAGCCCCGAACGCAAACGGAATAGAAATGTGCCGCTCGGCACGGATTCAAAAAACATTGGAGCCAGAATGAAAAAGTCTTTCATGACCGGTCTTTGCTGTCTGTGGGGAGCGCAGCTTTTCCTGTCGATCAACGCCCAGGCACAGAACTGGACCACGGTGACGGCCACCAACATCACTGACCTCAACCAGCAGAAGTTGGCAGCCGGGCAGTTGTGTTTTATGGCCACCGACCAGAATGACAATCCCATCAGTACCGGTGTTGGCGGTGGCGGACAGCTCTTGCGGCGCCAGTATTGTTCGCAAGTCACGGCAGGCGCCCTGCCGACATCGTTCACTGTTCCCAACCCCGCCAACACGCAGCCTGCCGGCGTCTACTACCGCGTCACGGTAAAGGACACTTCCACTGGCCAGGAGGTGCTGCGGTACACGCAGGTCAGCTTCTCCGGCGCCAGCTTCAATTTTGATACCTATGCGCCAATCAACCTGGGAACGCCCGCGCCGCTTTCCGGCAATGCGGTTACGGGGAACCTGAGCGTCTCAGGAAATGTGTCCGCCACCGGAAGCGTGACGGCATCCAACATTCCGGCCAGCATTCCAGGAATTGGCAGTTGCACCAACCAATTTGTTCGAGGGTTAAATCTGGCGGCGGCCCCAACGTGCAGCACGGTCGGCTCGTCTGATCTGGCTGCTTCTCTGGCCCTGACCACGCCAAATCTTGGAGTTGCCACGGCAACCAGCGTATCAGCCACAGGTGTTCTTTCCAGTTCAGGGTCAACAGGTTTGCCCACGGGCGGAGGGGCAGCCGCATATCTATTCAGCCAGAACTCCACGCCGCACGGCGGGGCGCTTATCGTCGGCGACGGCTCAGGCTGGCAGTTTGATTTTCTGAAACGGACCGCGAGCACGAGCACCGTGCTGGCTTCGTTCAAAGACAGCGGAGCGCTGACGTTTGGGGCGTCTTCCGATACCGGCCTCTCCCGCACGGCAGCGGGCACGCTCGCCGTGGGAAATGGAACGCAGGGAGACGTAAGCGGCAATTTCAGGGCAGCACAGCTTCAGATTCCTACGGCGGCAAATACGCTGGCCGCATTCATTTTCAACGACGGGGCCGGCGGGCTCACGGCACAAAGCAGCAGCGGCCAGCAAGTCCGGCTAACCGACGCCACGGGAAATCTTTATATATCGCAGCCGGGCAAATCCATTCTGTTCTTTGGAGGGACATCCGGAAGCACCAGCGTGACCGCGCCGGCAGTCGCGTCAGGCGCGCTTACGCTCCCCGCGGCTACCGATACACTGGTTGGTAAGGCCACAACCGACACGCTGACTAATAAGACGCTGATTTCGCCAGTCATTTCAACCATTAGCAACACTGGCACTCTCACTCTGCCAACATCAACAGATACCCTCGTAGCACGCGCCACCACAGACACGCTGACCAATAAGACACTGAACGGTGCAGGGAGTGGAAACTCGGTCACACTGTTGAATGTGCAAGGTCCGATTGCGGCGCTTGTAGGCAACTCTGCCGACCAGACGGTTTACACGTTCACAATCCCGGCGAACACGGTGCAAGCTGGGAAGGGCATCAGAATAAAAATTGTGGGGTTTCATTCGACCGGCGCCGCAGTGACTAACTATAAAATAATCATCGGTACGACCACTACAGCAACCGTATCAACGGGCTCGGGAAACAGCGAGAACTGGACCATGAGCCTCTACAATGCCGCAGGGGTCCAAAACAGCCAATTTTACGAGGCTACAATGGCCGACGGTGTCGGATCTGTGAGCAACGTCAACACCTTCGGTACAGCAGCGGAAAATTTTGCGAACGCGGTGACCGTGAGATTCACTTTTAACGTCGCCAACACCGACCAATACACTGGAAGGCTGTTCAGCATTGAACTAATCCAGTAAAAAGATTCGATTTCCGGACCTCGTCAACGTTCTCTGCACTGCTACAATTCTTGGACAATGAATGTTATGGTAACGGGTGGTGCGGGTTTTATTGGTTCCCATGTGGCGGAGACTCTGCTACGGCAAGGCAACAATGTGGCCGTCATCGACAATTTTGACGGGTTTTATTCCCCGGCATGGAAGCGCCGTAACCTCGAAGAGGTCGCGCTATCTGGCAATGTGGCTTTATTCGAAGCTGACATTTGTGACCAGAAAGCACTGGATCACGTATTCAACAGCTTCCATACAGACCTCATCATCCATCTGGCAGCAAGGGCAGGCGTTCGCCCTTCGATTGAACAACCAGAAATATACGAGCGGGTCAATGTTGCCGGCACACTCAACCTGCTTGAGGCTGCGAGAAACCAGCGGGTGAAGGGATTCGTCTTCGGTTCCTCTAGTTCAGTCTATGGCGAAAGTTCTCCAGCACCTTTTCGCGAAGACAACTATTTCCTGCGTCCTATCTCTCCCTACGCCGCAACCAAACTCGCGGGGGAGAGCCTTTGTTACACCTATTACCATCTTTACCGGCTCAACATAGCCTGCCTGCGATTCTTCACTGTTTATGGTCCGCGCCAGCGCCCGGATCTGGCCATTCACAAATTCATCTCGTTGATCGAGAATGGCGGCGATATTCCCATTTTTGGAGACGGGAGCACTGGGCGCGATTACACGTACGTCGATGACATTGTTGCTGGGGTCCTATGCGCTGCTGGCTGGTGTATGAAACAACCAAGCGAAGCCGGACGCTACGAAATATTCAATCTCGGGAACTCCAGCCCTGTCCGCTTGAATGAATTGGTAGCTGCAATTGAAAAGGTAATGGACAAAAAAGCAAGGTGTAAGATCTTGCCTGCCCAGCCAGGAGATGTTCCCCTAACCTGGGCTGACATCAGCAAAGCCGGCAGCATTCTCAATTATCGTCCATGCAAAAAGCTGGAAGAAGGACTTTCCCGATTCGTGGAATGGTTCCGCCAACTACCACTTGCCCTGCGTGCGTGACTTCAGATTGAATGAGGACCAATGCTGTTGGCATTACCGGAGAGGCTACTGTACGCTTCGCCATTCCACGTTTTCCAGGCCTAAGCGGCCGACATAGCGGGCGTGAGCGTCTCCTCCAGTGCTAACGAGAGGACTACAGCAAAGTTAATTAATCGCGGCGGAAAACAAATTCGTTGAGCCCCAGGCCATTCACCGTTTTTAGGGCTTCCAGAGTGAAACCGCGCTGATGGAAAAAGGTGAACACGTCTCCGGCTTTGGCAAATTCACAGGGATAGCCTCCGGCCCAATCCACCACGTCGCGCCACGGGGACATGCCCCGCTGCCGTGAATAGGTTGACCAGTTCGCGAACGTCTTGCGCGGCTTGAAGAGGAAAGCCTTTCCCCATGTGAGTGTGAAAGTAATCAGTTCTAGCATTTTTTTGGCCGGCCAGGGTGATTTGGAATAGAGCCTCTTCAAGATAAGCCATAGACGGCTTTTTCGGCCCTCGTCATTGTAAATAGCGACCATCAGTGTTTCAGAAACGGGGATTGTTAGCAGATCGAAACTCTTCCACATCGCGCCAGTGTGGTGGAGGACGCCCCAGGCATAGACGATGTCAAACTGGCCAAGTGAACGCAGGTAGCTTTCATCGAGAGCAGAGCCAGGCTCGACGCGCCAATCTGCCATAGGGGCAAAGCGCCGCTTCAGTTCTGCCGTGCAGGAGACGCTCTTGGAGTCGTAGTCAAAGGACACAACTCGGGACGCGCCCAGACGCAAAGCAGCAAGCGAATGGATGCCGCTGCCGGAGCCAACGTCGAGAAACGATTTGCCACGGATGTCACCCAGCATTTCAGAAAGACGGGAGGCCGCTTGCGTGATCCGGTCTTCGTCAACCACAGAAAGAAAGCGGGTCCAGTTCTCGCCGAACTGGAAGCGCGTCATAGCCTCTTCTTCGCGCGCAGTCATTTGAGACATGCTATCACTGGAGCGGGGAGGCTAAATCAGCGGTTCAAGTAAATCGTGCATCTGCTGATAACCTGACGCGTTCGGATGTATGCCATCGGTTGTGTAATCGCTGCGACAGGTGAAGAGAGATTCAAGGTCTGCCATGAGCTTGCGGCTTTGCGCGTCTCTGTTCCTGATACCCGCATTAAGTACAGGCATAGTGTCGCGGTACGGGAACAGATCAGAGCACGAATCCCACGGTTGCATCCATGATGCAGGATGAGCACTATCAAAGCGATACGGGACTACCAGTACGACTTTAACGCCGGCGACCTGTGCAAGGTTAACCATTGAATCGATATTCGTGGCAGCTTGCGCGGCATCTGTCCCCTGGAACAGGTCGTTCCAGCCAAGCAGGATTACGACCTCTGCAGGCGCGGGTATGCTGCGGCATGAAAACGGGAAAGCGGGGTCAGACGGAATACCGTCAAAGCCGCGGCAGACCTTGGAACCGTCAAGGATGGACGGAAATACTGCGAGAATTTCATCGGTGCGCTTCCCGAACCACCCGGCATTGACGTAGCCCTTACCGGGGAAATAACTGTCAAGATCCCATCGGCCAAATATGGAATCGCCAACAAATACTGTGCCGGACCGTTGAATGGTGGATTTTTGCGGCGCCGTTGCCGTAATGTTTCCACCGCATCCGGCCAAGGCGAGCATCAGGGCGAGAACCGTGCTTTTCATGCACGCATAGTCTAATCCAGAGTTGCTGAAAGCGCGACTATGCTGTTTGGGCGAAAGCACAAAAGTAATCAGGGATTTTCAGTAGCGGCAGCCCGTTGGCTGCCTTTATTTGTTTTAAAGCTACCCAACAATCTTCAAGAGGATACGATGCCATTTCATTTTTCCGATTTCGCCACCGCCGCGAACCTGTTGGTGCTGCTGGGAATTTACCGCAAGATGTCGATCATCGTGTACCAGCACAAGCTGATGTGGAGCGACTTTGCCGAGCGCAAGGGCATTAGCGGAAATGGAAAACACGCGGCCAGCGTGTAGCCGCCAGGAAAAACCGATCTCGCCACGAACCTTCTTAGCCGCGAATCGAAGCGAATGAACACGAATCACAGCCTGGCAATCGTTTTATTCGTGCGTTTCGCGTTCATTCACGGCTAATTTCATCTTTTTGCTCCGCAACTCAGCATCTGCAGGTATGCCCAATGAAATTTACTACTAGAGAAAGATTTCTGGCCAAGATCTGTCGCGACGCCGCCAGCGGATGCTGGTTGTGGCAGGGAATGGTGGATCCGGCGGGATATGGGGCCGTTAGGCTGGACGGCAGGGAACTTCGAGCGCATCGCCTGGCCTGGATGCTGTTTTGCGGCGAAATCGCGCCGGGTATGGTGGTGTGCCATAAATGCGATGTGCGGGCATGCGTTAATCCTGAGCACCTGTTCTTGGGAACGTCGGTTGACAACTCGCAAGACATGCTTAATAAAGGGAGAAATTTGCGGGGTGAAAGGCATCACAGTGCCAAGCTGACGGAAGGCCAGGTAAGCCGGATCAAGGCCATGCTGGCCGAGGATCGCCTGTATATAAGCGAGATAGCTCGGGAATTCGGCGTCGCACCGTCAACGATCCGCGCAATCAGACAAGGAAAGAACTGGCGAGGCGTGGCTGCCCGGCAATTATCGGTCGTCCCCGCTGACGCGGACATAGACGGCTAACCCGGCCTCCATTAAGTAAATCCACTCAATTTTTGGAGAATGTCACATGGCTGATTTCAAACCGGCTTTTTCATTCGTGTTGCAGCATGAAGATTCAACCCGTTCCGGCAAGGTGACGGTGGATGCCGGCGGGCGCACGCGCTTCGGCATAGCGGAAAAGTTTCATCCTGATCTGCCGGACGAGTTCTTTACCGGGCCGGCGAAAGACGCGCTGGCTGAAGCGGAGAAGATCGAACAACGCGAATACTGGAAGGCCATGCGACTGGACGAAGTGGAGAACCAGAACGTGGCCAACAAGCTGTTCGATATGGGCGTGAACATGGGAGCGCGCCAGGCTGCGCTCTATGCACAGCGCGCAGCGAATGCTCTGGCCGCGGGCGATGCGCGCTTAGCCGAAGATGGAGTGATCGGCCCCAAGACGCTGGCGGCGATCAGCGCGAGTGATCCGAGGGCGTATTACCAACTGCTGTGCGAATTTAGCGCCGCGTATTACCGGCACGTGGCGGCGGTGAATCCGGCGCAGGCGGTGAATCTGGCCGGGTGGCTCAAGAGGGCGGAAGCGTGAGGGCGCCAGGGCTTTGAGCGCGCAGTCGTACTCTTCCATCCTTCTTTCTATTGCAATGAAGCAGGGGCTAAAGCGCGATCATTTTTAGCCGCCGGGACGGACGAGTGAAACTCGTGCCCTGACACTAGCCTCGTTCAGGGAAAGATCTTTGTAGGAGCCAAAGGCCAAAAGCTAAGAGCCAAGAACCAAAGCCATCCGCAATTTTCATAATTTCAGCTTCCAAGCAAATTCAACAGAAATGAGGACAACACCATGAGCCTGAAAACCTGGTTCAAGGGGCTGGGCGTATTTGCGCTGAGCTCAATGATTACCGCGCTGGCCACCATGTCACTGGATCCGGCGAGCTTCAACTTCTCACGCTCCGGGCTGGCAAAGGTGGGTGCGGCGGCGCTGGTGATTGGCGCGAAAGCCGTGCTGCTGTATCTGAAGCAGTCGCCGCTGCCGGGAAACCAGCAAAACAGCATTGCCGACTGGACGAAGATCACCAGCGTGCTGGCGCTGTGCGTGATCATACCTGCAAGCGGATTGCTCGCGGGTTGCGTAAGCGGGTGGGACCGGACGACCTATGAGTCGCTAGCCACAAGCAAGGCGCTTATTGACTGCGCGGTGGCGGGCTACAACCATTTTGATGCCGATATCCGGCACTTATGCGCTGCCGATCCGGAGGACCCGGCATTTGATGCAAAAGCGTTTTATCTGCCACAAACCCGCGAAGCGCAGCAAGCAATAGAGAAAGCACGCCAGGCGCAGGTGGCCGCGGTGGAAGCCTTTGCCGCCTATGCCGTGGCCAAAGTGGCGAAGAACAAAGCTGCTTTATTACAGGAGAAACAGGCCGCGGTGATCGGGTACCTGGTGCAGTTTCCCGCTCTGCTGGAGGCGGTGCGCGGACTAATGAAGAAGCCAGTGAGCCGGGCAAACCCGCCGGTCCATGAGAATGATCCGGTAATGGCGATTGCGGCGTTGCGGCCGGTGCTGGACTTGAGATGGTGAATGCACCGTGAATTGTTAGCTTGACCGCAGGTCTCCGCCCCGCAAAGCCAAAATCGGTAGCCGGGGATCCCTGAATGCCTGCTCCATCCTCTGCTTTCTAACCAAATACAAAATACCAAGTACCAAATACTGATTTTCACGAGGTGCAATCTTGGCAACAAATCCAGCAGCAAGCATTTCCATGGCAGACAAATTGAAGAGCATGCTGAAGACAGTGACGGACGCAGCTCTATTTATTGAGCAGATCCTTGGGGAAATTGATGCGCAGGCTGGGACGGCCAGCGGTCCAGGCGGCTTTGATCCGGCCGCGGCGGAACGGGTGACCGAGGCGTTTGCCAATCTGGCGTCGATTGCGATTCAGGCAGTGCACGATGCGGCGGGCAGGGAGATCACACCGGAAAGCGTACAGGCGCTGATGCCTGTAGGAACGCCGTTGGCGCCCCCGGTCGGCGGATAAAGTTGCGGGGTGGCCGGATTTACAGCCAAAACTATATATTGTGGTCGCCTTCCCACCAGTTGCGCTATATTTTGTTGTAGCGAAAATAAAACGAACATCATAGAATTGCCATCGAACCCAAGTAAGCAGGTCGCCCGGCCACTCCCTCCGGCTGGAGAGCTGCAAAGCGAGCAAGGTGCGAAATTTTTATGAGAGTAATGACGCCATTACAGTTTCGTACTCTTCCTTTCCAGGAAGCAGCCAGCCAGTGGCTGGAGATCAAGAAGATGCACAGCAAGAAGCCGCGTACCATCGAAATGTACGAATGGTATATACGCAACTTGAAGAAAGTGTTTGATGGGATGCTGCTGTCGCAGATCCATATTGGGCACTTTCTGGAATATCAGAGGCAGAGAAGAATGGAAGCGGGCGCGTCCTGTGTGAACCATGAATTGAACACCATGGCGCAGATCTTAAAGACAGCGGATCTATGGGACTTGATCGAGAAACACTATAAGCCACTGCCGCTGCCGAACTGGACGCCACCCAAGGTGTTGACGGCGGAAGAAGAAGAAAGATTTTTCCGCGTGGTGGCGGGGAATCCCGACTGGAGCGTGGCATACTGGGCGGTGTCGCTGACGAACAATACGTCAGCCATGGGAATTGAGCTGCGGCACTTGCAGATGAAGCACGTTTTTCTTGACCAGGAGCCGCCAAAGATCCATATCCCTGATAGCAAGGTGAAAAATGAGTTTCGCGCTCGTGTGGTGCCGCTGAATGCTGTCGCCGCGAAACAAGCGCGCAGGATCGTGGAACGAGCAAAACGTCTGGGAGCGTGGCATCCTGACCATTATATTTTCCCCTTCCGACTGAAACGAGGAGCTTATGACGTGGCGCGGCCGGCGTCGCCTTACTTTATACGGTCGGCATTCAGGACGATGCGCAAAACGACCGGGCTGGAATGGCTGCAGCCAAGAAACTTTCGCAACCAGATTATTACGAAACTGTTTGAATCGGGAGCACCCGATGAAACTATTATGTCGATTGCGGGACATCAGTCGATTAAGATGTCGCGATACTATTCAAGGATAAGAATAACAGCAAAAGCAGAAGCGCTGAATGCTATTTGTCCTGGGGCGCGCTCTTGATGAGATGTAAACGCGGAGTAATCAAGAAAGTTTATGTCCAAAATATTTAGCTTATAAAACCTATTGATATGTGCCAATGAGAATCTATAGTTTTCTGGTGTCATTTATGATGGCTTGTAAGGAAAATATTGCGACCTTCAGCTTGTATATTATACGCATCTGCCTTCTAAGCAGAGGGTCACAGGTTCAAGTCCTGTCGGGCTCGCCACGCTGCTGTTGGCTGCTTGGAGTCTGCGGTCGGCCCCGACGGGACGGCCCGCACTCACACAGCGACCGATAACGAAGCGATGATCGGCCCTCAATCGACGAACAACTCTGGCCCGACGGCTCGACATCAACCGAGGACAGACAGCCGTGACCCGAATGGTCGTCCCTCGACCACCGCCAACAATCGCATCGTAACATCCAACTTCCACGGCGCAGATGCAAAACGGATGCAGCCGGTAGAGCAGGCGTTCAAAGCCGCGGACATCCTTAATACAGAATGGCGGTTTTGGGCTGATCGCCATTGATCTGGGGGAAATTGAGGAGCGGCTGGTCAGAAAATTCCGCTTACCACCTGGTTCAGGTTTGCCCGAGTCATTGAAAGCCGGCGGGGTCTGAGCCGGCCAAACTGGAAATCACTTTGGCCCGCCTGCGCGCCGTGGTGGGTGAAGCCGATGAAGAAGGACGCGGGCTGGTCGGGTTTCCCGTGGTAACGGATTCACATCGGCTAGATAGCTTTGCCGTGCTGCCGACCTTCACGCCCATACAGCATAAAGAAAAGAGACCCGCGGCTACCTGGCGCTCCTGTGCTGGCCATGCGCATGTTCCGTCCGCCGGCCAGCGCCCAGGTGGAGACACGCGGCAACGTGCCCTTGGCGATCGTCTTCAACGGCGCCAAAGCAAAAATCACGCATGCCAGCGGCCCGTGGCGCAGCAGTGGCGAATGGTGGAGCAGAAG
>DASSXL010000178.1:0-2438 GCA_035703825.1 Candidatus Angelobacter sp.
GCCGATAACGCCGCCGCAGGTTACGCGCTGTTTCTGGGCGCAGGAGCTTATCATCACTACCGTCCGGTGGTGATTGACGCGATGGTTTCACGCGGCGAGTTTTTAACCTCCTATACGCCTTATCAGGCGGAGATTGCGCAGGGAACGCTGCAGGCTATCTTTGAGTTCCAGACCATGATCTGCGAATTGACCGGAATGGAAGTGGCGAACGCCTCCATGTATGACGGCTCAACCGGCGCGGCTGAGGCCATGCTGATGGCGGTTCGCATTACCGGCCGCAAGGCAGCCGTGGTGGCGCGCAGCGTGCACCCGGAATACCGCGAGGTAATGCACACATACACCCAGCACCAGGAGCTGCCGATTACAGAATGCGGCTACTTTGAAAACGGCCGTGTTGATATGGCCGATCTGGAGAAGAAAATTACGTCGGACACGGCGTGCGTGCTGATCCAGTCGCCAAATTTCTTTGGCACGATTGAAGACGTTGCGGCCGTGGCCGATCTGGCCCATAAGAAAGGCGCATTGTTGATTGTCTCGATAGCCGAGGCACTGTCGTTGGGAATCGTGAAGCCGCCGGTGGAAGCGGATATCGTTTCGATGGAAACGCAGTCATTTGGTGTGCCGCTGGGATATGGCGGACCCTATGCTGGGGTGATGGCGACGAAAGAAAAATTTGTCCGGCAAATACCGGGACGACTGGTGGGAGAGACGAAAGACAAAGACGGCAAGCGCGGATTCGTGCTGACGTTGTCTACCCGCGAGCAGCATATCCGGCGCGAGAAAGCTACGTCGAATATCTGTACCAACCAGGCTCTGATTGCGACAATGGCGACGATCTACCTCACAATCTATGGTCGCGAAGGGCTGAAAGAACTCGCCGCACAGAATCTGGCCAAAGCGACGTATGCGCGGAACGAGTTTGCGAAAAAGGGAAAGATCCTGTTTGATGGCGCCCCGCGCTTCAATGAGTTTGTGGTTCAGACAAAAGACGACGCGCATGCGATTAACAAATGCCTGCTGGAGAAGAAGATGATTGGCGGCTTTCCACTGAGCTGGCACTATCCGGAACTGGGCAACGCGTCCTTGTGGTGTTGCACGGAGCTGAACAGCAAAGAGCAGATTGACGCGGCAGCGCAGGCGGTGGGCCAATGAGCAACAAAGACATCAAGAAAGCGACGCACCACGTTAACCAGAATGAAGGGTTGATCTTTGAGCGCTCGTCACCGGGTAAGAAAGGTTACCGGCTGGCGCCGCTGGATGTTCCCGAGGTCGATTACGCAAAAGCGCTCGGAGCTTCAGCCCGCGCCGACTTGGGCAACATGCCAGAAGTGAGCGAGATGGAGATCATCCGCCACTTTACCCGGCTTTCCACATGGAATTACGCGATTGATCTGGGCATGTATCCGCTGGGCTCCTGCACCATGAAATATAACGCGCGCGTGAATGAAGTTGTGGCGCGCTTTCCGGGACTGGCCAATGCGCATCCTTACCAGCCGGCGGAAGTTTCGCAGGGCGCGATGCGCGTGATGAAGATGCTTTCAGACTGCCTGCTGGACATTACCGGCATGGACGCGATTACGCTGCAGCCCGCGGCGGGAGCGCACGGCGAAATGACCGGTATCCTGCTGATTCATGCTTATCTGCAGTCGCAAGGGAACCCGCGCAAGAAGATTCTGATACCCGATTCGGCGCACGGAACCAATCCGGCTACGGCGGCGATCTGCGGTTACGCTGTGGAAAATCTTAAGTCGAACTCACGCGGCATGGTGGACGTGAGCGCGCTGGCGGCGCAGATGAATGAAGATGTCGCTGGGCTGATGCTGACCAATCCCAACACGCTGGGGATTTTTGAGCAGGAGATCCACAAGATCGCCGATATCCTGCACGAAAAGGGCGGTCTTCTATATATGGATGGCGCGAACATGAATGCGCTGGTGGGCAAGACGCGCCCGGGCGACTTTGGCGTGGACGTGATGCACCTGAACCTGCACAAGACGTTTTCAACGCCGCATGGCGGAGGCGGGCCAGGCTCGGGGCCGGTGGCGTGCAAGAAAATTCTGGAGCCTTTCCTTCCCAAGCCGGTGATTGTGGAGCGGGCAGACGGTACGCTGGCGTTCGATTACGACCGACCAAAATCCGTGGGGCGCGTGCGGATGTTTTATGGGAATTTTGGCATGCATGTACGCGCGCTGGCTTATACGCTGGCGAATGGTCCTGACGGCCTGCGGCAGACGACGGAAGACGCGGTGCTGAACGCGAATTACATTCGCAAGAAACTGGAAGGTGACTACACCCTGCCGTACCCGAGCCCGTCAATGCATGAAGTGGTCTTCAGTGACAGCATCCAGGAACAGAAGGGCGTAAAGACGGGAGACATTGCCAAGCGGCTGATTGATTACGGCTTCCATCCTTATACGGTGTCATTTCCCCTGGTGGTG
>DASSXL010000238.1:0-22684 GCA_035703825.1 Candidatus Angelobacter sp.
GCGATTCGGCGCTGGCGCGGGTAAAAGCCGGCGTGACCACCATGAAGGAAATCAACAAAGTCACCTTCATTGAGACTACGAGATAAAAGGATGGCCGGTTTGAAGCAAACAACAATACGTCCACGGCTGGCTTGTGAAATCACGTCAGAAGGCGTGATTGCCGCGCGGGCGTCTGAAAAATTACCCCGCCTGGAGGTCTTTACCTCACGCCGCCTGGCGGAAGGCGCGATTGCCCCCGGCCTCACCGTCCCCAACATTCTGGATGCCGGCGCACTGCGCACTGCACTGGGCGGCGCGCTGGGAGCGGTGGCAGGAAAATCGCATGACGTGATTGTGATATTGCCGGATGTGGCGATTCGCATAATGCTCCTGGATTTTGAGGCGCTTCCCACGAAGGCTGACGAAATTGAGCCGGTCATCCGTTTTCGCCTCAAAAAATCGCTGCCGTTTGACGTGGACAATGCCGTGCTCTCGTACGATGTAACGCGGGCCAACGGCTCTGTTCGTGCCGTGGCCGCCGTGGCGCCGCGCGAGATTGTTGAGGAATACGAGAAAGCCTTTCGCGACGTGGGATATGAGCCGGGCGTGATTCTGCCATCTTCGCTGGCCGCACTTGGCCTGGTTGAGGGCGAGCGGCCCACCCTGGTCTTAAAAGTCGACCCTATGAACATCACCATCACCGCGGTGGAACACCAGGAATTGCGGCTGGTGCGCACGCTGGAAAACCCGCACGGCGGGAATTTTTCCGCGGCAGACCTTACTGAAGCGGTGCTGCCTTCGATCGTCTTTTTTGAGGATACCTTCGCCGCCCACATTGAGAAGATTTATGTCGGCGGCCTGGCCCCGATGGCGGAGGTTGGCCCTATGCTTCATCAACAGACCGGCGCGCAAGTGGAAGCGCTGGCGCCTGAGCTTTCCGCGGAACAGAACCTGAGCGGTGAGAGTGTTATGCCTTCGAGCATGGCGGGAATCGTGGGGGCCTTGCTGGGATAATGCGCCTCAATATCAATCTCGCTTCACTGAAGTTTGAGGATGTCCGGCAGTTCTATCTGCGCTGGACCATCGCCATAGGATCGGCCGCCGCGCTGCTGCTCCTGTTGATCGGGCTGGCCGTCATGAACTATTCCAGTTCCTCCAAGTCAGGCCAGCGGATCAAGGAACTGCGGGAGCGGATCGACTCTCTGCAAAAACAGCGCGCCGCCGCCGAGAGAATCTCAAACCTCCCTGAAAATCACGACGTCAACCTGCAGAAGAATTACTGGAACAGGCAGATCAACCGCCGCCAGCTTTCCTGGACGCAGCTATTCAATGATTTGCAGAAGATCATGCCGGCGCGGGCTTATGTGAGTTCCGTCCACCCGGAGATAACACTGGATAACCGGCTCAAGCTGACCCTGATGATCAAGGGCGACACACACGATAACGGGCTGGAGCTGGTGAAGAAGATGGAGAGGTCCTCCCGCTTCCGCGGCGCCGCCATCTCGTCGGAAGGCACAGAGAAGGACCAGAAGACCGGGATGGAGCTGTTCAAGTTTGACATCGTAACGTATTACACTCCCGCCGCGCCGCCACAGGGACGCGCGGCTGAGAGGGAGGGTTTCTAATGAACAATCTGGCGAAAATGCGGCAGCGTTTCACGCTCATCCTGGCCGTGCTTGGCGCTATTGACCTGCTGCTGATTATCTACCTGCTGCTGCCTGGCTCCAGCCCCTCCAGCAGGGCGGCCCTGGAGCAGAGTTTACGTGGCGAGGAAAAAACGCTCACCCGAGACGTAGCGCCATTGCAGGGGATTGAGAAGCAACTGGCGCAGACCCGGGTGGACGTGAAGAATTTTTACGAGCAGAAGGTCCCCAGCCAGTTTTCCCAGATCTCCCAGCATCTGGAAAAATTAATGAAGGAAACCGGAGTGACCACGGCCGGGGGAATCCACTATGTTCAGGAAAACCGCGGCGCGCGCAACGAAAAGGGCGATTTGCCCGACGTGCAGCGCATCAACATTGACACCACTGTTTCCGGCGAGTACGCAAAAGTTGCCAGATTTATCAATGCCATGGAGCAGGACAAGTTGGTGTTTATCATTGACCAGATATCTCTCACGAGCCAGGAAAGCGGCGTGGTATCACTGCAGATAAAATTTCAAACGTTCCTGAAGGAAACATAGCAAGGCGCAAGGCCGGCACACGTTCCATGACCAGAGGAGACGAGACCTAGTGAATATAGGCGCGGAAAACAAAAAGCAGGTACGCTGGATGATCGCACTGTTGGCGATTGCCCTTCTGGTGGGCATCTACAACTTTGTCGACTTCGGCACCAGCTCCGCTGCCGCGCCCGCGACGGCAAGCTCCAGCGCCGGGAACCAGCAGAGGAAACCTGCCGTCACCGACGTGGCCGACAACGGCACCCTGGACCCACGGTTGCGGCTTGACATCCTGGCAGCCAGCCAAAGCAAGAAGTATGAAGCCGGCGGAAGAAATATTTTCAGGATGGAAGAAGTAAAGAAGATCGAGCCGCTGGTAGCAAGTGCGAGAGGACCTATGGGGCCCGACCCGCCCCCAACGCCGACGCCACCTCCTCCGCCACCGCCGATTCAGCTTAAGTTTTACGGCTTTGCCAGCAAGCCCACTGAGCCCAAGAAGATCTTTCTGTTCGACGAAGGCGAAGTCTTCGTCGCCCGGCAGGGTGACATTGTGGAGCGGAAATACAAAGTCATCCAGATCAATAACACCAGCGTGATCATTGAGGACGTGCTGAATAACAATAAGCAGACGATCCCGCTCATAGCGAAATAATCCGCATGCGTTGCATGAAGTCAATTCGTTCCCGGGAATCAGGCTACGTGCTGCTGGCCGTGATGCTGGCGGTCACGCTGATTTTGGTAGCCATGTCGATTGAACTGCCGCGCATCGCCCAGCAGATAAAGCGTGAAAAAGAAGAGGAACTGGTCCATCGCGGGAAAGATTACGCCACGGCGGTAAAACGGTTTGTGCACAAGAATGGCGGCCGCTATCCCTTGTCCGTGGAACAGCTGGAAGATACCAACCACATCCGTTTCCTGCGCAAGAAATACAAAGATCCCATGACTGGCGAAGCCGACTGGAAGATGGTCCACGCGGGCGAGGCGCAGATTAATATCCCAGCGCCAAAACCGGGCTTGTCGGGACCAGGGGGCGTGAACCCTGGCTTGTCCGGACCTGGAGCGGGGATTAATCCGCCGGGTGCCCCCACCACACCCGGGGTAACTCCTCCCGGCGTCGCACAGCTTAACAGCCCTGGTGGCTCGCCATTGGGCCAGCCGTCAACAAAAGGCGGCACAGGCCAGCTTGGATCGCTGACTACCACGAACATCGGCAACGGACCAACCGTTGGCGGCGGCCAGATTATCGGCGTTGCCAGCGTCAGCAAGAAGCAGGCAATCAAGGAATTCAACGACAAAGACCACTACGATGAATGGTACTTCGTCTATGACTTGCGTCTGGAGCAGAGTGGTGGAACGGGCGTGACCGTGGCAGAACCAAGGACAGGCGGCACTTCAACCACCGGCGGCGGCAACACACCTGGGGCTTCCGGCCCGCAACCTCCGGCGGGAGCAAACTCCGGACAGCCGCAGCCGAGCGGCACACCGCAGCCTCCGCCTCAAGTTCCCAACTAAAAGCAAAAGGGCCGCGTCTTTTCTGACGAGGCCCAAATCTTTTCGGAATGATTTTCTTGGCTACACGTTAAATGAAGAGCCGCATCCGCAGGTGCTCTTTACGTTGGGATTTTCAAACTTGAAGCCGGAGGCTTCCAGCGTCTCAACAAAGTCCACAACGCAGCCATTCAGATACATGGCTGAAGTGGCGTCGACGTACACTTTCAACCCGTCGAAGGTATAAACCTTGTCCATCATACCGGGGGCATTTTCAAATGACATGGAATAAGAAAAGCCGGAGCAGCCGCCGCCGACCACGCCAATCCGCAAGCCGGCCGGCACCGGGTTTTGCTGGCCCATAATCTCTTTTACTTTTGTGACCGCCGTGGGAGTAAGGTTCACCGGCAGTGACGGAGTAGTTTCTACATTGGGCGTTGTGGTGGTAGTTGACATCTGTTTTCTATCTCCTTGGCGCTTGATATAGCCTGTCAGGAATCTGCTTTATTATACACAGTTCCACGCTGATTCTATTGGCCTTTTCCCTTGATTAGATGAGTCCCGGTCCGGCCGGGTCGCATAATTTCCGTTCAACCAGGCCTCCTTGCCGTCCAGCGGCTCTCTGGCCCCATTCGGCCGCCTCTTGGCATCCAGCAACTCGCGAAAATATTGGATTTTGCCACCTGTCGCGAGCATATAATGCAGATAAGGTTCCACTTACACCCTCGCCGCGACCCGCGGTTGCGGCCTCTCTGTAACGGAACCGGTGCCAAAATTCAAGGTGGTGTTCCATGTCATCCATGATGACGCCTCTCCTCATTCTTTGGGCCGGTTTGACAGTTGTGCTGGTCATTCTCCTGATCTACCGCAGCACCCTTGCCATGCATGAAGACGACCAGCTCTTTCTGGACAGCGCTGAGGCCCACATGGCCAAAGAGCAGGAAGAACTGATCGTAAAAATGAACAGGATCCAGCCATGGCTGCGTATTTGCGGCGCGGGCTCTGCTTTGTTGTTTTTCCTCATCGCAGGGATGATGCTCTACGCGCGCTTCAACATATAGGCGGCTGGATGTGAGGCACATATCGGACCGGCGACTGCCTGGACCGTTGCGCGACGAGTAAACGATTGCTGAGCAATCGATCGCCGAGCAGATGCGCTCATGAGCGCCGACCGAACGGCCACTGGTGGCCGCCTGGTCGCAATTGCCGGCTCAGGGATGTGGTGCGGTACCTCGGCAGCCATTGCTGCTTTTTCTGCTTGCTATTGCTCATCTGTGTTCTCTGCGGTTTTCTGCGGCGTCTATGTCAGCGCTCTCTTAACGATATCCGCGCTTTGATTTGGATTTGAACTTCCGGGCCCATTTAGAGGTAATTAGACCGCGATGGTTCCATTCCGCCGAGCGCTCCAGAGAAATCGTGTAAAATGGGACTCTAGCCTTTTACGGTGGGTATAGTTCAGTGGCAGAACGCCAGACTGTGGCTCTGGATGTCGTGGGTTCGACCCCCACTACCCACCCCAATTTTCAAGATTATTGCCTTAAGTGGGCTCCATCAGTAAGCTTTCAAAAAGAATGCCTCGCAAGGAGCCAACTCCGTTCAGAATTAATCCCAACCTCAATATTTCAATCACTTAGCATGATGTTAGTGCCGTTCCTTTGGGTCGGCTAAGCGGCGGGCGCGAGGTCCGTACCAAAAGCTTTGTACGCGCATGTACAATCATCTGCATTCGTTATCACCAAGGAGAAGCATGGACACAACCACAATCATTGAAGCATTAGAAGCCGAGCGCGACCGTCTTAGCGCCGCGATCACGGCTTTGCAGGGACGTAAGCGGGGACCAGGCCGCCCGGCCCTGTCAAAGGGCGGAGTGAAGCGCCATCTGTCGGCATCAGCTCGCAAGCGGATCAGCGATGCGATGAAGAAAAGGTGGGCTGCCAGAAAGAAGGCGGCGTAAGACTACCGGCGCCTGGCTTGCCCGACATACCAGAACAGATTGCCGGAGCCTGCATAGTTGGCTCCGGCGTTTGCCTTGCCTCCACCATCTGTACCTAAAAGACAATTCCCCGTCTGGCTGCGGTCGCCGCCGCTACGGCCAGCCGCCCTTCGCATGCCTGGCCGCCGCCATGAACATAGAAGTGGCCACAGGATCCCTCCTGTAGCCACTAGATTCTGCGTGCGTGGGTGAGCTTACGCGGCTTTGCCCTTGGCAGAAGCGGCCGGGGCCTTGTTCACGCCGATGGTGATCTGTTTCGGCTTGAATTCTTCTCTCTTCGCCAGAGTAATTTTCAACAAGCCGTTCTCAAATACGGCGTTGACATCCTCCGCATCCACGCTGGCCGGCAGCGTGAAGGAGCGGGTGAATTTCCCGTAGCGCCGTTCAATCCTATGGAAGTTCTCCTTCTTCTCTTCCTCTTTGAACTTGCGTTCACCTGCGATGGTGAGCACATTATTTTCCAGAGTGATGTTAAGGTCTTCCTGCTTCACGCCCGGAATCTCAGCCTGCAGCATGATGTTGTGATTGTCTTCAGAAATGTCGACTGGCGGCAGGAAATTTTCCGCTGCCAGCGGCTGCTCAAACCCAAAGTTCTCAAAACCGCCAAACGTCTGATTAAAGAGCTGGTTCATGCGGTCTTGCAGTGAAGTCAGCTCGAAGAATGGGCTTCTGCGAATGATATTTGACATGGTGATATCTCCTTTTCTATGAGGACAGGGTGTTGCGGACCGGTACAAGCAAATAGGCTTAGATACACTTCCTGATTTCAATTTAGGTTTTTTGGCGTCGAGCTACTGTGATGGCGGTCACCAGCAAGCGTGATCCGCCAAGGTTTACGCGGTGAGTCACATTGCAAGAGTGCGGCTTCTTCTTTCTCGCCAGGCCGCTGCCCAGGCACGCGGATTCACGCTCTTATTGTTTGCCAGGCCGGGCAGTGTTCCATGCTTCCTGCCAGATCCGTTCTGCAATTCCGTCTTCGTAGACGTTCGCGTGGGTCCGTCCTGGAAGGAACACGAAAGTCGCCGCGCCGCCCAGTTGGCGGATTGTCTGCTCTAACAGGCGCGCGGGTTCATCAAGGTAGAAGTTGTCGGCCGTGCCGACGAAAAGATGGATCTTTCCGTTCAGTTTTGGCCCCAGTTGGCGCCAGTTTTGCCGAAGGATGCGCGCAATATCGTATTTCGCCCAGGCCTTTGCCACTTCAGCATCAATCTCTCCCGTGGCCCGATTGAAGAGCCGCATGGGCCGGCCATCGGCGCCGCGCGGACTGAAGACCGCTTCAAATGAGCTGAGTTGCCCGCCGTACTCGCCCAGCACCATTTCTCGATGCGCGAAATCTTCCATAGTTATCTCTTTGCCCTGCGCGCGCATGATGATTCGCTTTGTGCCGTCGGGCTTGCGGTAGATGTTGGTATCGGTTGCGAGATTTACGGGAATAAAGGCGCGAAAGTCCGCCGGATCGGGCGCAGTAGGCCACGCGCCGCCGAAAACGTCCGGATAGGCAACCTGCAGCCACAACGCCGCCCAGCCTCCGGAAGAGTGGCCCTGCAACAAACGGCCGCTGGCCTTTCCATCCATGCGGTATTTGCGCTCAAGCGCAGGGATGAGCTCCTTTACCAGCGCGTCACCCCAGGGTCCGTTATTGGCGGAATTGGCAAACTCATGGGTGCCGAACGGGCAAGATTGGTCCAGCAGAACATAAATCATCTCCGGCTTTTCGTGCTTCGCCATGTAGGGATAGTAGTACTGGAGTTCGTAAGCCGCGATGCCGCGCAACGTGCCTCCGAATCCATGCGTCCAGTAGGCAGTGGGAAACTTCTGCGTTTGATTCGTTGCATAAGCAGGCGGCAGGACGATGAGTCCACGCATGTGCACGGGCCGGCCCCAGAATTTACTCAGCAGGCGGGATTCGAAATCGAGCGCTTCAGCGTGTGGCGTTGGCACAGGCGGCTCGGCCACGCGCTGCGTAAGCTTTAGTGCGATATTCGCGGAAGGCAGATGCTGGAGAGAGATTTCGCTGCGAAGATCATCGTTGTCTTCCTCTTCGGTATAAGCGTAGTTGTGGTTCGTATCCAGCACCGCGCGAAGGTGGTATTCTCCAGCGGGCGCGACTGAGAATGGCTCCGGAAAGGCCAACTCGTCCGCGTCCAGAACAACCGATTCTCCCGGCGCAAGATGCGGCACCTCCCTGGCTGCAACCCAGAGGCCCCGCGGATCGCTGTCCCAGCTTGGGTGCAAAGGCGAACCAGGCTGGCTGCTCATAAAAACCAGCAGCCGTCCCGATGCTCCAGCAGGTGCAACATCGCTCGCCAGAGTAACCGTGATCAGCAGGTGGGGATTGGTCTGCGCCTGTGCGAGCACGCAGACAAACAAAAACACGACGTTTAGCGCAAAGTGTTTTTTCATCACACGCCGTTGCCATTTTCCGATAGGACAACTGCGCTTCCTTACGGGCATGGCTAAATCCTTGGCCGGAAAGATGCTACACCCGCGGTGATGAAAAATGAACCGGGCCGCCCGGAAAGATCCAGCCCCAAGCGTATTGGAGGTCGCGCTTGTTTCGAAGCCGCCCCAGCGGGCGGCCCCGAAGCAAAGCGCCTTTGCAATTACTTTCTAGTCAAGACACTCAGGCCGCTTTTTCGGCGTCCACGTTCACTCGATCTGCGATTGAGGTCAGCAGATGGTCTGCATGGCCCTCTTCTTGGATCGTCTTGTCCAGCAGTGAGGCGTGCTCGGCTTCGCCAAGAATCTGCGCCCAGCGGCGGACGGCCCCATACGATGCAATTTCATAATGTTCCACCCTTTGCGCCGCGGCGATCAACGCCACATCGCGGACTGACGTGTCTGTCGCATCCTTGATCAGGTCTTCAGCTTCCGTCACCAGCGCCGCCAGGACTTTGCACTTGATCGGCTCCGCCTTCTGGAGTTCGTCATTCAGGATCTCTTGCAGCCGCGTTTTGTGGACGCGAGTTTCCTGGAGGTGGGACTGTAACGCCTGTTTCAGTTGAACATCCGTGGCCTTTTCTATCATCGCCGGCAAGGCGCCAATGATCTGATCTTCAGTGGAAAGCAGCATCCGCAGCTGGTTGCGATAAAGTTCCCGCAATGTCTCAAGATTGGCAGAGAAAAATTTCATTTTTTAGCTCCTTTGGAATAAGTTGAAGTGTGAACCCAGGTGAGTGGACTCAAAAAGGAAAATCGTACGCAGGCGCCAGTTCCGTTCTAAAGAAGCACCGGCCTTCAAATTGCCGGCTGGGCCTGCAAGCATCTGTTCTGGATGTGTCTCTTCACTCTTTAGGATGGCGCGGGGGCCGGAAGTGATGTGTGGAGAACAAATACTTCGAGGTGCTCACGCGTGCAGAACAGCAACGCGCGTCGAACTGAGAGATTTTCGATCCAGCAGCGCGGGACAGCAACGCTCACGAGAGTCGCGCGTCACTCACACAACGTATTTTGTTCGGTAGAAAGAGAGCCGTTACTGTTCAGGCCTGTGGCTTCCGAAGGCCTTCGGTCGATTTCCATGCTTCGGACCGTGCTCTCACGGATGAGCCGCGCGTACACTTGTGCACTGGCGCGCGGTCTTCTTTCCTGCGTTGCGGGATCAAGTTCATACAGTCCAAAGCGAAGGTGCCAGCCCTCGTTCCATTCAAAGTTGTCGGCCAGCGTCCAATGAAAATATCCTCGTAAATCGATTCCCTCGGCAATGAGTCCCTGCATCTGGCTCACGATGGACTCTATGGCCCACGGACGAATTCGGTCTGCGCGATCAGGCACTCCGTTTTCCAGAATGTAAACCGGCTTCCTGAAACCGGCAAAGTGTTCCACGGCCTGGCGCAGGCCTGGTGGATAGACCTCGCCGTAAGGGACTTCAATGCCGGAATCTCCCTGGGGCTTGTGCGGTGGAACGGATATCTGGAGGAACAACGTCCTGGGGCTTCGGCGCTCAAACCCCACGCGAAGCCTGCTGTAATAATTGATCCCTACATAATCGCAAGTGCCTTTCACATCAGGCAGGCGCTGGCCGAATTTATTCAGCGGAAACGGCGCTACTCCGCTTTTGATCCCCTCGGCGAAGTTGTCATTGAATCGCCTCTGAATAAAGCCGCACAACCAGCGGTCTACCACAGACTGCGGCCTGCGCGGCTTGAATACGACATAGTGCTGCGCCCAGCCGACGTTGGCATCACTCTGCAAAGAGTGAATGGTGCGATAGGCGGCCGCATGCGCAAGACAAAGATTCTTTGTGACCTGCGCGGCTTCCAGGACCCGTCCTTTTTTGCCCGGAGGAAATTCACCCAGGAAATATCCCAGAGAGACGTAGACGTTTGGCTCGTTGAAAGTCGCCCAGTCACGGCAGTGGTCACCCAGGGCGCCAACCACGCGCTGGGTAAAGCGCTGAAAGAGTCTTACGGATTCTGGATTGGCAAAGCCTCTCTTCGCTTCAAGCCACTGTGGATTGGTGAAGTGGTGCAGCGTGACGAATGGCCGTATGCCCCGTTCATGCAGCGCCTTGAGCATCTGCCGGTATCGGGCCAGCGCTGATTCGTCCCAATGGCCTTCCTTGGGCTCAATGCGGCTCCATTCCACGGAGAGACGTAGCGCATTCACACCCAGAGACCTGGCTAGATCAAAATCTCTTTCGGCATTGCGCCACCAGTCACACGCCTGGCCGGCGCGATCTTTCGATTTGATTCGCCCGTTCCTTTCCCACTCCGCCCATTGGTTGTTGGCGTTCTCTCCCTCCACCTGATGGGAAGACGTAGCCACGCCCCAGGCGAAATCTGCGGGGAACACGGAGCTTGGGCTGCTGGATCCAGTGTCCATTCTTGAATTGGATTCTAGACCTTCTGTCGCCAGTATCCGTGATCATGCAGAAAATAATTGTCGTTCCAGGAGTTCAGCATCGTTTTCAAGAACATACCTACGATCTTTAAATGCCCCATGCTGCGAAAACGCCGGTTTGTGGTGTGAATGCAGCCGCTCACGATCCCGAACTTGCGGCTTCGTACTTTCTTGCTCAGCAGATAATCTTCGGCGTAAAGCGCCCGTTCATGAAAGCCTCCGAGCCGGTCAAATGCGGCTTTCTCAAACAGCATGAACATTCCTGTGCTGAAGGGCTTTACCAGCAGCGATCCGTATTGCGCAACGTTGCTGGCGAAGTAGAGAACACGGTCGCGCACAGTTCCCTGCCCGCACCAGATATTGGTGGTGACGCAATGCAGCTTTCGCCTTTCGGCGAGTTCCATGGCCCGCCGCAGCAATGTTGTGTCCCGCAATTCCATGTCGGCATCGATAAACAGCACGTAAGGCGTGCTGGCCCGCCGCGCTCCGGCGTTGCGCCCAACAGATGGCAGTCCGCCGGGAATTACCTCGATATCGAGCCGGCCGGCAAAAGACATGGCCAATTCCTGCGTGCCGTCCGTCGAACCGGCATCAGCCAGGAACACCTTCGTACACTTCATCAGGCCATAATCCTGCCGGCAGAGGGACTCCAGGAGCGTCGGCAAAAGCCGGGATTCGTTCCTGGCCGGAATCACGATTGTCAATCTCGGCAACGTATTCATGGATAGCGACTCCTTCCGGGCCAATCGCGATGTAGGTGCATCGCTGGTCAACCCATCCTCCCGAGTTGTAATACTCAACGCCATCCCGCTCCCGGGCCAGCGCCGCGTGTGTGTGTCCGCAAAAAATGCGCTCAGCCTTGCCAGTTTTTGCGTAGCTGAGCGCGCCTTGCGCTACCTGCTCTGAGAGACGCAACCATCTTGTGTTCAGACGGTCCAGGTAACGGGCAAACCGTTTGTTTCTGGAATCCATTTTCTGCAATTGCAAAAAGATGAGCTGGCCTGCCTTGCTCAGGAACGCATTGGTTACGGCAAACCTGTCAAACTGGTGGCCATGGATGGCCAGATGGCGCTTGCCGCAGTACTCCCAGGCATATTCCTGATAGACCGGCACTCCCACCAGGTGCGACATGACTTCTGTAAGTCCGTGATCATGGTTTCCTTCCACCCAGACGATCTCGATTTCATGGCGTGGATTAGAGAGTTTGCGGATGTACCCGAGAAACTTCCAATGCTCTTTGGTGAGACGGCGAAAATTCAGGTCAGCAAAAATGTCGCCCAGCAGAATCAGGCGCTTGAAATGGACCGATTGCAGGAAAGCCAGCGCAGCGCCCGCCTGACTGACATCGGAACCAAGGTGCAAGTCGGAGATAATCACCGTATCGAAGCAGTACCTCTGCATGCACCATATTTGTAGCAGTCAAACGTTAAAGGCTTGCAACGAGAATGTGAATATCGCGTGAAAAGACCGGTAGTTATTGGCCGCATGCGCGAGCGCAGGGAAGTAAATCCCGATTCCCTGTTCTTGTTCGTTGATGCTCGCGCCGCTTGGCCACAGCGACAAATCTGCGGCCCTCCAGTAAAATGTGAATCAGCACTCGTACAAATCAACTCAGGTTTGATCATCTGTTTTCCGCGTTTCTTCCAGCACATATATGGCATCTTCCGCGAACGGCTCGAAAGCAAAATACGACGTTATTGTGATTGGCGGCGGCCATAACGGCCTGACCAACGCCGCCTACCTCGCACGCGCCGGCAAGAAAGTGCTGGTGCTGGAGCGCCGTCACGTGCTGGGCGGGGCCGCCGTGACAGAAGAAGTTTTTCCCGGATTCAAATTCTCGGTCTGCTCCTACGTGGTTTCGCTCCTCAGGCCGGAGATCATCCGCGATCTCGACCTCCCGCGCCATGGTCTGGAAATCCTGCCCCTGGACGGCACGTTCACGCCCATGCCCAATGGGGATTACCTGTGGCGGGTTAACGACCATGGCAAGTCACGCCGCGAGATTGCCCGCCACTCAAAAGTTGATGCGGAAGCTTATGAAGAGTTCGGCAAGGCGATGCAGGCGATGTGCCGCTTTGTAAAGCCGATCCTGAGCATGGTGCCGCCTGATCCCTCGACTCTGAAGCCACGCGAACTCATGAAGCTGCTGTTTCTAGGCCGGCGCTTTCAGGGCATGAGCAGCGAGGACAAGTACAACCAGGTCCAACTAATGACCATGAGCGCAATCGATTTTCTGAACCAGTGGTTTGAGACCGACGTGCTCAAGGCGACCATGTCGGCCTCCGGCATCATCGGGACTTTTCTGGGCGTGCGTTCGCCCGGGACAGCCTACGTCCTGCTGCACCATTACATGGGAGAGATCGATGGCGCTTTCCGCTCGTGGGGATTTTCGCGAGGCGGCACCGGAGCCATCTCCAACGCCATTGCCGGCGCTGCGCGCGAACTTGGCGCGGAGATCCGCACGGAAGCGCCGATCGCAAAGATCATTGTGAAAAACAACCGCGCGCGGGGCGTTGTGCTGCAGAATGGCGACGAGATCTACGGCGACGTCATCTCCTCCAGCGTCGATCCACGGCTGACGTTCATCAAGTTCATTGAAGAGAATCAACTGCCCGGAGAATTTCTGGAAGACGTGCGGCGGTATAAGTTTCGCGGCTCGTCAGGCAAGGTCAACATCGCGCTGGACGCGCTGCCGGACTTTAAATGCCTGCCCGGCCCCGGAGCGCACCTTCGCGGCGCGATTTCCATTTCACCGAGTGTCGAGTACATGGAGCGTGCTTATGATGACGCCAAGTACGGCAACTTTTCTCGCCGTCCATATATCGACATGGTGATTCCATCGCTGACTGATCCCTCCGTGGCCCCGCCGGGCAAGCACGTGATGTCGTGCTTTGTGCAGTATGCGCCGTACAAGCTGCGTCCGGGCCTGAACTGGGACGACCAGCGGGAAGCGTTCGGCAACACCGTGATCGACACCATCTCTGAATACGCGCCGAATCTGAAGAACATCATCCTGAACAAGCAGGTGCTTACGCCGCTGGATCTGGAGCGTGATTTTGGATTGAGCGAGGGCAACATTTTTCAGGGCGAGCTTTCGCTGGAACAGCTTTTCTTCCTGCGTCCGGTGCCGGGCTATGCGCAGTTCCGCACGCCCATCAAGAACCTTTACATGTGCGGATCAGCCACGCATCCCGGCGGCGGCATTATGGGCGCGCCCGGACGGCTGGCAGCGCTGGAAATCCTGAAAGACGGGGCCAGCTAGCGCATGGCTGAGAATCGCGACGTAATCATTATCGGCGGCGGCCACAATGGCCTTGTCACAGCCTTTTATTTGGCCAACGCCGGTTTCAAGCCGCTGGTTCTGGAGCGCCGGGCCCAAACAGGCGGCGCAGCCATTACCGAGGAATTCTCTCCCGGCTTCCGTTGCTCCACGCTGGCTCACTCGGCTGGCCCGCTGCTGCCGGAAATCGTGACCGACATGCAACTGGCGCGGCACGGACTGAAGCTGGTGACTCCAGACATCGCAGTGACCGCGCTCTCGCCCGACGGCCGCGCCTTGATGCTATATAACGATGTGAAGCGCGCGGCACAGGAGATCGGAAAATTCTCGGCGAAAGACGCGGAACGCTATCCCGTGTTCCAGCAATCACTGGAAAAAATTGGCCGCGTGATTGGCGATGCGCTGAAACTCCCGCCGCCCAACATTGACGATCCCAGCCGCGGCGATCTCTGGGCCATGCTCCAGACCGGACGCGCTTTGCGCAAGCTGGGCAAGAGAGATATGTATCACCTGCTGCGCTGGGGGCCGATGGCCGTGGCAGACCTTGTAGCAGAATTCTTTGAGACGGAACTCCTGCGCGCCACTGTCGCCGCGCGCGGAATTTTTGGGACAGCCATGGGCCCGTGGTCGGCAGGCAGCAGCCTGGTGCTGCTCATACGCGCGGCAGGCGATCCGCATCCGGCGGGATCATCATTCTTCGCGATCGGCGGCACGGGAGCAATCACACAGGCGATGGCCGCAGCCGCCAAAGAAGTGGGCGCGGAGATTCGCACGTCAGCCGAAGTAAAAGAAGTGCGCGTAAAAGATGGCGCGGCGACCGGAGTGGTGCTGGCCGGTGGCGAAGAGATTTCTGCAAAAGCAGTGATCTCCAACGCCGATCCCCGCCGCACTCTGCTCACGCTGGTTGATCCCACACATCTCACGCCGGACTTTGTGATGAAGCTCCAGAACTATCGCATGCCGGGCACGGTGGCAAAGGTGAATCTGGCTTTGTCGGCGCTGCCAAAATTCACGGCGCTCAGCGGCGATGATGCCGCATTGCGAGGCCGCATCCACATTGGCCCAGAGATCGATTACCTGGAGCGAGCCTTTGACGAATCAAAGTATGGCAACTTCTCGCTGCATCCTTATCTTGAAGTTACGATTCCCTCATTGACCGATCCGTCGCTGGCTCCCGGCGGCAAGCATGTAATGTCGGTTTACATGCAATACGCTCCGTTTAAGCTGAAGAACGCGGACTGGGACAGCCAACGCAGCAACCTGGGCGAGACAGTTGTCAAGACATTGGCTGAGTACGCGCCGAATTTGCCGTCACTGGTAGAAGACGGGCAGATCATCACGCCGAAAGACCTTGAAACAACTTACGGTCTTACCGGCGGGCACATCTTCCACGGTGAACTTGCACTCGATCAGTTTTTCACCATGCGTCCCTTGCTCGACTGGGCGCGCTACAACACTCCAATCCAGAACCTTTATTTATGTGGGTCGGGAACGCATCCCGGAGCGGGTTTGACCGGCGGCTCCGGGGCGAACGCGGCGCGCGAGATATTGAAAGAGCTGCGAAGGTAGACTCAAAACCTTTGCAACACGGAGGAAGGGAGGAAACGGAGAAGGAAATTTACCGCGGATTTTCGCGCATGAACGCAGATCGAAAAACAAAACTCGAGGGTGTAAGCCCCGGCGATTTTGGCAATTTTGGCATTTATGGCAATATTCAATTGATGTCCGCTTCTTACTCCAACACTCGTCCTGAAGTCGCTGTCTCTGAAGCCATGACGCTTCCACAGCGCTATTACACCGATCCGGCATGGTTCCAGCGCGAGATGGAGGCAATCCACTTTGATATGTGGCTCTGCGCCGGACGTACCAGCCAAATTCCCGAGGCCGGAGATTATTTCCTACGCCGGTTCGCCAACGCCAGCGTGATCATCACGCGCGACGATCAGGGTAACATCCGCGCGTTCCACAATGTCTGCCGCCATCGCGGCACCATGCTTTGCCAGCAGGAAGAAGGCAGGTTTGCAGGCCGCATTCAATGCCAGTATCACGCATGGACGTATAAACTCGATGGAACGCTAGCCAGCGCGCCGCACATGGAAAAAGTGCAGGGCTTCCGCGAGGCTGACTATCCGCTGAACGCAGTCGCAGTGGCTGAGTGGGACGGACATATCTTCATCAATCTTGCGGCGCGTCCCATTCCATTCGACCAGCACCTTGCCGGACTCGACAAAAAGTTCGCGCCGTGGCGCATGGCGGAACTTCAGATGGTGGAGCGGCGCGTGTACCAGCTCAAGGCAAACTGGAAGCTGATCATCCAGAATTATTCCGAGTGCCTGCACTGTCCCATCGTGCATCCGTTGTTACAGAAACAATCGCACTACATGAGCGGAGACAATGAGCCGCCGCAGCCAACCTATCTTGGCGGCCGCATGGACTTGCGCGAAGGCGTGCAAACGCTCACTATGGATGGCACAACCAAGCGTTGTTCACTTCCCGGCCTGGGCCCCAACGATCAGCGCCATGTTTACTATTACTGCCTGCTGCCCAACTTCTTCCTCAACCTGCATCCCGATTACATGCTGACCTTCACCATGTGGCCGAAGGCCGCGGATGAGACGGACATCATCTGCGAATGGCACTTCCATCCCGATGAAATCCGCAAGTCCGGATTCAACCCGCAGGATGCCGTGGAATTCTGGGACATCACCAACAAGCAGGATTGGGCCCTCTCCGATCTGGCGCAGCAAGGGATCAGTTCCAAAGGCTATCAGCCAGGGCCGTATTCGAATCGAGAAGAACTGCTGCTGGCGCTGGACAGGTTCGTGCTGGAGCGGGTTGAACCGAGAATCGGCAGCATGAAAGACAAGATTCAGGTTCACGGCGAAATTTTGTCAACAGGCCACAAATGGGACGCTGAATCATGAACGCTCATATTTACCTCGTGTACTCAAATCGACGCTAGATAAAATTTGTTCAGCTTAGAACTTCGCCAAGCTCTCCATCGCCTTAAACAAATCTTCCGACTGCGGCAGGATCACATCTTCCAGAATCGGCTGGTAGGCGACGAACGTATCCGTGGCGGCTACGCGCTTTACCGGCGCGTCAAGGTCTTCAAACAGTTCATCGGCAATGCGCGCCGCGATCTCAGCTCCGTATCCCCAGCTCAGCGTGTCTTCATGGACCACCAGCACGCGGCTGGTCTTGCGGACTGAAGTGGCAATCGCCTCCCAGTCGTAGGGGTTCAACGTGCGCAGATCAATCAACTCCACGCTCACGTTTTGCTCGCGCTCGATTTTCTGCGCCGCCTGCAAGGCCCGAGGCACCGTGGCGCCGTAGGTAACCACCGTCAGGCCGTTCCCTTCCTTTACGATCTTTGCCTTGCCGAAGGGGACCATATAGTCGGGGCCGGGATAAGGCGCGCGGCCAAAAGTCTCACGGTAGAGGCGCTTATGCTCCAGAAACATTACGGGATCGTCGCAGCGAATCGCCGTGCGCAACAGACCGTTGGCGTCCAGCGCGTTTGAGGGGAAGCAAACGCGCAGTCCGGGATTATGCGTGAACAGGCTTTCACCACACTGCGAGTGGTACACCGCGCCGCCGGTCAGGTAGCCTCCAATCGCCACGCGGATCACCGCCGGAGAGGAGAAGTATCCGTTGGAGCGCCACCGCATGGTTGCCAGCTCGTTGCGAATCTGGTGGTAGGCAGGCCAGATGTAATCAAAGAACTGTATCTCCACCACGGGTTTAAGCCCGCGTGTGGCCATGCCCACGGCGCGCCCTACAATGTTGGCTTCCGCCAGCGGAGAATTGAAGACCCGCTCGCCGCCAAACTCCATCTGCAAGCCGGACGTCAGTTTGAAGACGCCGCCTTTGCCTTTGATCTGCTTTTCCTTGAGATACTCTTCGCGGCTGCAATCCGCTACATCTTCGCCAAACACCACAATGCGGTCATCGCGGCGCATCTCGTCTTTCAGGCAGGCATTGATCTGGTCCGCCATGGTCTTGTCCGCGCCCTGGAACTGCGGCTCGCTCGACATTTCGCGCGGATCCAGCCCTCCGGAATAGACGTGTTCATAAATCGAATCGGTTGTGGGCAGCACGGCTTTCAAGGCCTGGTCTGAAGCGGACTCCACTTCCTGGTCCACAGACTTTTCCAGGTTGTTGATCCCGGCTTCATCCAGAATATTTTCCCGCACCAGGAACATCTGCATGCGCGTCACAGGATCGCGTTTCGCGTCTTTCTCGCGCTCGGCTTCAGGACGGTACAGCTTCTCGTCGTCTGAAAGCGAGTGAGAATATGGCCGGATCACGTGACCGTGGACCAACGCGGGGCCGTTTCCTGCGCGGCAATGTTCCACCGCTCGCTTGCAGGCGGAGTATGAAGCAACGGGATCGGTGCCATCACATTCTTCAATCAGCAGATTGGGGAAATTGCCCAGCAGCTTTGAAATGCTGCCGCCCGCGGTCTGCACTTCGACGGGAACGGAAATCGCATATCCGTTGTCTTCGATCATGAACAACACGGGCAGCTTCAGATTGCAAGCCGAGTTCATGGCTTCCCAGAATTCGCCTTCGCTGGTGGTGCCGTCGCCGGCGGAGACGTATACCACCTCATCGCCTTGAAAGGTAACGTTCTTGAATTGGCGGTAATCGCCATCGTGTTTTCCCGCCGCTTCAGGATGCTTGCTGAAATATCGTCCACCCTCAGCGCACCCCACAGCCTGCAAAAACTGCGTCCCCGTGGGAGATGACTGGCTCACGATGTTCAGCTTCTTATGCCCCCAATGTGAAGGCATCTGCCGGCCGCCGGAAGAAGGCCCGTCGGCGGCGCCCACGGCTTCCAGCAGTTGCTCGTACGGAGTCATTCCCAGGGCCAGGCAAAGCGCGCGATCGCGATAATACGGATAAAACCAGTCATACCCCGGCTTAAGATTCATGGCAGCGGCCACCGCCAACGCTTCATGCCCGGCGCCGGAGATTTGGAAATAGATCTTCTGCTGGCGCTTGAGCATGATTTCGCGGTCGTCGAGCCGGCGCGAGAGATACATCAGGCGATAGATTTCCACCAGTTGCTGGCGAGTGAGCCCTTCATACGTTTTTTCGGCCTTTGCCGGCATATCCGCCACGGCGGAGGCGTTCTTCCTGGACTCAATCTTGGTTACAGCCATGGGTCTCCTCTAAAAAGACAGGGTGGTTTTTGGGGCACGTACTTGGGAGTACCTTCCATTCTAAATCCTAAGGTGTTTACCGGGATATACTGAAAATGGATGATTCGCAAAAATCGGCCCATCCCCGGGCACGCCGCTAAACTGCTTATTTTTGACCTCGACGGAACCCTCATTGACTCCCGTGAAGATCTGGCCAACTCCATCAATGCCATGTTGATTCACTTTGGCAAGAAGGAGCTGCCTCATGAGGTCATCGCCAGCTATATTGGCGATGGCGCTCCCATGCTGGTCCGCCGCTCCCTGGGCGATCCTGACGACGAAAGCTTTGTCCAGGATGCCGTGCTCTACTTCATGAGCTGGTATCGCGAGCACAAGCTCGATAACACTTACGTCTATGATGGCGTGAAGGAAGCGCTTGCCGCCATCCAGAAGAGCCGCAACACAGACTCCACCGGGGAAACGCGGCCGCTCAAGATGGCCGTCCTCAGCAACAAGCCTGTCGGACCTTCCCGCGCGATTGTTGAAGCTCTCGGCCTTGGCCCATATTTCTTTCAGGTTTACGGCGGCAACAGCTTCCATACCAAGAAGCCCGATCCCGCTGGCGTGCAGATTCTGCTGGAAGAAGCCGGCGTCCAACCGGAAGAAACCGTCATTGTTGGCGACTCCGATATTGACGTGCTCACCGCCCGCAACTCCGGAATTTTTTCCGTTGGCGTCACCTATGGCCTGGCGCCGCATACCTTGCAAGACGCCCCGCCCGATGTTCTGGTCGACCATCCCAGCGAACTGGCCCTTGTGCTGGGTTCACGCGAGCAATGCAGGCTGACGTTTGAATCCAGCCCAGAGTAATGCACGACGAAGATCGGCATATCCAGCATGGACCAGCGAGTCTTCCCGCGGATCAACGCTGATTTATGCGCATTAAGATCAGGCGGTCGATTTTTCCAGGTTAAGGGTTAGGTACTCCTGATCCGCGATCATCCGCGCGAATCCGCGGTAGATCCTCTCCTCCCAAAACGGGAACTCCTTGCCAGAATAATGCTCAATAGCGTTGCTTTTCCCAGCCCGCTCTCGCTAACTTGTTTCCCACTGGCCAATGGAAAGGAGAACCACAATGTCGAATCCAAACCAGCAGCCGAATCACAGAGTGCTGAACCGCCTGGGCGCCCGTGTCCTCTCGCCTGAAGAGGCCGCACAAGTCCACGGATCACAAAACCAGACCTTCGCCTTTACTCACATCATCGATCCCGATACAACCCGCGACTGAAAACTGATTGGCGTAGCGGGTTTCGGTAGTGGGTTAGTTTGAAAAACTGACCCACTAGCTGTATCAGCGTCTAGCGATTCACTTGCGAATCGCGGACCTTTCGGCAGACGTCATCGCGCCAGCGATGAGCCTGTCGACAAGACTGTACACTACCCGGGTTTCAGGGATTTTGAGACTCAGCTCTTTCGCGAAACCCGCTGAATCACTCACTCAGCGCATCCCGTCATTTCAACCGTTGCTTCATCCTTGTCGCGCGAAAATCAAAGGCATCTCATTTCGTCGCGCTCCATGCGGAGCGAGTAATGTGCAAGCCTCTGGCCCGCTGAGTCCGCACAAAAGCGCTTGAACTGTTGACGTTCAAAATTCCGGTAAGCCCGTGATACTATCTGCCGCGTGATGCGCATTCTTTTCCCGGTTTTAGTCGGCCTGGTCCTCTGCGGCTGTTCCACGCAAAAAGACTTTCAGGAAGCGGAACGGGCCACCGATGACTTTCATCTGCAGGCGGCCAAAGGCAATTACGGCGGCATTTATGACGCCAGCAGCTCCACATTCAAGGCCGCTGCTTCACGTGAAATGCTGACCGGCATGATGCAACGGATCAACCGCAAACTTGGCCCTTGTGGCGCCGCTGACCGCCAGGGCTTTACCGTGAATTACAACACCGGCGGCGCTTTTGTCATGCTGAACTACACGCGCAAATGCGCCAATGGCCCCCTGCAAGAAAACTTTACCTGGCGCGTGGAGAACGGCAAAGCCGTGCTCTATGGGTATCACGCCAACAGTCCAGTCCTGGCGACAGATTGAAGAATGAGCATTTCCGATCACGCGCGATTTCGGCGATCCCGGCGATTCTATGCCCCACCCCTCATGGCCTCGATTAGGATTGCAAAGGACTTAGTTCATTCAATCCAGGAGAATCGGCCTCGAACCAACTTTTTAAACTTCTTAAACTCTTCCTGATACTGTCCACCATCACAGATATCCCATATTCGTCGCGCTAGTGCGGCGAAATGGTGGATGCCCCGGACTTTAGTCCGGGGGAACCGGCGACTCGACCACCGCGCTTTAGCGCTGGTGATTCTCCTTTAAGAAACTACCGTCGCGCTTTCTTCCCTTTCCTGGCCAGCTCTCTTCTCCGCTCTTCCGCGTGGATAAAAACATCATCCGGGTCTCTGAGTTCTTTTTCCCGTGCCTGCCGGACCTTGCCGTAGCGGCTCCAATCGTCAAGCTCGGCGCCGTGCAGTATCTCCAATAACTCCTGGTTCATTTCGGCCTGCAATTCCTGGGCATATCCCTGGAAATCGCGCAAAAACCTGGACCGGAAAAACCTGGTTTCCTCCAGCGTCACGCAATGCCTGACGATGGCGGCAAACGAGAGGTTCAACCGGTACAGGGTGTGATAAATGTGGAGTTTTTTGGTAACGTCGAATGTAGCCATGTTGCCTGAGGCTCCTTCTTAGGCGATTTGGTCAGGGCTGCGTCAGTGGTAACGCACCGGCGCAGCCTGCTTTTAAGCTTATACGCACAAACAATAGGCGAAAGCAATAGCAAAAGTAAAATATTTTGAGATTGATGTGGGTGCTCTCGAATACCGCTTAACTTTTTAAAGTTTTTCTGTGGAAAACTCGGCCCCGCCGCTTTACTTTTGAAAGTGTGGTGCCAATGATATCCGCCAAGCGCCTCTTGGACGTCTTCATCACAAATGACATGTACTAAAATCTCAGGTGATCGTTATGCAACAGCTCGACTGGTCTAATTGCCCTCTGGTTGAAATCGACCCCTTACGGGTCGGCGGACGGCCCGTTCTAAAGGGCACACGGATGCCGTTGAGGACATCATCGCCAATTACGAGCACGGGGTTTCCATCAGCGAGATTTCAACCCATTTTCAAATCCCTGATCCGAACATCAAAGAATTGCTGAGCTATGTGGAAAGATAAATCCGTCGAAGAGGCTTGGGACAAGGAAGTGATGCGCCGAATAGCAGACCTGAATGCGGGAAAAGCGGTGACCGTCCCTTGGGAACAACTGCATCGCGAACTCCTGCCCATGGTGAATGAGCGCTAAGCGTGTTGAGTATCATCAGGGCGCAATCGACTTCAGGCCAATTTGACACTCACACCTTGGCGGCAAAACGAAGCGATTCCCGAATGTCCTCGGCCTCAAGGTCAGGATAAGCTTTTAAAATCTCAGACGCTTGCATGCCTTCGGCCACCATATCAAGGACGGTCGCCACTGGTATGCGCAGGTCTCGAATACAGGGAACGCCGCCCATCTGTTTCGGATTGATCGTAATTCGGCTGAATTGCACTGTGTGTCCTTGAAAACTGTTGCCATTATATTCGCTGTGGATTTTCTCCGCGCCTCCGTGTCTCCGTGATGAAAGGGTTTTTTAATCGCAGCTCCTCCCTATGATATGTTCATTCCATCCACCGGTCCACGGCATTGGAGCAGCACTTGTCCACTATCCCGGAACATTTTGACGTCCTGATCATCGGCGCGGGCCTCTCCGG
>DASSXL010000061.1:0-9636 GCA_035703825.1 Candidatus Angelobacter sp.
CTGAGGGAGGAAATTGTCCGCCGGCTGAAGGCCTCTGCTCCGTCGGGGAAGGCGGGAGAGAAGCCGCTGCATGTGTTTATCCTCATCGGCAGCCCCATGGATATGTATGTATTTCCCAAACTGCCCGAGATCGAAACCGGCAACGAGGAGGATTGCGTCATCTACTATCTGCAATCCGAATTTTCCGAGCGTCACGGGATCACAGGAGCGGTGGGCAACGTGGAGAAAATGCTGAAACCGCTGAAGATACATAGTTTCCAGGTGCGGTCAGCGGACGATGTGAGAAGGGCGCTGGCGAGAATTATGGAAGAAGTGAGAAGACTATAAGCCGAGTGGCTCGCCGCGCCTTGCCAATCCCCGCAACTTACGCGATAATAACAACTTGCCCAATGTTTGCTGGGCGTCAATCAGGAAAGGATTCAGTGCAACTGTGCTAATGATACGATTAGCGCGCATTGGTGCGCGCAAGCAACCTTATTACCGTGTGGTGGTCATCGATAAGGAGCGGGCGCGCAATGGCCGCTCTGTGGAAGTAGTGGGGCTTTACAACCCGCGCAGCAACCCCACCACCATTGATCTGAAGCGTGACCGCATCGATTACTGGGTTTCCAAGGGCGCGCAGCTTTCTGACACCGTCAGCCGGCTGCTTACCAAGGCAAAAGCCGCAGCGGCGCCCGCGGCCTAGGCAGCAAGCAAGGAGTCAGTTCTTTTCCGGGACAGCACGAGAGATAGCCAGGCCCCAAAGCTCAGCAAGGCGAAGGACTCCCCCTATGACGGAAGCGAGCGGCGATATGCGTATGCTCGTGGAGCAGATAGCTCAGGCACTCGTTGACGCTCCAGAACAAGTTCAGGTGACCCCGGTGGAAGATGGCGATGCCACTATCCTTGAGTTACGCGTGGCCCCAACAGACCTGGGCAAGGTAATCGGCCGGCAGGGACGCACGGCCAAATCGATCCGCACCCTGTTGGGCGCGGCCAGCATGAAGTTCAAGAAACGCTACGTGCTGGAGATTATTGAAGACGAAGAAGAGAATGGCCCGGCGGAATAGTTTCACCGTTGCTCTGAAGAACATGGTCTGGCCCGGCGCCGCCGATGACTGAGGAAGCCGAGTTC
Source organism: Candidatus Angelobacter sp. (assembly GCA_035703825.1). GTDB lineage: Bacteria > Acidobacteriota > Terriglobia > Terriglobales > Acidobacteriaceae > Angelobacter. Next base: position 1,115 of record DASSXL010000061.1, read on the forward strand.
GTCACCATTGCCCGGGTGAGCAAAACGCAGGGACGCCACGGCGAGGTGGCCGCAACTCTGCTCACTGATTTCCCCGAGCTGTTTGCAACGCGCAAGAAGCTTTTTGCGCTTGGCGGCGCAGCGCAGGGTGCCACGGCCGGAACCACGCGGCGCACACTGGATCTGGACGAGCACTGGTTTCACAAAGGCATGGTGGTGCTGAAGTTTGCCGGCGTGGATTCCATCAGCGACGCGGAAACGCTGGTGGGGAGCGAGATCCAGATTCCGCGCAGCGAACGGGCGGCTTTAAGCGCCGACGAGTTTTTTGTAAGCGACCTGATCGGCTGCACCGTGGCCGATTCCGGCCGCGAGATTGGGCGGATTAAGGACGTGCAGTTTGGCAGCGGAGAAGCACCGTTGCTGGTGATTGAGGGCGAGAAGGAATATCTGGTCCCTTTCGCCGCCGCTTATATTGAGAATATTGCGCTCGAGCAGAAGCGCCTGGAGATGAAACTCCCGGAAGGACTGCTTGAGCTGGATGCGCCGCTGAGCCAGGAAGAAAAGCAGCGGCAGCACAAGAAGTCTTGATCAGGTCCGCACAAATGAAGTTCGAGATCGTAACTATTTTTCCGGACTTTTTTCGCGGGCCGCTGGATTACGGCATTGTGCGCAGGGCGCGCGAAGCTGCGTTCATTGAAATAATGGTTCACGACCTGCGGGCCTTTACCACGGACCGGCACAAGACGGTGGATGACCGTCCGTTTGGCGGTGGCGAGGGCATGGTGCTGAAGCCGGAACCACTGTTTGAATGCGTGGAGTCGCTAAAGTTGGCGCCGCGCGAGCAGCGGCTGGCGGGCGAGACGAAAGAGACAGTGGTTCTGCTATCGCCGCAAGGCCGCATGTTTACGCAGACGGTGGCGGAAGAGATGGCGCGGCTGGAACGGATCGTGCTGATCTGCGGGCGCTATGAAGGCGTGGATGAACGGGTTGCCGAATGTCTTGCCGATCAGGAGATTTCGATTGGCGATTACGTTCTGAGCGGCGGAGAACTGGGCGCGGCGGTGATGATCGATGCCATCACGCGGCTGGTGCCGGGAGCGCTGGGCAACGCGGCGTCGGCTAGGCAGGAAAGTTTTAGCGGCGTGCAAAAATTGGACGTCGATGGGCCCGACAGTACGTGCGGATCGGGCGGACTGCTGGATTATCCGCATTACACACGGCCGGCGGAGTTTCGCGGGATGGCGGTGCCGGAAGTCTTGATCGGCGGCAACCATGAGCAGATACGCCGGTGGCGCCGCGGGAAGGCGCTGGAAAAGACGTTGCGCAATCGCCCGGACCTGCTGGAACGGCAGCCGCTGAGCGAGGAAGACAGAAAGTTTCTAGCCGGAATCGGCAAGAAGAAGATTGGCCGCGAATGAACGCGAAAATCGCGAATCAGGAGCGGAGCAGTTAAAATTGGACTTGATTCGCGTGATTCGCGGCTAAAAGGTTTTGAAAATCCGGACGTGGAACGTCCTTGAAGAGGAAAAGATCATGTCACAGCATCCCATTATGGAAAAACTCGCTGCCAAGCTGCAGCGCAAGGACATTCCTGACGTAAAGCCGGGCGACAGCGTCCGCGTGCAGGTAAAGATCAAGGAAGGCGACAAGGAACGCGTGCAGGCCTTTGAAGGCACCGTGATTTCCATGCGCAAAGGGCCGCAGGGCAGCTTTACCGTGCGCAAGGTCAGCTTTGGCCAGGGCGTGGAGCGCATCTTCCCCTTCAACTCCAAGGTGCTCGACAAGGTTGAGATCGTCCGCTCGAACCAGGTGCGCCGCGCCAAGCTGTTCTACCTGCGCGCGTTGAAAGGCAAAGCCGCCCGCTTGCGTGAGGTCGACCATCGCACGGAAACGGCCAAGGCCGAAGCGACCACAGAAGCTTAGCCAGTAGAAGATTAGCCGCGAGTTTGCGCGATGAACGTCTGCCTAAAGGCCCGCGATTCGCGAGCGGATCGCTAGACGCTGATACCGCTAGAGGGTCAGTTCTTTCGAACTGACCCGAATTTGCGCAAAGCAACACGAATCTCCGGATACAGTCTTAAGATTCGCGTGTTTCGCGTGTATTCGCGGCTGCCCCTGATTTGCGTTATCCTAGGCGCAATGCCTGCCGCTCCCCAACCCGCGCGCGCCAAACGCAAGAAGCGCGCCATTCCCATCAACCCGGCCACGGGGTTGCCCTTTTCCAAGGGCACCATGAAGATGCGGCTGCTCAAGAGGCTCAAGTGCACGCAGAAATTTGAAAAGCTGGCGTGGCAGGCCGGCGCGCAACTGGTGGCCGGCGTGGATGAAGTCGGTCGCGGCTGCCTGTTTGGGCCCGTGGTGGCCGGCGCGGTGATCCTCGAGCCGGGTTACCGCATCAAGGGGCTGCGCGACTCCAAGTTGATTGACCGCGAGACGCGCGAGACGCTGGCCGAGCGCATCAAGAAACATGCCATCGCCTATGCCGTGGCCACGGTGGACGTGGCGCGGATCGACCAGCTCAATATCTACTGGGCCTCGCTGCTGGCCATGCGCGAAGCGGTTGCGCAGCTTTCTCCCCGCCCGGACCATCTGCTGGTGGACGCGGTGCGCGTGGACTGGGACTGCCCGCAGACCAACATCATTCACGGCGACGCGCTTTCCATCTCGATTGCCGCGGCCTCGATCATCGCCAAGGTACACCGCGATGAGATGATCCGCCGCTGGGCGCCGGTCTATCCCGAATATGACCTGGCGTCGAACAAGGGATATCGCTCACCCAAACACCTGGCCGCATTGAATGAGCTTGGGCCTACGCCGCTGCACCGGCTATCGTTTGCGCCGGTGTGGATGTGCAATGAGGTGCAGCAGGAAGCGTTTGAATGGGAGGATGAGGAAGAAGAAGCAATTGGCAGTTAGCAATTGGCAGTTGGCCAAATGCGCGTCATGGCGCAGAGGAATGTCAGGAAACCACCAAAGGAACCTATGACTTTTGTCTGTGGCTTTAAGTGCACTGACGGTATCGTGATATGCACGGATTCTCTTGAGGCTGACGGGTTAACAAAAAGGGCAGTGGATAAGATTAAGTTCGCTGCTACGGTCGGTCCGACCGGGTGGGCCATCGCCGTCGCCGGAGCTGGGCCAGGTGGACTTCTTGAGAAATTTTGGTCCGATGTAAGAGCAGCCCTGCCAATGAATGCACCGTACAAGCAAAGGCAGTTTGAGAATATCGTAGAAGTTGTACTCTCCCACTACCACAAAAAGTATCCTAACGATCCGATCCGCATCATTCTTGGATTGTCTGCCAATCATGGCATGGAGCGGCTTCTGTATCGAAGCGAGGATGACTATTTGACCCCGGTGTTGGATCACGCTCATGTGGGAGTTGGGCATTCCTTGTGGAGATTTCTTTCTGATGTTTTATATCGCAAACTGATGTCTGTGGAGGATGTTGAACGCCTTGCGATTTTCATCATGAAGCAAGCCATAAAGTATGTGGACGGTGTAGATGGGCCAATTCAGGTGGCTGCCTACACCTTCGGCGAGCCCTTATGGCGCGGTCCCGCTGCAAAGGAAATCAGAACGATTGAAGGTGAGTTCAAGCATGATGATCTCGTTGAAGTGCTGAGAAAATATTGGCGGATTCACAATCCGCCAACACGAGAGGAACAGCTAAATAAGTACGGAGGTGTCCGAACACCGGGAGATGAACTTACACTTTTGGAAGGCGTGAAGCTGGAGGAACTTTACACGGTAGCAGGTCGAAGACGAGCTTCAAAGATTTTTCGCCGCAATACGGACAAGCTACAGCAACGCGGGCTGTTGGAACGCCAACGACGGCAGGGGCCTGCGTCAGGTGCGTCGCAACCTTCCGTTGGCAAAAATCGCACGTAGTTCCGAGATACCACTTATGCGGTGAGTTTTTCAAATGTTAGAGACCTCGGCAGTAATTATATGGCGCAGAGTATCAAGAACAGACGACAAAACCCGCCTTGCGGCGGGTCGCTTGTTTAGGAGTTTGGAATTTCCTCATGGGGTAGTTGCGCGAACTGCTGGCGGTCGCGTTCCTCGATGCGGCGCATGGCTCCGAGCAGATGGTAATTCGCGCCTGCCCGAAGCTGCTCCGACTGGCGGTTAAGGACCTGCATCATGAGCGGATCAAAAATGCCGATCTGCTCTAATGCTTCCATGTTGCGATGGACGCGCGCGAAAGCTGCGTTGAGACGGTTCAGGAGATCGTAGACGTGCGGTTTAGGTACACCGCTGGATTTAGGCACACTGCTAAAATCGGTGTCAGCCATAGGTCGCCTTTCGATGGAAGGTGATTTGTGGTCAGGGCGCGCCGGTGTGCAACCACTGGCGTGGCCCGTCTCTAGTCTTATAACCGCGCCGCGAAAGTGGATGCAACAAAATAGCGAAGCATTTTGAAGAAACGCATAAAATTAAGCGGCGGATTTATTTTGTTAAGCGGCGAGAGCACGGCTTGCTCAGTCGCCGATCTTGTGCGCCTTGCCCTCAAGCGCAATCTTCCAGTGCGCGCCACCATCGTCTGACGACGCGACCTTGAACACCTCGGTCTTGTCGTCAGTAAATTCGTTCGTGGTGCGGATCATCGTGGTCTTGCCGTTGGCCTCAAAGCTGGATTCATAAGTCCATAGATTGCCTTTGATCGTGATCCCGCCGGTCGAGGGCTTTGCGCCGGGATCGGCCAGCGTGGTGTAAGAGTAGTTGCCCGTCTTACTGTCGTAGGAATACACGGTGAACTGGCGATGTTCGCCGGCCATCCTCACCACTTGGTCGCACACCAGGTAGAAACCCTGCGGTGACCAGCGGCATTCCAAGGTGGTGCTGGTCTTCTGCCCGCCGGCAAACGCGCCTTCGGTCTCCCACTTGCCCACAAACGCTCCCAGCTTTTTTGTAGGATCGTCAGTCTGCGCGGACGTCGATTTGGGCTGAGGCGAGTTGGGCGGCGCGGCATTGGACTGCGCGGCGCTTAAGCGAGCATCGGCGAAAAGAATGACATTGAATGTGAAAAATGCAACAAAGGTTCGTACGCGCATTGGTTTCTCCTCAATCTGGAATGAGGTTTAGGGCAAACAATCTTACTACGCCTGCGCGCGGCGGATGGTCCGCGAGTAAAGCTGCGTGCGCTCCTTGAATCCCAGACGCCGGTAAATCTCAATCGCCCGCGTGTTGTCGGTGCGGACGGTCAGAAACGGCCGGTCGCCGCGCGAACGTACGCGTTCCACCAGCCCGCGCACAATGGCCGTCGCGTAACCGCGCCCTTCGTGGCTGGGAAGCGTCGCCACGGTCGTAATTTCGCGATAGCCCGCAATATGCAGCCGCAGCCCGCCCATCGCCACGAGCTTGCCTTCTTCGCGCACGCCCAGGAATGGTCCCAGCTTCTGGATACGCGGGCACAGCGTGCGCCCGGGACGCGTTGCCGTGTACAGCACGCTCATCTCCGGAACGTCAGCCGGCGTAAGCTCGATCACCTCAGGTGCGATTTTGTCCGCGTCAGCTTCATTCGGCGTCGTTTCATGTGCAGGAGCATCCGTCTCCTGTACCATCTGGTGCAGCTCTACCGCTCGTACGACCTCCCATCCCGCTGGTATTTGCGGTGGCGAGGTGAAGTAGAGCGTGACCGGGTCGCGCTGGATAAGCTGCGCCAGCGAATCGAAGGCCATGGCCGTATTGGCGGCCAGCGCTCCCAGCAGCGTCATCTCCGGCGGGAACCTGCGCGCCAGCGCAGAGCTCTGCGCATGCTGCGCCTGTTTGGTCGTGAGCGCGGTCCACACCGCGTTGTCCAGCGGAAGCATGGCCTAGAGTGTATCGCAGAGGCTCACAGATTGCCCTTTGCTACTCTCAGAGGATATAACGCGCAAAATCAATTTTTTGCTTGACATTGTTAGAGTACGAGCGTACTCTTACGTCATGCGATACTCACCGCAACATAAAGCGGAGAACCACGAGAAGATTCTTTCCATGGCGGCTCGTTCGTTCCGGGAGCACGGTGGAGACAGCAGTGGCATCGGCACGGTAATGAAGAAAGTGGGTCTGGCGAAAGGGGGCTTCTACCGCCATTTTGGAAGCAAGGATGACCTGTTCGTTGACGCGGTAGCGCGAGCGTTCGATGAGATGGGAAGAGGCATGGTCGAGGTTGCGAGATCAGCCCCCAAAGGTCAAGCTCTGCGGGCCATGATTGAAAACTATCTGAGCACGCGCCACGCGAATTCGCCAGGAATGGGTTGCGTGTTCGCCGCCTTGGGTCCAGAGTTCGCACGAAAGCCGTTGTCGGTGCGAAAGCGAATTGAGACGTCGCGAGAAGCGTATCGTGAGCGGCTATTGCCATTTGTTCCTGGCCAGACGCGAGAAGAAAAACTGGCGACGTTTCAGTTGTTGTTCTCCAGTATGGCTGGGGTCTTAACGAATGCCCGGCTGACTTTGTCGCCGCAAAAGCGCGAGCAGATGTTGATGGAAGCGCGGATTTTTTTCATCAAGAGCTTCGCTGAAGAGTAATTTTTTTGAACCTAAAGAGTACGATCGTACTCTATTAAAAATGGAGTCATACCAAACTGAATCGAAAGGAGAACACGATGAAAGCGCAATCACAGTCCGGGGTCGCCTCAGGCGTACCCAGTGTAGCTATACCTAAAACCACCGAAGTCATCGTCATTCAGACTGCCCGGCAGGGCGTAACCCCTGACCAAATCATGGCCGTTATCCCGGCAGAGATTCGGGCAACTGTGAAGCTCTACCTTGAGGGGAAAATCCGCCAGTGGTATTCGCGCGGCGATGGCAAAGGCGTCGTCTTCCTGGTCGATGCGAAGAGCGAGGACGAGGCACGAGCCATTATGGAAACGCTGCCGCTTGCGAAGGAACACTTGATGGATGACCAGTACATTCCCGTCGGACCGTTGATGCCGCTGAGGGCATTGGTGGGCCCAGGAGCGCAAAACAATTAAACGGAACAGTTCTTGATCAGGCCATCGGGATCCGCCGATGGCAAGGAGGTCTCATATGCAAGCACAGGACATCTTCAGGATCGATATGGCGCTGGGCTATCTCGCCTGGGCGCTCGGCATCGCGACTTACGTCTGGCCGCGATTGAGGGCGATGGAACGGCTCGAGGCGCATCGTGCAATCGCCACGTTCAACAGCTTCCGCTTCTTCGGGTTGGTCTTCCTGCTGCCCGGGTTTGTTGGGCCCAACCTACCGCAGGGCTTCGCAATGCCGGTGGCCTACGGCGACTTAGCCACCGCACTGCTCGCAATCCTCGCGCTGCTGACGGTGCGCGTGCGTTTCCTCTTCTGGCCGCTGGTCTGGGTTTTTAATCTGGTCGGTCTCGTCGACCTGGTCAACGCCACGGTGCGGGCGATCAGTGTGGATCTGCCGTCAGTTGCCGGCCAGCTCGGGGCCGCTTACGCGATCCCCATGCTTTATGTGCCAGCGCTTTTCTGGATGCATCTCGTCGCGTTCCGACTGCTGCTGCGGCCTGGGCGCGCACCTGCACGGTCGGCAGCGCCAATGTCGCTCGCCGCGACTGAATGACCAAGAAAGGGGATGCATGCGATGGACGGACTGACCTGAGGGAATCTGAAATCAGCCTCCGCGGTCAGGCGTTCTTCGTCTTCAAAAACGTCCCCTTTTCCAACTCCTGGAACGCATCGCGCAGCTGTTCCTGCGTGTTCATCACGATTGGGCCGTACCAAGCCACCGGCTCTTGCAGCGGCTTGCCGGAGACGAGCAGGAAGCGAATGCCATCTTCGCCGGCCTGCACGGTGACTTCGTCGCCGCTGTCAAACAGGATGAGAGAACGATTGTCAGCGTGAGAGGGCGGCGCGGTGTCCAGCCAGTTCACGCTCTCCGTGGGGACAGCCAGCGGCCCGGAAGCGTTACAGAATTTGCCTGAGCCGCCGAAGACATAAGCAAACGCATGGCGCGTGTGTTCCACCGGCAGAGTTTTGCGGCGGCCGGGCGCGATTGAGACATCAATATAGGTAGGATCGGCGGCGATGCCTTCAACCGGGCCTTTCTTGCCCCAGAAGCTGCCGCAGACGAGGCGGACATGCGTTCCGTCATCGTCCGTGATCTCCGGAATCTCTCCGGTCTTTACTTCCTGATAACGCGGCGGCGTCATCTTGAGCGCTGAAGGGAGATTGGCCCAGAGCTGGAAGCCATGCATGCGCCCCGTGGGATCGCCCTTGGGCATTTCCTGATGAATGATGCCGCTACCGGCGGTCATCCACTGTACGTCACCGGCGGCGATGGCGCCGCGATTGCCCATGCTGTCACCATGTTCGACCGTCCCGGCCAGAACATAAGTGATGGTCTCAATGCCGCGATGCGGATGCCACGGAAAGCCAGCGAGATAATCTTCCGGCAGTTCGTTTCGAAAATCATCGAGCAGGAGAAAGGGATCGTAATCAGAGGTGTTGCCGAACCCGAATGCGCGCCGCAGATGCACGCCTGCGCCTTCCATGGTTGGCTTGGACTTGATCAGTTTCTTGACAGGGCGGATGGACATGACGTGCCTCCCATAGAGA
>DASSXL010000127.1:0-9613 GCA_035703825.1 Candidatus Angelobacter sp.
CATTCGCCACCTGGCCACCATAGAACGCTATATGTATGCGGAAAACGTTCAGTTCAAACCCAGCCGCTATCCCGGCCACGGGCCTGAACTCGCCGACGGCCCGGAAAGCGTGATGGCGTTTTTCCACCGCATGCATCAGGAGTCGGTGGCCATCTTCAGCCGACTGTCCCAGGAAGACCTGCAGAAAAAATGCGTTACTCCCGGCGGGACTTCCATCACTGTTTGGAAGTGGCTGCGGGCCATGGTGGAGCATGAAGTCCATCACCGGTCACAGATCTATACCTATCTGGGCATGCTGGGGGTTCCCACGCCGCCGATTTACGGGTTGACTTCAGAAGAAGTAAAAGAGAAAAGCCAGCCGGCGACTCGATAAGCAAGCATGCGCATAAAATATGCTAAGCTTCCGCCAGTATGGGTGGCTGGTTTGCAGACATTATTGTGGAATTTCTTGTTCGCGTGGTGATGCGGATGGTTCGACTCTTCCGCAGCAGAGCTTGGCCGACTATTACCGGAGAAGTAACTGACTCAACCTATCAGAGGGCCGGCTACGGATGCGATGTCGCGGAAATCTACTATAAATATCGCGTCAACGGCGAGCTATACACGGGCATGTATGTGAAGCCTTTCATTTCTAGTATGCGCGGAAAAGACTACGTCGCTCGTCTTCCGGTCGGAAAAGAATTGGTCCTTCGCGTAAAGCCCGGTGAACCATCAGTCTCGATCATGGAAAAGCAAGGACTGGTCAGTCCCGCACTGGCAAACCGTCAATCGGGTTGAGCGCATTGAGTTCAATCCGCGTCCATCCGCGCAAAATCCGCGGTAAGCTTGGTGGCGGCTGTTTCACCTTAAAGTCTGATGCCTATTGCCTATCTCACGCTGGAACTGCGCATTGAAGGCGCGAAATCACTCAAAGACAAGCGCCAGGTGGTACGCAGCTTGAAAGATCGTCTGCGCAATTCCTTCAATATCTCGATCGCTGAAATTGACGTGACCGATCTCTGGCAGCGCGCAACGCTGGGCGTGGTCAGCATCTCCGCTTCGCGCGACTACCTGGAGGGACTGATGCGCAATGTGGAGCAGGCTGCCGTACGCCAGGCCAACAATCTGGGCGCGGAGGTAGTCGATTCATTCATGGATTATCTGGAGCCGTGAACCGCGCTTCTTGTCCTTCTACAATCCGTGTTGCTTGTGTATCCAAGCGGTCCTTAATGGCGGATTGTGAGAACGGCTCAGAGCCCTGGAGCGGGAAGATCATCAGGTGAAAGAAAGCAGGAATGATACAGGAGACGCAATGAACATTGACGAATTCTGGTCCATCATCGAGAAATCGCGGAAAGGATGGGACAGAAACCATCCCGACGGCAATCAGGACCGGCAGCTCAAAGCATTAGAGAAGCTCCTTTCCCAGCTGCCGTCCGAGGAAGTCGCCAGCTTCGAACGTCACTTCCAAGACTTGTTCTATGGCACATATCGGTGGGATTTGTGGCACGCTGCGTTCATCGTGGCGGACGGCTGCTCCGACGACTCTTTCATGGATTTTCGCGACTGGTTGATCTCGATGGGACGGTCCAATTACGAAGCCGCAGTCGCTGATGTCGAGACAGTCGCGCAGATTGCCGCTGTCCCGGGCGTCGAGTACGTGTTTTTCGAGGGCTTCGGCAGTGTGGCTTCGGAGGTCTACGAAAAGCAGACAGGCAGGGAGTTGCACTTGAACCTACCGCATCCCGACGAACCTGCCGGCGATCGCGTGCCCGAAGCCGAATTTCCCACGCGTTTTCCCAAGCTATGGCGGAGGTGGGGACAGGCCTGAGCCGGAACTCGCCGTACGAAAGTCGTGAAACGCGTTGAGAATGCGATGTACGCCAATCCGTGTTGTCCGTGTTCATCAGGCGTAAAGTTTTCCTATCCGCGGCGCTTCTCCAGTTGCTCAACCACGCTATTCAGATCGGGATAGCCGGCGCCAAAGCTTCTGGTGAACCAGTTGCCGCCGCGCTCCACCACTGTCTCACCATCGGCCAGCACTTCAAACTGGCCGGTCTTGCCCGGCGTAACCACAGCATCAATGTCTAGCCGTTTTTTGATCATGGCCGCGAGACTCGCCGCCTTGGCTTTGTTGCCCTCTCACGTCGGGCAGGAACGTATTTCAACTTTCATTGGTCCTCCAAGTCAATGCTTCCGGCGATCTCCTTATCAGCTTCGATCAGTGTAAATCAGTGGTAAAAGTCCTACCTTCCCGATCACGCGCGATTACCCGATGTCCCGATCCGGCCATTCCCCTATTCCTTCGGCGCACTTTCTCTGGTATTCTCATAGGTTTTTCGCAGGGATGTAAATAACATGCCGGAGCATCGGGGCAGGACGTACCACAGGGCGCGGGTGGGGGAAACGCTGAAGGAAGAGATCGGCGTAATCATTGAAGGCGAGCTGGGCGATCCGCGGATTGCTTTGTGTACGGTGACGGAAATCGCGCTGGCGCCGGACGGCAAGAGCGCGCGGGTGTATATCGAAGTTGCGGGCGACGAGCGCGAATCGGAGCAGACCATTACAGCCATCAACGCGGCCAAAGGCTACATCAAGCGCGAGTTGCTGGTCCGGTTGGGTGTGCGCCACGTGCCGGAGCTGAATTTCCTACTGGATAAGTCGCAGGAGTACGGATCGAGGATCGACGATTTACTGGGCCGAATCAAGAAGCGCAAGAAGAAATAGGGACGATGGACGATCTCGCACAGGTCTTACAGGAGATTCAACAGCGCCGGCGTTTTCTGGTTACCTCGCACGCGCGGCCCGATGGCGACGCCATCGGATCAACGCTGGCCCTGGCCCAGATTCTGCGCAAGATGGGCAAAAGCGCTGAGATCGTGCTGGGCGACGCGGTCCCTGTGATCTATCATCCGCTTCCCGGCTCTGAAGCCATTATTCACGCTACCCAGGTCAATGGCCATTATGACGCCGTGATCATCCTGGAATGTGACAGCGTGCAGCGCACCCGGCTGCAAGGCCTGGAAGACCAGTTCTTGATCAACATTGACCATCACGCCAGTTCCAAGCCCTTTGCCCACGTCAACTGGATTGATTACAGCGCCGTGGCCACGGCTGAATTGATCTTCAGGTTGGCCCAGGCGGCGCAGGTCAAGATCACTCCGGAAATCGCGACGTGTCTTTATACTGCCGTGCTCACTGACACCGGCGCGTTTTGTTACGCGCCAACCAACGCCTGCACCTTTGAGCTGGCGAAGATCCTGGTGGAGCACGGCGCCGATCCGGGAAAGATCGCCCAGAGCGTTTACTTTTCCAGCCCCATGTCCAAGATGTGCTTGCTGGGCGCGGCTCTTTCCCGGCTGGAGCGCGATGGCGCGATTACGTGGATGTACGTCACCCGCCAGGACATGGAGCGCTTTGACGCGCTCGACGAGGATTGCGAAGGCCTGGTCAACTACGCGCTCAGCATCTCCGGCGTTGAAGTGGCCATCTTCTTCCGCGAAGTCGCGCACGAGCGCATACGCGTCAGCATTCGCAGCAAGGGCGCGGTGAACGTTGCGGAAATCGCCCAGAAATTCGGCGGCGGCGGGCACGAGTGTGCCGGAGGATTTTCCACTGAAGGCCCCGTCGAGGAAGCCGCCAAAAGGGTGCTGGCCGAGTTGCGAAGCAAGAGCGATACTTAGTTTTCCTGAAGTCCCGAGCGAAGCGAGGGATCACTATTCCGGCGAAGCACGCTAAGGTACGCATAGCTTCAGGTGAATCGGATTATGAGTAATTCAACAGGTGAACCAGCGTTTTCACAGGAAGTAGGGATCCCTCGCTGCGCTCGGGACTTCGGAAAAGCCAACTGCTTCTTCAATGACTGATCGAAACAAGCTGTTGTTCGTACAGCTCGTGCTCGTGGTGGGCGTCTGCGCTTTCTTCTTCTTTTTTGGACTTGGCGCATTCGGGCTCACCGGCGCGGACGAGCCGCGCTATGCCCAGATCGCCCGCGAGATGCTGGCCCGGCATGATTGGATTGTGCCCACGCTGAACGGCGCGCCGTGGCTGGAAAAGCCCGCGTTGCTCTACTGGAAGATGATGAACAGCTACAGCATCTTCGGCGTGAGTGACTGGGCCGCCCGCGTTCCAGCCGCATTCCATGCGATGGTTCTGGTGCTTGGGATCTTCTTCTTCATGCGGCGCTTCCGCTTTGCCAGCGAGCTTGATGCGGCCATGATTGCCGCATCTTCGGCGGGGATGATTGGCTTTGGCCGTGCCGCATCCACTGACATGCTGATCTCCGCGCCGTTTGCCCTGGCGATGATGTGCTGGTGGACCTGGCGCCAGACGGGCAAAAAACTCTGGCTGATGATCTTTTACGGATTGCTGGGCGTGGGCGCGTTAGCCAAAGGTCCTGTGGCCCCGGCGCTGGCCGTCCTGGTGGTGGGCGCGTATTCCGTTCTGCGCCGCGATGGCAAAATGTTTTTGCGCAGCCTGTCCATTCCCGGCTTTGCTTTGTTTTTTGCCATCGTGTTGCCGTGGTTTGTTGCTGTCCAGATAAGGGTGCCGCAATTCTTCCGCGTCTTCTTTATTGAGCACAACCTGGAGCGCTTTGGCACCAATCTTTATCAGCACTCGCAGCCGTTCTGGTATTACATTCCCGTCTTTCTGCTGGCTGCGCTGCCGTGGACGCTCTTTGCCCTGCCCGCGCTGGTGGAAGCCGGCAGAAACGCCTTCAGGCGCGAGGATCCAGAGGCTTCGGGAGCGATCTCTGACGATGGTTTGCCGACCTTCCTTTTTATCTGGATCGTCGTCCCCATTATCTTCTTCAGCATTTCGCGGGCGAAGCTGCCCGGTTACATTCTCCCGGCGATCCCCGCAGCCGCGCTGCTAACGGCGGACTACATTCACCGGCTCAAGGCGATTCCGCGGCTCCTGACGGCCTTGCACGCGCTGCTCTGCGCCATGTTGCTGTTGGGCGCGCTGATGGCGCCATTTGCCATGGTCAAGCAGGCCCCGCCGCCGTCGTTGCAGATCGGCATGACCGTGACCGGCGCCGTGATCGCCGTGATGGTTTTGCTGATGGTCAGGCGGGAAGGCGTGCGCGTGCTGCACTTTGTCACTCTGGTCCCAACCATTCTGGCGGTGGCATTTCTATTGCGCCCGGCTGCAGCCACTATTGATCGCACACAATCCGCCCGCCCTATCAATCAGAAACTGGAGGAACTTGGCGTGGCCGCCACCGAGCCGGTGGCAACCTTCAACGTAAAACGGCAGGTCGCCTATGGGCTTGATTTCTATCGCAACGCGCCCATCAGCCATTATGAGCATGAAGGCCCGCTCGATCTGCCTTCCGGCATCCCCTCGGCCATGCACGTTGTGGTGGCGAAAGAGGGAAGCCTGGGCGCGGTACAGGCCGTGGTGGGCAATCGCCAGGTCCTTCCCATCGGCACATTCCCATTGCAGCATCTTGAGTTTTTTCAGGTGAGCGCCGCAAAGTAGGCTTGGCAAGTGGCGCGGCTGGTTCCTACTGGTTTGGTTCCATTACAGATAGAGTCTTTGATTAATTCCCCGGCCAAAGCTAGACTCTTAGCTCGCCGCCAGTTTACGCTAATGGCAGGGCGGTAATGGGACGCATCATGGGCCTTCATACCCCGATCGAAACACACCGGACGCATCCTTTTGGCGTGGAGATTCTGGACCTAAGGCACTTCAGCTCTCACAACCTCCGTCCTTTGCTGGAGCGGGAGACTCTGTTGTGGGCGCAGATGATGTCGTGGGACTATCGCCCCTCCGCCGAGATGATCCTCCGCTATATCGATTCCAAAATCCTGCCCGGATACGCCGCCGTGGAAGACGGGCATATCGGCGGCTACGCGTTTTTTGTCTATGAAGGCAGCAAAGGCGTGATCGGAGATCTTTACGCTGACGATTCCATTCGCATTCATGGCGACACGGTGGAACACCGGCTGGCCGTGCACGTAATCAGCACCTTGCAGCAGTCGCCCGGGATACAGCGCATTGAAGCGCAGCTTCTGCCACATGAGTCCGGCGTGCTGAGCGAGCCCTTTCTGGCTGAAGGCTTCCGGCAGTATCCGCGATTGTTTATGGCCTTGCCGCTCAGGAACAGCCCGCGTCCGGAAATTTTCGCGTTGCCCGACATTGAATTTCGCCGCTGGGGAGAGCAGGACTTCCAGCCCGGCGCGGCTGTGATCACCACGGCGTATCGCGGCCACATTGATTCAGACATCAATGACCAGTATCGCAGCCTGAACGGATCGCTCCGCTTCCTGAACAATATTGTCCGTTTTCCGGGCTGTGGCGTGTTCGATGGAAATGCCTCGTTCGTTGCGCTGCACAAGCCCACGCGCTCGATCGCCGGCCTGCTGCTGTGTTCGCGTGTCCGCGAGGATGTTGGCCACGTCACGCAGGTCTGCGTTCTGCCGGAGCAGCGCGGCCGCAGGATTGGCGAATCTCTCATCGGACTGTGCACGCAGGAGCTACGCAGCCGGAGCTTCCTGGGACTGAGCCTGACCGTGACCGAAGCCAATACCAAGGCCGTGGAGCTCTACCGCCGCCTGGGCTTTGAGACGCGCCGCCGCTTTGATGCGTTTGTCTGGGAAGGGTAAAGCAACCCTTCGCTGCAGATTTACGCGGATGAACGCTGATCGGTAAAGCAGCCGCGAATTTCGCGAATCAGCACGATTCGCGTGTCTTCGCGTTGGTTCGCGGTTTTCTTTGCCTATGCCGGACCAAATCTTCCCTCGAGCCTGATCTGCGCTCGTCCGCGTAATCAGCGGCAAAATTCTAATTCCTGGTTACCGTCACAGCCGATTTGAACGTCGCGCCTGAAGAATCCCAGCCTTGAATCACAATCTGGTGCGTGCCGGCCGCAATCGAGAGCGTTGTGTCCGCTGTAGCCGTTGACGATTGGAATTTGAGTGCGCCGTCCAGGTAAACCTGCGTAGCTACTATCGGATAACCGGACGATGCCGTCCCGGTCGCGCGAACTGAACTCGAGGTGGTTGAAGTAAATGCGGGGCTGGTGATGGTCACAAACGGCGGTTTTACCACGAGGGTCGCCGAAGCAGTTGAAGAGGATCCCATATTGTCAGTGACCGTGGCTTTCACCGTATAGGTCCCCGCAACTTTGTACTGGTGGGACGCGCTTACAGCCGAGGCCGAGCTGCCGTCGCCAAAAGTAATGACCGTGCCGGCGATTGTTCCGTCGGAATCGCTCGATGTCGCTGCGGAGGCGGTGATGGACCCTCCCACCAGAATCGATGCGGAACTTAAGCTGATCGCCGCAACCGGCGGCTTGTTGATCGTGACGGAAACGGTCTTGTAAAAACTCTGCCCGGAGTTGTCCCATCCCTTCACGATTAACGTGTGCGCGCCGCTGGCCACGGTGATGGTGGTATCAAGACTGGCCGAGCCCACTGAATAAACCATGACCGAATCAAGATAGATCTGCATGGACGTGACCGGGTAGCCGGAGAAGCCGCTGGCAACAACATGGACCTGTGACGGCAGGATGGCGCCGCTGGCGGGGCTGCTCACGACCACTTCCGGCGCCTTCACGGTTACGCTGGTACTGGCGGAAGACGATGTGCCGAGATTGTCCGTGACTTTGGCAGTTAGCGTGTAAACGCCGGCGGTGGAATACCGGTGCGAGGCCGTAAGGCCGCTTGCCGAGGTGCCGTCGCCAAAGCTGATAACTGCGCCGGCAATCGTGCCGTCAGGATCGTACGAGCCTGCTGCGCTCACGCTGACCGTGGCCGGAGCGTACGCGATTCCCGGTGTGGCTGAGATTGCGGCGATCGGAGGCTGATTGCTGCTGGAAACCACTATCGCGGCTGAGTTGCTTGCCGTGGCTCCCAGATTGTCCGTAACGGTAGCCGTGATCGTATACGTTCCCGCAGTGCTATAGGTGTGCGACGCGCTGGGGCCGCTTACCGTGGCGCTGCCATCGCCAAAGTTGATTGTGCTGGAGACAACACTGCCGTCCGGATCGGTTGAGCCGGATGTCGAAGCCGTCACACTTACCGGCGCGGTGAGCGATCCCGTTGAAAAGGTGCTCGTCAACGGCGAACTCACGCTCAATACAGCCGTGGGTGGTTGATTCGGTACAGTTAGCTGCACCCCGGCTGACATCTTGTTGGTAAGCGACGGCTGACCAACGGCTTTTATGAAGATCGTGTAGTTACCGGCATCCAGGCTGAATTTGGCCAGGTCAAGCGAACTTGCGCTGGTGGCGGCATCGGCCAGCCACATCAGATTTGCGCCATCCTGCGAGGCAAACACCGTGAAGTGGTCAACCGTGTTCATCTGGCCGGTAATGCTCCATGAAACAACGGTACCGGCCACGGAAGCCGACACAGTGACGCAATTATCGATACCGCTTTCGATCTCCGAGCCTTCCTCATAGTCGTTCCACGTCACCAACTGGATGCCCAACATCTGGTTGGTGGTGGAATAAAATTTGCCGGTTTCGGCAAGGGTCTTGAGCCATGTCTGCCCGCACTGCTGCCCGATGATCCGATTTGTCCCCCATACCGCCAGCGTATCGTTGAATCCCTTGTAGCCTGAGCCAGTGGAATACGCTGAGGGCATGGAGAGAGCGGTCTTGTAATAGTTATCCAGGTAATTGATCGCCATCAGGTTGGTGGATGTCACCGTGGTTGGTTCAACCCAGGAGAAAGCGCCATTGCTCTGCGCCTTGGTAAAGCCGCTTGCGTTGCGAAAGATAAACATCGGATTGCCGGCAACTCCGGCGCGCACACGTGTCCAGTCGATGGCGTAGGCCTCATGGCCGAAAAAATACACCACGGGACGTCCGCCGCTGCGCAGGTAGGCGGGCGAGCCTGAGTAGGTAACGTTGGCGTAGTTCAGGTCGTCGATGAGCGTCTGCGTCACATCGCAGCCAATGGTGGCAGCGCAGGTCTTAAGCGCGCCCGCGTCATGCATGATGGCGAAGTTGAAGCCCGGATGGAGCTCCGACTGGTGCATGAAGGCCTGCGTGGCCTGGTCGTAAGAAATGAAATGCTTATTGAACTCTCCGCGGCCGTACCAGTCGATGATCGCGCCATCCAGCCCGCGGCTCACCATATCATTGACCTGCTTTTGCACCTGCAGGGTGTCACTGGAGATGTAGCCCACATTCATGTGGTCGCCAAAGCCGAACCACGGGACCAGGTGAGCGTAAATCTTGGCGGTGGAACCGGGATAAAGAAGGTTGCGGGTTGCGACTTTGCTGATATTGCCGGCGCCGATGTTGCCGTTGGTCTGCGTGGTGAAACTATCGGCCGCGCTGGTGTTGTTGGAGGTTTCCGCCGCCAGGGTGGTGGTGGCCTTAAAGGTCGTCCCCGCCCAGGCTGAAAGCGAACAAAAGAAGACGAAAAGAGTGAAGCTGATCCCGCAAATTCGCACACGTACCCCCGGACATGCGTCGCCCCGGAAAAACGACGGAATAAGTCCTACCCCAACTGAATTTATTGTTTGGTACTGTTTAGATTTGTGGGGATTCTAGCCCAGACTTGCGTAATCCCCATCCGCGAAATCTCTAAGCTTCTCACCATGATTTACCCTAGAGAACTACGCAGGTCGCCCGGGCAGTGCAGGTTAGGGCGCCAGGACATGGCCACATGGCCGG
>DASSXL010000203.1:0-27985 GCA_035703825.1 Candidatus Angelobacter sp.
TGACATTCAAAGCGGGAATGGTCCAGATGACGCAGGAGCACGGCGATCACGCGTTCAGCGCCGCCAACACCCGCGGCAAAGGAAGGCACGAGGAATAGAATTTTTTTTCGACTCGGGATCATCGCGGCTTCAGGCAATTCACCGGAAAGGTATTCTCATACATTTCCGCGAATTCTCGCTTGATGGCAGGCTGGTAAGATTCATTTTCGGCAGAAAACAAAATCATTGCAATTCCCCCCGCCGCGGATCTCGCTATGTTTAAGCGTAAACCCTCGCTGGACAAAAAAAGAAATCAGTTTTTCCGGCGCGGCCACTTCAAAAGGATACCCGCCGGCCCAATCGACCACGTCATACCAGGGAGACATGCCGCGATCCCTAACGTAATTCTTCCAGCGAACCATGGTCTGGCGAGGGCGCCGGACGAACGGTTTGCCCCAGGCCCATCCCAGAACCAGAACTTCCATCAGCCATTGAAATGGCCTGCTGCGCCGATTGTAGGAGCGTTTATAAGATTGCCAGAAGCGGCTCTTCCAGCCTTGATCGTGGTAAATGGCGACCATCAGCTTTTCATCGGCTGGAATGGTCACAAGATCGAGCGCCTTCCACATATTTCCGGTGTGGTGAAGCACTCCCCATGAATAGACCACGTCAAACCGGCCCAATGAACGGATGTAAAGCTCATCCAGGATCGAGCCGTGCTCCACGTTCCAGTTCGCGTCCGAAGCGAACCTTTTCTTCATTTCCTGGGTACAAGCGACACTTTGCGGATCATAGTCGAATGAATGAACGCGAGACGCACCGAGGCGGATAGCAGCCAAGGAGTGAATGCCGCTGCCGCTTCCAACGTCAAGAAAGGACTTGCCTTGCAGGTCTCCCAGCGCTTCCGATAACCTGGCCGCAGCCTCGGCGACACGCTCCTCATTGACCCCTGCGAGAAAATTTGTCCAGTTTTTTCCAAAGGGAAAGCGGACCGCCGGGCCCGCACCCGCGGCTGCCGCCTCATCGGGGCCCGAGCGCCCAGCTTCATTCTTTGGAATTGAAACAGCCAAACGGCCCCTCCCGGCTTATTTGAGGCATATTCCCGCTTGCGCCAGCGACTTCTAAGGCAATCGCTGGCAAAAACAAACTAAAAAATAGAGTGGAGAATTCCATCTAGGAAGGGCCTCATTTTTTCCCGCTTTGCGAGAAATTTTCGCCTTGATCCATGATACGGTGTCTCAACCACCAACACTACACACAGGCAAGATACAGACCAAGCTTATCTTATCGGGGCCCGTTGCAGGAATTTCGAGTGACACCCAACTCGCGGGCCGTGCTACTTAAGCTTTGCTAAATCGAAAGGAGAGATTCACCTCAATGAAAATCAAATTACTCAACCTGCTGGCAATTACGGTGCTGGGAACAACTGTGATGTATGGCCAGGCGAGCCGGACCTGGGTTTCCGGCGTGGGGGACGACGCGAACCCCTGCAGCCGAACCGCCCCTTGCAAAACCTTTGCCGGCGCAATCTCTAAGACCGCTGCCGGCGGAGAAATTGACGCTTTGGATCCAGCCGGATACGGCGCCGTCACCATTACCAAGGCTATCACCATTGACGGTGGCGGAGGCCAGGTCGCTTCGGTCCTGGTTAGCGGCACCAACGGGATCGTGGTCCAAGCCGGCCCATCCGACGTTGTGATTCTGCGCAACCTCAGGATTAACGGAATCGGAACCGGCATCAACGGCATCCGCTTCCTTTCGGGTAAAGACCTGAATGTCGAGAGTTGCTACATTTTTGGTTTCACCACGAACGGCGTCGACATTGCGCTCAATCAGGGCACAGCGGCCTCGGCACATATCCTCAATACGGTAATCAAGAACAACGGCGGCGTTGGAGTCCGGGCCGCCAATGCCGTCGCGCCCGCAGTCGCGGTAGTGGTCGACAGCTCGTCTACCATCCTCAATAACATCGGCGTCGAGGCTGCTCAACATGCTCACGTGACTGTTTCGCGAAGCTTAGTCTCAAAAAACACTAACGACGGTCTGAAATCTGACGACGCCGCGACTTCCGATGCGCAGTTAACTGTGTCCTTCACAGATAGCAACCTCAATAAGAACGGGGTTACCGCCACGGCCGGGGGGACTGCCAACGTTGCATTCTCCAATATCGGGCTTAACACCACCTGCGGCCTCAACAACGCGGGCGGTACCAGCTTCTTTACCTTTGGGAACAACCGGTTGACCGGCACTGGCTTCTGCGGAACTATCACACCGATTCCCCAGCAGTAGCCGCAAAAGACTTGAAATTCTGATGGGCTGGGCGGGTCGCCCAGCCCGGTTTTTTTCACGGACTCTTTCTAGGAATGCGCATGGCCCAATCGAGAAACCTCTGCATGTTCGTTTCGCCATCGTAGTCGCGGTGCGCCCGGGCAAATCCGGCGCGTGCGATACCTTCCCTCTCTTCATCGTGCTTTAAGTAATACTCAATTTTCGCAATCGCGTCGTCGGTGGAATCGTAATAGACCGCTTCCTTGTCCGGAGCAAAAATACGCTCGTGTGCATTCATTCCTGCCTTGTCACACAACAGCATCATCCCGTGCGCGGGAACTTCATACATGCGCATATTGCCGGTCTCCGCCGGCCTGTCGGAGAGATGCATGTTCACTCCAATTTTGGTCCTGTAGTAGAGGCGGGTGCGCTCTTCGTCAGAAATTGCGGTGATCCTTCCCCACATAGCGGCCTTTCCCCGGAGCCCGCGAAGCATGCCGACATATCCAGCGTGGGGCCACCGGCCATGGATCCTCATGCGCGGACCGAATCGCTTCCTCAACCGGGCCAGCCTATCCATTTTGGAACTGTAAGGCGCTCCCACATAGATCAGGTCCATGTCTCGCTCACGAAAGAAAGCGTCGCCCCGCCGTTGGGCTTCCGCGCGTGGCGGGACAAGGGGCCAGATATTGCCTTCACTGTGACCGTCGAGACGCGGAATCACTAAAGGCCACCAGCAGCTTTGCTCGCATCCCCAGCGTGCCAGAGCATCTTTAAAGAGGTATTGATCGCTGTAGCTTGGAGAAATATGAAAGGCCCCATCAAACACCCACAGGTACGGGACACCCCGGACGTAGGTGGAAAAGGGATCGTCAATGAATCCCAATACCTTGATTGGCTTTGAGAGCTCTTTGCTTAAGACATTCGGGTGTATGGGATTGTATATGTAAGCCACCAACAGGTCGGCGTCGCGGAATTTATCGACAAAATCGCTAAGGAAACGCATGTAGGCGGGGTCTCTGTCCCGGTACATCTGGTCCAGTGATTTTGCTTCCGACAGCTTCTGAAAAAGTGTTTGGCGGTCCACGGAAGGAAAGTAAGGCGCAGGATCGAGACTATCGATCGAATAGCCGTGGAAGTTTTCCATGCGCGGAAACCCGAAAATGCAGACTTTCTTCATGGGCAGTTGGATTCGCGGGACATTATTTTACGGCCTCAAGGTTAAGGCTCATCAGTTGTCCTTTCTCTTTGTCCAGATGAGGCAAATAGGCTTGCGAATAGTCGTCCAGCCACGAATGTTCGGTCTGGCGCCAGTCATATCTCCTGACCGAAGTAAAGCCGGCCTTCATCAGTCGTTCGCGCAGGAGCTTTTCGTCGAAAACCATTTTGTGGAAGTCATACTCGTTACGCTGCCCGCCACTCACCAGGCCGACCAACTCGGGGAGTTCTCCGGTTTCCTGGTAACGCCGGGCGACCGCCGCAAAATCGGGGACCGCCAGCCGCAAAATCCCTCCCGAGCGAAGGACGCGGAACCATTCGCCCAGCACCTGGTCTATCTCGTGCCGGCCAAAATGTTCCAGCACGTGGGAGGCGTAGATGAGGTCTACGGTGTTGTCCTGGGCAAAATCCAGCCGGTTAACAGGGATGCGGAAATTCACGTGCGGATGGTCTTCAAGATCGACGTGAATAAAGCCGGGTATATGTTTTTTCCCGCAGCCAAGGTGCAGTTTCATGGTCTTGCGACAGCCGGCACTTCATATTGGGAATAAACCTTCTGAATACCTTCGCGTAGGGCAATGCGCGGCTGCCAGCCCAACGCAGCCAGCCGTGAAGTGTCCAGCAGCTTGCGCATGGTTCCATCAGGTTTCGAACGGTCCCATTCTGGAGGTTCTTTGTAACCCACCACGTCGGCAACCAGTTGTGCGAGTTCCCGGATGGTCTGATCTTTCCCGCAACCGATGTTGATTAGCGGAGGCGCGTCAGGCCGGAACAGCCCGGCCATGCGGTCAGCCGGCTGCTCCAGGATATGGACACAGGCGTCCGCCATATCGTCGGCGTGAAGAAACTCGCGCCGCGGCGTCCCTGTGCCCCACAGGACCACTGGCTTTCGGTTGATCTTCCCCTCATGAAATTTTCGGATCATTGAAGGCAGGACATGAGAAGTCTCAAGATCAAAATTGTCCGCCGATCCGTAGAGATTGCTCGGCATCAAGCAAAGGTATTTCGTGCCATGTTGCCGGTTATAGGCATGGCACATTTCCACTCCGGCGATTTTGGCGACGGCATAGGCAGAGTTGGTCTTCTCCAGCGGGCCGCTCATAAAATATTCCTCGCGAATCGGCTGGGGGCAATCGCGTGGATAGATGCAGGAAGAGCCCAGGAACAACACCTGCTCGACTCCATGAAGATAAGCCTGGTGGATCACGTTGGTCTGGATGAGGATATTTTCCCGGATAAACTCCGCGGAGCAAGTAGCGTTGGCCATGATTCCGCCCACGCGGGCCGCCGCAAGCACCACGTGCTTCGGTTTCTCCGCCACGAAAAATTTCTCGACTTCACCGGCGTCCATGAGGTCAAGCGCGGCGTGCGCCCTGGTTACAAGGTTGGTGTATCCCCCCGATTGCAGCCGGCGCAGCACCGCCGAGCCTACCAACCCTCTGTGACCCGCCACGAAAACCTTGTCTGTTTTATTCATTTCTTACCCATCCGGGCAATCTACTCCTGAAGGCGAATAACAACTTCCCCCTGCGCCGTTTCCGGTCTAATGTACCGGCCTCGCAAGACGGAGTTTCTATCGCCCAGAAAAGTTCACTTCTTCAAATAGCTTTTCCCATAATAATAGAACCTTGTCGCGGCTGAAGCGTTCCGCAACTTCAGGCGCCCGGGATGCCAGCCGCTCCCGCTCGTCCTGGTCATTCATCAGTTGGTCCAGTGTTGCAGCCATGGCCGGCACATCCCCCGGCGGCACAAGAATACCATCTATGCCGTGGCGAATAATCTCCGCAGGCCCTGAAGGGCAGTCAAAACTCACCACGGCAACACCGCAGGCCATGGCTTCACACAAGGCGTTGGGGAACCCCTCAAAGCGGGACGAGAGCACAAACAAATCAGCCCGGCGGAGCACATAAAAAGGGTCCGAGACCTCACCAGCAAATTGCACCTGGTGTCCCAGGCGCAAAACCCGGGCTCGAGCCAAAAGTTCACTACGAAGAGGACCTTCCCCCAGAACCACCAAGGTCCAATCAGGATTCCGGGCAGCGAGTTGTCCAAACGCATCCAGCAGAAGGTCAAAACCCTTCTGGTCGACTAAACGGCCCATCGCCACCATCGTGTGCCCTTGGGAGCTCTTGCGTGGCTGGTGGGCAGTTCCGTCTTTAAGGACCGGCACAGGATTGGGAATCACGCGTGCTTTGACTTTCATCCGCCGCTCGAACCAGATCAGGCTGGCCCTGCTCTGGCAAACCAGGGCGGCTGCCCATCGATAAGTAAGGGCCCGAAGCCCATGCCAGAAATGCCCGATATCGTAATGCCGTGGGTCGACGCGCTCAGAAACAATCACGGGCACGCGAAGCCCTCTTGCGGCCACAAGGGTCATTACATTGGTGCGTTCCATAAAGCTGATTATCAGATCAGGCTTGGATTCACGTATCGCATGGCGAAGAGCACGAAACCTTGCCACCTGGCGGAACGCAGCCAAAAGCAAATTTGCGGCAGATTCGCCAGGAAGCCCCAGGTTGCGCAGCATGACGTCGGGGTGAAGCTCATACGCCGGCGTGGCTTCCCGCTTTAACGTGAGAAGTGTGACTGTATGTCCTTTATCTGCCCAGGAACTGGCCAGAATCGACATGACCCGTTCTGCGCCGCCGCGCTCCAGCGAGGGGATTACGAGCAGAAGACGCATGGCGCTCAGTTGCTGGCCTGTGCCTGGACCGCTGTGGATTCCAGTGAACTGCCGCGCGCCAATAGCGTGAGGGTACAAGCGCTCAGGAACATAAATGACACCATATAAACCACAGCGGTAGACATCGCGATCCCCGAGACCCCCCAGATCTTCATGAGCGCGAAATTCAGAGTAATGTTCACGGTCAAATTAATGGCGCACCCATACATGAGCAGATCATTGCGTCGAATGGCGGAAAGGAAACGCACCAGGAGCGTGCAGAGCATCAAAAAGGGGATTTGCAGCGCGAAGAAAGACTGAATGTGAGCTACGAGCTCGGTATCCGCGGAGGTAAATGCTCCTCTCTGATAGAGAAGCCGGGCTACTGGGCGGGAAAATGCAATCAGCAGCAGGGTAAATGGGACTGTTGTGGCGGCAATCAAGGCCACGTAGCGCTTCAGCGTATGGCGGCAACCGGCCCAGTCAGATGCTGCGGCCATCTTGGAAAAATAAGGAAGAGTGGCGGCGCTAAGCGCCGTGGAACCCAAGGCGGCAATGCCGCTGACGATCCGATTGGCGTAACCCAGTGCCGAAACGCTCCCGGAAGGCAGCATGGCGGCCATCGACTGGTCTACCACAGCCACGCTGGCCATTAGGAAAGCCCCTGCCAGCAGTGGCGCGTATTGAACCAAAACCATACGCAAGGTGGGATCCAGTCCGCCCCACCGTAGCCGCGGCCTTATGCCATGATCTCTGAGCAGTCTTACCAATAATGCGGCTTCCAGCGCGCTGCCGGCCAGTGAACCGGCCACGAGTGCGAACGCGCCCAGTCTTCCCGACGCGAAAGTAACGCAAGCAATGATGACCAGCGGCGTCACCAGGGGAACAAGCGCGGGCAGCGCAAACTTTTCACCCGCATTCAAGACCGAGGTAACAAGCTGCCCGACTCCGTTAAAGATCAGCCACGGCGCCAGCAGGTACAGCAATTCGCGCGTGAGACGCAGTTTTTGCGGAGAGAATGCATGCGCCATATACGGCAGATAGTAAGGAGAAAAAATACACATCAGCAGCGCCAGCGCGCTGAGCGCCGTCAAGGTGATGACAATCAAGCTGGAGAGAAGGGTTTCGGCGGCCTCCTGGCCCTTGTTTTGCCGTGTCGCCACAAAAACCGGCACCAGGGCCGATCCGGCAGCGCCCATGACCAGGGTGACAAAAAAGGACGGGAGCAGGAAGGCAATGAGAAATGCGTCCATCGCATCGCTGCGGCCGAACGTTCTGGCCACCGCTAATTCCTTGACGATGGTTCCGACCCGCGTGACCAGCGTCAGCAAACCGATGATTACAGCAGCGCGGAATATCTTCTGGTTAATCGAATCCGATTCAATCTTGGCGAAAAAAGGAAATCTCATCGGATTCAAATTCAACCTTTGGTCACCGAGAGGGCCGAACGCCCGTCCGTCCCCAGAGACTCCAGCCGAGCGAGTTTCATCTCTTCCCGCACCATCTCAGATACCAGTTGTGCGAAGCTTGTCCGAGGCGCCCAACCAAGTTTTTCCCGTGCCCGCTTTGCGTCCCCCAACAGGTTGTCTACTTCGGCGGGACGGAGGTACCGGGGATCGATGGCAACGATTCGTGCCCCTGTTGCAGCGTTGAACGCTTCTTCGTTGCGTCCCGTACCCTGCCAGCGAAGCTTGATTCCAAGCTCCGAAGCCACAGCGCCAACAAATTCACGAACAGAATGCTGCGCCCCGGTCGCCACTACGAAATCCTCTGGACGGTCCTGTTGCAGCATCAGCCACATTGCTTCCACATAGTCGCGGGCATGTCCCCAATCGCGGAGAGCATCCAGATTGCCCAGATACAGGCAATCCTGTGAGCCGAGTTGAATGCGCGCAAGGGCGCGCACGATCTTGCGCGTGACAAAGGTTTCACCGCGCACGGGAGACTCATGATTAAACAGAATTCCGCTGCAAGCATAGATACCATACGCTTCCCGGTAGCTTGCAGTGATCCAGTGTGCATACAATTTCGCCACTCCATAGGGCGAGCGAGGATAGAAAACCGTGGTTTCAGATTGCGGGACTTCCTGGGCCTTCCCAAACATCTCTGAAGTAGAGGCCTGGTAGAAGCGGGTCTTTTTCTGTAAGCCAAGCGTCCGGATCGCCTCCAGCATGCGCAATGGACCGAGAGCATCCGACTCGACCGTATACTCCGGCTGCTCAAAAGAAACAGCCACATGACTCTGCGCGGCCAGGTTATAGATTTCGTCGGGCTCCACCAGTTGGATGGTGCGAATCAGACTGCTGTAGTCAGTTACGTCGCCATAATGGAGGAAAAAACGGCATCCTTCCGTATGAGGGTCCTGGAACAGATGGTCGATTCTGCCCGTGTTGAAGGAAGATGAGCGGCGTCTGATTCCGTGCACTTCATATCCCTTTTCGAGCAGAAGCGCCGCAAGATAGGACCCATCCTGGCCGGTTACGCCGGTGATCAATGCCCGCTTAAGTCCCATGCCTTCCCTCCATCGGCGCGTTCCTCCAAAGACGCACCCTCATCTGGTGTCGCGTCTACTCTTTCAGCGCTTGAGTCATTCTATTGTAAGTGTCTTTCAGGCATTGTGAACGCAAACCACAACTCTCCGGGCCACGTCCATCGTCTCGCCCGAAGTCGCTTTACCTGCCGGATTAGTGTCCCGAGCCTCGAAATACGACGGGAATGGTCTTGAACAGAATTCTCAGGTCCAGAAACACATTCCAGTTTTCAATGTACTCCAGGTCGAGCATGACATTTTTTTCAAAGGAGGGATCGTGACGGGCCGTCACTTGCCACAGGCCGGTGAGGCCGGGTGTAACGTCAAGACGGCGGAAATGCTCAAGATCGTAGCGTTTGAAATCATCTTCAGGATGAGGCCGCGGACCCACGATGCTCATGTCGCCCTTGAAGACGTTGAAGAGTTGCGGCAGTTCATCGATGCTGTATTTACGCAGAAAACGCCCCAGGCGGGTAATCCGCGGATCGTCGACAATCTTAAACGTGGCGCCGTTCCTCTCATTCATGTGCATGAGGCCATTTTTGCGGGCATCGGCGTCGGCCACCATGGTACGGAACTTGTAGCAACGGAACTTCCGGCCTTTGCGCCCTACCCGCCAGGCTTTGTAAAGAATTGGGCCGGGAGAATCGACCTTTACGGCAATAGCGGTCAACAACAAGAGAGGAGAAGTGACTACAAGTGTCACCGTGCTGATGAATACATCCATCAGACGCTTGACGAAAAGACCGAGAGCCGGAATCGGCTGGCGATTCAACTCCAGGACTGGAACCGAGCCGATATAGTTCATGCCGGCGCCAATGGCAAGGCCTCCGTACAGGTCAGGCACCACCTTCACTCCGATGCGCTGGCGGCGAGCTTCAAGCACGATCCTCACCACGAGGTCGCGGCTTATTGATGGAGTAAAGTAGATTTCATCGATGAAGTTTTCAGTCAGGATCCGGGGCAGATCGTCTGGCGTGCCCAGGCAAAATGGCCGGGTTCCAGGCTCCCAATCGACAAAGCCGCAAAAAGTTTTTCCCAGGTGAGTATGGCTCTGTAAATAGCAGCGGAAGGCCTGTCCTACCTCTCCACTGCCAACAATCAAAACATGCTGATTCCCAATGCCGCGTTCAATACGCTTCAGGTTATAACGCTCCATCACGTAACGCAGGCAGAGCACTCCTGCCAGGCTGAACAGCGGCGTGCTGGCAACTATCAGGCGCGGCACCGCATTCTCTCCCGCGATAAAAACAATCATGATCGCGATCATGGAAGAAACCATGAACCCTTTCAGGATCCTTACGCGGGCGACGCGGGCGGAACGAATGGCTGCTTCTGAATAAAGGTTTTGTGCGGCATTGCAAATTACGGTCAGGCAGGCATAGGTCAGCAGAAAAACGAACAGACGCATGGCGGGCGCAGTGCTGGCATCGCCTGGAGAAACACCCAGCAACTCGCCCATGAAACCCCGCCCCGAGTAGGCCAGGTAGCCGGCAACCACCACGATCAGGGCCTCAAGCAAGGCAACAGCGGCACCCAGGCCGGTCCCCTTTTCATGCGCCAGGGCACGATGAATCTGGGTCCCCGCGAAATGCGACACCTCCAAGAGATTGCCCTGATCTTTCACTACCTCTTGTGTAGACACCATAGCCTCCTGACTGTGTCTGTGCTCATACCTGCGATGTTTCTTCCGGCTTTGCTGCGCGGCGCCGCAAAATGCCACGCAGGGGGTTCATTCTTCGGCCGCCACCAAATACCTGGGCCATCAACATTCGCCTCGGGTCGTCCTGGTCCCAGCGCTCCCACCAATTCTTGAGGAAATAACCAAAGCAGGCCATGCACGCTCCCAGAAACGTGCCTACCAGAAGAATAAGGAGCCAGGAGGGACGCCGGGTTTCCGGTGTCGAAGCTGGATCAAGCACCCTGACCGAGGGTATTTCCTTGGCTTCCTGGATTCTGGCCATCTCGTATTGCTGAGTAAGCAATTCAACCACCGTTTCGCGGATCTTGGTATTGCGATAAAGGTCAGCCCACTTTACCCCTAACAATGGCAGCGTTTTGACCGAAGGATACGGACTGGTTGGGTCCTGGATGGCCGCGCCTCTTCCGGAATTGATTTTCCTCAACGCCCGTTCCAATTCATTCACATGGGCCTGAGCGCTCTTCACGCGAATATTCTCTTCCGTGTACGTCTGCTTGAGCCCTTCGAGTTGCGCCTTGGCGGCAATCAACTCTCCTTGCAGCCGGGCTGCGGCCTCCACAGTGACTTTCGTTTGTTCCGGTACGTCCAAGGCCATGTTCGTGCTGGCAAACTGGCTGAATTGCTGTTCCGCTTCCTGCAGATTTTTGTTCTCATCGGCAAGTCTCTGCTCGATGAAAATCCGCTCCCGCCGCGCGGCCGAGGTCGAAACATTGGCCAGCACGGAACCCAACTCCTCCACGTAAGCATTGGTTACATCGGTTGCCAGGCCGGCGTCATGGTCCTGGAAAGAGATGGTGATAACCCCGCTTTTCTTGTCTTCGACAATCAGCGTGCGCGAAAGCAACTTCTGTCGCGTTTCTTCCCATTGGCTGAGATGATATTTCTTCAGCAAATCAAAACGTTTAATCAGGCGGTCAGCAACCGTGCGGCTTTGCAGCACCTTGGCAAAAACAGCGCCGCTACTTTTCACGCCCATCAGGTCGCCGGCCAGCCCCATCAGGCCGGGTGATTTGGAGATGGCAGCAGGAACAATGGAGGCCAGGCTGGACCCTGCGCTGTCCGGAGGCATGATTTGTGCGGTGCTCTCGTACTTGGGATAACGCCAGGCAACTGGAATGGACAGGAGCAAAGCC
The DNA here is from genome assembly GCA_035703825.1 of Candidatus Angelobacter sp. GTDB lineage: Bacteria > Acidobacteriota > Terriglobia > Terriglobales > Acidobacteriaceae > Angelobacter. Next base: position 11,493 of record DASSXL010000203.1, read on the forward strand.
AGTGCGGCCCAGCGTGCAATCCGGCGTCGTTGCAACCAGAGCTGGTAAACTGCATCGGTCCAGCCCAGCCACTTTGGACTGGGTTGAGGCAGTACGCTCCCGTTGGCTTCGCTACGCAGAACGTCTCTTTCGGCCTCGCTCAGCGGCATCCGCCAGCCTCCCCTGCATAACTAAAAGCAAGCTTCGCCAGATTGTTGCGAAAAATTTTCAGCGGACCAGGTTTTTGCACTCCCAATTGACGTCCAATCCCCTTCTAAAACATCTTAAACATGTTTCAACATATAAAGTTGCACAACAAGGCAAAACTGTTGCCGAACGCGAATCGAGAACTGCTTTGGATACCCTGTTTCCCTCTGATCGGCTCTCTAAAATGAAGTCAATTCAGAGTCTCTCACCAATTACCACACCTTAGAGCTCATTATTTCATTGCATGTGGCTAACCAAATAGCTTACTCCAAATCCCGCCTCCCGTTTGCATCAGGCAAACAGGTTACGAATCCAGATTATAACCCTCTCCGGCGGATCAATGAGGAAGTTTGCACCGGTTATGGTTCTACTCCTTCGGTGTGTCACGGGGAACCAATCCGCCACACAATCGTGTCTAAAGGGTACACGCTCAACATGCGGCCGCTCATCGCTCGCTTTCGCGCAAACCAGTTGGAATCTGAGTCGATGATTGCGTTTTGTTACCGAGGTTCAAGGTCGTTCGTCGACCTTGTTGTTGGTCATGTACCGCAAGTGCAACACAAGTACAAACTAAAATTTGACGACGGAACCAGTTTGAATAGATACTGACACCAGAATAATCCCAAGTAACTGGTATGCGGGATTTGTTTGCTTGGAGAAAAGCAAGAAACATGCAAATCTCTGTAATCGGTTCGGGCTATGTGGGTCTGGTTGCAGCAACATGTTTAGCGGAGTTGGGTCACAATGTGGTATGCGTGGACAGTGACTCGGCTAAAATCGCCGCGTTGAACGCGGGCGACACACTTATACACGAGGATTGTCTTCAGGAACTGCTAAGCCGGCATCGTGGCACCAGGCTCTTCTTTTCCACATCAATCGAGGAAGCTGCAAAAAAGGCGCTCGTCATCTTTATTGCCGTGGGTACTCCCTCCGCGGACGATGGCTCGGTCGACCTTTCTTGCGTAGAAGCAGTTGCGCGATCACTGGCTGGGTCGATGAACGGGTACAAGCTTATCGTCGAGAAAAGCACCGTACCGGTTTACACAAGCGAGTGGATACAGAACGCGCTGGTGGCCAAAGGCCGCGCGTTGAGCGAATTCGACGTGGTCTCAAATCCGGAGTTTCTCCGCGAAGGTACCGCCGTCACCGACTTTCTTTATCCTGACCGGATCGTTGTGGGAACAAACACGGCAAAAGCATCCGCCATCATGCGGGAGATCTATGCTCCCCTGATCGACGGTTCATACGGCCAGCTTACCAGCGCAGTCCCGCGGCCGGAACGGGCGCGGCTCTTGCCCATGTACATTGAGACGTCTCCCCGGAGCGCCGAACTCATCAAGCACGCTTCAAACGCTTTCCTGGCATTGAAGATTTCCTTCATCAATGCGGTTGCGAACTTCTGTGAAGCGGTGGGAGCCAACATTGAGGAAGTTTGCCGGGGCATCGGCAGTGATGGCCGCATCGGTCCTGATTTTTTGCGGGCCGGCATCGGCTATGGCGGATCATGTTTCCCTAAGGATGTCGCCGCGTTTCGCGCCGTGGCCCGTGAGTTCGGATTTGAATTTCCGCTGCTTGATGAGATCACGAGAATTAACGAAGAACAGCGCGTTCGCTTTGTGCGCAAGGTCCGGGCAGCATTACGTACGATTAAGGGCAAACGCCTGGCCGTTCTTGGATTGGCCTTCAAGGACGGCACTGACGATGTGCGCGAATCGCCGGCCATCCTGGTGATTGAGAAGCTGCTGGAAGAGAAATGCCAGATTGTCGCCTTCGATCCCGCGGCGATGGACCGGGCCCGGCACGTTCTGGGAAACAGGATCGGTTATGCGGCTGATCCGTACACCGCGGTAGAGGGCGCAGATGCTCTGCTGATTCTGACGGAATGGAAAGAATTCGCGAATCTCGATTTGGTGCGCATCAAGCGGCTTTTACGCTCGCCCATTGTTGTGGATGGCCGCAACGTCTTTTCCCAGGCGGAAATGGCGGAAGCCGGCCTTAACTACCAGAGTGTCGGGCGTCCGACGCTCGAAGCTTCTCCTGCATTGCTGAAGAAAGGGCACATCGCTCGATAACGGGCCAGCGTCTGCATATTTTCCTCATCATTTCAGAAAGGCCCGGCACGCCGGGCTTTTCTGCTGAGAATTGCCTCGACCATTGGCAACAAAAACCAGATAAGACTCTGCCTTGTGTACCGGCTTGGGTCGTGCTACATTGAGCTTATGAAGCGCTCGCTTCAGTTACGGTCATCGCGACTCCTCAGTCGATCCCGACTGAGTTACTAAACCTCTGCGCAATTTCAAGTAGTTAGTCAGGCTTGTGGCGGAACTGGCACATAGAGCTGCCTCAATGCAGCTTTTCGTCAAGTCCAAATCCTGCCGGGCCTGTCAGAAGTCCCGACGTGCGCTGCGGTTGCGCGTTCGAGAGACAGAGTTCGTTGAGAAGCTTTTGTCGGAGAGTGGGCCGGACGGTAAGGCACTTGCCTGCTAAGCAAGGGCCCTCGCAAGGGGCTAGCGGGTTCGACTCCCGCACTCTTCGCCATGCGGAAGGTACCGCTGAATGGCCGGCAACTGGTCTTGAAAACCAGGGCATGGTGATGAGCCATGGGCGTTCGATTCGTCTACCTTCCGCCAACTTTGCACAGGTGCGTGAGCCTGGCCGAAACAGACCGGCTGTAACCCGGTTTCCTCTTTATAGGACACTGAGGTTCAAATCCTCCCCTGTGCACCAGAGTGCCAGCGTGCGCGAATTGGAATAGCGGCCTGTCTTAGAAACAGGTGTTTGAGAGTTCGAATCTCTCCGCTGGCACCAAAGATTCCTGAGGTGAATTCAGGTAAGGATTGAAGACCGTTGAGCGAATTACTAGGAGCAAGACTCTTCCGGATCAGGTTTTCGGTGTTGAAATCCGGCGCTGATTGGGTACAACACGTCAACCCCGAAGACGTGCTCGTCGTCCTGAGCCGGCTTCCGCTGCATTTGTGGGAGCGGCTGCGCGGCGTCCGCTTCAATGACAGGAGCCGGGGGTGGCCGCATCCTTGGTTATGTAACCTCCGGTCGCCGTGAAATTGCCCTGTGCGCCTTGCCGCCACGGATCAGGATCTGGGGCGGATTTAATTGCACTAGCGGAGGATCAGGAACCGCTGGTCGCCCACGGCCAGGCCTTCGCCCGACAAAGACAATTGTTCGCCTGCGTGCTCCACAATGTTCTGGGGTAGCTTGCCGATAGCGCTTTGCAATAAGAAGACCGCGCCTGGTTGACCCTTCGTGCTTGTGACCAGCGCCGCAGGCACTCCCCCGCTGACGCAACGGGCCGCACAATCGCGATGCACCTTGCCATTGCCCGGGTTCATCACACCCAGGTAGCACTTGCTGTCCACGATCTCGCCGGTCAGAGTGAGTGGTCCGAAGGGCATCAATATAGGCGCTGCGGACGAATCAGCAGGGTTTATCTTCTGGATCGATCCAGGTTTCAGCTCAAGCATCGAGCTGCCTTCGCGGTAAATAAGTTCGCCTTCCAGACTAACGCGCTGGCCGTGCAAGCCTCGTACTCGATCATCGGCGCCGTGCTTAAACTGATCCACGAGCAAATAAACCGAGAACGGCGACGCACGCCGGGTATTGCCAGGCCGCACCACAAGCAGCATCGGATAAGGCCGCTCCAGCAAGACTCCTTCGAAGGCGCGATATCGCCCAAACTCAAAACGGGAATGCGCGAACCCGTGTTGTGCTATCCCAACAGTGGCTGCGATAGCAACAATCGAAATTGCCAATGCGGCGACAATCCGCTTCATGCGTTTTGCCACATTCGGAGGCGTGGGGAGATAGCCGACAAAAAAATCATCTTCATTTTTCATGCTGACTCTCTTCGCGCCGGCGACGCATCGGCCGAGTGGACTTCTTTGCCGGACGCGTTCGCACACGCGCTCACCCAGACTTCGCCATCCCGTATCTGTACCTCATAGGTCTCCACTTTTTCTTTGAATGGAGCAGGCGCCCGGCCGTTGTGGGGTTGGTACTGATATCCGTGCCATGGGCAGGTGATACAGCCATCAATGATCTTGCCTTCACCTAAGGGGCCATTCTGGTGACGGCATACGTTCGAGACGGCCGAGACTTTTCCGTCGTAAAGGAAGACCGCCACACGTTCCCCGCCGATGGGGATGATACGCGCTCGTTTTTCTGGAATATCTTCAATCTTGCAGGCGAAGATAAAGTTGTCCCTCTTTTCTGTGCCTGCTCCGTCGAGTCGGGCCTCTTTGTGTGCCGCCACCATGTGCAGGATAACCACGCTAGCAAAGCCGAACAAAGTAAGTGCGGCCAGCACGGGGCTGCGTTCGCTTTGCAACGCTCCCAGCGTTACGTGCGCCACCAGCAGCACGTATGCCGGATACACCAGCATATGGATCCGCTTCCACGCGGGAGCGCCCAGGTTATGCAACCAGAAATCGTGGCTGGTCGCTGCCATTACGTAGAGAATCACGAGCGCTGCAAATCCCAGTAACTGAAAAGGAAATTGCGCCACACTGTCAAAGCGCTGGTTTGCCGTGAAAAGACTAACCAGCGGATTGCGGTCTCCGAATGCATGGAATTGGATAATGGAAAACACGCCGTGACCAAGGCCGAGCAGAAATGTGGTTACGCCAAGATGACGCCGGTTATACAGCAATGGAATAAAACGTGCGTCCAACCGGCAGAGCGGCCCGATGCACAGCACAATGTGAAGCAGAAGAAACGCGCATGTCCCCAGAGCGCGGATAATAAGGGTTTCTGCGGTGGCGTCTGCGTTCAGGGCGGACGTGGTGCCAACAAAGACTGCGATGTACAGCAGAATCCCGCCCAGCAGCAGGAGATCGTAAGCGCGCTTTTTGGGGTTCCATGAGATGGCCGCATACTGTGCGCTCATGGCTTCACCTCAAACGCCAACTGATCGACGACGGCCCGATGGCCCAGGCTGTAGAGAATAAGTGAGCCTTGCTTGTAAGGTAAGGGCAGTCTGTCGCCACCATGGACCGAGCCGAGCAGAACGGCATTCGCGGGAAGCTCAGCCGATTGAACCGAGGCCGACGCATAGTACAGCAGCGGATCAGCAACGCGCGAGGGTTGCAGGACGTGGATCGTGACTGTCCGTTGGTCAATGCTTGTTGCCAGTAAACCTGAAGGCCATGCCTCGACACCCCGGGTGATTGCCGAAGGCGCATTTGATGCCGCTACGAACTGAGTATCGCGTTGTGTCAATCCAACAAGAAAGATCGTCGGCGTTACTACAGCGATGACATAAAACATTCGCCGATGGATGTTGCGGAGCGGCTGGATCATCACTGTCTCTCCTGTTCTGGTGCAAGCAGCCAACGCCGCAACAACCATGGCCACAAAGCCACTGTTCCCGGGATAATGATCAATCGAAACCAGGGACTGCTGCCCCGCGCTTGTGGATCCAGAGCGGTTACGCCAACGGTCACAAAAGCCACTGCAAAGATCGCTCCGGCCATGGCATAGGCAAAAAATCCCGCCACGGCCCACTCGACGATCACTTCATACGTCACGGCCGTACACCGGAATTACGGTTCCGCTTACCTGGGCTGCGGCATCGCTTGCCAGCCAAACGATCAGGTCAGCTACGTTTTGCGGTTGAATCCAGCGGGAGAAATCGGCCCCAGGCTCATTGGCCCGGTTGGTCGGTGTATCCATGGTCCCGGGCAGAATCACGTTTGCCGTGATTCCGCGATCGCTGTTCTCGGAAGCAATGGTTTTCACCAATGACACCAGCGCCGTTTTGAATGCGGCATACGCGGCCAGCCCCGGAGCTGCGGATTCTGCCGCGCGGCTACCGATCGCCACGATGCGACCGCGTCTTGCATCGCGCATCAACGGGATCACAGAGCGGAAAATATAGAAGGACGAACGCAGGTTGATGTCAAACATCTGCTCAAAGGTCTCATCATCGGTTTGCGGTACCGGCTTTCCTCCCGTAAATCCACCCATCAGGTGCACTAGCACGTCGATTTTTCCAAAGCGATCTTTCACGGCGCTGGCCAGGCCGGCAACCGCATTACTGTCAGTCAGCTCAGCCGGAAAAGCATTGAATCCAGGCCGAGGAAAATCTCCTTGCTTGATGCTGCGCGAAACTCCTGCAACCGTGGCGCCTGAGTTAAGAAAAGTATTCGTAACGTGAGTGCCCAGGCCGCCCTTGGCTCCCGTGATCAATATTGTGGTACCTTGCATCTCGTTCTCCTGCGCGATAAGAATCGGGAGCGACAGGAAAGTTTCAGATTTCCAAGACCAGATCGGCCGCTAGTTCGGGGGATTTGCAGTTCAGTCGGCGGCAGGATAAATGGCCGACGTTTGCTGATAAGAAAGCCACTCCTTGAGCACCGCCCAGGGCGAGATTCCCGCTGCGCCGCCATCTCGGTTCATGGCGCCGATGCGATAGACCAGCTCCCACTGCCGGTAAAGAGTGCGGTAAGCCTGCCAGACTGAAGTTTTCTCATCATAGATGCTGGTGGCTTCTGAGGCCGCGCCATTTAGCTCAATAATGGTGAACTGGCCGCTTCGTAGTTCTTGCACGCTCTCGTATCGCACGTCATATCGTCCAATAAAGAATCCCGGAATGGACGAGGATATCTCGTCGATTCTGGCCGCAAGCTCTGGAGAATTCAGGTTTGAGCCGTCGCGAAAGATGCACCCCTGGCAGTGGTTGCCCGCCTCGACCAGCCTCAGCGGCATACCCGCAGGCACCACTTCATGGATAGCGGACCCAAACCGCTCCTTGTAAACGTAGCCAATCAGACGCGCGCGCGGTTCTGCGTCAATCAGCTCTTCCAAAGTGCTCGCACCGTTTCCGACAACGTGCGGAAAGACCTTATCAGTCACGGCAAAGATTGCGCCATTCATCGACCCGGGCAGCCGGTAATAGAAAATTCCCGCCTCGTTCGGTTGTGCTACGTAGCGCTGAAGAAGGACCGGAACGTTCACCGTTTGCAAGTATTCCTTTACCTCTGCCCAGCCGCGGACAACTCTGAAGCCCGCGCCTCGCTGCCCGACATCGGGCTTCAGGACAAAGGGAAAATCCAGGCCAAGTGATTCCGTTGCCTGGCGCGCCAGATACAGGCGCACACTCAGCGGTCCTGCGGGAAGCAACTCAGACTCCGCCACCTGATGCGGAGCAACCGCCTCTATCTGCTGCAGAATTTCACGTTTCGACTCGCCGATAATCCCGCCGTGCTTCTGGTTCAGATTGGCGAGCGCCGGCAACGCGATGCCGCGATACTTCACGGCGAGCCACGCGCACATGCCTGCAACCGGCGCGTAAAAAAGCCAGGCGGGCCAGAACTCCCACCGCTGCCAGCGGCGGAAGAAGTTCACGATACGAGTCCGCCGGGATGCTACAACTCCGAACGCCGCCAGGACACACGCTACCACCGCAATCGCCAGGCGCGGAGAAGAAGTATGCGCGCGCAACGTGACAACGGCAGAGAACACCGCAACGACCCACACGATCGAGCACGCTCCGGTTACAAACGCAAACCGCCGAAGCGGCATTTTCAGGAATCCAGAAACTACAGTCGCGAGCAGGCGCGTTCCCGGAACAAACCGGCTGGCGGCCAGGGCAGGTGCTCCCCAATTTTGTGCCAGAGCCGATGCTGTCTTCAGTCTTCGTGGTGTGAGCCGTCGACTGAACCATTTGGACTGGGCCATCGCTGGACCAAAAGCAAAGGCCAACGCATACAGGCCAAGGTCTCCAATCCATATGCCGAAAACCGCGGCGGAGATAGCAGTCACCGGAGCCAGCAAGTGGGCGGATGCGAGTGACGCAGCGCCCAGTGTTGCTGCATCTTCAGAAATCAGCGCGCCCAATACGATCCCGGCAACCGCAGTGGCTGATTGTAAGAATGTGAGGTCGGGTGCCATGTCAGTTCGCAGCCTGCTCGCGCCGGTATTGCAGGGTTGAGGCTGCAATGCCGAAGTCAGAGTTCGTCGGTACGCTGAGGTGAGAACAAATGAGCCGTATGATAGCGAAGTGATGCACGGCGTGGCTCACGCAAAATGCCAGTTCCCGGGCGAAAGTACTCTGGATCTGCTCCGGGCCGTCCACTGAATAGGCAGCCGTGTAAACAACTTCACAGGATTCTTCGAGCCTGGAGCCGCTCAGCGTGCGAAAGCTTTGCATCAGCAGTTGCGTCATGCGCTCAGCCTGTCCGCGATTGGTTTCGAGTTCCCGGCTACGGCCACGCTGATCGTAGTCAATGGAGCCGCTGACCATGCCGGCGGCAAGACAAAGAAAGTGGTCCAGCACGTGGCGGTAATGGCCGCCGACGGAAGCTGAAAAAGGTTCTTCCGCCTTGGTGCAGTAGAGCAAATCATCCACGCTCGAAAGCAACGCCAGACCTTGCTCGAGCACGTCTTGAGTTGCGAGTACAACGCCAGGAGTAGTCACAGCCGGCCTCCGATCACGGGAACGTCACGGCGGTAAATCAGCAACAGTGCGGCCGAACTGAAGAAGACAATCAGGGCAAGGGTAAAGAGCAGGCCCTTGTCACCCTGCACTTCAATGCCCAGAAGAGTGAGATGGCTGACAATAGCGCCCGCCATCACACCCAACGCTACCAGTGCGCCAAGCCAGGTGGTGCGCGGAACCAATATGAGGACGGCCGCAATCAGTTCAATCACCCCCGACCCGATGCGTCCCCAAGGCTCCGCGCCCACTTTGGTGAAGATGTATACCGACTCGGGCGCGGCAGTAAATTTGAAAAACAGTGTCTGCAGAAGGATTCCGGCCGAGACCAGGCGCAGCAGCCACGCCGTGACGCCAAGGGCGCTGCCCATGGTTCGAACGGCGGTGAATTGTTGAGTCGCCAGCTTCATCATGTCCTCGCTTTCGGAAAGTTTCCTTCAAACGTGATTCGGTATCACCCAGGCAATGAGAATGCGCAGAAGCCGGAAAGTTTCAGAAAACAAATGTCACTTTGATGGGGAGCGCGAATCACACTGAGCGGTGATTGCAATGCAAACCGCTAATGCCCTATCTCACGAGGTCGACCAACGGAATCTTGCTGGAGCAAGCATTGCGAGGCGGTATCGCGCTTACCTTGCAACCACTGAAGAGGAGCGCCGTGCGGCCTATCGTCTTCGCTTCAGGATATTCAACCTGGAGTTGCATGAAGGCCTTGAGTCGGCATTTGAAACGGGCGAAGACCGGGACGAGTTTGATGCGGTTTGTGATCACATCATTGTTGAAGATGCCTTCACCGGCAACGTTGTGGGCACGTACCGGCTGCAGACAGGCACGTCCGCGGCACGTAAGCTTGGTTATTACAGCGCGCGCGAGTTCGACTTCACTCCCTATGAGGCGCTGGGCAGCCAGATCATTGAACTTGGGCGCGCCTGCATTCATCCTGAGCATCGCAAGTATGAAGTGCTGATGCTGCTGTGGAAGGCGATTGTCCGATATGCCTGCGATCACGGCGGGCGCTACCTGATCGGCTGTTGTTCGTTGAATTCGCAGGACCGCGCGGCCGGATCGGCGGTGTACCAGACCCTGGCATCCACACTAGCGCCGGAAGGGCTGCGCACCAGTCCACGCAGGGATTATCGCTTTGAGCTGTCAGATTGCCAGCAGGAAGTGCGTCCGCCAAAGCTGCTTCGCGCCTACCTCTCGCTTGGCGCCAATATCTGTGGGGAGCCGGCAATCGATCGCGAGTTCAGGACCATAGACTTTCTTACGCTGATGGATCTCAACAATCTGGCGCCGTCAGTCCGGACGCGACTCGGAATGTGACTTTCCCAACGTCTTAATTATCAGGAGATTGTCCTGCCTGGATGGCAAGCAACGGTTGAATCAGCCCGCCGCTGCAAGATTTCCGCGAACAGAAGGTCTGACCTCGTAAACATCCTCGCATAAGGCGCGCAGCAATTCTGCCACGCTCCATGCCTGGGCAAAGCAGCCGCGAGGATGGTGCGGTGGATCGGCATCGAAGATTTCGGAAACCTGCCCAAGGCCTGCTTCCGCCAGATGCTGTTCAATACCCCGCAGCAGATCGTGAGCGCGAGCACGCGACTGCGCAGTTCCCTCGTTCACCCGCACATACGCGGAGATGAAGGGCCCCAGCAGCCACGGCCATACCGTACCTTGATGATAGGCAGAATCGCGGCTGTACTGGTTGCCTTCATACGTGGCGCAATAGCGGGGGTCAGCGGGGCTAAGGGTACGCAAGCCGACAGGCGTCAGCAGTTCCTTCTCAACCTTCTCTACCACGGCGCGCGCTCGCTCGGGTGAGAGCATGGAGTGATGCAGGCTCACGGCAAAGATCTGGTTGGGACGAATGGACCCATCCGGCGGGCCGCCGTTAACAACGTCATAGAGGCATCGCGCGTCCTTGTTCCAGAAAACACGGTTAAATGTCCAGGCGGTAAGCGAGGCCAGGCTGGAGTATTTTTTCCGGCGCTCATCATCATTGAAGCGCGTTGCCAGGTCCTCCATGATGCGCAGGGAGTTATACCAGAGCGCCTGGATCTCCACGGGTTTGCTGCTGCGAGGCGTTACTACCCAATCGCCGATCTTGGCGTCCATCCACGTAAGCTGCGCTCCGGGAGCGCCGGCGTTGAGCAGGCCATTCTCGGCCACCTTGATGTTGTAGCGTGTGCCCTTGATGTGGAATTCAATGATCTGGTTCAGGACGTCATAAAGCTCGCGACGCACGAATTCATAGTCATTGGTCGCGGCGGCGTAAGCGCGCACAGCCTCAAAGAACCAGAGCGTGGCGTCCACCGTATTGAACTCCGCTTCTTCGCCGGAATCCACAAAACGATTGGGCAACATACCCATGTCCGTATGACGGGCAAAGTTGCGCAGGATGCTTTTGGCGATGTCCGCACGGCCGGTAAAAAGAGTGAGACCAGGAAGAGAAATCATGGTGTCACGGCCCCAGTCTGTAAACCACGGGTAGCCGGCAATCACGGTCCAGTCTTCACCGCGGCGCGCCAGGTACTGGTCGGCGGCAACTGTGAGAGCTCGGGCCAGCGGATCGTCCACGGGCGCGGAGGCGGCTAGCTTTTGCCGCCGCTGCTGCTCAGCTTTGCGCACCGCGGCAGCCTGCCTGATGTCGCGGGGCTCGGTGGACGCGATGATCTGCGCGCCCCGCTTCTTGCTGAGCGTCCATGAGAGCACAAATGGATTGAACAAATCTTCTTGAGAGTCGAGCCCGCGCTCCTGCTCTACGCGATAGAGGAAATTCTTGTACCAGAACCCCTGTTGCTCGAGTTGGGCCGCGTCATGAGTGAAGTAGAGTCGCGGCAGACCAGAGTAGGGTTGTACGCTGGCGGAATTCGGCGCGGTCTCAATGGAAGGATCCAAGCCGCCATTCTCATGCGTGGTGGAGTGATAGTCGCGAAAAGCAATCAGCGGCCTCACTTCCAGAACTGGTTCTGTTCCAGACGGAACCTGCAGCAATTTGTATTCGACCTGTACGGTATTGCTGCCCTGTGGCATGAAAACGGATTTTTCCAGGCGCACGCCTTCTACTTCGAACGTCCATGTGGGAAAAGGATCCAACCGAAATTCGCTGAGCAATAAATAACCTTCAGGATGGATTGCGCCGGAGTATTCATTCGTCGAGAGATCGATGCGCTTTTCGCCGACGACTAGCGTTTCTTCGAGCTTGGAGAGCAGAAGCATGCGCCCGCCCGGTGGATTGAGCGCAGCGGTGAGCAGGCCATGATAGCGCCGGGTGTTGGCGCCGGCGATGGTACCGCACGCAAAGCCGCCCAGTCCGTTTGTTTCAAGCCACTCGCGGCTGAGTCCGGCCTGCAGATCGGTGCATACGCTTTTGTCAAAGCTAATCACGTGGATGCCTCTCTTAAAATGCCGCGACCTTGTAGAAGACTTTGATGGCCTCGCGGGCTGTCTCGAGCTTGTTGAACGCTTCTGGGTAACTATCGAGACCTTCAACCGGGTGCGTGAGCAGCTCGTTCATCCAGCCAGAATACATGGCTTGCCCCAGCGCCATATCGCGGACTCCGGATTCAAAATACTCGCGGTTTGCATTTACCGTCCCGACCAGGAGTTTGTTGCCAAGAACGAAATCCAGGTTAATCTTATCCGCCGGCACTTCAGCCTTTTTATCGCCGCCGGTCACGCTGGAAAGGACCAGGACGCCATTCTTGCCCACTGCCTGCATGCTTTCAAACACCACCTGCGAGGCGCCCGTCGCTTCAAAGATCAGATCAAATGGGCCATATTGCTTTGCGCCATCCAGGATCGGCGTGTCCACGGTCGAAAGGTACCGGGCGTCAATCTGGCCTAGCAACTCAGAGCGGAGGCTCGGCTTGGGTTGGCGTGCAAAGACAGTCACATCCAGTCCGCGCAATTTCAGCGCCAGCGCCGCCAGCAAGCCGATGGTTCCCGCACCCATCACCGCAGCCTTGCGCGGCCGCCAGACGCGCAGCCGCCTCTGCGCTTCATAAGCTTGCGTGATGCCTTTCTGGACAACCGTGAACGGTTCCAGCAGAACGCCAATGTCGCGCAGAGTAGGCGGCACTTTCACGATGAATTCGGCATCATCAACATAGAATTCCGTCAGGAAACCGTGAAGAAGGTTGATGCCGCGTTCAAAGTACGTATCGTCGGTGGTCATGTCATTGGTGCCGATGAGGTCATAAATGCTGCTTCCCGGGCGGCGCACGGTGGCCACAACATAGTCTCCCGGCTTGAATTCCGTAACATTTGGGCCAACTTTCTCCACAACTCCAAAACCCTCATGCCCGGTGACCAGAAAATCGTATCCCGGAGGCGCAGCGCCGTATTCCGCCGCGTTGATTTCTTTATCGGTGCCATCCACGCCAACGCGAAGCACACGGACCAGAACGCCGCGGCCATTAGGCACGGACTTGATGTCCGGCTGATCAAGGCTGGCTAAATGGGCGCTGTTTGCCTTGCCGGGAAATACTGCGACTGCTTTCACTGGATTTACTCCTTCTTCGTTAGCTGGCTTTGGCCGCTGCCGTTGTGATTCGGGCGGCGTGGTTTTGTTTCACAAAAAGTTCGTCAATCATCTTGGCCACAAGCCCGGTCCAGCCGGTCTGGTGGCTTGCGCCCACTCCCGCGCCGGTATCGCCATGGAAATACTCGTGGAAAGGAACATAGTCACGCCACAGAGGATCAGACTGGAGCCTGGTATTTGGCCCAAGGACCGGCCTGCGTCCATTACGGTCACGCTGGAACGTACTCACGAGCCTGCGGCTGATCTCATCTGCCACCTCATTCAGGTTCATCAGGCGTCCTGACCCCGTGGGGCACTCCACGCGTAGAGATTCGCCGTAATAGTCATGGAAACGTCGCAGGGCCTGAATCAGCAGGTAATTGACCGGGAACCAGATGGGCCCGCGCCAGTTTGAGTTTCCGCCGAAGAGGCCGGTGCTCGACTCTGCGGGCTCGTAATGGACAGAATGCGTCTGGCCGTCGAGTTCGACCATATAAGGATGCTCGCGGTGATACGCCGAAAGCGCCCGGATGCCGTAGGGAGACAGGAACTCATTCTCATCGAGCATGACTTCCAGAATCCGTTCCAGTTGTGGGCGTGTGGCCACTGAAAACAGCCGCCGCTCCTTGTTGCCTTGCGTACGCATGCAGGCCAGGTTGCTGATCAGGTCTTTGCGGTTCTCAATGAACCACTCCAGCCGCCGCTTGAATGCTGGCATGGCGTCCAGCAATTCCGGACTCATGGTCTGCACTGCATAAAGCGGCATCAACCCAACTAGTGAGCGTACGCGTAGCGGCAGTGAATTACCGTCAGAAGAGTGCAGCACGTCATAGAAGAACCCATCTTCTTCATTCCAAAGGCTCAACCCGTCATCGCCCAGGTGGTTCATGGCGCGCGCAATGTAAATGAAGTGCTCCCAGAACTTGCTGGCTACGTCTTCATAGGTCTGATCCTCGCGCGAAAGCTCCAACGCAATGGCCATCATATCGAGCGAGTACATAGCCATCCAACTGGTGCCGTCAGATTGCTCCAGGTGACCACCGCCGGGCAGAGTGATGTTGCGATCAAAGACACCGATGTTATCTAGCCCCAGGAATCCACCCTGAAACACATTCATGCCTTCCACGTCTTTGCGGTTTACCCACCAGGTGAAATTGAGCAGAAGTTTGTGGAAGACGCGCGATAGGAACTGGCAATCTCCCTTGCCGCCGTTGCGCGCACGGTCGATGAGGAACACTTGATAAGCCGCCCAGGCATGGACGGGCGGGTTTACATCGCCAAACGCCCATTCATAAGCGGGAATCTGACCGTTGGGATGCATGTACCACTCGCGCAACATGAGCAGGAGCTGGTCTTTGGCGAATTCACAATCCACCAGCGCGAGAGAAACGCAGTGAAACGCCAGGTCCCACGCCGCATACCACGGATACTCCCACTTATCGGGCATGGAGATGATGTCAGCGTTGTAGATCTGGCCCCACGCGTGGTTGCGGCCATTCTTGCGCCCCTCGGGTGGCTGGGGCATCGTTGGGTCGCCGTTGAGCCAGTCGCGGACCACGTAATGGTAGTACTGCTTGCTCCACAGCAGACCCGCAAACGACTGCCGCATGATGTTCTGCGTGTCCACATCAGCCGTCGCGGGAATCACCGTAGCATAAAACTCGTCAGCCTCCAGCTTGCGCTGTGCGAAAGTCTTTTTGAACTCCGCGCCAAGCGCCTGCGCCGGCTTGATTGCTGTGCCGCTCTTTTGTAGACGGAGATTGACCGTCACTTCTCCGCCCGCTGGCACGGTCAGCTTGTAGTGGATCGCTGCCTTGGTGCCTTCACGGGCAGGATTGACTGCCTCCAGCTCACCATGAATGATGAGCCGGTGGAAAGCGTCTTTCACGTAGGGCGACCGGTTGGCCGCGTTGAAGAGACGCTGGTTGTTAGTCTCGTTTTCAGTAAAGAGCGGGGCGCCGCCCTGGTCCGTGTAAAGCCAGTAAGTGCCGATCTCGCGTTCGTGCGCGCGAATGGCTCCTGATTCTTTATCGAAACTGAGGCTGGGCTTGGTGCGGCCTTCGTGCCATGACCAGGTATTGCGGAACCACAACGTGGGCAACAAGTGGAGCTCCGCTTGTTCCGGGCCCCGATTGGCAACGGTGATGCGAACGCAAATATCCTCAATACCGGCTTTCGCGTATTCCACAAAAACGTCAAAGTAACGGTCGTCTTCGAAGATGCCCGTATCGAGCAGTTCAAATTCCGGCTCGCTCTTGCCGCGCCGGCGATTCTCCTCCAGCAGCCGCTGAAACGGATATTCCGCCTGTGGGTACTTGTAGAGATACTTCATGTAGGAATGCGTCGGCGTGGAATCCAGATAAAAGTAGTATTCCTTCACGTCTTCACCGTGATTGCCTTCGTTTCCCGTGAGACCGAAGAGACGCTCCTTCAAAATGGGATCGCGTCCGTTCCACAAGGCCAGGGCGAAGCAGAGCCGTTGATGACGGTCGCAGATGCCGGCAATGCCGTCTTCATTCCAGCGATACGCGCGAGAGCGAGCGTGGTCGTGCGGGAAGTAGTCCCAGGCCTCGCCGTAGGGGCTGTAGTCTTCGCGCACGGTGCCCCAGGCACGTTCACTCACGTAAGGGCCCCAGCGTTTCCAGTGGCTAACCCGGCCTTGAGATTCCTGTAGGCGTATTTCTTCTTGTGTCATTGCTGTTCCTCTTTTATTCACTAAACCTTGACCTAGCGCGCCGCGGTGACGACGGTAGTCGACTGCAAAAGCACGGCGTGCCCGTCAGGATCTTTCACCATGAATTCGTTTACCGCACGGCCACCAACTTCTGCTGGTGCAATGCTCGATGAAATATGATCGGCGCTTTTGAGCACGCCATCCCAGCTTTGGGTCGCCACCAAGGCGGTTTCCCAGTGCGCAAGGTCGTTGGCGCGCTGGTCAGATGGAATAGGCCTGCCGTCGCGAGGCGCGAGATACTCCAGAAATTCGATTCCCGGCCCGCGCTCGGCCCGTATTGCGGTGATGCGCAGGTGCGCGCCGAATACGTTATTCAGATGTTCCTGCTCTGTACCGTAGTTCTCGCTCTCGCCGGCCACTTGGAGCCCCAACACATCGCGATAAAAGTGCAAGCTGGCTTCCGTGCTGCCCACTACGATCGCCGTGTGATCGATACCCATGAAGAGGTTGCTGCCTGGCTTGTGCCATTTAGGCAGACCTTTGCCTTCAGGAAACCACAGCACTTCAAGCACGTGGTTGTCGGGATCGCGAAAATAAAACGCCTTAATGCCGCCGGCCTTCTTGTTCCAGGCGGGCAGAGTTTGCGGACCGCTGCTGGCAAA
>DASSXL010000046.1:0-3636 GCA_035703825.1 Candidatus Angelobacter sp.
TTTGATCTCGTCAGGATCGGTGGTCTTAACGTACTGGCGCTGCTGGAATGCCGCGGAGAGAAGGCGGGCATATCCGTGGAGCAGGCCTTCCAGCCGCTGGTCCATCTGCTGGACAAAGATCTGCGAGGTGGAAGAAAGCTGCGAGAAATTGCCGCGAATGGAGCGGCAGACTTCGGCGAGCTTCACGTAGCGGCCCTGCATGTCCGGCGGCAGGCTGCGCAGCATGTCACCGAGTTTTTGCTCGTTGCGCTTTTGCTCTTCGGCAAATTTCCAGGAGCGCACCAGCCGCTGAAAGCGCGGATGCTGTGAGACCACGGCCAGGTACATCAGCTCGAGTCCGCCGGCGAGAGCGATAGGAATGGCGGTCCCTGTGACCAGCGCAAACGCGGCTGCGCCGCCGAGCGCAATCCAGTTGTATTGGATGTTAAAGGCTTCTTTGACGAAGTTGATGTCCTGCTTAGGAGCATCCGGGCCGGGCGCATCCGGCAAGTTCGAACCCGGGAAGCTGCCGCCGAACCCCATTAGATGCTCACCCTCACGTGGCCGCCGATTCCAGGGGCGCTCTTGAGCCGGCCCAGCACGTAATGCTGCAGCTCGTGAAACTCGCTTTTCTCCTTGAGTTGCAGGTCGCGCGGGCGGTCAAACGGCACCTGCACGTCCTCTACGATTGTCCCGGGATGCGAGCTCATGATGAAGATCCTGTCCGCCAGGTAAACCGCCTCTTCCACGTCATGCGTAACAAACAGAATTGTACACGCGGTTTCATCCCAGATTTGCAGCAAAAGCTGCTGCATATCACTGCGGGTCTGGGCGTCGAGAGCGCCAAAAGGCTCGTCCATCAGGATGACCGAGGGGCGCAGGGCGAGGGTGCGGGCAATCGCCACGCGCTGCTGCATGCCGCCAGAAAGGGTCTCCGGATAGACATTGGCAAACTCAGTCAGGCCGACCGACTTAAGCAAGTGGTCGACCGTCTCTTTGCGCTGGGCATCCGGAACTCCATTGATCTTCATGCCGTACGCGATGTTCTCAGAAACCGTGAGCCAGGGGAACGAGGTGTATTTCTGAAAGACCATGCCGCGGTCCTTGCCTGGATGGGTAACGATCTCTCCGTTGACCAGCACCTGGCCGCTGGTCGGCTTGTCCAGGCCGGCGATCATGCGCAGCAGCGTGGACTTGCCGCAGCCGGAAGGCCCCAGGAGCACACGGAATTCGCCGACATCGCGCCCGGCGGCGGAGAACGCGTCCTCAACTTCAAGGTTCACGTCTTTCAGAGCATCAATGCGCTCGCCCGTGGGAGAAAAGAACACGCGCGAGACGTCTTTGATGGCGATCTTGGCCTTCTTAGTCTCCATGGCTCACCGCCTTTTTGCGGCCGCGGCTGCCGGTTATTGCGACTGAGGACTCTGAGCCGGATTGCGCTACCTGCCGCCAGGGGAAGAGCAATCTCTCTGCGATTGTCAGCATAAAGCGGAAGAGAAATGCCGCCACGCCAATGGCGATGATGCCCGCATAAACCAGGTCGGGCTGGTGAAATTCATAAGCCGACTGCACCATGGCGCCCACGCCCTTCTTGCGGTTCACGATTTCCGCCAGGATCACGTAGGTCCAGCCAATGTCATAGAGAATCCTGAACGACGAGAAGATGCCGGGGATGGACGCGCGGAACATGAGCCACATCACCTGATACTTCCTGGCGCCCAGCGTGTAAGCCGTCTCCAGCAAGGAGGTATCCACGCGGTTGACCTCTTCCACCACCACGGCCAGCAGATAAAAGAACATGCCGAACCAGAGGAACGCCACTTTCATGGTTTCATCGATCCCAAACAGGCCGATGAATGCCGGCAGGAAAGCTGTGGTCGGCATGGAGCGCATGGGCGCTGCCACAGGATTTACCAGATCGTAAACCCAGCGGAAGGCGCCCATCAGCAATCCAAGAGGAACGGCGATGATTACGCACCACAGGAACGCCTGCCCTATCCGCAACCAACTGGCGTACACGTTGCTCAGCAGACCACGCTCCGTGAACAACGGCTTAAAGGCGCGGAGCACTTCCATGGGCGTGGGGAAGACATAAGTGCTGATCAATTCCCAATGCGTGATCAGCGACCATATCAGCACCACCAGCACCCAGGCCACGGTTGCCAGGACCAGCTTGGTGGTGCGCGAGGTCTCTTTCCGGATTGTGAGCAACTCGGTCATTGTTTTCTTCGCGGGCTCCAGGCCCGGGACCAAATTTTGGTTGCGAGGCCCTCGGCCTATTCATAGTGATCAGGTAGAGACGTAGCATGCTACGTCTCTGCGCCGAAAGTTCATTACTGGCCCGGGTTGGCGTACAACTTGATGTCTGTCCGCCGGTTTTTCTCGCGGCCTTCGGGCGTTGCGTTCGTGTCCAGCGGCTTGTCCGGGCCGTTGCCGGCGATGCGGAAGCGCGCTCCGGGGAAGCCGTATTTTTCCATCAGGTATTGCTTCACGGCATCGGCGCGCTGGCGCGAAAGCTGCATGTTGTACCCGCGCTGGCCGGTCGAGTCCGTGTTGCCTTCGATATCGACAACGGTGTTCTCATAGGCCCGCATCTGGCCGCCGACTTCATCAACGACCGCGCGTGAATCCAGGCTCATGTGCGCCGATGCTGGATCAAAGTAGATCGACCGATGTTGTGTGGCGATGGGCGTAGCGGTTTTGCTGGGCTGATGGTATTCGATCGGCGCCTCGCTCGACGCAGTGGAGAAGCTGCCGCTCATCTGTTTGATGTAGCGCCGGTCAATACTGTCTTCAGCGCCTGACGTTCGTTTGATCATGCGCAGTTCACGGTACATATCCTGGGCCATGCCAAAGATGTTGGCGTAGTCGGAATTAGAACCCTGCGTGCCCATGAAAGAAGTGTTGTCGGCATAATCGGCCAGCTTCACGCCTTCCAGCATGGTCTTGGCCAGATCAGACGGAATGTTGAAGTCCTTGATGGTGCCGATCAGGTTATAGGCGCGCGCCGGCTGCGTGCGGATGAACTCCACGCCTTCAATCCACCCCTGGGCCAGCTTGAAAACGGTTTGCGGATGCTTGGCGGCGAAACGATCACTGACGACCAGGATGTCAGCGATAAGACGATTGGCAACACGCGTGTCATAAATCTTCTTGGCGCCCGAGCGCTTGGTCACAGCGTCGCTCATGTCGGGGTCCCAGGCCACGGCGGCGTCCACTTTTTCCTGGGCAAAGAGCACGGCAGGCTCAATGCCATCTTTGGTATGGACGGCGTTCTTGAAGATTTCATTCTTCTGCTCGGTGCTCAGGCCAGATGCCTTGAGTCCGTTCCATAGAAGGAAGTGTGACGGCGTGTAAGGCGCAAAGGCCACGGTCTTGCCGCCAAGGTCTTCAATGCTGTTGATGCCCTGCTTGCCGATCACGCCATCGGCGCCGCGGGACCAATCCACCATCAGGAAGGCGTGCGAGCCGAAACCCTTTTCCTGGAACTGGCCGTAGTCTTTGGCATAAACATCCAGCGTGGTGAGCATCACGTCGACGTTGTTCGTGGCGAGCGCGGAAGCGCCTTCCGTCCAGTCGTCAATGATCTTGAAAGAGACCTTCAGGCCTTTTTTGGCGAAGATGGAGTCCGGCGCGGTTTCCAGCCCGCCATTGGCG
>DASSXL010000035.1:0-32555 GCA_035703825.1 Candidatus Angelobacter sp.
TAAATGGTTCCAGGGGGAGTTGCCACCCAACACATCGTCCCCGTTTTCTGTTGTAAAATCGCCGAGAGGACCCCACATGGCAGAACCCACTTATGAAGAAATGAAAGCCCGTCTCGCGGAACTGGAGAAGCAGGTTGCCACCAAGCGGACCGGATCGCTGGAATTCCGCGTGAGTGAAAAAGGCGGCGTCAGCGTCTATGGCCTGGGACGTTTCCCGGTCACGCTCTATTTTGAGCAATGGACCCGCCTGCTCGACCAGGCAGACAATCTCCGCGCGTTTCTCGAAGAAAACAAATCCAAGCTCAAGCTGAAAGAACCCAAGTAATCGCCGAAATCGCGCGACATCGAAAAGCAAAATCTCACCACGGAGAGACGGAGGCACTGAGGAAACCCCGGATCAATACGGATAAGCGTGCGTAAGAGCAACGGCTCCAAGATTCAAGTTTTGTTCTTTCTGATCAATGTTATCTGTGTTTATCAGTGGTAAGGTTTTTGCTTTCCGATGACGGCGATGTCGCGCGATTACGGCGATGGCGGCGATTCCAAAACGCGCGATCACCCGATCCTCCCGCCGGTTTTTCTCCGTGCCTCCGCGTCTCCGTGGTAGATTTTGTTCTGCATCGATGATTGATCCGTCCCTCACCGAACTTAACTGCTGGCTCTTGCAGCTCGTCGAGCGGCGCGGCAGTGACCTGCTGCTCGTCACCGACGCGCCCGCCTGCATTCGCGTGGACGGCCAGGTTGTTCCCATCGGGACCAGGAAGCTGGTGAGCGACGAGATTGAGAACGCCATCACGCCCGCGCTGATGCCGCACGCGCTGCGCCAATATCTTGAGACCCGCATCGCCGACTCGTCTTACCGCAACACCAATCTCGGCCGTTTCCGCATCAATCTACATCAGGAGCGCGGACGCGCCGCAGCTACCATCCGCGCGCTGCCCACCGTGGTGCCGTTTCTGCATGAGCTGCATCTTCCGCCGTCCGTCGAACAGCTTGCCCGTCTGCCGCGCGGACTCGTTCTGATCGGCGGGCCCGCGGGATCGGGGAAATCGACAACCGTCGCAGCGCTGGTGAATGAGATCAATCGCCGCGACGCGCGCCACATTGTGACTATTGAAGATCCCATCGAGTACGAGCACGCGAATATATGCAGCGTGATTGAGCAGGTTGAGGTCGGGCATGACGCACCGGATTTTCCCACCGCGTTGCGCGCCGCACTCCGCCAGGCGCCGGACGTGCTCGTCGTTGGCGAAATGCGCGACCCCGAAACCATGCGCATTGCCGTGACCGCCGCTGAAACGGGCCATCTGGTTTTTTCCACGCTGCACACTACTGACGTTGCTTCCACCATCTCGCGCATCGCCGACTCTTTCCCGCCCGAGCGGCAGAGCAGCATCCGCCAGGAGCTGGCCATGTCGATTGCGGCGGTGCTCACGCAGATTCTTCTGCCCAGCAAGCGCGGCGGCCGATATCCGGCGGCGGAGCTGCTGCTGATCGGCTACGGCGCGCGCGTGCACATCCGCAAAAACAACATCCATCAGCTTCACCAGGAAATCACCATGACCAAAAAGGCCGGCTCTTTCAGCCTGGAAGAATCGCTGGTCACGCTGATGACCCAGGGCCATATCGATCGCGAAGACGCGATGCTGCACGCCATCCACCCGGACGATTTGGAAGGAATTTTGCGCGTGGGCACGAAACGCTGAGCAAATCAAAGACTTTACCGCGGATCAACGCGGATCAGGAACCAGTCTTCACCACGGAGATACGGAGCCACGGAGAACGGCGGAGAAAGATCAGGTTTGTGGATCTTTGGCACTTCTGGCAATTGCCTGATCCGCGGTACTTTGGTTCTCCGATTCCGGCGATTCTCTCCACTTCCAATCGGCGTACCGCTTTCGCAGCTCGGTCTTGAGCAGCTTTCCCGTCGACGTATGCGGCAGGTCGTTGACAAAAACAAAATCGTCCGGCATCTGCCATTTGGCAAACTTTGCGCTCAGAAATGTTCGCAGCTCGTCCGCCGTGACCTGCATGCCGTCTTTCATCGCAACCACTGCCAGCGGACGCTCCTGCCATTTAGGATGCTGCACCGCAACCACGCCGGCCTCGCGCACCGCGGGATGGCTCATCAGCGTATTCTCCAGATCGACGGAGCTGATCCACTCCCCGCCGGATTTGACGAGGTCCTTGCTGCGGTCCACCAGCTTGATGCAGCCGTCAGGGTCCATGGTGGCGACGTCGCCGGTGCGGAACCAGCCGTCGGCGGTCCAGCGATCGCGCGTTTCCGGCGCGTTGTAATAGCTGCCGGCCACCCACGGCCCGCGGACTTCCAGTTCGCCCATGGTCTGGCCGTCGCAGGGCGCGTCGCCGCGTTCATTGCGAATGCGGACATCGACAAAGGGCACCGGCCATCCCTGCTTGGATCGCATTGCGTACTGCTGGTCTTGCGGCAATTGCAGCGCGGCCGGCGGCAAGCGCGACGCCGTGGCCTGCGGCGAAGTCTCCGTCATTCCCCAGGAATGAATAATGTGGAAGCCAAAGAGATCAAGGTTGCGAATCAGGCTTTCCGGCGGCGCGGTGCCTCCGCACAAAATGCGGACGTCGCGCGCGGGCTTCCAGTTCTTGCGCTTTTCCAGTGTCTGCAGCACGCCCAGCCAGACCGTCGGGACGGCGCAGGTCATGGTCACGCCTTCACGCTCGATCAATTCCAGCAGACTTTCCGCGTCCACGTGCGGTCCCGGCAGCACATACTTCGCGCCGACCATCGCCGCGGTGTAAGAAAATCCCCAGCCATTGGCGTGGAACATGGGCGAGGCCAGCAGCACGGTGTCATGCTGGGAGACAGCGCACGAATCCGCCATGGCCTGTGACATGCTGTGCAGCACCTGCGAGCGGTGCGAATAAAGCACGCCCTTGGGATTACCCGTGGTCCCCGACGTGTAGCACATGCTGGCGCCGTCATTTTCGCCGAGCGCGGGCGGCGTAAAGTTGCCGGTGGCGCGCTTCAGCCAGTCTTCATAATCAATGTATCCGTGCTGCGCGGACTCGCCCGGATGCCGCACCACAAAGATGCGCTCAAACTTTACCTTGGCCACAAACTTTTCCAGCACCGGCAACAGCACATCGTCCACAATCAGGAAACGGTCCTGCGCGTGGTTGGCGATCCAGGCAATTTCGTCCGGATGCAGCCGCAGGTTCAGCGGATGCAGCACGCCTCCCGCGGCGGGAATGCCAAAGTAGCTTTCAAGGTGCGCGTAATGGTTCCACATGAGCGTGGCCACGCGCTCGCCTTTTTTCAGTCCCAGCGATTGCAGGCACTCAGCCAGCCGCAGCGCACGGCGGCGCAACTCTCCCCAGGTGGTGCGATGTAAGGAACGGTTCGGCAGCCGGGAAACAATCTCCACGTTGGCCGCATACCGTCCCGCGCGCTCCAGCAATGCAGTGAGCGTGAGCGGGTAATCCATCATGGTATGGATGGTGTTTGGCGAGGGCATTCAAGGCATTCTAAACGCTCCTTTAGAAATACGGTGCCGGTAAAATGCAGCTAGTCCCAACTAAATCACGGCGAAGCCTATATCCAGAGCTGGACGAGTGGTATGCTTGCGCTGAATAAGTTTTGTTCGTTACCTCGGGCTGCAGCCGGTTTCGATATTGGCAAGCGCTTCCCGGCCGAGGCGTTTACTTTGCGGCCCTCTGGGAAATTTATTGTCGGGTTTTGTTGGTCCCGTTCACTCGACCAGGCTCTCTGAACAATCGGCCGGCAAGTTTCTGCGTGAATCCCTTGCGCAAGGAGTAAACGTATGCCTTCGATGCTTCCAGATCCGACCTTTTATCCTTCTCCGGCCATGGCCATGAAAGCGCCGCCGGAACAGCTCGCTTATGTCGCGTTGCTCAACGTTGGCAAGAATGGAAAGCACGATGCCATGGGCGTCATTGATCTCGATCCGACGTCTTCAGAATATGGCCGTCTCGTTGGACAAGTGGACTTTCCCGGTAACAATAATGAGTTGCACCATTTTGGATGGAACGCGTGCAGCGCGTGTCTCTGCCCGCAGTCGCCGCATCCGCACATGGAGCGCCGCTATTTGATCGTGCCGGGTATTGGCTCTTCCCGGATTCATATCCTGGACACGAAGGAGAACCCCAGGCAGCCGAAGATCGTGAAGGTGATTGAGCCGGAAGAGTTCATCAAGAAGACCGGCTACACCTCTCCCCACACCATTCATTGCGGCCCTGATGGCGTCTATGGAAGTGCGCTCGGCAATGCCACAGGGGACGGCCCTGGCGGCATCTTCTTGATGGACGCGAACACCTTTGAACTGAAAGGACCATGGGAGAAGGACCGCGGACCCCAGCAACTGGCTTACGACTTCTGGTGGCACCTGGGGCAAGACACCCTGATCACCTCCGAATGGGGCACACCGAACATGGTGAAAAACGGCGCCATCCCGGAGTTGCTGCTGGCCGGCAAATATGGCCACAAGATACACATCTGGGACCTGGACAAGCGCCGCCACGTGCAGGAACTGGATCTGGGCGCGGAGCAACAGATGGTGCTAGAACTGCGGCCCTCACATGATCCCAACAAGACTTATGGGTTTACTGGCGTGGTGGTTTCGCTCAAGGACCTTTCCTCCTCCATCTGGATGTGGTATCGCGAAGGCGATGGCAAGAGCGCTAAGTGGGCGATCCGCAAAGTGATAGAAATCCCGGCTGAGCCCGCCGATCCGGAAAAGCTACCGCCATTTCTAAAGGGCTTCAAGGCGGTGCCGCCGTTTATCACTGATATTAACCTGTCACTCGACGATCGCTTCCTCTATGTTTCATGCTGGGCGACCGGCGAGTTCATCCAGTATGACGTCTCCGACCCCGCCAACCCAAAGAAGACCGGATCCTTGCACCTCGGCGGGATCGTGCGCCGCGCGGCCCATCCCAAGAAGCCGAATCAGCCGCTCAACGGCGGTCCGCAGATGGTTGAAATCAGCCGCGATGGCAAGCGCATCTATTTCACAAATTCGCTCTACTCTCCCTGGGACGAGCAGTTCTATCCCGACGGTGTGAAGAGTTGGATGGTAAAGGTTGACGCGGACCCGAAAGGCGGAATGAAGCTGGACGAAAACTTCTTCGTTGAGTTCGATGAACTCCGCGCGCACCAGGTCCGGCTGCAAGGCGGCGACGCATCGTCGGATTCATACTGCTACTCGGAGGCGTAATGCCGCATCCGGACGTTAGCACGACAGCCCTGGGATTGATGCTGCTCCTCGGCGCCTATCACGGCATCAACCCTGGAATGGGTTGGCTCTTTGCCGTGGCGCTTGGGATGCAGGAGCAAAAGGGAAGCGCCGTGGCCAGGTCGCTGCTGCCCATTGCCTTGGGTCACGCTCTGGCCATCGGCTGTGTTGTGCTGGCCGCCGCGTTTCTGGGAATGGCGCTGCCGCTCGCGGCCATTCGCTATCCAGTAGGGGCGGTTCTGCTGGCTCTTGGGATTTATTGCCTGGTCCGGCACCACCACCCGCGCTGGGTGCGAATGCAGGTGGGCTTTCGCGACCTTACGCTGTGGTCATTTCTTATGGCATCAGCGCACGGCGCGGGCTTGATGGTCCTTCCGGTGCTGCTCGCTACCAGCACAGTGGAAGCGGCAAACAAGACAGCAGGCCACAATCACATGTCTGCTGTGGTCGGCCCGCTTGCAGCGCTGCTGGCCACGGGTGTCCATACGTTGGGTTACCTTGCAATCACTGGCCTGATCGCTTGGGTGGTGTATCGTAAATTCGGTCTCGCGCTTCTCCGCAAAGCGTGGTTTAACCTGGATTTCATCTGGGCGGCAGCGCTCGTGGTCACCGGTTCAGTAACGCTGTTGATGTAGCGCAGGTTACGTACTTCCCGCTGGCTATGAATGGGGAATGTGGGCGGGCTGTGCTGCGCTTCCAAAGAGAAATTGACCGTGATTTCTCTTATCCTCCGAAAAGGCCTTTGCTGCGCGCTTCCTGCAGTCGTTCTTCCAGATAGTTCCACAGCGCTGGGCACCCTGCCTGGATCGACGGTTTTATTCGATGGGCCACTCGCTCGTAGCTGATGCCGTTCTCGCGCCAGCTCTGTCCTTGATTCGCAAGATTCAGCAGCACGGGCATGGCGCGGTCCACGGCATGAGCGAAAAGGGCTTCTGCGGTTTCAGCTTGCTCGAACTCCTGCCACAACCCAAGAAATTCTGCAGCCTGGTCTTCCGGCAATAGGCCAAAGATCCGTTTCACTGCCGCCAGTTCAGCCGCTTTGCGTTCTTCCCAGCCTCCTTCGGCAAAGAAGATCGTGTCGCCGGTATCGATTTCGCCGATGTCATGCACCAGCAGCATTCGCACAACGCGGTCCATGTCGACCGGCGACCTGGCAAAGCGCCCCAGTGATATTGCGAAAAGGGCAAGCTGCCAGCTATGCTCCGCAGAGTTTTCATAGCGATCAAGCCGCAGCGGACGCGTCTTGCGCGTGACTCCCTTGAGCTTCTCCAATTCCAGGACGAAGTCGATGATCTGCTGCATGGTCTTGGTTCTTTGTCCTTCAAAGAGCATTCGTGCCCGCCAGGCCTTTACTCGATGGGGCAACTTACCGCCTTGAATGTCCGGGCCTCGAGAGCTGTTGCACCAGATGCAGAAAATCCTGCGGCGGCGGACACTCAATTGTGATCTTCTCTCCCGTGCGCGGATGGGCAAACTCAAGATGCGCGGCATGCAGCGCCACGCGGTCAATCAACTGCTCTTCGGCTTCCTTGCGGTGATATTTCCTATCGCCGATCAACGGATGGCCCATGGCGGAGAACTGCGCGCGGATCTGGTTCTGTAGTCCTGTGACCAGATCAACCCGGACAAGCGTGGCATCGGCAAACCCGCGTTCAACCTTATATCGCAGTTCGGCGCGTGCAGCTTCAGGATCGCGGGCCGTCCGCAACTGCTGGTACATGCCTTCACGGCGGAAATAATGCACCAGCGTGCCTGATTCTTCTTTGAGCCTGCCGCGCACCACCGCCAGATACTGCCGCACCGGCGTATGTGCCAGAAACTGCTTGATCAGCGCGTCGCGATCGCGGTCCGTTTTGGCAAACAGCAGAATGCCTGAAGCAAAGCGGTCAATGCGATGGACGATCAAAGCGCGCTGTCTTCGCGGCTTAAGCTCGGCAATCAGCAGAGACAGAGCTGAAGGAACGTCGGAGCCTTTGATGGGCACAGCCAGCAGCCCAGCCGGCTTGTTGAGGACGATCAAGGCATCGTCTTCATAAAGCACAGACACTTCGCGGGGGAGACGGGGCTGGCGGCGCGCGGCGCTTTGTCGATCGCCACGAGCTTGCCGGCGTTCTTCTCGGCCGCCTGAACGGTCGGGCTTTTCGCTGTTGCGGCGAGCGCGGCGAGAGCTGCGTTGAGGTTTCTTCATGGGCGGGGACGGGCGTCAATTCATTATCAGGCTGCGCAGCTTTACATCGCAAATAATGAAGGGCCGGCGATTACATTGCCCCTGATTATTTGGTCTTGGCCGCGAGCGTTTGCGGCGCGGCGATTGGAGTTTCCTGGTCCTTGAGGATCGCTTCACCCTTGGTCAGCCAGGAGACGCCGAATGCCTCAATGGCGATGGCCTCAAGCCAGAACCTTGGCGCAAGCTGCTCCACCATGGCCTTGATCGGGGGCAAGGCAGCCACGGCAATCAGGGCGATGCAGGCCAGCATGATGTATCCGCTGATCTTATAGACGACGTTTCTTTGCAGCTTTTGTGGGGTGGGTGGCTTGGCCGGGTCGGTCTGTGTGAAAAGCTTGAGGGAGACGTATGCCAGCGTCAGGAAGAGAAGGGCCGCAAACGTAAGGTGCAGGCCGCCGATCAGCTTTTGGTCCGCCGTTGCGGGCGGCAATGCGGGCGACAATGGGGTCGTGGGGAAAAGCGCCACGCCAATGGCGCAGACAAACGCAAAACGGCCGGCACGCGCGTCCCTGCGATCATATCCCCGGTAAGACATCAGGAAGACGCCGATGGCGCACATGCTTCCTACGAATATGTTCCGCATGTCAGTGTAGTAGTAACTGCTGATGGAGTCTTCTATTACGGGGCCATGCAAAGAGCTTTGTATTCCAAGAGCGTGCAGCAGGATTTGTCCGAAAGGCAGGACGAAGGGAAGGGCGACGCCAAGGATGCCGATGGCTTTCCTTAGTCCGAGGTACGAGATTACAAGGATGGAGTTCTGAGGGCCGGATTGCTGCGTCATAACGGGCCTCCGATCAGGACGGCATTTTCGAATAACAAAAACCAGGTTTCAGCCATGCTGGGCAACGCCTGTTGCTAAAACTTCATTCTATAAGCAGGCCAGGTGCTTTTGTGTTGAGAAGATATCACATGTCCAAAGCGCGTCATCCATACGCAATACAATTCGACATGAATTCAAGTCGCCTTGTTTAACGCCTCAGCAGACGCCCACTAGCTTTGAGCAACGTTCACAAAGTCTGCGGTCGAGAGGGGAGAGTGCCCTCGCCATTCGGCGGCTTCGACAGGGTACTTCAGGCTTGCGGTCCGTTCCTGTGTCATCAGATTCAATCCAGGTGTCGCCGCCTACGGGGCTCTGGTTTATCTCTTCGCGTACCCACCCTTCCGGCGACAGAGCGTTACACGCTCTG
The DNA here is from genome assembly GCA_035703825.1 of Candidatus Angelobacter sp. Taxonomy (GTDB): domain Bacteria; phylum Acidobacteriota; class Terriglobia; order Terriglobales; family Acidobacteriaceae; genus Angelobacter. The sequence continues at coordinate 8,646 of DASSXL010000035.1, forward strand.
CCGCCTCCAGAGGTGGGCTAACTTCTTAACGGGCCTACGGCCCTGATCCCTCCAGCGACGACTCCGTCGAGTCCTGAAGCGCATTCTGAACGGAATTTCAACAGTAAGTGGTTTCATGAGGAAGTCAGCTCGATCCCCCGAGTAAACCAGATGGCGCCAGGGAGTTCTCGAGAAACATTTCTGGGAGAACGCGTTGATGCAGCTTGGCTGGGGGACCTGCACCCGGGTCCTTTTTGTTTTTTGGGTCAGTGTACCGATTTCCTGCTAACGGAAAATGGCCGCTCGCTGGTTGGTATTCACGCAGAAATCATCAGCAACTCGGACAGGTGATCTGCGGCCGGTTTCTTTATCCCCAGGAAAGAGAACGATGAGCTTATTCGTAATTGATTCGCGTTACGAAATTGGCTAAACTCCAGCAGCGCCCAAGGGTGTGAAGTGCAAAAAGATCTTTGAAAAAAGCAAATAGCAGTTGGCAATTGGCATTTAGCCAGAAAAAGCAAACCCAAAACCCTCACCGCCGAGAGCGGCGGTGCCACAAGAGTATGGCCTCATCCGGCACCTTGCTTGGGACAAACCTACGCCAATCTGGGATGCCCTGGGATGAACAGGGAGGGGTAGGGGCAGGGATCGGGTGATCCGGTGATCGCCCGTGATCCGGTGATCGGAAAGGCAAGACATACCGCGGATGGACGCGGATGAACGCGGATCAGTTGCAGGGCTGAAAGGCTGAAACCTACGCCAATCTGGGATGGCTTGGGATGAATAGGGAGGGGTAGGGGCAGGGATCGGGTGATCCGGTGATCGGGACATCGGGTGATCTGAGCCCCCGGTGACGACGCCTGTGCCACCAAAAGTATGAATGGTCGCAGCCGAGGGCGCCTCCACCCCAACAAGCCAAGATCGGGCTTGCTGGGGACCCCGGGCTGCGCTCCACGATCCAGCAGGAAGCGCCGGAAGCGCGCGGATCGGAACTGAATCCTTGCCCGCGGCTAACAATGCGCTCGCGGGCGCGTCTCTTAAATCATCAGTTGATCGCTTCCAGGGGAACCCATGACCAACATCGCCCAGGACATTCGTTACGCGCTGCGTAATCTTCGCAAGTCGCCCGCCTTTGCCGCCATTGCCGTGATCACGCTGGCGCTGGGGATCGGGGCCAACACGGCAATATTTACCGTGGTGAATGCCGTGTTCTTTCATCCCATTCCGGTGAAAGATCCTGGGCGGCTGGTGGAAATTTTCACCATCGACCAGCGCAAATTCTTTGGCCTGACGAATAATTTCTTTCCCACCTCTTACCCCAACGCGCAGGACATTCAACAGCGCGCGCAATCGTTTGACGGGATGACCGTCTATGCGTTTTTGTTTACGCCCGTGAGCATGACGGTGAACGGGCAGCCGAACCAGTATTTCGCGCAGCTCTCTTCGGGGAATTATTTTGATGTGCTGGGAGTACATGCGCAACTGGGACGCACATTTCGTCCTGAAGAGGACAGCACGGCGGGCGCAGGGCCGGTGGTGGTGCTGAATCACGGATTCTGGGAGCGCGTGTTTGCCGCCAATCCGGGCGTGATCGGCCAGAACGTGCTGATCAACGGCCAGGGCTTCTCGATCATTGGCGTGGCGCCGAAAGGTTTTCAGGGGACATCGGTGATTGGCGGTCCGGACATGTGGATTCCCATGTCGATGCATGACCAGATTCTTGCCGGACTTACGAAACAGCTCTTCAATGAGCGGCGCTTTCTTGGCTATAGCTCGGTTGCACGGCTGAAAGAGGGCGCCGGCGCGGAGCAGGCCAAGGCGGAGTTGCAGGCGATTGCCTCTGACCTGGAGAAGGCCTTTCCGCTGGCCAACCAGGGCCGCAGCTTTACGCTGCAGCCGCTGCTGGAATCGAGCATTGCAGCCAATCAGCGCGATCAATTCAAGCGTGCCGGCGTGATGCTGATGGCCGTGGTGGGAATTGTGCTGGTGATCGCGTGCTTCAACATTGCCAATCTGCTGCTGACGCGCGCCGCAGGCAGAAAGCGCGAGATGTCAATCCGCGTGGCCATTGGCGCGTCGCGCAGGCGTATCGTCACGCAATTGCTGACGGAGGCGCTGGTGCTGGCCGTTGCCGGCGGAGCGCTCGGGCTGGGGCTGGCGCTGGCTGGGCGCGATGTGATGTGGCGCTTCCGTCCGCCGCAGCTTCCCGCCGATGGCATGGACCTTTCACTCGACTGGCACGTAATGGCATTTACTTTTCTGGTGGCGATCACCACAGGGCTGATTTTCGGCCTAGCGCCCGCGTTGCAGGCTTCACGTCCTGACCTGGTTTCAGAATTGAAGGAGCGCGCCGGAGGCGACCTGCGCAAGGGAAACCGCTTCACCGTTCGCGACGTTCTGATTTCGCTGCAGGTAGCGGTCTGCCTGATCGCGCTGGTGGGAGCGGGACTTTTTCTCATCAGCCTGCGCAATGCCCGCACCATGGATCCTGGCTTTGATACGCGCAATCTGGCCATGCTCTCATTTGATTTAGGAGCGTTGAACTATGACGCGCCCCGCGCCCGCGAGTTCGAGCGCCGCGCGTTGGAGGCGGCGCAGAACACGCCGGGAGTGCGCGCCGCCGCGATTTCAAGCACCGTTCCTCTATTTAACGGCGGTTTCGGGCGCACGCTTTTCAAGGAAGGCGAGGACAACAGTAACGGGCAGAGCGGGCATGTAACGCAATATTCCGTGATGTCGCCTGAATACCTGCAGACCATGGGCATTGGCATGGTGCGCGGGCAGGGCTTTGATAGTACTATCCGCGAAAACACGCCGCGCGTGGCCATCATCAATGAAACCGCCGCCAAACAGATCTGGCCGAATGAAGATCCCATTGGAAAGCGCTTTACATTTTTCCGTGATACCGCGGCCACCCAGGTGATCGGCATTGTGCGCGATTCCACGTACAACAACCTGGGCGAGGCGCCCCGGCCTTATATGTACGTGCCGCTGATTCAGAATCCCAACCCGGCCATGACTGTGTTTTTCCGCACGCAGGGCGATCCGCGCGGCGCGCTGAGCTCGATGCGCGCGCAGATACAGGCCATGGACCGCAATTTGCCCATCACCAACGTCTGGCCAATTGGCGAAGTGATTTCGCAATCGCTCTGGGCGGCAAGCTTTGGCGCCAGCCTGCTGACGGTATTTGCCATGATCGCCATGGCGCTCTGCGCGGTGGGAATTTATGGCGTGGTGGGATATTCCGTCGGCCAGCGCATACGCGAATTTGGCATCCGCCTGGCCCTGGGCGCGCAGCCGCGCGATGTGCTCCTGATGGTCCTGAAGCAAAGCGCTGTGATCATGGCCGCCGGGCTGGTCGCCGGTCTTGTTTTAGCGTTCTTCCTGGCGCGCCTGATCGTCACGTTTTTATACGGAGTCAATACCAACTCGCCGCTGGCGTTTCTTGCCATGGCGCTGGTGCTGGCCGCCGTGGGAGTTTTTGCCAGCTACATTCCAGCGCGCAGGGCCGCGAAAGTCGATCCCATGGTGGCGCTGCATTATGAGTGAACCGAAACCAGCAACCACAAAGGACACGAAGGAACACAAAGGAAGATCGGGTGATCGCCGTGATCGGGTGATCTGGCGATCGGAAAGGCAATAGCTTTACCGCGGATTTACGCGGATGAGCGCGGGTCGGAACCAATCTTCACCACGGAGACACGGAGTCACGGAGAACGGCGGAGAAAAATCAATTTCAGCGATCTTTGACAATTTTGGCACTTCTGGCAAATTGCCTGATCCAGCGCCACACTCCTCGGCCTTGTCAGAAGCCGTGACTAGAACTATCGATACGTGATCTTCATCTTGTCCACGTAAACGCTATAGGGCGCTGCCACGCTGTTGCTGTCAAGTTGGAAGGCGTTGGTGAACTGGTTGTTTACCGCGCCGGAGAAAAATGCGTTGTGCGTGATGTTGACCGGAATGCGCACGCCGTCCACGGTAAGCGCGTCATGCAACACGGTGTGGGCGGCGGTATTGTTGTGGTATTCGGCCATCACATGATGCCACACGCCGGGAGTAAAACGCGTAAATGCTATTCCCGTTGAGTCCCATCGTTTCAGGCCGTAGTCGAAGATGCGCCACACGTTGCCGGTATAGAGCGCCTGCCAGCTGAAGTTGTAGACCCATCCATTCAGGATCTGCTGGCATTCAAACTCTATGCCCTGAGGCAAGTTCTCAGACCCGGCGGGAATGTAGAGGTCGAACTCATAGGTGAGCGCGTTGATCTGCGAGGTTACAGGCGTGTGCTTCTGATAGAAGTATGCGTTGGTATAAGGGACGGTAGCTGCGATGCTGAATTGCGTCGAAGAGCCGTCTTCACTTGGCGTGGCGATGCCAAGCGTATCCGAGTAAGCGGCTGTCGCGCCGGTTGCGCCGTTGTTGCCGCAGTTGCCGCATGTGAGCCAGGGCGATTCTTCAATGCGATCGATCACCGTACTGTTCGTGGTGGTTCCCGGAGTCGGTGAAGGCGCGGGGTTGGGCGTTGGGCTCGGGGCCGGCAAAGCGCTGGTTGTGGTCGAAGTTGAAGCGGAGTTTCCGCCACACGAGACAAGAACAAAGGTGGTTGCAAGCAGTATCAGGCAACAGTGAGCAATTCTCAAGGTTCGCAATGTGCCCTCCACTCGAAAAATTTGGCTTGTGGTGAAAGGCAATGTACTAAGCAAGGGGTCATTTTGAATTACGTTGAAGACCTGAGATTAAGGATTAAGGCAGGCTTTTGGGCGGTAACGGGTGGCCAATGGAGGTCATCGACTGTACGGCCAATACTGGCGATGGAAAGAGTTTCCAAAGCCAGCGTAACTTATTGACTGTCAAGCAGTTTTATGGAACCGGCAAAGCCTTTGCCTCATGCGCGATCAGTGTGGTCTCGCCTGGGTGAAAGTTTCGTGGGGCGAATCGCCGGAACTTGTTTGAGCGAACTGCCGGCAGCCTGAAATCTTGAGGCGCTTGATACCGGGTGAATAGTGGATATCGAGAACCCGGCTCATGCTGCATAATCACAATGCCCCACAACTCTTATAGGGAGAGAGCAATCACAGATTGACTTCCGGCGACCTGGGCTTGTCAAAACCCGAGCCGTTGCTGCGAACATCCGCGCTGAGCGTTGACTATGACGCTTCTGGCGGAGAGGTGGTGCGCGCGCTGCGTAATGTGGACCTGAAAATCGCTGAGGGAGAGAGCGTCGGCGTGCTGGGCGAGTCAGGCTCCGGCAAAAGCTCTCTGGCCTTGGCCCTGCTGCATCTTCTTCCGCGAAACGCGCGGGTGGTCTCAGGAAGGGTAGAGTATCGGGGCCGCAGCCTTGCGCTGCTTTCTGCCGCGCAACTGCGAGAGATGCGTGGCGGTGAAGTCGCCCTGATATCGCAGGAGCCCGCCCTGGCGCTCAACCCCGTGCTCCCGCTGCGCCGCCAGCTTGCTGACGTTTTGCTGGCGCATCACAAACTCAATCGCAACGCGGTCTCAATCCGCTGCAATGAAATGCTGCGTCAGGTCGGCTTTCCCGAGCCCGAGCGCATTCTGCGCGCCTATCCGCACGAGCTCAGCGGAGGCCAACGGCAACGCGTGGCCATCGCGCAGGCTTTGATCTGCCGCCCACGGCTACTGATTGCCGACGAACCGTTGAGCGCCCTCGACGCGGCCACGCAGGCGGAAATCCTGGAACTGCTCCAGCGTTTGAAGCGCGACTTGCGGCTGGCCATGCTGTTCATCACCCACAATGCCGGCACCCTGGCTGCCCTTGCCGATAACATCATCGTGATGCGCGAAGGCGAAGTGGCCGCGCGCGGCAGTATCGGCAAGCTGCAAAGCAGTCTGGACAAAGACGAATACGTCCAGAGCATGCTGTTCCCGGAAAAGAGCCTCGTGGGCGAGCCTCGCGCCTCCGTCTCCGCTACGGAAGAAGCGCCGCTGCTTGAGGTGCGCGGCCTGAGCAAGAAATTTGTTCAGCAGCGGATGCTGTCACGCAGGAAATTTGTCGTGCAGTCGCTGACCGAAATTGACCTCACACTGCGGCGGGGCTCAACCGTGGCCGTGCTGGGGCGCTCCGGATCAGGGAAGTCAACGCTGGCGCGGTGCCTAGCGGGATTTGAAACCCCGGATTCGGGAGAAATTCTTCTGCAAGGCAAGCCGCTTGCAACCATGAAAGAGGGCGTCCGCCGCCCGGTGCAGATGATCTTTCAGGATGCCGCAACGTCGCTCAATCCCAGATTCACCGCGCGGCAGCTCATCGCCGAGCCCCTGGAAATCGCAGGATGGAAGACCGAAGCGGAGCGGACGGCGCGGGCTCTGGCGTTAATGGAAGAAGTCGGGCTGGATCCGGAGTGGGCAGCGCGTCTGGCGGGCGAGTTCAGTGGCGGACAGCGGCAACGGCTGGCGCTGGCGCGAGCTTTGGCCGCCGAACCGGAGCTGCTTATTATGGATGAAGCGCTTTCCGGTCTGGACATGCCGCTTCAGGCGCAGATGGTGCGGCTGCTCATCCATCTGCAATTGCGGCACGGCCTTACCTATCTCTATATATCGCACGACCTCAACTTCATCTCGCTATTCGCGCAGGAAGCCATCGTGATGGAAGCGGGAAGGATTGTTGAGCGGACCACGCCCGCCGGACTCGCCGAAAGCGTGAATCCAGCCACGCGCGAGTTGGTGGAAGCCGGCGAACGCCTGCACGCGCCCGGAGTGGAGGCAGCCGTATGATCCGCTACCTCGCTCGCCGCGCCGGACACGGCCTGCTGATGTTGTTTGGCGTCTCCATTTTGCTGTTTCTCCTGTTTCAGGCCGCGCCCGGAGATTTTTTGAGCGAGGTCAAGTTGAACTCGCAAATTTCGCCGGAGACCATGGCCAGCCTGCGCGCACAATACGGCCTGGACCAGCCATTGCCCATACGCTACTGGCAGTGGGCCAAGTCTTCCGCCCGGGGCGATTTCGGTTATTCGTTTTCTTACAATGCTCCGGCGGCGGGCTTGCTGTGGCCGCGCGCGCGCAACACGCTGCTGTTGAGCGTGCCCGCGCTGTTGATTTCCTGGCTCATCGCCGTTCCGCTGGGCGTGCTGGTGGCCGGATGGAAAGGGAAATGGGCTGACCGCCTGTTTTCCGGAGGAACATCGGCGTTGCTGGCGCTGCCAGACGTGCTGATTGCCTTGCTGGCGCTCCTGATCGCGCTCAAAACGGGAGTGTTTCCCGTGGGAGGAATGACTTCCATCAACGCGCTGGACCAGGGTTGGTGGGCATGGCTGCGCGATCTGGGCTGGCATATGGTGTTGCCCGTTGCGTCGCTTGCGGCCGGTTCATTGGCGATCATTCTGCGCCATGTCCGCAACAGCGTCGGCGAGGTGTTGGAGTCCGCTTACATGCGCGCCGCTGAAGGCCATGGATTGCCGCGGTTCAAGCTGCTCTTTGGTTACGCGTTGCCGGCGGCGGCCAATCCGCTTATTTCTCTGTTTGGGCTCTCGGTGGCGGTGCTGCTGAGCGTTTCGCTTTTGATTGAGGTGGTGATGAGCTGGCCGGGCATTGGCCCGCTGCTGCTGGAAGCCATCCTCGCGCGCGATCTCTTCCTGGTGATCGGTGCCGTGATGCTCTCCACGGTCTTTCTGATTGCCGGCAATCTGCTTGGAGACGTGCTGCTCTATGCCTTTGATCCGCGGATCAGGAGGCAGGCATGAAAAGTTTTTTGTGCAATCCCGAGCGCAGCGCGGGAACCCTATGGCTAAAAGAGTTCTTGAGGGTTCTGCTTTATCTGAAATCCCGAGCACAGCGAGGGACCTCTATCGCCAAAAAAGCTTTTGAGGTTCAGCCATGAACCGACAGAGTAGCCTTAACAGTAACAGTAGTGATCCCTCGCTCTGCTCGGGATTTCATACAAAGTTCCGGCTTACCTGGGCCGTCTGGCTCCTGCTGGCGATTCATGCGGTGGTGGTGCTGGCCGGATTTATTGCGCCCTACAGTTTTGAGACGCAGGAGCGTGACCATCCTTACGCGCCGCCCACGCATGTGCATTTCGTCGACTGCGCGGGTAAATTTCATTTTCGGCCGTTTGTTTATGTCGCCAAAGCTTCCGAAGGCAACCTGGCCGAATACCGGGAAGATTGTTCTCGACCGGCGCGCATCGAATTCTTCACCTCCGGAGACAGGTACAGCATTCTGGGAGCGTTCTCCACCACGCGGCATCTGCTCGGCGTGCAGGCGCCCGCCACTCTTTTCCTGATCGGAACAGATGGGTTTGGCCGCGACCAGTTTTCGCGTCTGCTCTATGGCGGCCAGGTATCTCTGTTTGCCGGCTTTGTGGCTGCGGCGTTTTCCGTGATAACGGGCTTGCTGTTGGGCGGAATCGCGGGAATGTATGGCGGCCGCGTGGATGACGTCGCGATGCGTTTTGCCGAGATCTTTATTACCATCCCGTGGTTTTATCTTTTGATCGCTGTGCGCGCGTTTTTGCCGTTGCAGATCAGTCCGGTCACGGCCTTTCTGCTGGTGGTGGCCGTAATTGGACTGGTGGGCTGGGGGCGGCCCGCGCGCCTGGTCCGCGGCGTGATCCTGAGCGCGCGTGAACGTAATTTTGTGCTGGCTGCGCGGGGATTTGGCGCGTCCAATGCCTACCTGCTGCGCCGCCATCTCATGCCGCTGACGTTCCGCGTGTTGCTGACGCAGATGGCGGTTCTGATTCCGCAATTTATCCTTGCTGAAGTCGTTCTGTCTTTTCTCGGCCTGGGCATCGGCGAGCCATTTCCCAGTTGGGGCAACATGCTGGCACAGGCGCAGCAATATCATGTGCTGATTTCTTATTGGTGGATGCTTTTGCCGGGACTCGCGCCCGTCCCGGTATTTCTGGCGTATCACTCATTGGCGGAAACGCTACAGGAGCGGATCAAATCAAACATCTAATGCAGAACGGAAAACCGGCGCCGAGGCGGAAGCGCTCACTGTTGCGCAGCGCCATTGCTCTGCTGCCCTTGCTCGCGGCGGCCCAGGCCGTGGCGCAGGAAGACCTGTTCCACACCATTTCTGAACCGGGGACCCGTGGCGGCAAGCTGGTGATCGCGCAGCGGTCTGAGCCACGGACTTTCAATCCCGTGGTCGCCGTGGACCAGAATTCTTATGGCGTCAATGCGCGGCTGCAGGCAGACCTGATCCATATTAATCGCGCGACACAAAAGACGGAGCCCGCGCTGGCGAAATCATGGACCGTTTCCAAAGATGGCACGCAATTTACTTTGAAGCTTCGCCATGGGCTGCGCTTTTCTGACGGACAGCCTTTCGATGCCGACGACGTGCTCTTCTCGTTCAAGGTTTATCTCGATGAGCAGGTGCATTCGTCGCAGCGCGACCTGCTGATCATCTCCGGCAAACCCGTCAAGCTGGAAAAACTGGATGCCTATACCGTCCGCTTCATTTTTCCCTTACCGTATGCGCCGGCGGAACGGGTCTTTGACGGCCTGGCCATGCTGCCACGCCACCTGCTGGAAAAGGATTATCAGGAAGGGAAGATCGCACAGGCATGGACGCTCAGCACACCGCCGGACAAGATCGCGGGGCTGGGAGCTTTTCGTTTGAAGCAGGTTGTCCCCGGCGACAGGATCGTGCTGGAACGTAATCCTTACTATTGGAAGATCGACGCCAAAGGACAAAGGCTGCCGTATCTCGACGAGCTTACATTCGTAGTGGTTCCCACGCAGGATGCGCAGGTGATCCGCTTTCAGGCAGGCGAGGCGCAGATCATCAGCGGCTTGAGCGCGGATAATTACGCCGCGCTGGAACCCGAGCAGAAAGCCCGGCGCTTCAAGCTATATGACGCAGGGCCAGGTCTGGAATACAACTTTTTGATGTTCAACCTGAACGACGATACTGAAGGCCGCCTGCCGGAGATAGCGCGCAAGCAAAAGTGGTTTCGCGACGTACGCTTCCGCCAGGCCGTTTCGGCGGCCATTGATCGCGCGGGAATCGTGCGCCTGGTTTATCGCAATCGTGCCGCGGCGCTGGCTACGCACGTGAGCCCGGGCAACAAGGCATGGTTCAATTCGTCCATTCCGGTTCCCGCTCGCTCGCTGCCGCATGCGCGCGAGCTCTTAAGGGCGGCGGGGTTTTCCTGGAAGGCCGACAACACCCTGATCGATTCAAGCGGCCAGCCTGTGGAGTTCAGCATCGTGGTGAGTTCCAGCAACGCGCAACGGAACCAGATTGCCACGCTGGTGCAAGCTGACCTCAAGGCGATAGGAATTGCGGCTTCCGTGGTCCCCATCGAGGGGAGATCGGCCAGTGATCGGCTGCTGAATACCCATGATTATGAGGCGATTTTGATGGGCCTTGTCAGCGGCGATGCCGATCCAACGCCGGACATGAACATTCTGGTTTCAAATGGTCAAACGCATTTGTGGCACCTGGGAGAAAAAACGCCTGCCACTCCCTGGGAAGCCGAACTGGACCAGCTTATGCAGAAGCAGTTGGTGACTCTGAATTACCAGCAACGAAAGAGAATCTATGACCGCGTGCAGGAGATCCTGGCGCGGGAACTGCCCATGGTGTACCTGGCCAGCCCCAATATTTTGGTAGGAGCGAATGAAAACCTAGGTAATTTCCATCCAGCCATCATTGAACAGTATACTTTTTGGAACGCAGAAGAACTTTTTTGGCGTCCCCCCGCCGGAAAGTAGTAACCCGGAAAGCAACGCCGGAAGGTTTGATGGAAGAAAACACCAAGGAACTGATTTTGCCCACAATCCGGGATGCTGGGACCGCCGAAGACGAACGGCTGGTACAGGCGTGCCTGAGCGGCGACGAGAAGGCATGGAACACGCTCATCGACAAGTACAAGCGCCTGATCTATTCCGTTCCGGTCAAGTACGGCTTCAGCCCGGACGATGCGGGAGACATTTTCCAGAATGTCTGCATCGATCTTTTCACGAATCTATCCAAATTGCGGAAGATCGAATCGCTGCGTTCGTGGCTGATCACCGTCGCCACGCATAAGTGTTTCCATTGGAAGAAGCAGCAAAAAGGAGACGTAGAGCTCGACGCGATGGAGCAGGAATTGGCGGAGGAAATTGCCGCCGCTCCCATGGTCCTGCAGGAGATCGAGGAAGAACAGGCCGTCCGCGACGCCATTCAGCGGCTCACCCCGCGCTGCGCGGAACTGGTAAAGCTGCTGTTCTATGAACAGCCGCCGGTTCCTTATAACGAAGTGGCCCAGAAGCTCGGGCTGGCGACTGGATCCATCGGCTTCATCCGTGGCCGATGTCTCAACCGGCTGCAGAAGATCCTGGCGGAGTTGGGATTTTAGATGTCAGAGCAGCCGGATTTTGGTATCGCGCATTGGATCATTGAGCTGGCCGGCCTTTCCGATGAAGCGCAGCGCCGCGAATTTCTTGCCGCACGCAAGGAGATATGCAACCGAGCCGCGGTGGAAGCTCTTTATAACGCTGTGGTCGTCTTTGCCCGGGTCGACCTGCAAAAAGCTGAGCGCATGGCCCAGGCCAGCTCCTGGATAGCCAAGCAGATCGATGTTCCTGCCGCGACGGCGCAAAGCGCGCGCGCCGTAGGCCATGTACTCTACCTGACCGGCAAATATCAAAAAGCAATCGTGGAATATGAAAAAGCGTTGGCAATCTTCCAGGAGATAGGCCACGACGTTGACTATGCCCGGACCATCAGCGGCGCGCTGCAAAGCCTGATCTATGACGGCCAGTATGAGCGTGCTTTCCGTCTGGGCGAGGAAGCGCGCGCTATTTTCCACAAACATAAGGACAAGCTCAGGCTTTCGCGGCTGAACAGCAACATCGCCAACATTTATTTCCGGCAGGACCGGTTCCAGGAAGCCGTGGAGGTCTATGAAAAGGCCTACGAAGAATTTCTGGAGTATGGCGAACCGCTGGACATTGCCGCGGTACTGAGAAACCTGGCCGTCTGTTACTACAGCCTCAACGATTTTGATCGCGCGGAAGAAACGTACCGGCTGGCGCGCCAGCATTGCCAGGAAAACGGCTTTTCACTACTGGTGGCGGAAGCCGATTACAACGTGGCTTACCTGCATTACCTGCGCGGCGAGTACCTGCGCGCGATTGAACTCTATGACCAGACGCGCAAGCTCTGCGCCCAACTGGGTGACGGCTATCACCAGGCGCTTTGCGATCTGGACGAATCTGAAATATATCTGGAACTGAACCTGACTGAGGGCGGCACCGAGTTGGCCCTCGACGCCTTTGCGGCCTTCACGGAGCTGGGCATGACGTATGAAGCCGGCAAGGCTGCCACGTTCTCCGCCATCGCCATCAGCCAGCAGGGACGCTACAAACAGGCGATTGAGTCCTTTGATCTTGCCCGCGCCCTGTTTGTGAAAGAGGGCAATCCGTTGTGGCCGCCGCTTATCGATCTGTACAAGGCGCTGGTGTTGTATCAGGCATCAGAGAATGACCTGGCTGAAGACCTGGCGGTAAGCGCTCTTGCGTACTTTGGCAATTCGGTGTTGCCTTCAAAAGCCGCGTTGTGCGAACTGCTGCTGGCGGCGCTGGAACTGCGCGGTTCAGATCCGGAAGAGGCCCGCCGTTATTGCAGCGCCGCGCTTTCACGGCTAACGCACCTGGATTCTCCCGCCACCTATCAGGCTTATTTCATGCTCGGCCAGGCTGAGGAAGCCAGCGGCAACACCGAACTCGCGCGCCAGGCCTATGAGCAGGCCTTCAAAAAGCTTGAAGGTTTGCGCAGCCATCTGGGCAAGGAAGAACTGAAGATCGCGTTTCTCAAAAACAAGCTGGCGGTCTATGAAGGGCTGGTTGTTACTTCGCTTGCCGTAAGCTTTGGCGTGCGGGCACAGAAAGAGGCGTTTGGCTATATCGAGCAGGCCAAGTCGCGCAGCCTGGCAGACTTGATCGCCTTTCGCACGGCTTCAATCTCAACCTCATCCCGCGGACCGCAGGAAGTTTCGCCCGCCATGGGAGAGTTCCGCGATCTGCGCCAGAAACTGAACTGGACGTATCACCAGATAGAAATCGAGGAATTGAGCGCGGACGGCGGTTCCCAGGAGCGCATACAGCAGTTGCGCCTGCTAAGCCGCGAATATGAGGATGCGCTGGTGAAGGCATTTTCCCACGTTCAGAGTGTTGACAGTGAATTTGCCAGCCTGCAAAACGCCAAAACGGTCTCTGTGGAAGACCTGCAAGGCATTCTGCCGGAGAACGCGTTACTGCTGGAGTACTATACGGCGCGCAACCGCTTTTACGTGTGCCTTGTCTCGCGCAAGCAGTTCAAGATTGTTGCCCTGGGTGACGTCAACGGAGTGCGTGAAAAGCTCCGCCTGCTGCAATTGCAACTGGCCAAGTTCCGGCTGGGCGCTGACTACATCAAGCCGCTGGAGAAAAGACTTTTTACGGCCACGCAAGCGCATCTGGAGGAGCTTTACGCGCTGTTAATTGCTCCGATCCGCGACCAGCTCAAGGCCGAGCACCTGATTATCATTCCGCACGCATTTTTGCACTACTTGCCGTTCCACGCGCTTTCAAATGGCGAACGCTACCTGATTGATGATTTTTCCATCTCGTACGCGCCCAGCAGCAGCATCTTTGCCGTCTGCCAGGAAAAGCCGCTGCCGGCAGCCGATGGCGAAACCCTGGTTCTGGCGGTGCCGGACGCCCGCGCGCCTTTTATTGAAGAGGAAGCGCGGTTTGTGGCTTCGGCCATGGGCCGGGCCCGCCTCTTTATGGGTGAGGATGCCACCGAGGAGCAACTACGCCTGCATGGGCCGGGCAGCCGGTTTATTCATATCGCCACGCACGGATATTTTCGCCAGGACAATCCCATGTTCTCTTCCATTCGGCTGGGGAAATCCTTGCTGAGCTTGTTTGATTTATACCAACTGCAGTTTGACGCCGAGTTGGTCACCTTGAGCGGTTGCGGAACCGGAATGAACGTGGTGATAGGCGGCGACGAATTGATTGGGTTGGTCCGGGGATTGCTATATGCCGGCGCCCAGACTTTGATGGTCAGCCTATGGGAGGTCCACGACCAGAGCACTGCGGAATTTATGCAGGATTTTTACCAGGGGTTCAGAGAATCGGCCAATAAGGCGAATGCATTGAGAAGGGCCGTGATCAAATTGAAGGAAACAAACCGCCATCCCTATTATTGGGCGGCATTTGCACTGGTGGGCAGGTACTCATGATCACCGATAATATCTTGCTCAGGCCTATATTTTTGACCTTACGTAACACTCTTATGCTTAGAAGCAGGCTCATCCGTCGACTGCTAAAAAGGGGAACATGGACCCGGAAGCCGTGTTCCCCCTTGATTCATTACAGACGGGGAAGAATAGTCACCCTATGACTGAAGCCGTTCGCCATTTCGATATCACTGAGTGGGCTGATTATGTGAGGAACGCGGTTCCCGCAGATCAGCACAGGCAAATGCTCTCCCATTTGCAAAATGGGTGCTCCCGGTGTGAAAGACTCAAGAGTCTATTGTCGAAGTTTGCCGCGATTTGTTCGCGTGAAGCCGCTTATGAGATCCCTCGGGCCGCCGAAGTGCAGGTGAAAGCAATGATCGGCCTGGCCAAAGCCCCCCGCCGCTCTGCCCTGCAACGCGTATGGGCAAGCCTGGTTTATGACAGCGTGAATGATCCCCAACCTGTTGGCGTCCGCGGTACACACCAGATTAGCCGCCAGGTCCTGTTCCATGCCGGCGACTATTCGGTTGATCTCCGTTTTGAGCATGAAAAGGGTTCCGCCAGCATGGTGCTGGTTGGCCAGATTGCCAACCAGAAGATGCCGGACGAGACACTAGCCAACCTGCCCGTAATTCTTGTGGCAGGAAATCGTGAAGTGACCCGCTCCATCAGCAACACGTTTGGTGAATTCCAGTTGGAGTACGTACCGGAAAGCGACCTTCGTTTGCTGGTTCCCCTGGAGGGCAAGGGCCAGGAACTGGAAGTTGAATTAGGCAAGACTCCGCAGCAGTGAAATCTATCGTCATTTTAGTTGGGACACGACAATGAGGAAACTGAGTCTACTCATCTGGATGAGTCTGGTGCTTGCTCTACCCGTAGCGGGGCAGACCAGCTACATCCTCACTGCGTCCCCCAGCAACATGCAGAGCGTAGTTCAAAACCACGGATTGACCGTGGTGAAAGAACTGTTTGACGGCGTCAATTGCGTCATGCTCGTGACTTCACCTTCAGCGGATGTTTCCAGTACTGAAACTGAAGTCGAGTCTGACTTAATGGTGGTGGGTTTTGAGCCGGAGCAACGTGCCATCCTGCCGGAATTAAGCTCGCTGACTGCGCCGGTTCTTACTCAATCCAGCACCAGCATTCTGGATAGCCTGCCCGGGCGCACTCTGGTTTCTTTCTTTGGCAGCACGGTCCCCAGCAATTACACCACGCAAAGCGCCACCAGCATCATTCGCCTGGGCGATGCCCGCACAGCCACAAAGCTCACCGGGGCGGGAACAGTGGCCATTATCGATACCGGAGCCGACCTGGGCCATCCCGCGCTTTCCGCCGTACTGGTTACGGGCTATGACTTTACCCGCGACACTTTAGGCGCTTCAGAGCTGGCCGACCTCAATCCCACAGTCGCCGCCCAGTTGATGCAAAGTTCCACCAGCATTCTGGATGCGCAGAACACGCTGCAACTCAACAGTTCTGCTCTGGCGATCCTGAACCAGTCGAGCACTTCAATTCTGGACCAATCGAGCACTTCAATTCTCGATAGCACGTTGGCTGAATTTGGGCACGGCACCATGACGGCAGGCATCGTTCATCTGGTGGCGCCGACCGCAAAGATCATGCCGTTGAAGGCGTTTCGTGCCGATGGTTCATCGAACCTCTCCGACATCATCCGGGCCATTTATTACGGCGCTGACCACGGCGCCAACGTGATCAGCATGAGTTTCAGCATGGCGCAGCCATCGCCCGGTTTGCAGGCCGCCGTGCAGTATGCGCTCAACAAGAACGTGATCATGATTGCCTCCTCCGGCAATGACGGCATCAAGACCCTGGTTTATCCCGCCAGCTACGGCGGAGTGCAGGGAATCGGCTCCAGCACCAATACTGATGTCAGAAGCACATTTTCAAATTACGGATCCGGAGTTGTGACGTTTGCCGCTCCCGGAGAAGGCGTCATCACCACTTATCCTGGCAGCAACTACGCGGCGGGATGGGGAACTTCATTCAGCACGCCGATGGTGGCTGGCGCGGCGGCTCTGGTGCTGCAAGCGCGTCCTGGCAGCAAGCCGGGTGACATCACCAACGCGCTCTCCAAGACGAAACAGATTGGTAGTGATATGGGGTATGGCCGCATCGACCTTTACCAGTCGCTTACCAACGTCGTCAACAGCAGCGGCACCAGTACCAGCACAAGCACAAGCGGAACCAGCAGCACAAGCGGCTCCGGTAAGTAATCCGTCAGCCCCTGCCCCCTTTTTTGTGCCTTCCCAGCATGCTCAAAATTTATTAGCAAGTCTAATGGTTGGGCTCATTTCCGGGCTTTTTGTTAAGCCTCTCTAATGTCTCATATCACGAATGGTTTCGCGGCAAGCTGTTGAGCGGAAGAATCCCATATAGTCTTTATTAATCAATGTCTTAGGAGCTGTCTAGAAGACGGAAAACAGCCTGCATTGCGAGAATATCTTTGTGTTTTGATTGCTTTTGGTTGCTAAATGTTTTGCCCAGCAGAAAATCTCTTCTGTCCCCTCGAAAACACTCTAGCTATACTTCCCCCCAGGTTCGACGGATAACGAAGATTTCCCCAAGAGGTCCCTCAAGGATGTCTGCACCAGGCACGCAGTGCGGCGTTGGCGACCTGATCATCTTCGTACCGAAGCGTGAACGAGCTGAAGGATGCTCTGGCACCTGCACTTAGCCAGTGTGACCTGCATCACAGCGCGGCACGATCGAGGATGCGAGATTAAGGAAATTTGAGATGAGAGACCTAATGATGGGACAGCAACCGGTGCGACACGACTTGCTTCTCCAGATGCCCACCAGGATCAGGGCGTTTGCAAAAATCTGTTGCGGTTTGATGTTGCTAATAGGGCTGCCGCTCTTGGCCCAGGACAACTTTGTCCTGGTGACTGCGCCATCCAAGGTGCAGGACGTATGCGGCCGCCACGGCCTCACGCAACTGACACAAAGCTCCTCGCACGGCGTTTTCCTGGTATCAACTTCTTCCGTTGACCCCAGCATTTCCACAGACAGCGATATTCAAAGTTTTGAGGGCGATCGCACTCTGGGCTTGCCCGAGCTTTCCGGCGCAACTGTAGCCAACCTGACCCAATCTTCCACGTCGATTCTGGATGGCCTGCCTGGACGCACTGTGGTGAGTTACTACGGCTCATCAGTTCCCAGCAACTACGTGAGTCAACCCGCTACCGCCATCATCCGCCAGCGTGATTTGCAGGCGAGCTCCGGTTTCATCGGCACGGGGATCACAATAGCTGTAATTGATACCGGAGTCGATCCTTCGCATCCGGCGCTGCAATCTGCTCTTGTTTCAGGTTTCAATTTCATCTCGAACGTGGCCGATCCTTCTGAACTGGTTGACCTCACCCCTGCGATGTCTGCCGCGTTGGCGCAGTCTTCCACCAGTATTCTGGACGGCCAAAATCTTGTCCAAATGAACAGCTCAGTTATGGCGATCCTCAGCCAATCGAGCACCAGCATTCTGGATGGGCCTCCCGGAGAGTTTGGTCATGGGACCATGACGGCTGGCCTTGTTCATCTGGTAGCGCCCGGTGCGCGCATCATGGCATTGAAGGCTTTTGCCGGCGACGGAAGTTCTGATCTGTTCAACATCGTGCGCGCTATCTATTACGCCGCGGACCATGGCGCCAACGTCATCAGCATGAGTTTTGAGATCAGCCAAAGCTCGCCCGCTCTGCAAAATGCCATTCAGTACGCCCTGAGCAAGAATGTGGTGGTAGTGGCGGCCTCCGGAAATGACGGCGCGCAAATCATGGTCTTCCCGGCGGCCTATAACAGCGTGATCGGAGTCGGCTCCACCAGCAACTCTGACGTGAAGAGCAGCTTCACCAATTTCGGCACGAACGCGGTTTTCATCGCGGCGCCGGGAGAGGGCGTGGTTACTACCTATCCTGGCGGCAACTACGCCGCCGGTTGGGGGACTTCATTCAGCACTCCGCTGGTTGCCGGTGAAGCCGCGCTGGTATTGCAGGCGCGTCCCACGTACAAGCCCGGCGATGTGGGCAATGCAATTTCGCGGGCGGTCTCAGTCCAGCAGATGGGGCACGGCCGTGCGGACCTTTGCCTGGCGTTGTCCAGCGTAGGGGTTGGCAGCTTTTGCAAGTAGTGTGACTATGGGCGGCTTTCGCGCAGGTTTTCCGCGCGGGCTGCTTCCCTGAAGAATTTGAACTGGATGAGCCTCCACTTCAGGCCCTGCCTTCGGGCAGGGCTTCTTCATTGGTGCTCAATATCTGCCTGAGGCCATAGGCGCAAATCTGCGAAAGAAGCTGTTGGCTTTCCACTGGGGACGCCCCGGGTCATTTGCCGCCCTCACCATCAAGGCGCGGACGATGTCTTCATATTTACCCGCGGCGGCAACGTCAACTGGCTGGTCCAGATCGTCCGATGGCGCATGGTAACGCTGCGTAAGCCAGTTCTTGAAGATCTCCTGCTCTGGCGACCCCTTTTGAAATCCCACGCCCATGGCCAACGCCGGCACGCCATGGCGGATAAAATTGTACTGGTCGCTGCGGATAAATGAATTCCTCTGCGGCTCAGGATCGGCCTGCACCTGCACTCCCATCGATTCCGCCGTTTCACGCGCCATGTCGCCCAGATCGGATTCCGCCAGTCCGTACACGGTGAGAACCTTCAAGGGCGCGATCGGCAGAAACATGTCGATGTTGATGTTTGCGATCATCGATCCTGGCTTGACCGTGGGGTGTGTGGTGAAATAACGCGAGCCCAGCAGGCCTTTCTCCTCGCCTGTCACAAACACAAACAGCAGTGAACGCTTCAGTTTCTGCGGCGACTTTTTCAGCGACCCGATCAGGTCCAGCAGCACGGCGCAGCCGGAAGCGTTGTCCATTGCGCCGTTGTAAATCCTGTCACCGTTGACGGGCTCGCCGATTCCCACATGGTCAAGGTGAGCTGAGAGCACCACGTATTCATTTTTTAATTTGGGATCGCTGCCCGTAAGTTGCGCCGCCAGATTGGCCGATTCCAGCGTTTTCTTGTTGACCACCGTCCTTGCCCTCACCGAGAGCGCCAGCTCAAAGTGAGGCAGAGGCTTGCGGTCTTTTACAAGATCAACCAACTCCTGCAACGTGTGCCCGGAACCGTCGAACAGCTTTTGCGCCTTTTCCGGATTCATGGTTACGGCCAGCTCTTCTCCAGGTGTGTCGTCGAATTCAGCGCCTTTCAGCGCCATGCTGGGGTGTGCCCGGTTGGCAGAGATGCGGGACCACGGAATGTCCATCGCCGCCGGGTTGGGTATCAGGATCACGCCCCGAACGCCGGCTTTGCGCAATGCTTTCCAGCGTTCGCCCGGCGACTGGTAATGCGAAGCGAGGGCGCCCGGGATCTCCGCCGGCGCTCCGGGAAAAATCACTATGACCTTGTCTCGCAGGTCCAGCCCTGCCAGATCGTTATAGTTAAGTTCAGGTATGGCCAGCCCGTAGCCGGCAAAGACCAGTGGAGCTTCCACTTGCGGAGCCAGGTCTACTCGCGTATTGAAGATGGCATCGTCACCCAGCGTAAGCGGTTCCACCTGCCCCTGATGCACCAGCGCCAGGCTGGATTCTCTTTCCACGATCTGCCGCGATTCAAATTGTATTGGCTGATAGTAGGACCTTGATCCTATGGGCTCAAGCCCTGCGCGTTTTAGCTGCTCCACCACGTATTCCTGCGCCTTGCGCAGGCCGGGACTGCCGGTTTCGCGGCCTTCCTTGTCGTCTCCGGCAAGGGCCTTTACGTAATTCCACCAGATAGTGCCGTCAAAATGGGGTGTGGCCGAAGGACCGGCTGCCGGAAGGCTTCCCCGGACCATCGGCACCGCGGGTTGCGGCTGGGCCCGTGCAATCAACGAAAAAATCATGGCAAATACTAATGTAGGGAGCAGCAAGAATGGTTTTCTCATGGCGGCCAGTATCCTGAAAGGGGTGATTTTGGAACGTGCAAGGATATCATTGCATGGCTTAGGGGAGTACCTCCCGGCCAGCCCAGGACCAATGACATCTCGTCCTTGACGTCCCAGGCTTACGACGAAGCCATCCTCTTAACAATAGTTCAAAAACATCTCCTTCCTGAGAAGAATTTTCGCCTCAACCAACTTTTGCTGTTGGAATCTTCAAATTGCGTGGTAAGATTTCACCCTCTTTCAGGTCAAATCTTGTCGGAAAGGACTTGTCGCATGGCGCTGGTTCTGTGCACTGGCGTCGATCCGCATGTTGTCCGCACCAGGCAGCTCATCTTGGAGCGCGCGGGGCACATCGTGATTTCAGCGCTGGATGAGTCTAGCTTGCTTGCTGCTTGCGAGAGAAACAAATTTGACGTTGCGGTGGTTGGTCAGACCGTCTCAGCCAAAGTCAAATGTCGCATTGCCCGCCTGGTTCGCGAGAACTGTCCCAATGCCAAATTGCTGGAGCTCTATACCTTATCCACCGGCAAGGTTCTTGAAGACGCTGATGCATGGCTGGAGGTCCTGGCCGATGTCCCCCAGGAGCTTGCCACCCGGGTTGAAGCGCTTGCCGCCCGATGAAGGAAGCCGTAAAGCTTGATCGATCCAGGCCCAGGACGATCGCCATCGTGTCAGCATTCCTCTACGCCGCCACCGTCATTGCAATGCTGGTCGGAGTCAGCTTGCTTTTCCCCAATCGTCTGCTGGACTGGCTGTGGAAACTCAATCCCCAGGGAGCGTTCCTCTTCCATTCCATCGGACCGGTCTCAGGCGTGTTCTTGCTTGTGCTGGCTGTGGGTACCTTTGCGGCCGCGCGGGGGCTGCTCCGTGGTCGACGCTGGGCCTGGTTGTTTTCCGTGGCGCTCTTTGCCGTTGATGCCAGCGGCAATGTCGTCAGCTATTTTCTGATACATGAAGCGCTTCGGGCCGCAACTGGCGCGATTATCTCATCGGCATTTCTTGCCGCTCTCTGCAGACCCACTGTACGGAATTACTTCCTGTGCCAGAGACTGATGCCGAACCACAAGACGTAGAACACCACCAATAGAGCGCCTGCAACCGAGCTTGCCAGGGCCGGCGAGCGCGTCACGTTTGCGATTACAGCACCTCTCCTGTCTCATTTTGGCATTTCTCTTCCACAACGGTTTTGGATGCGCTTACGCATGACTAAGGCGAACCCAGCGGAAATGCGCATTTTTGGCGTGGAAATCTCATTTTTGTAGTTGAAAAGGGATCGTGAGTAGCCGATAATGAGGCACACGAATGCCCAAAAAGTCTGACAAGCAGCCAGAGGTTTCCAAGGATCTTTGGATAGCCCCTCGCTATAGCCTGAAAGGGCCGGCGGGAGAGCGCGCGTGGGAAAACCGTCCTGGCGGCGCTCCGAACAGCAGCCGTTTCCTCGAACTGGCTGATATTGCTCTGGGCGTGAAGAAGCCTGTGCCCCGCAAAAAGCGGACATCCTCTGCCAGCGCTCATCAGACCGGAAAAACTGAACCATATTCCGGCATGAAATACAGCAACGCTGAAGACCATCTCAAAAGATAGCGCAAGGAAAAATGGAACGTGCCGGGGATAGAGGCATGCAATCCGTTCTACGGATTGTGATGGGCGGACTGCAACGTCTGTGACACAGTCTTGGCGTATTCGCGCAATTTCTCCAGCGATGCCGACAAGCTGGAAGCTTTTTCTGTCAGGCCGCGCGCCCTGGCCACCGCCATTACCTGGTCGGCTTCCATGCTTAGGCGTTCCAGCGTGCTCACCAGGTAACCCAGCGCATCGGCATGGGGCTTCCACAGATAAGCTGAACTGGCTTTGTTGTTGTACTCATCCACTTCAATGACCATGCGGGCCAGATAGGCCACTATGGTCATCATGATGTTTGCATAATCTGAGCGGAAACTCTTCTCGCTTTCATATTCCGCCTTGAACGCTTCCACTTCCGCGGGCGAGAGCACGATCTTGGAGTTCTTCACCGGGAAAACGTGGGCCACTTTTGAGTCTGACCTGCGGACGTGCTCTTTGATGGCCTGGCGCGCGCTGTGGATCTTGCCTTCCTGCACGGCATTCTGTACAGCTTGTGAAGGCGCTACGGCCAGCACTTCAGCGTTGAGCGTCTGTGAAGAAACGCTCGGCGGAATGGGCGGGCTGGAAGGAGGCACGGGCGAAGGCTCATTATTCAACGGCCTCTGAGCGCCCTGTGGCGGCGGGATAGTTGGCCGTGGCGCTGGCGGCGGGGCAGCGGCTTGCCCTGCGGGCGGCCGTGGTGCGCCTGTCGTCGCCATTCTGACCGGGCGTTTTGCGTCCACGGCTTTCTTGTATTTCGATACCTTGCGGAATTCATCCTGCGCAAACTGGTAGTCTTCCGCCAGGATTTGCGCGGTCTGCACCTCGCTCAGATTCTTGATTGTAATGTCGCCTTCCACCTTGGAGAGGATGCTGCCGCCGCCCTTCTGCACGCTTTCCGCAAAGGTTTTGATCTGGATTGCAGCGTCGTGGAACAGCTCATCAAACTTGCGCCCAAAGACATCGTTCCATACAGCCAGGTTTGCCAAGGCATCAGGATGATAGAACGACCTGCCCAGAGACTGTTTCAGCTCGCGCACTCGCTGCACGATTCCGGAATCCATGATCTGGTCAAAGTGGCGGAACTCTTCCAGTTCCTGGTAGAGGTATTCAAACTCCTGCAGCATGGCTACTTGTTCCAGAGGCATGGATTCGGCCGGCATATTGTCCAGCGCGCGGAACAGCTCAGCCTCAAACGCCAGCGCCGCCTGCGAGATGAAGGCGTAAGAGCTGTCCACCTCGGGCCGTTGCCATGCGATCTTGCGCGTGCCATCGTCTGGCGTACGGAACAGGTAAGTGATGATGCAGTCAGTCTTATCGCGGTCGCCGGAGCGCTGCGATGCTTTGCTGGTGAAATAGCGCAGCAGAGCATGCGCGGTTTCAAATCCGGGCAGGGTCTTGAGCGCGTCGCGTATCAGAGGCGGTGTCAGCGCCAGATCCAGCAGGTCCAGCCACATCTTGAAATTATTGATTTCCTCGGCGCTGTCTTCCGGCTGGTCCGGAGCGCTCTTGATCTCAATGGGAACGGGCACACCATGTCCCAGGTTTCTTTCGAGCAGCCCGAGATAAAAAGTGTGAACGGTTCTGAGGTCCTGCAGTTCCTTCAGGGAATCCTGGCCCAACGTTAACTCCTGCCCGTATCGATTTGGTATCTGTTCATAAGGGGGTGAGCGCCGGAATTTCCACGTAGTTTAAACCAGCTCAATCTTCTGACACAATCGGGGACTCCCTTACACAAAAGGTACTCATCCGTAAGATGTTGATAACATGATGTTTATGTGCGCTGATTGCAAGCCTCGGCTGGCGCCATAACCTTGGCGATGGCTGTCTGTAAAGTTGATGCCCAAGTTTGTGGCGGAGTGCCGATCTATTTCCCTCCCAACAGCATTTTAGCGATCGTCTGCAACTGCATATTGGATGTGCCTTCGTAAATCTTGCCGATCTTGGCGTCGCGATAATATTTTTCCACCGGATAATCCTTGGTGAAACCGTAGCCGCCGTAAATCTCCACGGCCAGAGAGGCAACGCGTTCCGCAACCTGGGAGGCAAACAACTTGGTCATGGCCGCTTCTTTCACAAAATTCATTCCCGCATCTTTCATGCGCGCCGCGTTGTAAACCAGCATCTTCACGGCTTCAATCTCGGTTGCCATCTGCGCGAGCTGGAACTGGATACCCTGGAAGTCAGAGATGCTTTTGCCGAACTGCTTGCGTTC
>DASSXL010000063.1:0-86028 GCA_035703825.1 Candidatus Angelobacter sp.
GCGGCCGTGGTGTCATAGCCGATGTTGGTAAACTCCTTCGAGTAGCCCTGCCAGTCGCTGTTGAAGCGCAGGTACCATGTGCCCTCGCGGGGAAAGCCGATGTTGTAGCTGTCCCAGCGGCGATTGCCCAGGTTGGCCACAACCACCACGTCGTCCCCCGGCCCGCCCTGTTCCCAGCGATGAAACGCAATCACGCCTTCAGGGTTCACATGAAAAACATTCACGTTGCCGCCGCGCAGTCCTCGGGTGTTGTTGTCCCGGTTGCGCCGCAGATGGATCAATCGCCGGTGCAGCTCTACCATTCCGGAAAAACTGTCGATCCGGCCCCAGTCCAGCGCAAAGTCCGCGCTGTCGTTCCATGGCTTCGCTTCAAGAAATTCCTGCCCCATAAAGAGCATGGGAATCCCCGGTGTGGTGAGCATAAGGGCGGCGCCAAGCGCTGTGCGCCGGAGCGCGAAAACGCTTGTGGGATTGCCTCCGTCAATCAGGCTGGGAATGCGGGCGCTCTTCGCGTCGTCGTGAGATTCCGTATAGTTCACGCGCTGGAACAGCCCGGACGCGTTGTAGCCTTTGCTGATCGCCTCGGCCACCTGCTGCGGATTGCGCTGGTTGTCGTCCAGCGCAAACATCGCGTTGCGCACGCGGCCGGAAAACCAATTGTCCCATTGCGCATCCATTCCAATGCCGCCGGAGAGAGCGTCGCGCGTAAGCGTGTCGTCGTTTTGCAGGTCTTCAGCAATCAAGATCTTCCACGGCGTGCTCTTCCTTTTCTCCTCGCCCAGGTAGCGCAGCAGCGTAAAGCCTTCAGGATTCGGGCCGGCATCGTCGTACCGGCGCACTACGCGGCGGATGGAAACCGTGGAATCAAGCCGCAGGCCGTCCGCGCGAATTTCCTCCAGGCATGTCATCGCGTGGTCGCGGATATACAACCGCACTTCGCCCCGCCCGAAATCCGGACGGTTGTTGCCCCACGGAGTGTACAGGCGGTCATCTTCGTAAAAGTAGATTCCCTCCGTGCCCGCGGGATACGAACCGTCAAATTTGCCCAGGCAATCGTCCAGCCCTTCCGGCCCAAAGTGGTTATAGACAACGTCAAGAATCACCGCGATCCCCCTCTGATGCGCGGCTTTGATAAAGCTCTTCATCGCCGCCAACTCGCCGTAGGCGTTGTCCACCGCGAATGGAAGTCCGGGGTTGTATCCCATGGAAGTATCGGTATCGAAGTCGAACGCGGGCAGCACCTCAATGGCGTTCACGCCAAGATCGCGCAGGTAATCCAGGCGCCCGATCGCGGCGGTAAAGTCGGAAGGCTCCTTGGGCTTATTGCGTCCAAAGGTGCCGATGTGCAGCTCATAAATCACTAGTTCGTTCCATGGCGGCATCTGGAAGTTGTCGCCTGACCAGTCAAAGTTCCGGTCCACCACAATGGAGTTGCCCCCGAACGATATGGCGTCTCGGGCGTACGGGTCATGTTTCCAGCGCGACGAAACCGGCTTGTCTGACGGGGCTGGCCATTCCGCCGGCGCCGAATCGTTGCGGACGTGGAATTTGTAATGCGAATCGTGCAGCGCTCCCGGCACAAAGGCCGACCAGTAAGACGCGCCTTCACCTGTCGCGGCGTCGCGCTGCATGGGGATTTCACGCCAGTCGACCGGCGATGTGTTGCCGGAGTGAAAAAAATCTCCGCCCAACGCCACAGCCGTGGCATTCGGCGCCCATACGCGATACAGGCAGCCGCCATCCATAAGAACGGCGCCCATTCCCGGTTTGCTGCTGGGTGCGGTAAACGGTGGTAAAGCCGGTGCGGTCTGCGGAGTGGTTTCCGGAGCTTCAGTCAGCAAGGTAGGCATTGGTGACCTCCAGTATGGTTCGCCCTGGCTGTCGTTGCGGCTCGGGAGTTGGTGAGCAGGAGAGGATAGCCAGCCGGGCCAAGAGGGTTAGACCGGAAACGCTGTCTTCTTAACTCCAGTCAAAGGCGCTATCGGTGATTAAAGCACAGCCGCGGCATGCAAACACCTCGTGACGCAAAAATAATTCGCAATATCGATTCGCAACATTAATGTGTTCTCATGTGCGGTTCGCGGCGAGACAGTGCTGAAAGACATAAGGAAGTCCCGCGCCGAAGGAGCGTACGCCGAAGACGCCATGCTCTTCTCTGGGACAAGGGTTCTTTTCACGTCGCCTGAAAGCAAAAGCCAGCGCACTGTGCGCTGGCTTTTCCCGTTCGCGGGAATCTAAACGCCGATCACCTTCACCAGTTCAGCCACAGCGTCTGCGCTCTTCTGCAACGCCGCCTGCTCGTCCGCTGTGAGCTTGATCTCAATGATCTGCTCCAGGCCGTTAGCGCCCAGCTTGCAAGGCACGCCGACAAAGAGCCCTTTGATGCCATACTCGCCTTCAAGATGGACGGCGCATGGCAGGATCTTTTTCTTGTCCTTGAGGATGGCTTCCACCATCTCCGTGGCCGCCGCGGAAGGAGCGTAATAAGCGCTGCCGGTCTTTAAATACTTCACGATCTCCGCGCCGCCGTCGCGCGTGCGCTGGACAATCGCATCGAGCCGGTCCTTGGGAATCAATTCAGTGATTGGAATCCCAGCCACCGTGGAATAGCGGGCCAGCGGCACCATGGTGTCACCATGGCCGCCGAGCACGAACGCTGTCACGTTCTCCACGCTCACGTTCAACTCCTGCGCAATAAAAGTACGGAATCGCGCCGAATCCAGCACACCCGCCATGCCAATCACGCGATTGCGGGAAAACTTGCTCAGCTTGAATGCCGCCTGCGACATGGCGTCCAGCGGGTTGGAAACCACCACTAAGATGCAGTTTGGCGAGTTGGCCACAACTTTGGCAATCACGTCCTGCATGATTTTGTAGTTAGTGTTGAGCAGGTCGTCGCGGCTCATGCCGGGTTTGCGCGCGATTCCGGCCGTGATCACCACTATGTCAGAATTCGCGGTGTCGGCATAATCGTTGGTGCCGAGCACATATGTGTCGCGCTTCTCAATCGGCATCGCCTCCAGCAGGTCCAGACCTTTGCCCTGAGGCACGCCTTCCAGCACGTCAATCAACACCACGTTGGCCAGTTCTTTTGAGGCTACCCAGTGGGCGCACGTCGCGCCCACGTTTCCCCCGCCTACAATCGTTACCTTTTTTCGCATTCGAAAGTCCCTTCCTGAGTATGTCAGGTAGAGACGTAGCATGCTACGTCTCTACGTTTGCCAAACTTTTCTCGCGAAGCCTTCCTATACGGCCGTTTTCTTGCGCCGGTCAACCATGTTCTCGATCATGTGTCCGGCAAACTCGCTGGTCTTCACTTTCGTTGAGCCCGGCATGAGGCGCTCAAAGTCATACGTAACAAACTTCTCCTGGATCGTCGCTTCCAGTGAGGTCTCAATCAACCGCGCCGCTTCCGACCATCCCAGATGATCGAGCATCATCACTCCGGAAAGAATTACCGACCCCGGATTGATCACGTCCTTGTCTGCGTATTTGGGCGCGGTGCCGTGCGTGGCTTCAAACACTGCGTGCTGGTCGCCCACATTCGCGCCCGGAGCGATCCCCAAACCCCCAACCTGCGCCGCGCAGGCATCAGAGATATAGTCCCCGTTGAGGTTTGGCGTGGCAAGAATGTCATACTCTGCTGGGCGGATAATTACCTGCTGGAAGATCGAATCGGCAATGCGGTCATTGATCATGATCTTTTTCTTCCACGCGCCATTGCCATGCGACTTGCCGATGGCGTCGAGCACCTGCTTCACTTCCGCCTCAACTTCCTGTTTAAAGCTCACTGGTGCAAACTCCATTCCCGGCTCGACCATCGCTGCGTTCTGCTCCACGCTCAGGCTGGGATTCTTGTCTTTGTTGTCCAGAATCCAGCTCTCGCGCTCGGTCACAATCTGGTCGCGGAATTCGTCGCGCGCCACCTCATAGCCCCATTCGCGGAATGCGCCTTCAGTAAATTTCTGGATGTTGCCCTTGTGTACCAGGGTGACCGAACGGCGCTTGTTTTTTACCGCGTTTTGGATCGCCATGCGCACCAGTCGCTTGGTGCCAAAGACGGAAATGGGCTTGATGCCGATGCCGGAATCTTCACGGATATGCTTCTTGGTCCCGGCCAGCATCGTGTTGTTGAGGTAGTCGATGAGCTTCTTGACTTCAGGGGTTCCCTGCTTCCATTCGATGCCGGCGTAAACGTCTTCAGTATTTTCGCGGAAGATGGTTACGTTAAGCTGCTCAGGATGCTTCACCGGTGACGGCACGCCGGAGTAATAGCGCACCGGCCGTATGCAGGCATAAAGGTCCATGATCTGCCTTAATGCCACGTTCAAAGAACGGATACCGCCGCCGATGGGCGTGGTTAAAGGCCCTTTGATGGAAACATGCAGGTCACGCGCCGCATCCACGGAGCCCTGAGGCAGCCATTCCTTGAATTTGGTAAACGCCTTTTCTCCGGCAAAGATCTCATACCAGTGGATCTTGCGTTTTCCGCCGTACGCCTTTTCCACCGCGCCATCGAAGACCCGCACGGACGCGGCCCATATGTCGCGGCCTGTGCCGTCGCCTTCAATGTAAGGAATAATGGGATTGTCCGGGACCTGCAGCTTGCCGTCGGCAAAAGTAATGGGGCTGCCTCCTGCCGGCAGCGGAACTCCGTTATAGGATGATGCCATGCTTCCTCCCCGAAATACATTCACAATGCAAACTTCTTACGTTACCATCGCAGCGGAGATGGCGCAAACGCTGTGATAAGGGTCACAGCGGCAGTGCCGGCCCAAACTTGAGGAAAGTGAGCGACCCAGTTCATGCCCTGCAAACAAGCTGTGTTCCTGCTGCTTCTGTGCTCGATTTTCACCGGAAAGGCCCGTGCCGCCGACAACCCGTATCTATACAAAGTCACGCTGGTGCAGGCCGCTCCCGGTAGGCTGCTTGAACTCATTGACCTCTATAAGGCCCGTGGGGCCGAATTGAAGCAGGCCGGCGACGAAACTCCGCTCTGGATGCGCCACAGCCAGGGCGATCACTGGGATCTGATGGTCCTCTTCCCCGTTGGTAGCTACTCTGAGTATTACCAGCCTGAACGAATCGGCAAGCGACAGAAAGCGGAGCAGGCCGGAAAGCTCGACGACAAGTTCAAAGAGTTGATCGCCTGGCAGGAAGATTTGTTTGCCTATGGCCCGCCGCTGGCCGATCTACGCAAGGCCTTTGCCGCTGGCGCGTTTTTTCATGTCGAGATGTTCGTAGCTCTGCCGGGCAAATTTGCCGACCTGTACAAAGAGCGCGAGATGGAAAACGCCTACTCCAAAGCTCTGAAGGAGCCGGAGAACTTTATCTTCGTGCGCGACCAGGGGGCCGCCTGGGACATCTTCACTATCGGCGTCTTTCGTGACCTCAAGCATTACGCTGAAAGCGCGGACGCTTTACCTAAAGACCAGGAAGCCGCCGCCAAGGCCGCGGGATTTGACGCTCCCAGCCAGATCGGGCCTTACCTGCGGCGGTTTATTCGCGAGCACCATGACACGCTGGCAGTGGCGATCAAATAGCCGCAGTTTCCAAAAACACAGGGTGGCGAAGTGAGGTTACTTTGCCATGGCTTTCTCAACTTCGTCGGCAGTGCGCGGCAGGCCATGGCTTAGCATGATCAGTTTTCCGTCCTGGCCCACGGCAAAGACATCCTCAATGCGGACTCCCAGCTTCTCTTCAGGAATATAAATCCCCGGCTCCAGGGTAAAAACCATCCCTTTGTCCAGCGGCAAGGCAGGATCATTCGCATCATGCACGTTTAACCCAACGTGGTGCCCAAGCCCATGGATGAAATATTTGCCCAGCGGTTCGCCATGCGAATCCTTGCCGTGCGTGTTGATGTAATCGAATGCGACCTTATAGAGCGAATCCGGATCGGCGCGGTTGGTGGGCAGCTTGGACTTCCCTGCCTTGAACGCCTGCATGGCGGCTTCCTGTGCCGCCAGCACAATGTCATAGATTTCGCGCTGGCGGGCCGTGAACTTTCCATTGACAGGCGCGGTACGCGTGATATCTGAGGCGTACATCGAGTACTCGCCGGCCACGTCCATCACCACAAGATCGCCATCCTGCATGGTTCGATCATCGGCGGAGTAGTGCAGCACTGTAGAGAAGAAGCCGGAGCCCACAATGGGCGCATATGCCGGACGCTCGCAGCCACGCTTGCCAAACTCATATTGCATCAGCGCGGAAATTTCGCGCTCGTTCACGCCCGGATGGATGGCCTTCAGTGCCGCAAGATGCGCCGCTACCGAGGCATCCGCCGCGCGGCCAAGCATGTTCAATTCGCCGGCGTCTTTGACTGTGCGCAAGCGCGCGATGAGCGGTTTGGCATCTTTGAATGAAACATAATTCGGAAATGAGTTGCCGCGGCGCAGCCATTCCAACGGGCCGGTGGAAGCCGTGGTCTGGCCGTTTGCCCCGAGATCGGAGAATACTGTCGCGCGCGGCTGGGGCAACACCTTGAGCAACTCTTCATGCATCTTGTCCAGGCTCTCGACTTTGTCGAAACCGGTTTGCTGCGGGGCCTTGGGATTCTCCGGCCCAAGCTTGGGGCCGGTCCATTTTTCCTGCGTCAGGTTGTGCTCGGCAAGAAACAGGATCTCAACATAAGGATTGGCGTTGATCAGCACGGCCGCGCCGGGCTCGAGCCATCCTGTCAGGTAGTAGAAGTTATCGTCCTGGCGGAAACCATAAAGGTCGTTCTGGCCCTCGGCTTCAGTCGGGGCAAACAGCACGAGCGTGCCGCCTTCCATCTGTTTGGCCAGCGCTACGCGGCGCGCGCGATAATCCGCGTTGTTTTGCCTCTCCGTCGCATTGGCGCAGATGCCGGAAAGAATGATTGCCGAACATACAAGCAGTGACAGTTTTCGAATGCCCATTTGTGCTCCCATGACCGCAGCGGATTCTACCACGCCATCCGACACTTGTTCAGCCGTCGCGGCCGGGCTGCAAATAACGACCGTGGCCAATCCAGCCGGGGTGAATGCATTCCGTCCCAGCCAGTGCTGTGGAACCATTTTTTAGTTGATTTTCTGCGTGGTTTCGCAGAATCTTATGCCGTCTTCCTGGATGTCCTTCTTTTTGATTCCAACTTCGAGGTGTTCTGTGAACTGTGTACGTATCAAGCCGCTGCTGTGCGCGCTGCTGCTGGCCATGGCCACGGCGGGCTTTTCTCAATCGAAACTTCCCAAAGTGGAATTCACGGATACCACGCTGGAGAACGGCTTGCGAGTCATCATCGCTCCCGAGCATACAGCGCCCGTGTTCTCCATCTCGCTCACCTACAATACGGGTTCGCGCAATGAGAAGCAGGGACGAACCGGGTTCGCCCATCTGTTTGAGCACATGATGTTTGAGGGCTCAGCCAACGTAGGCAAGGGCGAACACATGCTGCTGGTCCAGAACTATGGCGGGTCGCTGAACGGGAGCACCAACAACGACCAGACCAACTATTTTGAAGAGCTGCCGAAGAACCAGCTCGACATGGCTTTGTTCCTGGAATCGGACAGGATGAAGGCGCTGAACATTACGCAGGCGAACCTGGATAACCAGCGCAACGCCGTGCAGGAAGAGCGCCGCCTGCGGGTGGACAACCAGCCTTATGGTAAATCGTTTGAAGAGCTGGAATCCATGGCGTACGACAATTTTGCCTACCACCATTCGGTGATCGGCTCCATGGACGACCTGAATGCCGCCACGCTGGACGATGTGAAAGACTTCTTCCGCATCTATTATGCGCCCAACAACGTGGTAATGGTGCTGGCTGGCGATCTTGATCCGAAAGACACGCTGGCGAAGGTGAAGAAGTACTTCGGCGGCATTCCGCGGCAACCCTCGCCGCCGCCCGTCGACATGAAAGAACCGGAGCACGACAAGGAGAGGCGCAAGACGCTCAACGATCCGCTGGCGCGCCTGCCCCAGTTCCATGCGGTCTATAACATCGGCCCAGGCAACACGCCGGATACTTATGCGCTGCAGATATTGAGCAGCATCCTCTCCAACGGACGCAGCTCACGCCTGTATCAGCATCTGGTGCATGACAAGCAGCTTGCCATCAACGCCGGAGCATTCGCCCAGGCGCGCCGCGGGCCAGGTCTTTTCAACGTGGTCGCGCTGCCGCGGCCGGGCGTGAAGATTGAAGACCTGGAAAAGGCGGTCGAGGAAGAACTTGAGGCGGTGAAGAAGGATGGCGTAACGCAGCAGGAGATGGAGAAAGTCCGCACACAGCTTTTGCGTCAGGCAGTCCAGACACGCAGTTCAACGCTTTCTCTTGCCAATCAGATTGGGACGGCGACGATCTTTTATAACGAACCCAACCTCATCAACACGGCCTATGAGAAATTGACCGCCGTGACCGCCGAACAGGTAAAGCAGGCCGCCCAGAAATATCTGGTGCCCGCCCACCGCTCGGTAGTGATAACCCTGCCCGGCGCAGCTAGCCCGGCTGCCGGCGCTGCCGGAATGCGGTAAGGAGAAGATCATGCTGAAGAAAATACTTACATTGAATTTCGTAATCCTGGTTGCCGCCGGATTGTCAGCGCAGCAGCCGCAGGGCGGAGCAGACACCAAGCAACTTCCTTCCAAGGTGCAGCGGCTCAATAAGGCGCCGGTAAACGACGAGATTTTGAAGGTGAAGTTGCCGCACCCGGTGGAAGTCACTCTGGCCAACGGCCTGACCATGCTTGTGTTGGAGCAGCACAGGTTGCCAACCGTCTATTACAACCTGTGGATCAAATCCGGCGCACTCTCTGATCCGAAAGATACGCCGGGCCTGGCCTCGTTCACTGCTGACCTGCTGCGCGACGGCACGGCAAAACGCAACAGCACGCAGATCGCCACCGACCTGGATGAGTTAGGAGCCACGTTCAACGCTGACGCCGCTTTTGGCTCGAACGTGACCACGGTACAAGCTTCGGGTCTCAGCCAATCCGCTGACAAGCTGATGGACATCATGAGCGACATCGTGCTCAATCCCAGCTTCCCAGCCGACGAACTCCAGAAGTACCAGCGCCAGGAGGGCGCGCGTCTCTTTCAGTTGCGCTCCAACCCCGGCTTCCTGGCGCGTGAGCGCTTTGCCCGCGCGTTGTATGGTGACTTCCCTGCCGCCATACAAGCGCCGACAGCCGACTCTCTGAAGAAAGCCTCCCCGGAAATGCTCAAGGGTTTCCACGACAAATACTACGCGCCCAACAATTCCATTTTTGCCGTGTCCGGGGACATCACGGTTGCGCAGGCGACCGAGCTGGCGAAGAAATACTTTGGCGGGTGGAAAAACCATCCCGTCGATGCCGCCAACATCGGGACCGTGCCTGCGCTCACATCGGCAAAGACTATTCTGGTTGACCGGCCTGGATCAGTGCAGAGCAATATCCTGGCCGGCGGTCTTTCGCTCAAGCGGTCCGACCCTGACTATATCCCCCTGGTTGTAATGAACCGCATTCTGGGCGGCGGCTCGGCGGCGCGCCTCTTTTCCAATCTGCGCGAGGAAAAGGGCTACACCTACGGCGCTTACAGCCGCGTGAGCACCGATCTTTATCCTGGATCGTTCGTTGCCAATACTGAAGTCCGCAATGCCGTAACGGACGGCTCACTGCATGAGCTGATGTATGAATTCAAGCGGCTGCGCGATGAGAAAGTCCCCCAGGGCGAACTGGAAGAATCCAAGCGCTCCATCATCTCCAGCTTTGCGCTGTCGCTGGAGAGCCCTGCAGGCATCGTGAATAGCTGGATGTCAGTAAAGTATTACGGGCTCAACAAGGACTATTGGGACCATTACTCGGACGAACTGGCCAAGGTTGACGCCGATACGGTACAGCGTATGGCGCGAAAGTATGTCGATCTAGACCATCTGCAGGTTGTAGTGGTGGGCGATGCCAAGCAGGTACGCGACGCGGTGGCCAAGTACGGCACCGTTGAAGTGTATGACGCGGAAGGCAAAGCCGTGGAAGCAAAGCAAGAAGCGGCGCCCAACACAAAATGAGCTGAACGGCCCTCCCCCCAGCGAAGCCCGGAGCAATCCGGGCTTTTTTACAACCCTTTTTTACAACCCGAAGCGAAGCGAGGGTACCCTACCGTTACTATGAATGCGTTAAGAACAAACGGTTTTCATTTCAGCTCCGAATCTGTTTCTCTGATCATAGCGATCTCTCGCTTTGCTCGAGAGTTCAGGGAAAGTGCAGCATGACCACAACTGAAAACACGACTCTCTTGCAGGGCATAAAGATCGTAAGCCTGGCGTTGAATGCGCCTGGGCCGGTGGCGGCCGCGCGGCTGGTCCGGCTGGGCGCTGAGGTCACCAAGGTCGAGCCGCCAAGCGGAGACGCCATGGTCCGTGCCGCGCCAAAATGGTATGAGTCGCTCTGCCGAGGACAAACCGTGCTGCGCCTGGACCTCAAGGACAATGGCGGGCGCGCGCAACTGGATAGCCTGCTGGCGAAAGCGGACTTGTTGCTGGCATCGTTCCGACCGTCTGCATTGCAGCGGCTGGGGCTGGATTGGAAGAGCCTGCACGCGCGGCATCCGCGGCTCTGCTTTGTCGGGATCGTCGGATATCCGGCGCCGCAGGATGAGCGCACCGGCCATGATCTGACCTACCAGAGTGACTTTGGTTTGCTACGGCCCCCGGAGATGCCGCCCACTTTGTTTGTCGATCTCGCCGGCGCGGAGCGGGCCGTCAGCATGGCGCTGGCGCTGCTGAACAAAGCGGCCAGAACGGGCGAGTCGGGCTGCGCCTGGGTTTCTCTGCACGAATGCGCTCGTGACCTGGCCGAGCCTCTCAAGGCGGGCCTAACGTCTGCTGGAGGGCTGCTGGGCGGCGGCTATCCCTTGTATGGCTTTTATCAGGCCAGCGACGGCTGGATTGCGATTGCTGCGCTGGAACCGCATTTCGCCGAGCGGCTGCTCTCAGAGCTCGGTCTAAAGAACGCTGATCGAGCGGAGCTTGATCGAGTCTTTCTGACGCGCAGCGCTGCCGATTGGGAAATCTGGGCAGCGGAACGCGACTTGCCTCTGGTGGCCGTTCGGCAAAGTAAATGAACTTGCCCCGGCAGCTTGCGAAAGCGCGGGACTGTTCTGGCGGACCGCTGGCGGGTGGACTGCCAGCCGTGTACCATGTTTCGTCAACTCCCTTTAAGAAGAAGGAACAACTGTGTTTGAAAAGAATCTGCTGGCAGGCAAGAGAATTCTTGTGACCGGAGGCGCTACCGGCCTGGGCAAGAGCATGGGCAAGCGCTTCATGGAACTGGGCGCGTCACTCTACATCTGCGGACGCCGCGAAGAAGTGCTGAAAGAGGCAGCCGGCGAACTGCACAAGACGACCGGCGGAACGGTAAAGACTTTTTCCTGCGACGTGCGCGATAACCAGCGCGTGGAAGCCATGATCGAGACGATCTGGCAGGATGGGCCGCTGGATGCGCTGGTGAACAACGCTGCCGGAAATTTTCTTTGCCGCACGGAAGAGCTTTCCATCGGCGCGTTTGAAGCGGTGATCGGCATCGTGCTGATGGGGTCGATTCACGCAACCATGGCCTGCGGCAAGCGCTGGATCAAAGAAAAGCGCAAAGCCAGCGTCCTGAGCATCACCACCACCTACGCGCAGTGGGGCTCGCCGTACGTAGTGCCGTCATCGGTGGCCAAGGCGGGCGTATTAAATCTGACGCGCAGCCTGGCGGTTGAGTGGGGTAAATACGGAATCCGACTTAACGCCATTGCGCCGGGGCCAGTGCCGACGGAGGGCGCATTCTCTCGGCTGATGCCGGTGAAATCACTGGAAGAGATGGCCAAGAAGCGCAACCCGCTGGGACGTTTCGGCACACACCAGGAGCTGGCCGACCTGGCGGCGTTCCTGGTCAGCGACCAATCGGGATATGTGAACGGAGAACAGATCGTAATGGACGGCGGCGAGCAACTCAAAGGCGCCAGCGAGTTCGACCATCTGGGAGATCTGTTAACGGAAGAGCAGTGGCAGATGATGAAACCGAAGAAGAAAGGATAAGCCACACCAGAAAGTTCCGAGCAGACATCCTAACCGCAATCCTGAATTCAAACGCAAACACAGCGGGCAAAGAGTGATACTCGCCTCAACGAAAGCTGACGGCGTTACACACTCGTCGTGGACGCGCTATGTGGTCTCGATGAAGATTTCTTCGAATGGTGGAAAGGCTTAATTCGCTACTTTTCTGTTGAACCCGGCCTTGCGGCGTCTCTAGCCTTCTCTTCAGCTTCAAGCATTGTGGTATGAATATCTCTAGCTGCCTTCAGACCTGACTCGTAGGCGCCGGGGTAAGAACCGTTATAAATCTCGCGGGCAGTTCCTTCTCCGGCGAAAAACAGGCGCTTGATTCCCTTTGGCCCCTTCACCGGTTCTGCGAGGATATTGCGCTCGTACCAGCTTCCAGGCTCCGCCACCGAATAAGCGCCGAATGAGGTTGCATCGAGGCTCCAACGTGTCACCTGGATTCCCTCCGGCTGAATGGCCTCATCGATCCCTTTTTCGCCGGATATATTGGAAAGAGCGGACCTGGTGATTGCAATCGAGAGGTCGTCGCATTTTGGATTGCTCTTGCCGGAACCGTGTTCCAGGTTGTCGCACCGCTTCTCCAGCGCCCTGGCCCAGTCCCCGCCAAAGAAACCGATGGCGATGTTCTGGTTCAGCGGCTTGATCACGAAACCCATCACCACCCGCGTTCCGTGCACCAGAGGAAGATGCTGCTCTTTCGCGAAGGCCAGCGCCTCCGCAGGAAGGTCCCCTTCATAGAGGGCCCATGCGTTCTTGGGCTCGTTGGGAAAGATATCGCGATTGAGAGGGACGATCACTTTCTGCATGTTGCCCATCTGCAACGTGTCGATGGCCTGGAGCTTCCTTTTCGGCAGTTCCGGTTTGAACGCAATCTTCTTTTTCTTCAGCACTCCGACCGAGACCGTCACTAGAGCGTTCGCACCTTCAAAAACTCTGCCCCCGACGCTTACCTTTACGCCATCGCCGGAGTAATCCACCTCCGTGACCGGAGAGTTCCGGCAGACCGGCAGGCCTTCTCCGAGTTTCTCAACAAAAGCCCCTATTCCTTTGTCGATCAGGTCGTCCTCTCCGGCCTCGAAGTGTGCGCCGTCAACGGCCGAAGTTCTGCCCAGTTCAGCCGCGCTCTCCAGTGGACCGGCATTCGCGATGAGCAGAGGAATGATGTCTTTGAACTCTCCGGACTGAGGTACATAGCGTTCTGCCACGTCGCTGGTAACGCGCAGGGCCTTGTCCGCCATTCTGCAGAATTCTCCGGGGGAGCGAACCGGCCCCTGGCAGAGACTGCTGAGAACAGAAATCCGGCTGAATGGAATCCGGCGCTGCAAATCGCGGCAGATCTCTTTCCGTGGCACATGGCTTTTGTATTCGCCGCACGCACGCTCAGCCAGAGCGCGCTGGTTCTCAACGGACCTGGAGGCCAGCGCCACCGCATCTTCGTATTCTTCAAGAGCATGGTCGAAGACTTTCTTCTCTTCGTCCCTGGCTTGCCGGCCATTGATAAAGTAAGGAAGATTGAGTTCGGTGCGCTGCCGGCTAAAACCCATGGAGTCGATCAGCCCGGTGAGCGGGTTGGTGGGAACGCCGTGAATCCACGCGCCTCCGTAATCGATTGGGACCTTGTTATCGCCAATCAAACCGACGTATGCCCGGCCTCCAATCCGATCATTGGCCTCAAGTATGAGTACCGAGCGGCCCAGGTGTTGCAACTCCCTCGCCGCGCTCAGTCCCGATAGCCCTGCGCCGACGATGATTACGTCGTATCTGTGAGCCGGATATTTCCCGGGGGACGCACAATACGCTTCATCGAACGGCGGCGGCGTGAAAGTCGTCTCGGCCTGATGCGCATTAGGCACCTGGGCATGGATCGATGTGGCCAGCAGAATCCCGGCAGCACAAAGTGCAATGGCTGAAGGCAAACTAGTATTGAAACGCATCACAATATGTCACCAGCTTGGGTTTTTCCTGGACGACGAGGCAGCGACCAAAAACAGGCCAACATCATCTTCGAATAGGCCACGTGCGGTCAATCTCTTTCTTCCGCGGATGATTGGCGATGCTGCCTCTCGATAAGGTATTGCCGAGGGGTTCGGCAGCAGGTGTGTGTTATCACGATGCCGAGAATGTAGGACTGTGCCAATTCTCTGGCTGAAGTTTCTCAGGATGAACAATGCAACGAATATGCAACTGGGGGCATGGTCGAATCACGAGCGATCCGGAAGTTGTATACACCCCGGAGGACTCCTCAACGACCTTCTTCTTTCCATCCCGGTCTTCCGAAAACATAACGCACCTTCAGCGGCCACCTGTCCGCTTTCCGCACGTCATTCCAGATGTCGATCCACTCGTGGAAGGCGATGCGCAGCGGATTATAGCTGTTGATATTTTTGGTCAGGCCGTAGATCACTTTTTCGCCCTCAGGCTCAAAGGTGCCGAAGAGACGGTCCCATATGATGAGCACGCCGGCGTGGTTGCGGTCGAGATAGCGCTGATTTGATCCGTGATGCACGCGGTGGTGCGAAGGCGTGTTCATCACCCATTCCAGCGGGCCCATGGTGCGGACAAGTTCAGTGTGGACCCAGAACTGGTAGAGCAGGCTGATGGCTTGCATGGTCATGATCATCACGGGCTGAAAGCCAACCAACGGCAGCCATAGCCAGAAGATGAATGACATGAAACCGCCGGTCCAGGTCTGGCGCAGCGCCGTGCCAAGGTTGAACCGCTGCGACGAATGATGCACTACATGGGAGGCCCAGAACAGACGGCACTCGTGGCTGGTGCGGTGAAACCAGTAATAGGTGAGGTCTTCCGCAAAGAACAAAATAGCCCAGGCCCACCATTGATAGCCAATATTGAAGATGGCAAAGCGATGGACGGCTGTATACGCCGCAAAGACCAGAGCCTTGCTGGCCACGCCCAGCAGCACGTTGCCGGTGCCCATGGCGAGGCTGGCGGCAGTGTCCTTGAAATGGTAAAGATCGCGGCGCATGACCGCATCAACCACCACCTCAAGCAGCAGAAGCCCGATAAAGCCGGGGATGGCCAGGTTGATGAGATTGGGAATTTGCGGCATGGGTAATCAGCTCTGCTTCTTATGAGCAGTTTAACGGAATCTGAATCCGGGAGAAAGCACGTGACCGACTGTTCCCGGCTGGCGGCAGCTTTTCAGTGGCACAGTTACAAACTGTGCCGCAGTCTTCGCCGTCGGCCCATCTTGTACAGAGACGAAATCTCAACAGGATGAACACGGATGACACGGATTTTAAGACTTAAGAATGGTCCAAATTCAAGCTCTTTGATCCGTGTAAATCAGTGTCATCAGTGTTATCAGTGGCAAGGTTTGGTTCCTCGTGCAAAGCCCTGTCGCCCACAAAACGCGCTCTTGCAATTACAATTCCTGTTGCGCAGTTAAACGCACTTCTTAAGGAGCTCCCAATGGCTGGAGTCAAGCTGGTTGTGATGTATCCCCGCCCCAAAGACGTTGATGCTTTTGAAAACGTCTACCAGAAAGAACACGTGCCCATGGCCGTGGAAAAGCTGAAAGGCAAGACCAAGTTTGTGGCGACCAAGGTGGTTGGTTCGCCGGTGGGAACACCACCGTACTATCGCATCGCCGAAGTCCACTTCCCTTCCATGGAAGCGCTGCAAACCTGCGCCGCATCGGCAGGTGGCCAGGAAACGGTGGGCCATGCCATGAAGATTTCTTCCGGCGGACCGCCCGTGATCATGATCGCAGAAGAAGAGTCGTTTAACTTCTAAGCCTGCGCTACGCGAGAAATTATTGCAGTATCTTTCCGCGGCCGCCAGCATCGCAGGGCCGCCAGGATTCTCTATGAAAGCGATTCAAGTGCAAAAGACCGGCGGTCCTGAAGTCCTGACGCTGGTCGATCTGCCTGTGCCCAAGCCCAAAGCCAATGAAGCCGTGGTGAAGATCGCGGCTTCAGGCGTCAACTTTATCGACGTGTATTTCCGCGAAGGCCGGTACCCCGCGGTGCTGCCTTTCACTGACGGCCAGGAGGCCGCGGGAACGGTGACCGAAGTCGGCGGCGAAGTGAAGTCGGTGAAGGTTGGCGATCGCGTGGCTTACAGCAACGTGATGGGCACTTACGCGGAGTATGCCACCGTGCCCGCCGACCGGCTGGTCCGCGTACCCGACAAAATTACCGATCAGCAGGCCGCGGCGGCGATGCTGCAGGGCATGACCGCGCACTACCTGATCAATACCACGTA
This sequence comes from Candidatus Angelobacter sp., assembly GCA_035703825.1. Classification (GTDB taxonomy): domain Bacteria; phylum Acidobacteriota; class Terriglobia; order Terriglobales; family Acidobacteriaceae; genus Angelobacter. Next base: position 16,271 of record DASSXL010000063.1, read on the forward strand.
TCCGCTCAAGAAGGGCGAGACAGCACTGATTCACGCCGCCGCGGGCGGTGTGGGGCTGCTGCTGGTGCAGATGGCGAAAAACATTGGCGCGCACGTGATTGGAACAGCGGGTACTGAAGAAAAAGCCAAGCTGGCGCGCGAGGCGGGCGCAGATGAGGTCATCGTCTACGCGACGCAAGATTTTGAGGCTGAGACCAAACGCCTGACCGGGGGCAGAGGCGTCCACGTGGTGTACGACGGCGTGGGCAAGAGCACTTTTGAAAAAGGACTGAATGTGCTGCGGCCGCGCGGATATATGGTGCTCTTTGGCGGAGCAAGCGGACCGGTGCCGCCATTCGATCCGATCGTGCTCTCGCAGAAGGGTTCGTTGTTCGTCACGCGGCCCAGCCTGATCCACTACGTCGCGCAACGCGAGGAGCTGGAGCAGCGATCTGGCGACGTATTTGCCATGATCGCGGCAGGCAAACTGAAATTGCGAATTTCACAGACTTACAAGTTAGAAGACGTGCAGCAGGCGCATCGCGACCTGGAAGGCAGAAAGACGACGGGAAAGATTTTGTTAGTGCTATGAGAGTGCGAGGTAGCAGTGCCGCGTCTGTACGTTGATTCGGCTTCGCCCAAAAGAAGATCGCGACACCTGTTAATGACTAAGGAGATACATGTCGACCCTTGGATTTATCGAGTACGAAAACGCCGGCCCGGAAGTGCGCGCCGTGTATGACGACATCATGGCCACCCGCAAAACCGATAAGGTCACAAACTTCTGGAAAGCCCTGGCCCATGATCCTGTACGGCTGAAGCGCACTTGGGAAGACACAAAAGAGATCATGGCGGGCGGAGCGCTTGATCCTCTGATGAAGGAACTGATTTACCTGGCCATTAGCATGAGCAACCAGTGCGACTATTGCATTGCCGCGCACACCGCCGCCGCGCGCAAGAAAGGCATGACCGAAGCCATATTCAATGAGATGCTCGCGGTGGTCGGCCTTGCAAACTCCAACAACAGGCTGGTGGCCGGGCTTCAGGTTGAAGTGGACGAACAATTCAAAGCGATCGGTTAAATTAGATAACGTTGTAAAAAAATCTCTGCCCGGTTGCGACGAACCGGGCAGATGTATTTAAGACGATCGCTATCCGACTGTCTGGCTAGCCACTCGCCCTAGAAGCCCAACCCAAAGTGGGTGGCAAACGTCACGGAGTTTGTGGCCGGCCCGCCTGTGGGACGATTGAACTTCACCGGCAGATCAGCCTCAATGAAGTAAGCTTTGAAAAAACCTTTGTCGTTTTTAAATTTCCAGCTTTTATTGAGCAGTGGGATAAATCCAAACTGCGACGAGTTCACGTCAAAGGCCACGCGGCCGCCCGCTGCCCATCCATGGGAGATGCTCCAGACCAATCCTGGATCCACAGTCAGGGTGACTGCGCGAGGATCGTCTGAAACGCTGGGCACCATTTCCAGATCAAGAGTCATACGGCCCTGGCCGTGGAAGGAAACTCCCAAAGGAAACCCAATTTGAAAGTTGTCTCCGATGGTGGTGGTCTGTCCTCCGCCATGAGTGACCCACGGAATCACAAACCCCACATGGCCCCCGACGGTGATCTGCGCCTGGGCAACGGGCGCCCCCAAGACCATGACAATAGCTACCGCTGCAACACTTGCAAAACTCCGAAACAGATTTCTGAGCATTTCTCTCTCTTACCTTTCTTTTTGATTTGGTTTTTTTTGCAAAGAGGAGGCCCGCGCTGGGGCGCCGCGGTACAGCGTAGCGGCGAAGAGCGGAGTGTGAAGCGGTCACCCTGAAGGCTAACTAGGGGAGGACTTCAGCCCAGAGGCAGCTTATCGTAGAGGCGCGATGCACTGCAAATGGAAATTCCTGGGAGAATGGTTCCATTTCATCCTAAAAGCGTGGGCGTATCGCACAGGCCTTAAGGGACTAGCAATCGAACACGCCTGGCAAATCCTGAAAGACCAGCGCGCTCTTTGGACCGGCAAAAAGACGTCGCCGAGCCCTTCGCGCTCCAACTTTCGCGAAGGGCCAGGCTCAATCTCAAGCGATCGTATATTTTGACTTGCCGGCGGGCCGAGCTTAGGGACAGGAGAAGCGGTTAATCGCGCTCGGAGCGGGAATCGCGGTCCTTGCGGATCTTTTTCTTGGCCCGCTTGCGCGCCAGGGCCTGCTTCACGCGCTTCTTCTCGCCCGGCTTCAGGTAATACGAGTGGCGTTTTACTTCCTTGATGATGTCTTCCGTCTGGACTTTACGTTTAAACCGGCGCAGCGCGTTTTCCAGCGGCTCGCCTTCCTGTAATCGGACTTCTGCCAAGCTATTCCTCCGTGCCAAAATAAGTTGCTGCGCTTAATTGGTTCCCATAATTGGCGCTCTTAAGAGGATACATCACTCCACGTCAAAATGGCGATTCCGGGCCGCCGACTCTCAAAATATTGGGTTCTTCCGCCCCGCCGTAAAACCCGGCGTTCCGCGCCCGATCGTGACGAGTTCCCAGCCGGAGGCGCCCATAAAGAAAGGTCAAAACGGGAAATCTGGAGCGAGGTGGCTCAGTCATGGTGGCTGAATGGTGGCTTGCCTTTTGCGCCAAAGATTGCGAACTGGGAGAACGACCGAGGACGGGAAAGCATTGGGCCGCGCATGAGCGCGAAGAGCGAATTGGTCACTGACAGACGAAATTGGGCACATGCGCCGCCGGAATTGTTGAGAGCCCATGAGTTGAGCCGCCCCAGTTTACCCGTCGGGACTTAGATGTTGCTGGCTGATATCAGCCGCAAGAAGATGGCACCTTGCGTCAAAAAAGGAGGGCTGACGGAATGTTGCCATTGCCAGCCCTCGTTGTTTCCGCCGATGCGTTGATGTGCGTTAAGGTGTGATGGTTAGCTTGCCGTTCGAGACTGAAACTACATAATTGCCAATATTGCCGGAGGCGTCCTTCAGCGTGGGAATGATAGGATACGTTCCCGCCTCGCTGTTAGCCGTCGCCGGGCTCTCGTGGGTGGCGGTTATGTCATCACCGTTCTTCAGTCCTGTGATCGTTCCGGTGAATGTAGGGTTCGGCTGGCCAACGGCGCGCGTAACGTCATCAGCGACGATGCTTAGCGGCGCTGGAGTAACCGTGAGCGTTCCGTTGTTGATGATGACGTTGTAATTGCCCAGCTTGTTGTCCGGGTCAACCAGGGTAGGAACGATCGCGTAATCTCCTACCGGACTGCTGGAATTAGCAACGGTTGTATAAACTACCGTGATGTTGTCACCGCTCTTGAGGCCCTTGATGGTTCCGGTAAAGGCAGGATTCGGATCACCATAGAACCGTCCGGCATTGATCACGTTTACCACCAGCGGCGCTGTCTGCGCCTGCGCGGCCACGGAACCAGCCAGCATGGCCAATAGCAGGGTCGTGATGAACAAGGTTATGGATTTTGAGCGTTTACTCTTGCCGGTTGGCAGGAGAGTGGCGGAAAAGTTCTTCAAGGCGTGCATGTTTGTCTCCCGAATGTCTCAGATGAGACGACAACCCGCGATCTTCACGGCGAACCATGCGACCGCGTTTCGACCGGCCTGAACCAGCCTGGTACGAAAATTGCTCAAGGGATTGTGAGCCCGGAAGAATGAAACTTTCTCTCGTTCCCTGGCTATTGCCGGCCGCAACGCCGATTCAACGCTGCCGGGCGCGGCAATGCCGCTGCATTGCGTCTTTGCAAAACTTATCGAAAGGGATGGAGCCCGGAGAAGATGCTGCCTCTGACCCTAGCTACTACAGGATGAAGAAAAACCGGAAGGAAAATATTTTCCCTCATCATGAACATGTGACCCTATGCCTGACAGATTAGACCAAAATTAAAACCACATTAAAATTTCCAAAGAATGAACCTTGGGAAGGGCCAATGAAAGGAGCGCACCCTTTTGAGGTGCGCTCCTGAATTGAGATGGAGAACCTAGTCGCCGTTCTCGTCAGAGCCTGGCTCGGCTGCGTGCATTACGCGGAATGAGCTGCCGCCATTGGACCAAATCAGTACCATGGCGTCTTTGCCGCTGGGAACGTTCCCCAGCTCGCGCTTCACATCTTCCGCGCTCTGCACGGGCTTGCGGTTGACTTCCATGATCACGTCGCCACGGCCAATGCCTGCGTTGTCTGCAGGGCTCCCCGGCTGGACATTCGTCACCACAACTCCCTTCATGTCGGAAGGCACTTGCAGTTGTTCGCGGAGGTCGGCGTTCAGGTTTTCCAGCCCAACACCCCAGCGCGCTTTGCCGCGCGATTCGCCCGAGTGGGATGCTACCTCGTCGGACTTTTTGTTGATCGATTCCAGCGTCACCGGCAGCGTGAGGCTCTTGCCGTCGCGCACCACGCCAAGGTTCACCTTGTTTCCCGGACGCTGCGCGCTGATGGCGGCCTGAAGCTGCCCAGAGCTGTCCATCTTCTTGCCGTTCAGCTCGGTAATCACGTCACCCACTTTCAGTCCTGCCTTTGCGCCGGGCGAATCAGGCTCAACCTGGCTGACCAGGGCTCCGCTGGCATTATCCAGATGGAAGAACGCAGCGTTCTCAGGCGTCACATCATTGATTCCCACGCCGATTCGTGCGTGCTCAATCTTGCCGTCTTTCAGCAGCGTGTCCACCACGGGGCGGGCAATCTGCGTGGGAATGGCAAAGCCCATGCCCGCGAAGCTGCCTGAAGGAGAAATCAGGAACGTATTGATGCCGATGACTTCGCCATGCGCATTCACCAGCGGCCCACCGGAATTGCCGGGATTGATGGCCGCATCAGTCTGGATAAATTCACCCGGCTTGCGCGCATCGTCACTGTAAGGATTTGGACGGTTCAGCGCGCTCACAATGCCCCGCGTCACGGTAAAGCGGAAGTTGAACGGATTGCCGAACGCCAGAACAGTCTGTCCGGGCTTGAGCGTGGTTGAGTCACCCCAGGGAAGGCTGGGGAACCCGCTGCCGCTCACCTTGATCACCGCCAGGTCCGTCATGGGATCGGCGCCAATCAGTTTCGCCGGCAGAACGCGGCGGTCATTCAGCGTGACGCGAATATCGGTTGCGCCCTCAATCACGTGGTTGTTGGTAACGATGTAACCATCGGGCGAAATAATAATGCCGCTGCCCAGCCCGTGCTCAACACGCGGCCCCGGACGTGGTTGCGGTCCTTGTGGTCCAAAGCCGAACGGGCCAAAGAAGCGCTGGATTTCATCCTGATCACGGCCGGAAATCTGCTGTTGCTTGGCCCGGGAAGCCACAGTCACGTTTACCACTGCGGGCGTCACATGCGCCGCAAGAGTTTCCATGGCGTGATCAAGCGCGGAAATCGCGCTTACGCTGTTGTCGTCGAGCGCTGCGGCGGCCGGCGCAACGCTGGCCGCGCTGGCAGGCGCGGGTCTGAGAAATTCAAAACTCCCGAAAGAAGCCGCCAGGGCAAGCATCAACACCGCCGCCAACGCCGGGCCTTTCAGGTACTTCTTCCATTGCTGTATTTGGTTTTTCATTTTCCTGCTTTTTCTCCATGTGTTTTTATTGCCTTGAATAATTTGCTGCAACTAGTTATTTAGTTATTAAGGGCCAGTGCTTTGGCTCCAGCACAGGCCGGTTGTGGAACTGTCTAGATCTTCCGGGGTTTTTCTGGTGGTTTGCTCTGCTGCACGCTGATCTGGATCACGTGCATCTGCCAGCTCTGCTGGCCTGAAGCAGTCCGCTGAGTCACAACCACGAACACTTCCTCGCGAACCGTCACGAAATCTTCCTGCTTCGGCGCTCGATAATTTGCAATCAAGACCGCTGGTTGCGTTTTCCTGGCAGCCAGCGCCGTGCGCTCGCTCCTGCGTTCACCCTTGCCACGGGTGAGCACGCTCCTGGCTTTCACCGGCGCCGCGTTGACTCCATCGCTCTTCAGGCTCGCCTGTACCGCGCGGACTCCGTGGCTTTCTCCGCTCGACTGCTCTGTCTGCGACTGCGGCACATGGCTTCCACCGGAAGGCTGTGCCTGTGCTGAGAATACCTGGCTGCCGTTCCGATCGCTGAAGCTCACCAGCTCCGGCGCGAACGATGCTGGCAACGCGCACAATCCAGCCAGCGCCATCACCACAGGTATGGCTGGCTTCCACAGGTGCGCTGCCCTCGGACGGTCAGGATCAAGGATGGTTGCCACCCGCGTGGTCAATTGCCGCACCCGGCCGACCACCGCCTGCGCCAAAGCAATTTGCCGCCGCAGAAAACTTCTTTCCGCCACTCGCGCCAGGCATTCAGCGTATCCGCGCGGACTGCCTGAGTGCGCCAGCACTGCATCATCGCATGCCATCTCCCGCTCGAGTGACAGCTTGCGTTCAATCCACCAAACGCTGGGCAGGAAGAACAACACAGCTTTCAGGATTTTTTGTGCCAGATTGGTCCAATCGTCGCGCCGGCGCAGATGGGCCAGCTCGTGCAGCAGAATGTACTTCAGCTCCCCGGCCGGCGTGGACTCCGGCAGCCATGCGGGCAAAATGATCGCAGGCTTGTAGAAGCCGATGGCTGTCGGCACTTCCAGCCGCTGGGAGACCAGCACGGAAACTTTACGGCAGCGCTGAAAATCCTCAATCAAAGCCCGCAAGTCCGCGTCCAGGGTCTTCAGGTCCACCGCCACGGCCTCAGCACGCATCTTTCGCAACTGGACTGTCGCCAGCGCCACCCTTGCCAGTCCAATGCCGGCAAATCCGGCCCATGCAAGAAATACGTACCAGGCCCAGGCAGATGACACTGTAACCAGCGCGTGCTCCCCGGCGCCATTTGCGCCGCCATTCGAAAGCAATCTCATCAACGGCAACAGTGCCGTCGCCACCAGGGTTGAAAACCATACCGCGAAGCTTGTGCGCGAATTCCTTCTGGGAAACAGCCGCAAAAGGAACCACACAGCCAACGCGAGCAGCGTGCCGGCTACCGCGCTATAAAACAAATTTTCTGAAACGGCCGTGGCAAGCCAGTGAAATCCTGAAGCAAAGTTCATGGCTTTCCCCTCTGCTGCAATAGCTGGCTCAGCCGTTTTAGTTCATCGGCATTAATGCTCTTGTCCTCAAGAATATTCAACACCAGCAATTCGTGGGAGTTCTTGAAGAAACGTCCCACCAGGTTCTTGATTTCAAATCGCGTGGCTTCCTGCTTACCCACCAGCGGCGCATATACGTGTGCCCGGCCTTCCTTTACGTGTTGCACGTAGCCCTTTTTTTCCAGAATGCGGATGGTGGTGAGGACGGAGTTATATGCGAGAGAGAATTTCTCCGGCAATGCCTCCAGCACCTGATGAACGGTTGCCGGCCCTGTTTGCCACAAGACCTCCATCAGTCTGAGCTCAGCTTCTGTTAGAGTAGGCGACTTTTTCGGCGGCACTTTCCCTGTGCTCCTTTTTGAAACGGTTCCCTGAGAGATTTTCCTTATTTATATAGACGCGCCACAAAAGAAATAGTAACTAATTATTTAGTTATTTTCGATGAAAAAATTGACCTCGGCCTCTATCTTATTGTTTATAGGAATGTTACGAGGATGCTTGGCACGCCCACGATACTAGCGGCCCTCACTCACCTTCTCAAATCGCCCGCGGTGATCGCTGACCAGCCGATGCAGTTGCGCCTGCAGCCCGTTTACCGTGTCATACAGGCTCTGGATTCCATTCGTGTGCCAGGTAATACCGTGATCATCGATATCTCGGCTCAGGTCCTTCAATAATTGATTGGAACGGCGCAGCCGCTCAGCCGCCACAAAGGACAATACCTTCGCAGGGTCTTTCTGCGCCTCAACTGCGTTGAGCAACTCGCTCACAGTCCAGGCCGTCAGGCGGGCGTTATCCAGTACCTGTCGAAACTCCTGCAAGAGAACCACATCTGGAGTGGTTCCCGACTTAAGGGTGAACTCGATTTCCCGCAGTTCACCCGAGATTGCTTGCAAGCGATCAGAAAATGCATCCCGGCTAACATCCGTCATTCATACACCTCATTACCGGATACATTAGCGTAGCTGAGCTCCAGCGCTACCTTAAAAATACCTTAGAGAAGCTACTGGCGATTACTAATGTAATTCGAAAGTGTAGTTAGCAAGCAACGCTTGAGCCCGCACAGTAAGAAGCTGGCTTCCTACTTATAGGCAAACTATTGCATCACGCCCTTTGCTCTCAGCGGCGATAGATCTTAGACATGCTAGATTTGAAGATGTAGATCTTAGAAATGAATAATGCGCTCAGGAATTAGCTAGAGCGTAACGCTGGGGAGCCTGCTCAAAGCTCTGTTTGCAGCCGGCACAGCAGAAGTAAAATGTCTTTCCCTCAAAGTCAGCCTTGTATCTTGCTTTGCTCTTGTCTACAGTCATGCCGCAGATTGGGTCCTTCGCATCATTATTGATGACATTCAATGCCTTGCTCGCCTTCGGCTGGGACGCGGCCTTGGCCGCGCTCGCCCTCACCTGAACGATCTCTGCCAGAATGCTCACCGCAATCTCCTCCGGCGACGTGGCTCCAATGTCCAGTCCCGCCGGCGCTCGCAAACGGCGGCTTTGTTCCGGATTCAAGCCGCGCTTTTGCAGAAAATCCAGAACCTTGGCTGCCTTGGTTTTGCTGGCGACAAACGCCACATAACCCGCATCGCTCCTGAGCGCCTGCTCCAGCGCTTCTTCATCTCCTTCCCCTTGCGTTGACACCACCACAAACGTCTGTGGCGTTATCTTTACATCCTTCAGATTGAAATCGCCGGATGCCACAATCTCAGCTCCCGCAAACTCTTCCGCTGCCGGATCAGAAGTAACTACCGAGACGGCATATCCAACCGTGCTGGCCAGATGCGCAAGTATCCGTGCAACCGGCGAGCGGCCAAGAATCATGATCCTGGGTTTGGGCAGTACCGGCTCAAGATAGATGTCCAAGGCTCCTCCGCTATGGCAGGTCATGGTGTAGTCCACTGTCCCCTCTTCCGGATTATTTTCTGAAGGGCTGATCCTCACCAGTCGCGGCCGGCCATCTGCCAGCGCTTTCAACGCTTCTTTCACAACCACCGGCTGGGCGCAGCCGCCACCTATCCATCCCGATAGTTTGCCGTTCGCGTGAATAATCGCTTTGTCTCCAGGCTTGCCGGAAGTTGGTGGCAGCGCGCGTACCACAGTCGCCGTGACGAATGATTCGCCACCGGCCCATAATTCCGCCATTGTCTTTAAGATCTGATCAAACATCGAAATCCGATCTCAAGCTGCCTTGTATCAGTACACTCGTTTTACGCATGTAATTGCAACCAAGTCTAGCTCAGCGCCGCAGATGCATCTCCAGCTCCAACAAGCTCTCCAGATTGTGCGCCGGAGCAAACACGTCAATATAAGGAAGCGCCGCACTCATCCCGCGTGTGATCGGTTGGTAGTCTGCCATTCCCAGCAGTGGGTTCAACCAGATCAGCTTACGCACTCGCCGCTTGATCGCGCCAAGTTGGTCCGCCAGAACCGCTGGATCGCCGGTCTCCCATCCATCGCTCAAGACCATGAATACCGTATCGCGGGAAAAGACTTGCCGTCCTTGAAGTTTAGTCAATTCTCGAAGTGATTCCCCAATCTTTGTCCCGCCCGACCATCCTGCCGCGTGTCCGGCCAGCGACTCCAGAGCATCTCGAAGTTGCCGCGCGCGCAAGGTTGAAGTGATCTCCGTGAGCTGGGTGCTGAACAGAAAAGTATCCACACGCTTGAAATGCTTTTGCAGCGCGTAGGCAAACCGCACAAAGAAAATACTGTAAGGATTCATTGATCCGCTAACGTCCAGCGCGATTACGACTTTTAGGGGCTGCAACTTTCGTCTGCGAAAGCTGAGATCAATGGGATCGCCGCCGCGAGGAATGCTTCGCCGGATGGTCCGGCGCAAATCGACTCTGCCGCGCACTGCCAGGCTCCTGATCCGGCGTGAGAGCCGCAGGCTCATTTGCTGCAACAACCGCAAAGTAATCTTTTCCAGTTCGGCCAGGTCAGCTTGCTTTACCTCGGAAAAATCGGCTTTCTTGAGCCGCTCATGCACGGTCGCGCCCATGACTGTCTTGCCTTCTTCTATTTCAGACGCAGCGCTGCTCTGTGCTACCGCCGCCAGTTCAGCATTCTCCTGCTGCGACTCCAGTTCGCGAACGTTCTTTCTGAGCTTTGCGGGCTCCCACCTTACCTGTGACGCTGACCCGTTCCAGAACGCGTCAAATATCTCATCAAACATTTCCCAATCTGCTTTCGACGAACAAAGCACGGTACGCAGCGCGAACTTCAATTGTTGCCGGTCATCGATACCAACCGCTCCGGCGGCACGCAATGCGTCCAGGTTCTCTTTTACTCCGCTGGAAATCCCCGACTCCCTGGCAAAGCGGCAGAACTCCGTGATCGTTTGTACCAGACCGGGAGTGCCGGAGGGCGTCACGTTGGGCCAACTTCCGCCAGCAGCTTTTCAATTCCAGCAGCCTTGATCTTCGCGGCATCTTCCATCGATTTGGAAAGACAGCCCAGTGTTTCTTCCACCGATTCCCTATTCACCGCGCTCTTACCCAGCGACGTCAACGCCTGCGCCCAGTCCAGGGTTTCCGCTACTCCCGGCGCTTTCGTCAGGTTCAGCCGCCGCACGGCTTGCACAAACGCGACGATCTGTCTCTCAAGCTGCGTGCCGATCCCCGGCAGCCTTGCCGCCACGATCTTCATTTCTTTATCCAGGCTGGGGTATTCGATCCAGTGGTATAGGCAGCGGCGCTTGAGCGCGTCACCCAATTCGCGGCTGCGGTTCGACGTAAGAATCACCAGCGGCAAATGCTCGGCCTTCACCGTCCCCAGCTCTGGGATGCTGATCTGGAAGTCCGAAAGCAGCTCCAGCAGGAACGCCTCAAAAGCTTCGTCGGCGCGGTCTACTTCATCCACCAGCAGCACCGGCGAAAATTCTTTTTCCTGGATCGCCTGGAGCAGCGGACGCTCCATCAGAAAATCTCGGCTGAAAATGTGCTTCTCTTTTTCCTCGACGGAAAGGCTCGTCCGCTCTTCAATCTTGATGGCCAGCAACTGTTTCTGATAATTCCACTCGTAGACGGCGGAATTAATGTCGAGCCCTTCATAACACTGGAGACGAATCAGCCGAGTTTCCAGCATCGACGCAAGCGTCTTCGCAACTTCGGTCTTGCCCAGGCCCGCATGGCCTTCCAGCAAGAGCGGCTTGGCCAGGCTTATCGCCAGATAAATCGCCGTCGCCAGCGCTGGATCGGTAATGTAGCCGAGTTGCTCAAAGCTGCGCGCCAACGCTTGCGGATCGAGGATCGCTTTGTCTTTATGGATGGTAAGAGACGGCATCACTTTGCGCCGGGATCGCCTGGGGATTTCGCGGGATCAGGTTTTGCTTCTTCACTTCCCGAATGACGCGTCACAGCCGCCCTCAAAGCGGAAAAAGCCACTCCCACGGCGCTGATGGGCTTTGCTGCGGCGGTAGTGGCCTCCGTGCCTGCCACGTCCGGCGACTGCAATTGCTTTTTGAAGTTAGCCACAAACTGCTCAAACATGATGTTTGAGACTTCCTGGATCACTCGTGAGCCCATCTGCGCCAGAATTCCCACCACGTTGAGCTCAGAAATATTGATGACTTCGGTCCCGCCATCGACACTGCAAAGTTTGCCGGTCATCTTCATCGATGCGCTGCCCTTGCCGCGCACGTCCTGTCCTTTGCCCAGGATTTCAATCTCGTGCGCCGCGTCATCCTTGCGCACGATCTGCACTTCGCCTTTGTAATCGGTAACGCTGGGTCCCACTTTGACCCTGATCGCTCCTTTATATGTGCGCTCGTCCACTTGCTCTGTGATCTGCGCTCCAGGGACGCACACACCAACTTTTTTCGGATCGCTCAAAAACGCCCATACCTTTTCCACCGGCTCATCGACCCGGAACGTTTTTTCGATCTTTATTGCCATGCTTAGCCCGTAATTCCCTTCTCCTTCAGAATGTTCCACACCTTCCATGGAGTGATCGGCATATCAATGTGCTTCACACCCAAATGGCTGAGCGCATCCACCACGGCATTCACGAATGCTCCCGGTGATCCCACAGTGGGCGACTCGCCCACGCCCTTGGCCCCAAACGGGTGATGCGGCGAAGGCGTCGTGGTCTTGCCCGTCTCCCAGTGTGGCGTCTCCACGGCAGTCGGGATCAAGTAGTCCATAAAGGTGCCGCCCTGCACGTTGCCGTTTTCGTCGTACCCGATCTCCTGCATGAAAGCGATGGCGAACCCTTCGGTCAGGCCGCCATGTATCTGGCCTTCCACAATCATCGGATTAATGATGTTGCCGCAATCATCGACGGCGACAAAGCGGCGGACTTTGATCTCACCCGTACCTTTGTCGATATCCACGACGGCGATATATGTGCCAAACGGGAAAGTCAGGTTCGGGGGATCGTAGTAGTCCACAGCTTCCAGGCCGGCCTCAAGACCGGGCGGAATGTTGGTGTAAGCGGCAAATGCGATCTCCTGAATAGTCTTGGCTTTGCTCGGTGCGCCCTTCACAAAGAATTTTCCCGGCTCCCATTCCAGGTCCTCTTCACTGGCTTCCAGCAGAAACGCCGCAATCTTCTTTGCCTTCTCACGGATTTTTCTGGCCGCCATGGCCGTGGCTGCGCCGGAAGTCGGCGTGCTGCGGCTGGCGTATGTTCCCAAACCGTAAGGAGCGGTATCGGTGTCGCCTTCTTCCACTTGCACGTCTTTCGCCGGGATTCCCAGCTCCTGCGCCACGATCTGCGCATACGTGGTCTCATGCCCCTGGCCCTGGCTCTTGGTGCCCATGCGGCAGATCGCTTTGCCCGTAGGATGGATGCGGATCTCGGCGCTATCGAACATCTTGATGCCCAGGATGTCAAAGGTATGGGCCGGGCCCGCGCCCACGATCTCAGTGAAGCTGGAGATGCCGATGCCCATCAACTCGCCCTTCTTGCGCTTTTCCGCCTGCTCTTTGAGCAGCGCGTCGTAGCCGACCGTATCGAGCGCCAGCTTCATGGCAGCATGGTAGTCGCCGCTGTCATAGGTCCAGCCCAGCGGGGATTTGTAAGGGAACTTGGCCGCGGGAATAAAGTTCTTCTTGCGCAGTTCCACCGGGTCCATCTTCAGGTCGTCGGCCAGCACGTCCATCACGCGCTCAATCAGGTAAGCGGCTTCGGTCACGCGGAACGAGCAGCGGTAAGCAATGCCGCCCGGCGCTTTGTTGGTATAGACGCCATCCACTTCGCAGAAGGCATTTGGGAAATCGTAAGAGCCGGTGCAGATGCTGAACAGTCCCGCAGGAAACTTCGTGGGCTGTGCCGCGGCGTTGAACGCGCCGTGATCGGCCAGGGTCTTCACCCGCATGGCCTTCACCTTGCCATCTTTGTCCGCTGCGACCTCGGCGGTCATGTGGTAGTCGCGGGCAAAACCCGTGGACTGCAAATTCTCCGAGCGCGTCTCAATCCACTTCACCGGACGCCCCAGCGTAAGCGATGCCACCACCGCGCACACGTAGCCTGGATACACCGGCACCTTGTTGCCGAATCCGCCGCCGATATCCGGAGAGATGATGCGGATGTTCTGCTCCGGAATGCCGCCCACCAGCGCAAACACTGTGCGATGCGCGTGCGGAGCCTGCGAGGTCAGCCAGACCGTAAGTCTTTCCGTGGCCTTGTTGTAATCAGCCACGCAGCCGCAGGTTTCCAGCGGCGCAGGATGGCAGCGGGGTGAAAGCGCATCCACCTTGGAAACCACCGCCGCCTCTTTGAAGGCTTTGTCTGTGGCCGCTTTGTCGCCTACTTCCCAGTGGAATATCTTGTTGTTTTTTTCCGTGCGATCGTCGCGCAGTAAAGGGGCGTCGGCGTCCATCGCCTTGTGCGGGTCCACCAGCACCGGCAGCTCTTCATAGTCCACTTCCACCAGTTCAGCGGCATCGGCGGCGGCATAGCGGTCTTCCGCCACCACGAATGCGACTTCCTGCGCCTGGAACAGCACCTTGCCGGTAGCCAGCACCATCTGTTTGTCGTAAGAAAGGGTCGGCATCCAAGCCAGGTTGGCTTTGGCCAAGTCCTCTCCGGTGATGATTGCCAGCACGCCGGGAACTTTCTTGGCGGCATCAGTATTAATGCTCTTGATGCGAGCGTGGGCGTAAGGGCTGCGCACCATCTGCGCGTAGACCATGTGTGGCAGGTTTACGTCGTCAACGTAATTGCCCTTGCCCTGGATGAAGCGCCCGTCTTCTTTGCGCTTCATGCTGTGCCCCATGCCGCTGATTTCTGCGCTTGTCTTCTGCATCACTTACCTCCCTGCGCCATCTTCTTGGAGGCGAACTGTACGGCCTTTACTATGTTTTGATATCCGGTGCAGCGGCAGAGATTGCCGGAAATTCCCCAGCGTATCTCCGCTTCAGTCGGGTTCGGGTTCTTCTTCAACAGTGCGTAAGAGGACATCAGCATTCCCGGTGTGCAGAAACCGCATTGCAGCCCGTGCTCCTCCTTGAATCCTTCCTGCAAAGGATGGAGAGCGCCATTGCTCGGCAAGCCTTCCACGGTCATGATCTCCGCGCCATCTGCCTGAACGGCAAAAACCGTGCAGGATTTCACCGTCTTTCCATTCATCAGAACCGTGCAGGCGCCGCAATTGCTGGTATCGCAGCCGACGTGCGTTCCTGTAAGCCCCAGTTGCTCGCGGATAAAGTACACCAGCAACATTCTGGGCTCGGCCGCAACTTCGCGCTCCGCGCCGTTGATCTTGAGCTTGATCAATTCCTTTTTCGCCATGCCGCTTGTCCTCCGTCCACCCTTTGGGACTTCTTATTTGCCCGCGCGCTCCGCGGCCCGCGCCAGCGCGCGCTTGGTAAGCTCCTTGATAAGGCCCTTCTTGTATTCCGCAGGCCCGCGCAGGTCAGCGCTCGGCTGCGCCGCATCGGCCGCCGCCTGCGCCGCCGCGCCGATCGTCGCTGCATCAAGCTTCTTTCCCTGCAACGCAGCCTCGGCGCTCCTGGCCCGGATCGGAGTAGGCCCAACATTCGTCAGCCCGATCCCCGCCTTCTGCACCGCGCCTGCGCCGTCCAGCGTGATTTGCACGGCAACCGCGGCGGTAGCAAAGTCGCCAACCTTGCGTTCAAGCTTGAGGTAAGCGCCGCCGCTCTTTGGCGGCGGAATGGGAATGCGTATCTCGGTAAGAATTTCTCCATGCTCCAGCGAGGTCGTGAACAGCGATACAAAAAAATCGTCGATAGCAATCACCCGCTCGCCTTTGGCTCCGGTGGCAACAATCTGTGCTCCCAGCGCCAGCATTGTGGCTGGATGATCGTTCGCAGGATCGCCGTGGGCAAGGTTGCCGCCGACCGTCGCCATGTTGCGCACCTGCGGGTCGGCGATGACTGTTGCCGTATCCAGCAAGAGAGGATACTTAGTCCGCACCAGCTCAGACGCTTCAATCTCTACTTCGCGAGTGAGCCCGCCGATCTTCAAGAAGCCGCCGTCCTCTTTTATGTAAGAAAGACCGGCGATCCGGTTGATGTCGATCAAATGGCTGGGCCGCGCCAGGCGCAGCTTCATCATGGGTATAAGGCTTTGGCCACCGCTCAGGATTTTGGCGTCATCACCATGTTGTTGCAGAAGGCCCACGGCTTCAGGCAGAGTCTTGGGCCGGAGATATTCGAAAGCTGGCGGTATCACGTTCCACCTCTTTCAACATCAAAATATTGCTTCGGCGAACAGCACAAGGTGGCTATTCGGAGAGGCGTCCCTTATATCATATGCGCCACAAGGGAGAAAACCCCCGCGCACGGCGATGGCATCCTTTATCGTCCTTTGAACTCAACCATCACCACGGTCAGATCGTCGTGTTGCTCGCGTCTATTCGTCCGCGCGCACCACGCGACCACGCGTTGCAGCAAGGCGTCACAAAAGTCCCGGGCAGACAGGTCAGCATGTTGGGCAAAAAACTCCTCCAGCCGCGCGGAGCCGAATTCTTCATCCACAGGGCTCGGCGCTTCTAAAATTCCGTCGGTGTAGAGCAGGCAACGATCCCCCGGTGAGAAGCCGGTCTTCACCGTCTCATACTGGCAGTCAGGAAACGCGCCCAGAAAAAGCCCGTTTTTCTCGATCGACTCAACCCGCCTCTCTCCCGCGCGCCATACCAGCAGCGGAGGATGCCCAGCGCCGGCATAAGCCAGCTCCCGTTTCTCGACGTTCAAAAAAAGATAGCCCGCGGTAACAAATTGTCCCTGCATATTTCCATAAAGAATGGAATTGAGTCCCGTCAGCACCTCTGCCGGAAACTCAACCTGGCCGGTCTGAGAGCGAATCGCTATCTTCACCATGGAAGCCGAAAGCGCGGCCCCGATTCCATGTCCTGAGACGTCGGCAACCAGCACTCCCAGCTCGCGCCCGTCCTTGATCAAAAAATCGTAGAAGTCGCCCGCGACAGAAGTAGCGGGTACGTATCGGGCTGCAATCTCCAGCTCCGGCACATGAACATCGCTACCCGGCAGCAGCCCCGACTGTATGCGCCGGGCAATCTCCAGTTCTTTGCTGATCGAAATCAGCCGCTCTTCGTTATGGACCGTCTGGCTCACAGCAACGTAGCCCAGGCAGCACAAGAGGAAAGCAAAGCCCAAAAACTCGAACCCATTTGGGCCTGAGATGAGGCCCACCCCGGCAGCGTTGGTATAGACAGCGAAGAGCGCAAAAACGATGAACCCAGCGCGCACGATCCAGAGTTCGCGGGTCGCTTTCCTTGCGGGCACAAACAATGTGAAAAGAAGCATCGGCATCAGCGCCAGAACGATTATGTTGTTCGCCGTGCTGGCCAGGCTCCGCTCCACATCCAGCAGCCGCATGGCCAGCAACACGCTCTGGAGCACGAATACCCCCGCCACCACCCAGCGGGCCTGCTTCTTCCACCGCGGCGCCACGGTCTCAACGGTAAACAAAATGAAAGGTAATCCGATATAACTGGTGATGATCCAATCCAGCCGCTGCAAAAGCGCGGTGTGATGCGGCGCCAGAGAAGCCGCGGTCGCTGTAGTCACTGCCAGCCGGACGCCATACATGAACGCGGCCAAGCCGAAATAGAGCAGAGAGAAGCCTTGCCTCCTGGCCCGCGGAAGCCATAAGAGAGATGCGACTACGCCACTGGCGGAAAAAATCACGCCCAGCATCAGGCGCAACACATCCGCTCGTATGACTTCTGCCGGCACGCCGTGGTCCATGGCCGAAATCATACACAAACGATTGAAGATAAATTGAACTGCTCACCCTGAGCGGCATATCATTACCTTACGCATGGACCTCTATTCCAAAGCTGCGGAACTCGCGGCAAGGGGCAAACCGTTTGCCATCGCGACCGTGGTACGCGTGCAGGGATCGTCTTCCGCGCGACGCGGGTCCAAGGCTCTCATCGATTCGCGGGGCAACATCCTGGTGGGATGGGTGGGTGGCGGCTGCGCGGAAAGCGCCGTCCGCAGTGAAGCTCTGCGCTGCATGCGCTCAGAGAAGCCCGAGCTGATTACGCTGGACATGCAGGATGAAATCCTGGGTGTGGGTATGCCTTGCGGAGGAATGATGGATGTCTATATTGAGCCGGTGTTGCCACAGCCGGAACTCGTGATCGCCGGGCACGGGCGCATTGCGGAAACGCTGGCACGGCTGGGACATCTCATGAACTTCTCGGTCACTGTCCACGATCCATCCGCGGCGAGCGAGAATTTTCCCAATGCGCAGCGCATCATCAACAAGGATTTCAATGTCGCGGAGATCGTTTTTGGGCAGAATACTTATGTGGTGATCGCCACGTTGCACAAAAACGATCACCTGTGGCTTCAGCGCGCGCTCGATGGCGAAGCCGCATACGTCGCGCTCATCGCCAGCGCGCACCGCTCGCGCCTCGTTCTGGATTACCTGCTCGCGGAAGGAGTTGCAAAAGAAAAAGTTGATCGCGTATGGGCGCCCGCCGGTCTCGATCTCGGCGCTGCTGGCCCTGAAGAGATCGCGCTAAGCATCATGAGCCAGATCATTGCCCTGCGCCGAGGCGGCAGCGTGGCCGCGCTGAAAGAGAAGGTTGCCGCTGCGCCCGAAGCAGCAACTGAGAGTTCAGCGGTCGCCGACAAAGTCATACTCCAATGCGACGCGGGCAAAGCCGAATAGGGATCGTTCCGCCGGACATTTCCTAGTGCACGAGAATGTAACCGCAGCCCGCTTCCAGATCGTCTTGATGTTCCAACGGCAGCAGGATTAGCGTCTTGCCGCCATCTTTGAAAAGATAACTCCAGTTCGATATTGATTTCTTGGGCCAAGTGGGCGTCAGCTCAAGCTTCGCGGATTTCACGTCGATCTTATAGCTGCCGGACAGCATGGTTCGCGCCGCAATGCTTTGTGCCCTGCCTACCCAGAACTGCTGACTGGCCTCAAAGTTCCAGTTGTAACCCCGAAGACTAAGCGGGCTTGCCGCTACTGTTTTGATCTCCTGCGCTTCGCCACAAGCCACACGCGTATCTACATGCCATGTCCCGATCAAGGGATTCTCATCCGGATGGTAGACGTACACTCTTCCCGACAACTTCTTCTTGCCGTGTTCCACATCGGCAAGAATGGTCGCGGTTGTGCCATGCGGGACGCCGGCATCTACCTTCAGCATTCCCGACTTGTCAATGGAAATGCCCCTCACTGCCGACTCCATGGACCAGGTGACGCTTGCTTGCAACGGAAAAGATGGGCCATCCGGCGTCGGATAAGTGACCTGCATCCGACGGGAACTGCCCGCGGCGATTTCGACCGATCCAATCGATGCATTATCCATAGCCCAGTCATTCGGTTTGGTCGCCGGTTTCTGGGCCACGCACGCAATAACCAAGAAAATGCCGCACCAAAATACGCAGAGCAATACTCGCGCGTAGCGATTTCTCATGATTTCAGTTTCTCCTGCCGCCGCGTTGCAACAATTTCCGCCATGATGCTCAGGGCAATCTCTTCCGGAGTCTCCGCCCCTATCTCCAACCCAGCCGGAGCGCGCACTGCAGCCAGTTTTTCTGCCGGAATCGATTGCGCGCCAAGACTTCGGACCACTTCCTGAGCCCGTTGTTTATTGGCCACCAGCGCAACATACAAACTTCCAGCCTGGAGCGCTTGCGCCACCGCTTCTTCGTCAAACTGTCCGCGGCTCGCGACAACTACATAGCGCCCGGCGGCCTGTGGCAACAGAGAAAAATCCAGCGCATGCAGCGCGCGGTCAGCCTCTGGCCAACCGGCTAACCCAAGGAAAGGATCGACCACCGTAACGGTGAAGTTCAATAGCCGTCCCAGCTTGGCCAGGGCCTGGGCCAATGCATCGCGGCCAACCAGCACCAGTTCTGGTCGGCTGGCGGGAATGTCTTCCTTGCTCTCTAGCCGAGCAATGCCCGATGCGCGTGGGCTTGCAATCCCGGTTACACTGCCGGCGTCACGCAGTGTTTCAAAATCACTGCGGCTGTCGATATCCAGGAGAATGCCGGCGTCATCCACCGGCAGCTTGCAGATTCCCTCCGTGTGGTCGCCAAAAATCGCCCGACAGCCAACGTCACCATTCAGGCCTTTCACTTCCTCAAACACCGAACGGTCCAGCAGCACCGGATTGCCGCGAAAGCCCTGATACATGGGAATGATAATTTGCGGTTTTGACTCCTGGTGGCAGGCGATCAATTCATTGAGCGTCTCAGGCCGGACGAATGGCTGGTCCGCCAGGACAATGAGCGCGGCGCCGGCATCGGCGCTAATAGCCGCGAGTCCGGTACGCAGCGATGTGCCCATTCCTTGTTGATAATCAGGATTGCGCACAACCTTGATCTGTTCGGTTGAGACTGCATTTTCCACGCTCTCAGCGGCATGGCCCAGCACCAGAACAATCTCAGCCGCGCTGGAAGCCCGCACGTTTTTCAGCGTGCGCTCCAGGATCGTCTCCCCGCCAATGCGCAGCAGTTGTTTCGGAGTGCCCAGGCGCCGCGACGCCCCGGCCGCAAGCACCACAGCGGAAACCCCTGTCTTGTTTTGCTTACCGCTCATTGATTCTGGCCCCAGCCTAGCTACTGGGCCCATTGAAGTCAATTTCCGCGGCATTTCCGCTTTCATCATCTACTTTGTTGTACCGTATTAGTAGTTGACGGGAGACCTGACTGAATGCAAAAGAGCGATTTACCTGAACCATGGCTGAGAGGCACGATGGCGGAGGTGCCAGCCGCGCAAAGGGCCGTGCTGCATGCGCTGGAACTGGCAAGAGAAGACCTGGAACGATGGTGCGATGGCCTGACTGACGAGGAATTGCACGCCCGTCCCGGCGGGATTGCGCCCGTCGCCTTTCATCTTCGGCATATTGCCCGCAGCATCGATCGCTTGCTCAGTTATGCCGAAGGCAGGCAGCTTTCAGCCGATCAGATTTCCGCCATGAAGGCTGAGATGGATTCCCATGGCACCAGAAACGAGCTGATGGCGGAGGTGGTGGTCGCCTTGGCCAAAAGCGGCAAGCGTATACGCGCTTTCTCGCTTGAACAGTTGGAAGAGGCGCGCTACGTCGGCAAAAAACAGCTCCCTGCCTCCGTGGGCGGACTACTCGTCCACGTTGCCGACCATACTCAACGGCACGTGGGACAGGCCATCATCACGGCGAAGATCGTGGTCGCAGAAAGACAATAAGAGTCAGGAGAAGAGAAGACAATGCCAGCGAATGACAATGAGACAGCGTGCGCCGGTTCCGTCCAGCGCATTCTTGCAGCTGCCTGTTTCGCCGCGGAAAAGCACGCTCAGCAAAAGCGCAAAGGCGCGGCGGGCGAGCCTTATTTTAATCACCTGCTTGAAGTTGCAGAAATGGTTGCGGCCGGCGGTGACCGCCTGGACGTGGAATTGGTGATGGCAGCTTTTCTACATGACACAGTCGAGGACACCGGCGTTACGTTGCAGGAACTGGTAACACGCTTTGGTAAGGATGTCGCCGGGTTGGTGGAAGAAGTGACGGATGACAAATCGCTTCCGAAAGAGACAAGAAAACAACTGCAGGTACAAAACGCCCCTAAAAAATCGGAGCGTGCTCAAACCATCAAGCTGGCAGATAAAATTTCCAATCTCCGCTCCATCCTGGCAAGCCCGCCCGCAGGCTGGAGCCGCGAGAGAAAGCAACAGTACTTCGAATGGGCCCGGCAGGTGGTCTCTGGCTTTGCAGCTCCCAATCCTTTGCTCAAAAATGAGTTCGACAAAACCTACGCGATGATTGCTCAACTGAAAGATAGCTAGCCATCCTCCGCGCGCTTTCACGCATCCCGAAAAAATTTGCGGATAGCAGCAAATCCAGCTCTGAATTCGGGCTAGACCGCATCGAAGTATGAGTACCGCGCTTGCGGAACAACTATGCTTCGTGGCCTGAAAAAAACGGCGTTTCCCGGAATCTGTATTTCACTGGTAATTTGCGCCACCATCAAGACGTCCTCGGCACAGCAAGATTTCCGCCCCACATTGACCAAATTCACCACCGGCCTGGACACGCCTGATCTTCCCCAGCGGCCACCCATCGGTTCCACGAGTCTGCTGCTGCTCATGGGCGCCCAGATACGCGATACCGATCTGGACTGCTCACACTTTGTGCAGTATCTCTATGAACAAGCTGGTCTTTATTACGGCTATGCGCCCTCAAGGACGCTCTACGACGGCATGGAAGGCTTCCGGCGCGTCAGGCACCCTAAAGCCGGAGACCTGATTGTCTGGCGGGGGCACGTGGGAATTGTGATGGATCCGGAAGAAGCAACATTCCTCAGCGCGCTGCGCTCCGGGGTGAAAACGTCATCCTACGAATCACAGTATTGGAAAAGAAGAGGACGGCCACGCTTCTTTCGCTACGTGGGTCTTCATGACAATGCCGCGCCGGAATGGACAACGCGAAAGGTCCTTGGTCGCAACGGCGCCAGCGGCGAATGACTTCTCTTTTGCGAAGCTACCTGTGCGCTACAACCGCTTGCGCTGCTGATTTTGCCTGCTGCTCGTACCACTCGACGGTACGTTTAAGTCCCTCTTCAAAACTTACATCCGCTGAATAACCAAGGTGCTTCTGCGCCAGCGCGATGTCGGCCAGAGAATGCTTCACGTCGCCCGTGCGCGGCGGCGCAAACTTCGCCGATCCGGAGAAGCCAATGATCTTGCGCAGCATTTCGAACGTCTGATTCAGTGAAAACCTGGAGCCGGTTGCGATGTTGAAAACTTTACCTGACACGTCTTTAGCCGGCGCAGCACAAGCTTTCAAATTGGCCTGCACGGCGTTCGCGATAAATGTAAAGTCACGGCTCTGTTCACCATCGCCAAAGATGGTGGGCGTTTCGCCCTGCTGCATCTGGGTGATGAACTTGGCCAGCACCGCCGAATATTGCGAGTTTGCGTCCTGTCGCGGGCCAAAAATATTGAAGTAGCGCAGACTCACGGTTTCCAGTCCGTAAACCGCGGAAAATGTCTGCATGTAATATTCGCCGGTGAGCTTCTGTACTGCGTAAGGCGAAATCGGCCGGGGAATCATCGCTTCCTGCTTGGGCAGCACTTCGCTCTCTCCGTAGGCGGAAGAAGAAGCCGCGTATACCACGCGTTTCACCCCGGCATCGCGGGCGGCAATCAGCAAATTGAGCGTTCCATTTACGTTGACGGCATGCGTCAATTGCGGCTCGGCCACCGACTTGGGCACGGACGGTAAGGCCGCCTGATGGATCACGTAATCAATTCCCTTACAGGCCGAAGCAAGGGCTGCCTCGTCCAGCAAACTGGCCTGGCGAAAATCCAGGCCATTCCTGATGCCCTCGATGTTCTCAGGCTTTCCCGTGGAGAAATCATCCAGGCCGCGGACCGTTTCTCCGCGGCTAACCAGTTCATGCGCTATTGCCGATCCTATAAAACCGGCAACGCCGGTAACCAGATACTTCGCCATCTCGAGTGGACCTCACGAGGGATTGCTGCAGATTGTATCTTCAACTGTAATGCTTCTAGTTGACTTTTGCACGCAGGCCAACCTCGCGGCTTGCGGAGGGCGACAAACCATGCTGTTTGATTTTATACAGCAATGCCTTGTAGCTGATATTCAATTCCGCGGCAGCCACCTTGCGGTTCCAGTTGGCGTCGTCCAGAGCGCGCTGGATCTCGCGGGCTTCCGCGTCGTCCTTTAAGCTGCGCACCAGCGCTTTCAGTCCCCCGCGGCCAGATGATGACGTTGCGCCATCATCCGCGCCTGCATTCCGGCTCTTGTTCCGTAGCTCGTCCACCAACTCGCTCTCATCTTCCAGCACCAGATAGCGTTTTACCAGGTTCCCCAGTTCGCGCAGATTGCCCGGCCAGTGATACTGGAGGCATTCCTGCTCCAGCTTGCTGGAGATGGGCAGTGTGTTCTTTCCAAACTGGCGCGCCAGATTGTTCATGTAGTAACGGAGCAGGACCGGGATCTCCTCGCGCCGCTCACGCAATGGAGGCACAGTCAGTGTAAAAGCGTTCAGGCGATAGTAGAGGTCTTCGCGCAGCCTGCGCTCCGCAATGGCCTTCTTCACGTCGATGTTGGTCGCAGCCAGCACACGCGCATCCACCTGGACATTGGCCCGTCCCCCAAGGCGGGAGAACGTGCCATCCTGGAGAACATGCAGCAGCTTCGCTTGCAGTCCCGCGCTCATTTCCCCGATTTCATCCAGCAGGATGGTGCCCTTGTGGGCCAGTTCGAATTTTCCCGGCTTTGATTTGCCCGCGCCGGTGAAAGCGCCGGCCTCGTAACCGAAGAGTTCGCTTTCCAGAAGGTCGGCAGGCAGGGCCGCGCAGTTCACCTTCACCATGGAGCGGTGCGCGCGGATTGACATCTTGTGGATTAACCGCGCCAGAATTTCTTTTCCCACTCCGCTCTCGCCCAACAAGAGCACCGGCACGTTCACTTTGGCGATGAGCGCCGCCTGGGCGCGAATCTGCTTCATGGCCGGGCTGGCGGCAAGAAAGAAAAAGCCTTCACTCAAGTCGTCGACCATTTCATTTCCGGCCAACGGTTGATCGGCCGCAGGAACCTGGTTCTGTGTGGCAGTGCCCAGCGCCTTCCGTATCGCACCCTGGAACTGCGGGGACAGGAATGGCTTGGTCACATAATCGGATGCGCCCAACTGGATCGCCTGGACCACCTTGTTTGTATCATTGACGCAGGAGATCATCACGACCTTCTGGTCGGGGCGGAGCTTCTTGCAATTCGCCAGGGTCTGCAATCCGTCCATCCCGGGCATCACCATGTCGAGCACGATCAGGTTGGGTGCGGGCCCGCGATTCATGCGCTGCAGCGCTTCTTCCCCGCTGGCTGCCGTCTCCACATGATAGTTCTCAATTTCCAGCAGGGTCTTGGTATACCGAAGAACGCTCGGTTCATCGTCGACGAGTAGTATGTTTGGCGCGCTTGTCACTTGTACTCCTTTGATTGCGAAAGCAAAACGGAAAATTTGCTTCCTTTGCCTAATTCACTTTCCACCCAGATCATGCCGCCGTGTGCTTCCACCAGGCGCCGGGCGATGGCCAGACCTAACCCGGTGCCGCGGGCGGAGCCGCCCGGCAGCTGTATAAAGTCTCCAAAGATTTCATCATGATGCTCGGGGGCAATGCCCGGGCCGCTATCGCTTACATCAATGCGAACGGCGTTTTCCACCTTGCGGCTTTCCCGCCGCTCCATGTTGAACAAAAATTCGGTTTGCGCTTTCCGCCTCTCCCAGAAACAAGGCGTCACGCTGACTACCACGAGGCCTTTGGCAGGAGTGTGCTTGAGCGCATTCTCAATAAGGTTGGAAACTATGTGTTGCAACTTGAGCGGCTCAACCCGCACTCTTGCTCCGCATTCTGCCGGGCAAAACTGGTAACGGATCCGTTTCTGTGTTGCCGTAGGCGACCAGTAGTTGAAGATCTCGCTTAAGTTTTCACCCACATCGGCCGACTCAAAGTTTTCCGCGGAAACGCGTCCGGCTTTCAGTTCCTGGAGAAGCAAGAGATCCTGGATTAATTTTTGCAGGCGTTGCGCGCCTTCCTGAATCTCACCCAGCACTTGCTTTTGCCTCTGATTAACGCCGCCGAGATGGCCGCTCAGCAACAAATCAGTGTACCCAAGCATGACGACCAGCGGCGTCTTGAACTCGTGCGCTGCTGAGACCAGCGGAAAAGCCGATGGCTCCACTTCTTCATGGCCGCAACGTAACTGGCGCCGGCGCCTTTCCGGGGGAAGCACCTCGATGATTTCCTGGTTCCCTGCGCATTGCGACGAATGCAGCGGCGAATACGAGCCGTGACACACCGGACACTCGCTCCCCGCTTTAACAAATTCTTTTTCCATCGCTCCTCATACCTGTTTGCCATCCCCACTGTTACGTCTCATTACTCCGCAGTGCGCGGTGTGACGCCACTGGATGGGCTGAAAACCTAATTAAATACCGAGCATTGTAGAGCCAGTGCTCCCCATGGCCTGTGACACGCGTCACCTTTATGCACCAAATTGCAGCTTGTTGCTGAAGCCTTTGCAGCCTGCCTGGTCCGCACAAAGTTCACGTCAGATCCGCAATTTTCGTCAAACCTGCGGGTCACGGTTGTGGGGGAATGGAACGATGGCGTTTCTTCATCGAGAAGAGGCTTTGCTGTGCCGTCCCGAAGGATACGCGCGGATTGGAAGACCTCTTTTTCCAGCAGCGCAGCCGATAACGACCACATGCGACGCTGGCCAACTGAGGCTCGTTGGTTCCTCTCTGTTTTCATAACCCCTTCCAGGTGTCCGGTTCCGTCGAAATGCCATCAAGTTTTCAACGCGAAGGAAAGGCTTTTTCGATCTAGGCGAAAAGCCTGTCTTGGGGCCCGCGAAAACTCTATGACAATCGTCCACTTGGCCAATAATGCATCGTACGTAAGTACAGTGTACTATAGGTAATGTGCAAATGATTTGCAAGCGGAAAGATTGGAAATTCAAAAATTTGCAGCATCCGGATTTATCACGATTGTGCAAGTGATTTCATATACTTAGCGGCGGCAGTGGCGTCAGCCGTAGGCGTCGTTTGTATAATCCCTTTGTTTGCTTAAGCTTAGCCCACAGGACATCCCGCTATATTGGCAATCTACTTGCACTTTCCCATCAGGCAAATCCATGCTCACCGCTCAGACAGAAACGGCATCGCCACCGGAAGCCCGCTGTACGGCACAGGAATGCAAAGTCCACATTTGCCGCACCTGGGATGAACTGGAGCAATTTCGCGAGAGCTGGGATCGCCTTCTGAAGTCAAACCCCGCGTCCTCCATATTTCAGACTCCGGAATGGCTTGCGGCGTGGTGGCTGGCATTTGGCGGGGACAAGGAATTACACAGCCTGATCTTCACTGATGCGGAAGGCCATGCTCTTGGCATGGCGCCTCTGTATCGCGAACGAAATTCTTTTTTTGGCCGCACGGTTACCACGTTGCGAATGGTCGGCGCGGGATCTGGAGATTCTGACGCGCTGGATATTATTACTTCGCCGAGCTGCGAACAGCTCTGTGCAGAGGTATTCATTGCGTGGCTCGACCAACAGAAAGATTGGGACGTCTGCAGGTTGGAAACGCTTCCGCAGAATTCACTCGTCGCAAAGCGGCTTGGAACGCTCCTGGAAGACGCCGGATGGATCGTGGATGCCACGCTCACGCCGAACTTTGTTCTCGATCTGCCGGCAGCATGGCCGCAGTATCTCAACACGCTGGAACCGTCATTTCGTCCGCTGCTTACCCGTTATCCTAAGCGCCTGCAATCACGTTATCGCGTTCGCATAAGGCGCAGTGAACGCGCCGAAGAAGTTAAAGAGCATCTCGATATTTTGTTCCAGCTCCATCAGATGCGCTGGACCGGCCGGGGCGAGACGGGCGCATTCGCGAACCCAAACCGCCGGGACTTCTACTTCAACATGGCTGCGGCATTCTTGCGCAGCGGATGGCTTGAGTTCTGGCTGCTGGAGTTGGATGGAGAGATTGTGGGCGCGCAATTTTGCTTTCGCTACAACGGCACTGTTTCCCTCCTGCAGGAAGGCTTTCATCCCAAATACAAGGCAGAAAAAATCGGGTACGCGCTACGCGCTCACGTGCTGGAAGAGATGATTCGCACTGATGCCAAAAGGTATGACTTTCTTGGAGGCGATGATCCATACAAGGCCAAATTCGGGGCGCGCCAAAAAAATTATCTCAATCTGTGCTTCGCGGGGCCTTCACGAATTGGCAGGACCTATGTTGCAGTGCAGAGACGAAAACGGCAGGTCAAGACGTGGCTGAAAAGCAAACTGCCGGCCGGCGTAGTGGGACGCCTGCGGCGTCGGGCAGCCCATCTCGACAGCACTTCGCAGTGAATATTTGAATGGAGTAAAACGCAATGTCAACCACATACCAGGCTGTTCCGGC
Source organism: Candidatus Angelobacter sp. (assembly GCA_035703825.1). GTDB lineage: Bacteria > Acidobacteriota > Terriglobia > Terriglobales > Acidobacteriaceae > Angelobacter. The sequence continues at coordinate 43,666 of DASSXL010000063.1, forward strand.
CAATCCAGCGACCGAGCCCGCGGCAGAACGCCTCAGGCTGATGGGCAAGAAGATGGGTCTTTGGAACCATGGTTTTGACTTCGCCCGCTTTGCCCGGCAATTGTTCCGCGACATAGATTTTCACGACAAGACAATGCTTGAAATCGGATGCGGCAAGGGAATGCTGTGCCTATGGGCCGCTCTCCACGGCGCCACCGAGACTGTCGGCCTGGAACCCATGGCTGAGGGCTGTTACGATTCCAGCGAATGCCATCAGGCCTTCCGGTCGATGGCCCGGGAGTTGGATTTGCCGCAGTCGAGAATCCTGCCGCTGACAGTGCAGGGTTATGCCAGCCCAAAAAACCACTTTGATGTGGTGCTTTCAGTGGCTTCCATCAACCATCTCGACGAGAAAAGCTGCGTCAAACTGGGCGACTCCACTGCGGCTGTTCGCGAATATCAAAACATCTTCCGGAATATCGCCTCCATGATGAAACTGGGCGGCAAACTCATCGTGATCGACGCTGCGCGGCATAATTTTTTTGGAGACCTCGGCATGCGCAATCCCATGTCGCCCAACATTGAATGGTTCAAGCATCAGCAGCCCGACTTCTGGGCGCGCCTTCTGAGCGAATGTGGCTTTGGCCAACCCGACATCCGCTGGACCAGCGGAAAGCTGCTACGTCACGCCCGAATCAATTCGCTTCCCAGAGCGCTTTCATACTTTGGGCAAAGCGTGTTCCGCCTGGCGATGACGCGTGTTTCGTAGAGCATCTTCATTATACGATCGAGGCCGCAGTGTGCAATCACTTGCACACTGCGCAAATGTATGCATCAGTTAAATCTCCGATCTCGAAATTACATCTTGCCCGGGGCAGTTAGCGGAATAATTTACACCTTTGATTCCGCCTTCTGCCTTTAGCCCTCCATAAATCCCAGTGTTTGCAAGCCAGTTCACTCTGGCTACATTCTTGCAAAAGCTCTCACTAATTGAGCAATACCCTTCACAGATTTTCTCTTCCGGGAACTTTGGTTTTTTGGCCGGGCAATCAACTAGCAAGAACAGCCAAGACTGACCCTCGGCGAATGCCGTGGAAGTCAGTGGCCCGCACATGTTCTGGTGCATGGCCAAACGATACGCGCTTGGCACCTACGTGCCTTGAGCCGCCCAGGTCGAAGTGATGAAGTGATAGCAGGAATCATCGCGACGCGGACAACAAGTCGCGGATGAAGTTCCCCGAATGAGGAGTTATGGTGCGCAACAGCACAAAGCAGGCCATTGAGGTTGGTCTCTTTCTTGCCTTGATCATTCTCACGCTTAGCGCGATCGGTTGCGGTGGCGGCACACAAACAGCAGGCGGAGCCCCAACACCGACCCCGGTCCCGAGTCCTACTCCCGTGAGCGGTTCCCCCAGCCTCTCCGCCACTCCCAGCAGCCTGGCTTTTGGCACACAGGTGCTGAACACGGCGATGACGCAAACCGTAAAGATCACCAACACTGGATCAGTTGCGGTTTCCATTACGCAGGACAAAATCTCAGGCTCTGGATTTACTGTCGGCGTAACCACGCCCATCAATCTGAATGTGGGACAAAGCCTGAATGTCCCCGTGGTGTTTAATCCGGGCGCCGCGGGAACGGTGAATGGAAGCCTTGCCATAGTAAGCAATGGAACTACGTTGCTCTCCGTGCCGCTATCAGGCACCGGCCTGGCTCCCCTGGCGCACTTGGTGGATGTAACGTGGGCGGCAAGCACCTCAACTCCGTTGCAGGGCTATAACGTGTATCGCAGCACGGTAAGCGGTGGACCATACACCAAGCTCTCACCCACGCTCTCGCCGACCACGCTTCTCTTTACCGATACAACGCCACTTTCCGGCAAGCAATATTTTTACGTGGTTACCGCGTTGAATACCAGCGGCGCGGAAAGCTCCGCCTCTTCTGAAGTCGCGGTTACGATTCCCGTCCCCTGAGTTGGGCAGGCGACATTTTCGCTTTGTACAGAATCCAAGTTGGAGCTTCAATGCTTAGGTATTTCAAGATCGGCTTAAAGATCGGTTCGTTGCTCACCTTGCTGCTATCAGCCGCGCTGGTGCGCGCGCAAGCGCCGCCGCGCATCTTTTTCTCTGATCTGGAAAGCGGCCCCAACACGGGCGGTCAGAACAACAACGGCGTCTGGGTAACCATCTGGGGCAAAGGGTTCGGGGCAACGCAAGGCACCGCGACGGTCACAGTCGGCGGGGGCGCGGTTGCCGGCTATCCTTTGTGGACCGACGGCAAGATCATTTTCCAACTGGGCGCCGCGGCGAAAACCGGCAGCATTCTTGTGAATGTTCCGAGCGTCGGCTCCAGCAACGGCCTGCCATTTACGGTGCGGGCCGGCAATACATTCTTTGTCGCCACCACTGGCAATGACGCGAACATCGGCAACTTCACTTCTCCATGGAAGACGATCGTGAAGGCGAAAAACGCGATCGCCGCGGGCGATACGGCTTATATCGAAGATGGCGTGGCACAGACCTCAGAAGACAACTTCACCGCATACCTGAGCATGGACAATGCCGGCGCCAGCAACTCGGGAACGGTTACAGCTCCCAAGGCTCTCATCGCGTATCCCAACGCGACAGCGACCGTGGGAGTGGCCGGCGGCCTGCATTACGGAATCCGCACGCCAAACATCGGCACCAACGAGGATTACTGGGTCATTTCACAGTTGCACATCATAGGCGGCACGCAGGCCATGGACATTGGCGGCACGGGCTGGCGTATCATCGGCAATGAAATGCAATGCCCCGGCGCCGATGACCAGGTGGGGTGCTTTGAAATGAGTGAAGGCAACCAGACAAAGTTTTACGGCAATGATGTCCACAATGCCGGCATCAACCCAACGTCATCGAAGTTTTATCATGCCGTGTATTTCAGCACCGACTCTAACCATATCGACGTAGGCTGGAACCACATTCACGATAACTTTACCTGCCGCGCGCTGCAGTTCCATTCATCTCCGCTCTGCAGTCCGAGCTGCGGCACCGGTGACACTACCGGCTTCGACCAGTACGATCTCCACGTGCATGACAACCTGATCCATGGCGACAACTGCAATGGCATCAACTTCGCCACTGTGGATCCCTCCAAGGGCCCGGTGGAAGCCTACAACAACGTGATCTACAACGTTGGGCGCATGGACCCGTTGCAACTTGGCGCGGCTTTCTCCTGCATCTATGTGGCCGGCATCACCAATAACGGCGTGGCCGGGACTGGCACGGTAGAAGTCTTCAACAACACGCTTTCAGATTGCGCAGCCAACAATTCCGCCAATGCCAGCGGCTCACGCGGGGCATTTGGAGTGGGCGGCGGCCCGGCAACGCTGATCATGCATCTGCGCAACAACATCGTCTATCAGTTGCCGGGAGAGATCTATATTGACGGCAGTACGTCCCAGATTACCGGTGACAAGAACCTCTGGTTCGGCGCGGGCACAGCGCCGGCACAGACAACCAACAACCTCAACGTGGACCCGCTCTTCGCCAACCGGACCCTGGCCGATTACCACATCACCTCGACCAGCCCGGCCATAAACACAGGCCTTACTATTGTGCCCAGCAATTCATTTGAGCCGAACCCGGGACCAACGCTTGATACAGATAAGGACGGCGTGCTGCGCGCCCAGGGAACGGCCTTTGACTTAGGCGCGTATGAGTTTGTCTCAGGCAGCGTAACCCGGCCCAATCCGCCGTCGAACGTGCACGCAGTGGTGCACTAATTTCCTTACCGTCAGAAGAAATTCTTGATGCTTAGAAGCGCTCTGGCTCGTGCCATGCCGTAGGTCAGGTAGAGAGTGAACAGGGGCAGGAAATCAGCCCATTTTCCGCTGGCAAGCACCTGTCGCACGGAAAGAGCTGCCGGCGGCACGCACAAGGCTGCAACGCCAGATACAGGCAGCCACCAGAGTTTGTGCGAGATGATGGCCCAAGCGATTCCGCCAAGCACCGCAAGCACGCATAGCAGCGTGTACGCCGCAAAGAATACGGCCTTGCGATTATGGGACTTGAGCATGTCGCGCAAAAAGACCTTGATCACGTGCGTCCCGTGCCAGGCCTGTTTGCGGAAAAACATCCGCAAGCTTTGTGCTGTGCCCAGATGGACCACGCCGATCGCGGGAAACGCCCTTACCTGCATCCCTGATTTTCGCGCCCGCTCGCACAGCTCGTAGTCTTCATTTGTCTGGATCGTCTCGTCAAAGCCGCCCAGCCTCAGAAAGTCTTCGCGGCGCATGATCAAGTCTCCGGCCGGTACGTGAGAGACCTCGCCTGACTTAGGCGCTTCCTGATAGCGATGCCATGTCCGCCCGACCCAGGTTGAATCATCCGGCAGCAGATAATGCGCTCCCACCACACCGGCTCCATCTGCAGGGACCAACTCAAGCATGCGATCGAGCCAGTCCTGTGGAGCAAGACAATCCGCATCCAGAAAGGCCAGGATGTCGCCCGCGGCAGCCCGGGCGCCAAGATTTCGCAGGGCCGAGATACGGACATTGGTTTTTTGCAGAACCTTAACGTTTAGCCGATCGTGAAATGATTCCGCGATCTCAAGAGTTCTATCGCGCGAGCCATTGTCCACCACTATCACTTCAAAGAGATCGCGCGAGGTTGCGAGCTTCGCCAGCGATTCCAGGCAGCGCCCAATCATCCTCTCCTCGTTCAATGCCGGAATGATGATCGAGATGCTGACCACCGCCGAAGACAGCCGCTGCGCTACGATTGTAGTTGGACCGATCTGGTCGAGCGGACTCACGCGCCCCTCGCGTCAATGCTGGAACGGTCGATCTGGCGCGCGGATATCGCCGATGGCTCCGCCCTTCCCAGGACATCGTCGTACATCTCGCGATATTTGAGGGCCATCGCCTTCGCTGTGTAGTTGCGGCTGACCCAGGCATGCGCCTGATCGCCCATGCGCCGCCGCCGCTCAGGATCATCAAGCAGGCTTGCAATAGCCTTCCTCAAACCTTCAGAATCCTTGGGATCCACCAGCAATCCATTTTCGCCATCTTGAATCACGCCGGGAATCGCGCCGACCCTGGTCGCGATGACCGGCCTGGAAGCAGCCATTGCCTCAAGGACCGTCATGGGCAACCCTTCATTGAGCGATGGCAGAACAAAAATATCCATCGCGGCGTAAAACACGGGCATATTGGATTGCTGACCCGCAAGTATCACGTTGGATTGCAGCCCAAACTGCATGATCATATCTTCAATCGCGCTGCGGTCCGGCCCTTCTCCCACGATCACAATTTTCAGATTTCGGGTGTCCGTGCACAGCTTGCGCGCCGCCAGCAGAAGATATTCAAAACCCTTTTGCAGATCTAGCCTGGCGACCACGCCCACCACTGGGCCGCCTTCAACCTTGAGCAGCGAAACCGGTTCGGCGCGCTCAAAGGCCGCTACATCAATGCCGTTTGCAATGGTTTTGATTTTTTCAGCGGGCACGCCAAAGGCGAGCAGGCGCTGCGCCACCTTTTCTGACACCGCCGCCAGCGCGTTGAACTTCTTAAGCGCCATGCGGTCCAGATGGTTATAAATTCCCAGCGCCGCCGTGCCGCCGACCCAGTTGTGGCAGGTTGCAACCACGGGCTTGTGGCAGCGCCAGGCGGCCAGGTAGCCATATAGGTCCGCCTTGTATCCATGCGTGTGGACAAGGTCAACCGCATCTTCCTGAATGTATTCTTCAATCTGATGCACGGCGCGCCAGTCTGCCCTGCCATTGCAATGCACCATGCGCACGCTCAGGCCACGGCGGCGCGCGCGCTCATAAAACTCCACATTCGGCACATGCACGTTATAGAAAATCAACAGGCTGTTCTCGCAACCGGACTGCTCCTGGCTCGCGCAAAGATTGAGCAGCATGTTTTCCGCGCCGTAATAGCCGCCACTGCTGATCAGTTGTAGTACCTTCACGCGTCTCATATCTTTCTCTCAGGAATTGGGGCTTGCTGCCGGGCCGCTTCAAACTCGTTGTAGCCGGTCAGCCGGCACCATAGGCGGTGATACAAACCGTCACCCACCAGCCCAACTATGGCTTGCCTGATCTGCGAGCGTACGCGCATTTTCCCCAACGCGTACCGGTCTTGCTGGACCATTTTGTGCAGTTCCGCAGCCGTCGTGCTGCGGCGCACCATGAACCGTCCGATCACCTGAATGCCAAACATGTTCTCCGCCACCCAGGGATCAGACACGTAGACACGCCGGTATCCGGCATCGGTGCAGGCTTTGATCACTCGCCAGTTCCATCGACCGCCGGGAACAGAGATTTCCTCGACCGAAGCGCCCAGCTTGTACTCCAGTAGTTGTTTTGAAGCCACCAACTCATGCCGGAGTTCCGCGTCAGAGCAAAAGGTAAGGAATTTGTGCGACCAGCCGTGCGACTGGATGGAATGTCCAGCGTTTTGCAATGCCTTCAACTCATCCCATCCCAGGAATTTTGCCGCCGTGCCGATCAGTCCCGGGGTCACGAAGTATGTGGCTGAAATTCCGTGTTCCGCCAGGAGTGGCGCAGCATTCAGATATTGCGAGCGCTCACCATCGTCAAAAGTGATTTGGATAGGAAGCTTAGGAACAGTGTGTTTCGAGACTGAATCAAATAACGCCAGATGCTCAGCAAAGGAGGCGGAAGTCACGCAATACGCGTAGTCAGACTCCGGCATAACCTCGTGATAGGCAAGCACAGCGTGATGGATGGCAGCCGGGCACATCAACGGGTACCTCTACCTTCCTGCGCCGCGATCTCTAAATGTTCAGCGAATTCCGCCTCCGTCGCCTTGCCATGTGCGTTCATCGAGGTTCGATTTTCCGTGGCTTCGGCGGAAACGACATCACTAAACCGTTGAAATCTGTGTCGGCTCAGAATGGCCGCCACTTTGTCTTGCATGCGGCCCAGGTTGGTGTAATGACGCAAGCGCGACTTGAGCGGACCATGAATGCGCGGCTGATCGGGGTCAAGTTCCCACGGGTGGAGGTAAACGACGACCCGTTCACCATAATACTTCTCAAATGTACGGAACGCATGCTCGGTGAAGACCGAAGGAAAAATGCGCAAATATCCCCCACCGGCCACAGGAAAGTTTGCCCCCGCGAAACGAAGCGTGGCGGGAGGAAATTCGCGAAGTTTCAATCCGTTCTCGCATATGTGTGTGTATGGAAACCTTTTTCCGCCGGGAACGCCATAAAGATCGTGATGGATGGGATAAATGCTCGAATCGTAGATAAAACCTTCTTCAGCCAGGATGTCCAGCGCCCAAAGACAAGACTTGGTGATGGACCAGCTCGGCGCGCGATACCCCCGGACCTCTACGCCTGCCGCGTCTTCAATCACCTTCTTTGCCCGTCGAGTGTCCATGCGGAACTCATCAGGCGAAAGGCTGTAGACGGTCCGATGCCAATAACTGTGGCAGGCAAGCTCATGTCCGCGTGCGCGGACCTCGCGCACCAGGTTTGGAAAGTGCTCAGCCACCCATCCCACGAAGAAAAATGTCGCTTTAGCGTTGTGCTCGTCGAACAGATCAAGCACGCGTTGCGTGTTGCCGACGACGCGAGAAGGCCACTCGTTCCATGAATCGCGGGTCACGGAGCCCGCAAAAGCCTCCACCTGAAAATAGTCTTCCACGTCGACGCTCAGGATGTGCGTCATCCGCCCGGTTTTGAAGTCCTGGTTCTTCAACTTCCCTCTTTTTGAAAATCGTTCCCGTCAGCTACAGACACGCGTAGCCGCTCGTGATTAAGTGCAAGGCTCATGCCTTTGAAGTCGGATAAATGGCCTGTTATTGCAATCACTTACGGTGCAAGTTGCAGAATTAATCCGAGCAGAGTGAAAAAGATTGCACAGGGTGGGCAATCTGGTTGGCAGCAGGGTCTGCTAGTCCAATCGGACAACAGCGGGGGTACGCGCCTAACTTGCTGTAAACACGTCATCAGAATGACGATGGCTTGCGCCACAAGCGAACATCATCCGGCGGCAGCAAACGGCACAAGACCTGCTCTTACCTTTGGTGGATTTCCGCGACTGCGGCATGACGGAGCAAGCGTCTTGTCAGTTTCAACTGAGTTAAAGTCGTTTGGGCACGCCATCTCTTTCCATTGCGGGCTCTCATCGGCCATCGCAAGGCGGCAGGCCTTTGGGCGCATCGTGATGTATCACGGCGTCCCACCAGAAGGCGCGCAAACCCTGGCAGAGCAGTTGCGCTACCTGGCCCGGAATTTCAAAGTTGTTTCGCTTGAAACGCTGGTGAATCGTCTGTCGAATGATGGCCGTCCCAGAGCCAATGAAATCGTGCTTACCTTTGATGACGGCCTCAGAAACAACCTCACCGTGGTGTATCCCATCCTGCGGGAATTGCAGGCGCCAGCGACCTTTTTTGTTTGTCCGGCGCTGATTGAAGAAGGCTCGTGGCTCTGGAACCATGAAATGCGGTGCCGCCTGCAAACACTGCCCGCTCCAGCCCTGGCTGAGATGCGCATGAAACTTCTTGCGCCCGGCACATCTGTAGATGGAATCGTGGAGTGGATGAAGACCCTGCGGCTGCCGAGGCGCCAGCAATGTGAAACGCTGGTACGGCAAGCCACGTCTGACTTCCGGCCCACTCCCATGCAGCAGGCGGCATTTGACATAATGAATTGGGATGACCTGCTTTCACTCGATCCCCGTCTCATCACCGTGGGATCGCATACGCTGAGCCATCCGATCCTGACCACGCTGAGTGACCAGGAAATTGAACTGGAATTGCTCGATAGCCGCCGTTGCCTGGAGGAGCGGCTGCAACGTCCCGTAGAATTTTTTTGCTATCCCAACGGTTCATACGACAAGCGCGCATATCAGGTGGTAAAGAAGGCCTATCGCGCGGCGGTGACCACGGAAAGCGGCATGGTGGATGGCCGGGAGAATTTTGATCTCCACCGGCTGCCCCGTATTCCCAGCGCAGAAAGTGCGGCGCTAACAGCGTGGCGGCTGCACCGGCCAGAAGCATGAACGAAATGACGGTACTGGTTCTTGACGGACATAGCCGCGCGGCCCTGGAGACCCTGCAAAGCCTGGGGCGTGCCGGCGCGCAGGTTGATCTGGCGGCTGAATCCAAAGACTGCCTGGCCATCCACTCGCACTACACCGCGCGCAAGTTGCGGCAACCGTCGCAGGAAAAAATTAACGACTTCCACGCATGGCTGCGGGCGCAGGACCAAAAGCGCAACTATACGCTGATCGTACCGGCCACCGAGGCATCTCTTCTGGGGCTGCGGCAATTGGATGAAGACGACCCATTGCGCCGCAAAGCAGTTATCCCCGGCAATGACGCGCTTGATGTCGCACTGGATAAAGAAAAGACCTTGAAGCTGGCGCGTGATCTCGGCGTCCCGGTCCCTGGCAGCACACTGTTTTCATCGATGTCCGAAATCGGTCAGGGGGAGCAATTCCCGGTTGTGCTTAAGCCCACGCACAGCAAAGTAACGATCGCCGGCGAATTGAGCACGCTCGCTGTTGCAGTAGTTAAGAATGAAGCGGAACGCCAGGAACAACTGCGGCGCTGGCTTCCCGTTACTCCGGTGCAGCAGCAGCAATATATTTCCGGCCGGGGCGTTGGCGTGGAATTGCTTTTTGACCACGGCAAAAAAGTCTGGCATTTCGCACATGAACGGGTCCACGAGTATCCACTCTCCGGGGGGGCAAGCTCATATCGTCGCTCCATTGTTGCTCCAGCCAATATGCTTTGTGACGCGGAGAGACTTCTGGCGGCTCTGAAATGGCACGGCGTGGCCATGGTGGAATTCAAGATGGACGCCAACGGCCAGTACTGGCTCATGGAGATTAATCCTCGCCTGTGGGGATCTCTGGCGCTCTCTATCGATTCAGGCGTCGATTTCCCCGCGGGCCTGCTACAAATCGTCTGCGGCCGGCCGCCGGCGCCGCAGCCGCAATACAGGGTCCACTATTACACTCGCGACCTGCGTACCGATCTTGACTGGCTCAAGAGCAATCTGCTGGCTGATCCGCAAGACCCTTTATTGCACACCAGGTCCAGGTCATTCTCTTTTCTGGAACTGCTGCGCCCTCTCAGCGGGCGCGAAAGCTGGGACCACTTCGACTGGCGCGACCTGGGAATTACGCGGCGGGCACTGGCTTTGATAATGGCCGACCAGCTGCGTCCAATTCATCGCAAGCTACAGAACTGGCAGGGAAAGCGGCGACAATTGCGACGCCATCGAGCGCTGTTGCAGCGGCTGGCGGCCACCGGCGGTCCCCACAAAATTGTCTTTCTGTGCTATGGAAACATCTGTCGCAGCCCGTTGGCCGCTGGCCTCGCGGCGCAGCGACTGAGCGGCGTAGAAATCGAGTCAGCCGGCTTCCATCGACAAGAAGACAGGAGTTGTCCGGAAAAGATTCAGCGCATCGGTAATTCGTTTGGCGTGGACATCTCGGGCCATCGATCCAGAAGGGCGACGGCTGAGGTGCTGGCGGATGCCGATCTGGTGATCGCGATGGACAAGGAGAACCTGAACTGCCTTCGCCGCGAGTTCCCTGAGGTCCTGGAACGAACCACATTGCTCGGTCTTTTTGGCAAGCTGCCAGCACTTGCGATCGCCGACCCCTATCTTGCCGATGGAGAGCTTACGCGCTGGATTTGCGAACAGGTCAGGTCGAGCGTTGACGGTCTGGCGCTCTGGGTCGCCAATTGCAACGCGGTTAGTTACGCATCTCCCGTTCCTTCCACGGCTGCCAGTAGTCGCTGAGCGGAGCCTCACGTCCCAGCTAGGAAATCCCGCGTCAAAAATGTGAAATGTTCTGCATACAGGATTTGGCACCTTCCATACTACCTATCTGATTACTCTCTAACCTGTTGATTCTAAATAGTATTACTTCACGTAGTTTGGCAGCAGAGTTGCCAATAACAGTGATGGCATCTTGTTGCGACACCGCAAGATTCCGGACAGGAAAAGAATGTATTCGAATTTTTACGGCTTGAAACAAGAGCCATTCAGGCTGACCCCCGATCCGCGTTTTTTGCACCTGGCGGAGCCGCATCGCAATACGCTCCGCGCCATGGTGGAGGGCGTGGCGGGCCGCAAGGGCTTGCAGATCGCCATTGGGCCCATTGGTACCGGCAAGACGACCTTGCTCTATTGCCTGCAGCACATCCTGTCGCATGAGGCGACGCGGGAGCGTCCACTGCGTTCCGCTTTTGTGGTGAATCCAACGCTCACTGCGGATGAGCTGTTTGAGGCCTTATTCGATGAGCTGGAGATCCAGGCGTCTGCGCCTACCAAGCCGGCGCGCCTGCGGGCGTTGCATGAGCTGCTGCTGGACTCGCACAAGAAAAACAGCGCGGTGGTGGTCATCATCGATGAAGCGCATTTGATGCCCGCGGAACTGATTGAAGAAGTCCGGTTGCTGATGAATCTCGATAATTATCCAGTAAACGTGCTTCAGATCATTCTCTGCGGCCAGCCGGAACTGTTGCCGTTGCTGATGAAGCCTGAACTTGCGGCGTTGAAGCAGCGTGTTTCCGTTGTGACTAAATTGCGTGCGTTGACCCTGATGGAAACCAGGGCATACATCGCGGAGCGGCTGCATGTGGCCGGATTACGCGGCGAAAGCCCTTTTACGACACCGGCGCTGGAAGAAATCCATCGGTTCACCAACGGAGTGCCGCGGCTGATCAACTCAATCTGTGACCACGCGCTGAACATTGGTTTTCGGCGTCAACTCAAGAAACTCGGCGGCGATGTGGTGGCTGAAGCCGCTGAAGAAATGGGCCTGGTCCAGCCTTCTTCCGGAGAGACTGAGAGCGATGGAGGGCCGATGGCCCGGCTGGCACAGACAGGTTCTTAGTATCAAAGGCAGTAAGAATTTTCAGACGGGGAAAATGACGGCATGAGCAAATTTTTTAACGACACTCGCAGCGTTGGTAAAACCAATCCGGTTCCGGCAACCGCCAATGTTGACATCCAGGAGCTTGTTGGCTCACTTAAGCAGAGCATGGAGAGCAATGGCCCGCCGGCACAGCATTCCGGCGAGATCAATTTCCAGCATCTGCTGCAACCGCTGAAAGAGTCGCATGACGTCGGCTCCCAGGTTGCTGAGGGCAGGCTGGAAAATTGCCGCAGTATCCGCTTGCCGCGCAATGAGGAACGTTCATTCCTGGTGACACAATACAACCCGGCTATGCAGGCGGCGGTGGAAGCTTACCGCACGCTGCGTACGCGGCTGGTGAAGCAGCAGAACCGGACCGGCGCGCGCTCCATGGTGGTAACCAGCTCCGCGCAGGGCGAAGGCAAGACATTGACTATCTTCAATCTCGCGCTTTGCTATGCCAAGATCGAAAACTGGCCTGTGCTTGTTGTGGATGCTGATTTGCGCACCCGCGGCCTGTCTATACTGGCGGGCGATCCGGATTCGCCCGGGCTGGCTGAGATCCTGGAAAAGGATGGCTCATATCAATCCGCAGTCCTGAGGACTGACATACCCAGCCTTTACGTCTTGCCCGCCGGCGAGACCACAGCGTCACCGTCAGAGCTGTTCTCCGGCCCGCGCTGGAAAGAGTTTATCGGATGGGCTGCTGAATCCTTCCGCCTGGTGCTGGTTGACTCGCCCCCGGCCCTGAATCTCGCAGACTTTGAACTGATCGCCGCGCCTTGTGAGAGCGTGATGATCGTTGCCCGTGCCCGCAAGACGGCCCGTGAGTCACTGACAAAGGTGCTGGCGCAGGTGGACCCGCGCAAAATGGCGGGCGTGGTGTTCAACGCCGCAGAGGAAAAGCCGGAGAATAGTTACTATCGTTATACTGCGGCGGCGCGAGCAGACGGAAACTAGTCTCGATGGAATCATCAGAGATGCACACAGCAAAGCCCTCCAGGCGGAGGGCTTTGTTATTGAAGGACAAGCAGGAACCAACCGTGCTGTCCCCTGAGAGAATTTAACGGCTGCGGGCAGCGCGTCTGCGGCGAAGAAAGGTAGCGCCAGAGATCAAGAGCGCTCCAAGAACGACCAGCCAGCCTGATTCAGGAAAAGAACCAACCCGCTGGATACCGGAAGAGATTACGTTGTTGAATTCAAGGGCCCCAGAGAAAGCGCTCCCTAAGATAAGGATCACGAAAAGTCCAAGAATAAAATAGGTAAACTTTTTCACCATGTTGACATTCACACCCATCGAGTTCGTCATTGCCTTATCCGACTGCACGGGTTCCAGCGCACAGCCGGAAGTGCTGAAACCCCACGGATTGCAGGCTTTTGAAGTCTGCTGGTATGGGTGCACGATGGATGCCAAAGAAGGGCTTGAGAAATCAATCACATATGAGGCAAACTTTTGGTTACTATGCAAATGCTTGCAAATAAATATCCCAATTTTCAGCTATGATGGGCCCTGTGGGGAGTGGGTCACGAGACGTACTGACTCACCATAACCAACTGAAAACAAAAGACAAAGCGCACTCCTTGTTGAAAGCAACCGACTTGCGGGCCAGCGGTCTATTGGTGCATCAATTGCACTCTTTTATGGCAACGCGCGGCGGCTCCCGGGGGAGCTGTTAATCCCATGGATGGTATGCAACGTTTTTCATCGCAGGTTTGGAACTCATCGCAAAACTCTTCGCCACTGGACGCCGCAGCTGCTGGCAATGAGCTCATTGCCAGCCCTGGCGGGCCCCGCCCGCACGTGCTTTTCCTGATCGATCACCTGATGGCACTGGGTGGCGGGGAGACCAATCTGCTGAAGGTAGTGGAATTGATGCCGCCGGAACTGGTGCGTTGTTCCATCGCCACCTTTCGCATCAAACCGGAAATTCGAGAAAGCATTCAAGTGCCTGTCTACATCTTTCCCTGGAAACGTGTGTACCATCTGGACGCATGGAAAGCGGCTTTTGCGCTGCGCAAGCTGATCCGCAATGAACGCGTGGACATCGTCCAGACATATTTTGAGACTTCAAATCTCTGGGGGGGCATCGTCGCCAAACTGAGCGGGGCCCTGTTGCTCTCTTCTCGACGTGACATGGGAATCCTGCGCAAGACCAAGCATGCTCTTGCCTATCGCGTGGTGAACCAGATTGCCGACCGCGTGCTTGCAGTCTCTGAAGAAGTAAAGAAGTTTTGCATTGATGCCGAGCAAATTGATCCGGGAAAAATCTCAGTGGTGTATAACGGCGTTGACCTCAAGCACATTGCCGCCGAGGATCGAGCTGCGAATCCATACGCCACCGCCGATTGGGCCGGAGCGTCTCACATCATCACATGCGTGGCCAACGTGCGCAGAGTCAAGGGAATTGACGTTTTAGTCCGCGCGGCGCAGCGGGTCTGCCGCGAATTGCCGGACGCGGTCTTCCTGGTTGCAGGCAGCCTCTATGAGCGCGAATACTCAGAGGAAGTGCAGAAGATGATCTGCTCCATGGGACTGGAAAAGAACGTCAGGCTGCTGGGTTTTGTCGGCGATCCTGTGCCATTGCTGAAGATGAGCGACGCTTTCTGCCTGCTTTCACGCAGTGAAGGCTTCTGCAATGCCCTGCTGGAAGCTATGGCCTGCGGCGTCCCCTCAGTGGTGACGCGCGTGGGAGGCAATCCTGAAGCCATCCGCGAAGGAGAAAATGGCTTCATGGTCGCGATTGAGGATGACGCTGCCGCGGCTGAACGCCTGCTCGACCTTCTGCGCAATCCGGGACGCGCGGCGCAGATAGGAGAAAGCGGCCGCACGTCTGCCCAGACTCAATTCAGCGCGCAGACGATGATCGAAAGGTTGATCAGCCTTTATCGTCATCTGCTGGAGAAAAGAGACGGCAAACGCTGATCCCGAATACGGGACTCTTCGAACTGCGCTTCCTTAGTTAGTATGGTTTTTCCAGTTGGTTCTTGCCATGCTGCTTCCAGAATCCTGTAGTCCCGGCCTTTCGGCCATTCTCGCGTCTCTGCCTGCGCGCCCTCCACATTTGCGCCAACAGACCTTTGGCCGCGCTCCATACCACTGCGTAGTCAAAGATGAGCGGAGAGAAGTCGCCTTTGGCATCCACCAGGTGGTACTCACAAACATTGACGCGAGGAATAAGGAACGGATCGCAATCGCGCGTCCAGACGCCGGGGTCCTGGTTTAGAAAAGCAAATTTGTATCCGGCCGCGGCCACCAGTCCTCGCACCTGCATGGAATAATCGCCGTTGGGATACGAAAAGAGAGTGCAAGGGACGCGCAGCTCCTCCTGGATAAGGCGGCGTGACGAAAAAATCTCTTTGCTCGCCTGGTCCGTGGAAATCGTGGTGAGGATCTCATGCGTGCTGGTGTGCGAGCCAAACGTGACGCCACCGGATTGGAGTTCATGGATCTGTTGCCAGGTCATTGTCCGGTCCACTAAAGCGACCGCCTGCCGTGCAGCAGACGCGGCCGTCATCTGGCCTATGCGGTGCTCGCGCTCTGTTGCCGGCAGCTCTTTTAGAGCTTCAATCGCGCGTTCAATAGAGACGGCATCCAGCCCAGATCCATCCGCAGCCGGACGATCCAGGGCAGCGGCGGTACGCTCTGGCCAGAACGGCAACGCGGTCCCTGTTTTCTCCGGCACAATAAAAATTGCAATCGGCGCATGGAACTGGCGGGCGGAAGGATAAGCCGCGGTTGCATTGTCAAACCAGCCATCGTCAAAGGTAACTGCCAGCTTCAGTTTGCCGTTGGGCTTCCATTCCGGACCACGCGAGAGATCTATGAATTCTGCAGTCTGCGACGCGTACTTGAGGAACCCGGCGAATGTGCTGCTGCGAACAATCATTCCGGGGAGCGAAGCGGTTTGTTGCGCTTCAGAATCGGTCAATATGCGGTGAAAGGTGAGCACAATGGCGCCGTTCTGCTGCACCCATTTCCTGGCCAGATGCAGCATGCCCGATGCACGCAGCAGGCTCGCCCATAATGTCTTTCCCTGGGCGCGCAACGCGGATCTGGTAAATGGTCGCACCATGTTCATCACTTTCAAATTACGCGCAGGCCTCGCCGGCGAAATTCCCGCGCCTCTTCGCGCTTAGGGAAGGTAAAGTAACTTCCCTGCGCGTGGTCCATCTGCACCGCCACAGCTTCATTCGATTGCAGGCTGCGCACCACCCTTGCCATGCAGTGCGCCCCATGGCGCTTGCTGCGGCGGATCAGGTTGTGCAGCGACTCGCCCGGCTGCACCTGCAGCGATTCCTGCAACAGGGCGTCGCCTTCATCTACTTTGGCCGCCATGTAATGGATGGTCACGCCCAGTTGCGGCTCGCCGTGGTAAAGCTGCCAGAATGTTGGCATCATACCCTTATATCGGGGCAGTGGCGCGTGGTGTATGTTGATGCAGCCGCGGGGCGGAATCCCCAGGACCTTTTCCTTCAAGATGTAAGGGCACGCCACTGAGATCAAGAGCTCCGCTGATCGTTGCTGCAAGGCATCCGTAAATTCCGGCAGGTTCGGGTTATCCACACGCTCATAAGGAATGCCGTACGCTTTGGCAAGTTGCGCGATGGAATAGAAACGTTGTGAAGCGCGGCTTCGCGGCAGCGTGGACAATATTTTAGCGGCTCCCGCTTGCGCAAACAGCTTGCCCAGACCGGTTACGCCATAAAGCCATTTGAGTTCCTTGAGCAATTGCAGCCTGGATCGCTTCCCCATGGCGCGGCAGCAGGAGATTCGCGCGACCTCAAAATCCCCCGCGTAGTTCTTGAGGAACTCTTCAAAGAACGGAAGGATGTACAGCGAATCTTCCTGAGTAAGGAACTCAATCTTCATCGGCGGGCCCTCACAGTCTGCCAGGTGACGTACTTTCGCCCGCGGCATATCTCCACCATGCTGACGAGCGCCGCGGCGTTCAGCGTGCAAAAGAAGAGCGGAATGCCCAGCGGCTTCCATTGGCGATGCAGAGGCAGAAGAATATTGAGGAGGGCCGCGGCATAAAAGGCGAGTTGAAGCGCCAGCGTTACGCGGTAAAAGGGCGTATCCAGCAAGGCAAGGTTGGCGGCAAACAGCGCGATCAGGAACAGCGGCACCATCCAACGCATGACTTTATGCGACCACAATTGAAACGCCGGCCAAGCAAACTTCCAGGGCAGCAGAAGATCGGAAACGCTAAGCAGCCCACGCATGGCACGAGTCACCACACGGACGCGCATCGAAAACTCTTCGCTGGTGGACTGGGTTGTTTCTTCATAAGCCAGTGCGCGGTCTTCAAACAGCACCCTGTAGCCTTTTCTGATCGCCTGAAGAGGCTGCACCAGATCACTGATGATGTCAGCCGGCAATTCCGTGTACGCGATCTTGCGGACCGAGTATATGCAACCGCAGCAGCCGGTAATAGTGCGGATGCGCGATTGCAGCTTCTTGATCATGTTTTCGTAGTTCCAGAAAGCCACGCTGCCCAGTCCGGTTGGGGATTGGTCACCGGGATCAAAATATTGGTAGCGGCCGCTGACGGCGCCGACCGAGGCGTCTTGATAGTTACAAGCAAGGTAGAGAAGTGCCTTCGGATGGTAGATGGCTGTGGCGTCAGAGAAAATGACGACTTCGCCTGTGGCCTGTTTAATGCCGTAATTCTGCGCGTAGGTTTTGCCGCGACGTTCCGGCATCCGGACCAGGCGAACGCGGCGGTCAGGAAACGCCTTCACGATTTCATCCGTACGGTCAGTGGAGCAGTCTGACAGCACCAATACTTCAATTTTGTCCGCGGGATATTCCAGGGCAAGGGTTTGCCGGAGCTTGCGCTCGATGGCCTCTTCCTCGTTATAAGCGGCAATCAACACAGAAATCCGCGGCGTATACCCGGCTTCAGGGCGAGGGCGGCGAACAAACATTCCAATCACGGCCAGCAACAACGGATATCCGGCGTAGACGTAAAGCAACAAAAACGCGGCCAGCCAGAATACGATTCTGGCCATGCCTGCCACCGCTCCGAATTGCGCCAACAAAATCCCCAACATCGGTTCTCCTACCGAATGCAAATCACTTCCGGCTTCTCCGCCTGCCCGACCTGAACGAGCGGCTTTCGCCTGGCTTCGCCCAACACGGACTCCAGAACTGATTCTTCCGGCTGCTTGTCAAAGTACATCCGCTGCCACACTTCAATCATCAACAGGGCCCAGATCTTCAGAGCATTGTCGCGGCGATTCTCTTCATGGTCGCGCAGAAGTTTTTGCACCGCGTCGGGGCGGAAGATGCCTCGGCGCTCAATCGCCGTGGGCGAAAGGAACTCTTTTATCACCGGCCGCAGCTCGCCGTTGATCCATTGCGGCAACGGCGGATTGAACCCCATTTTCTTTTTGGTGAGCACTTCCTGCGGCAGAATGCCGCGCATGGCCTCGCGCGTGATCCACTTGGTGGTCATGTTGCGCACCTTCATGCGCTGTGGCACCCGCATGGCAAATTCGAAAAGCCGGTAGTCAGTGAACGGAGCGCGGACCTCAAGCGAGTTGGCCATGGACATGCGGTCGGCATATTCCAGGCAATTGCAGCAGAGGAAAGATGCGGCGTCCACATAGCCCAGGCGGCTCAGCGGATCGAGCTTCTCGCCCCGGCGGAAGAATTGGCGGAGGAAGTCTCCTGAGTCACGGCCGGCGACGGAGGCTGCAAAATCAGGGGCGTAGAGCTCCTGTTTCTCGGGGCCGGAAAAATATCCGACCCAGTTGATGTACATGTCCTCTTCAGCCTGCCACGCCGATTGGGCAAATTCCCGCACACGGCGGAACCCATGCCGGCCATCCGTGGCGTCATTCATGAATCCTGATAGACGCGAAACCAGGCCCTTGGTGATGAACTGGGGCAAGCGGCGGTACTTGCGCGCCAGCGCGGCGCCGGCGTAGCGCACGTAGCCGCCAAAGAGCTCGTCGCCGCCGTCACCGGAGATGGCCACGGTCACGTGCTTCCGCATCTGTTTGGTGATGATGTATTCAAGAATTGCCGTGGGATTGCCGAACGGCTCATCAAAGTGGCCCACAACCTTGGTCATGTAGGCGGCGCAGGTTTCGTCGGCTTGCAGGATGTGATGGTCAGTATTGAACTTCTCCGCAACCAGTTTGGCCACGGGCTGCTCATCGTAAAATTTGCTGTTCTCAAAGCCGATGGTGAAGGTCTTCACCCGCTCCGCATTGTTCTTGGAAGCAAAGGCGGTGATCGCGCTTGAGTCCAGGCCGCCGCTCAGGAAGAGCCCCAGCGGCACATCACTGATCATGCGGAGCTTGACGGATTCTTCCATCAGCTCGCGGGCACGATCAACCATGTCGGCTTCAGACATGTGTAACGGAGCGCCGGCGGTCTCGGCCGCGTCCCAGTATTTCCACTCGCGCGCGCGCAGGTCGCCATCTGAGTCGACCAGGATTTCCATAACTGAACCCGGCGCCATCTTGCGCACATGCTTAAAGGCGGTAGAAGGATATGGGAAGTACAAATAGGTCAGATAGTCATGCAAAGCCACCGGATCGAGTTCAGCAGGCACACCCGCCTGGAGAATGGCCTTGATCTCTGAAGCAAAGACGAACTTGCGTCCGTCATGGGAGTAGAAGAGCGGTTTCTTGCCCATATGATCGGTGGCAAGCAACATGCGACGATGGCGCTGGTCCCAGAGCGCAAAGGCAAACATGCCGCGCAGCTTCTTTACAACATCAAGTCCCCACTCTTCGTAGCCGTGGACAATCACTTCCGTATCAGTGTGTGAACGGAAGTTGTGTCCGGTGGCAACCAGTTCCCTGCGCAAATCCTGGAAGTTGTATATCTCGCCGTTGAAGGTAATCCAAATGGATTCATCTTCATTGCACATGGGCTGATGGCCGGCGGACGAGAGGTCGATGATTGAGAGACGGCGATGCTGCAAGCTCACCCAGACGGAGCCTTCCGACAGGGCAAAATATTTCAGCCCGCCATCGTCAGGACCGCGGTGGTTGAGTTCCAGACCGCATTTTTCGTCAGCGGGTGAACTGCCGATTTGTCCAAATATTCCACACATGGCGTTTTGCGACGCGCGTCGCGTTATCCCTTCACACCTTATCTTTCTAAATCAGGGCCGGTTCTTCTTCCCGCTCCCATGGCAAGGCCGCGGCCGGAACTTCATCGGCGCTTGCTGCCGGTTCAGCTTTCCGTTCGTTTTCGATCATCTGGCCGCGCACAACACACGCCAGCATGACCCAAAGAAATCCATTCACTTCCACGTACAGCCAGCGGTCGCCGAAGAAGTTCACGACGAACACGCAGGCCATCAAAAGGGCAAAGCCCAGACCGATCGACTGAAGAAATGGGTCCTGAGCGCTGCGGTACAGCTTTACTCCCAGCCGCGTCATTTTGGCCAGAATAAAAAGGAAGAACATTAGTCCCAGGACGCCTGTTTCCACCAGCACCTTCAAGAAATAATTGTGGGTGTCCGTATAGATGCCCACTCGGTGCTGCCACTGATACGTGTCAAAGCCAACGCCGAGAACGGGATTCTGCCGGAACATGTTCATCGCGTCATCCCACAGCGCAACACGGTCTTGCGCCGAGGTATCAAGCTGCTGCTCGCTCTTGTCGTAGGTCATGAGGATGCGCTCCTGCACCGAGGTGGGAACCAGACTCTGCCAGCTCAAAAGGAACGCAACCAGTGCAATCAGCACCCATCGCTGCCGTACCAGACCGAGGAAGAGCAGCCCGACCAAGATTCCCACGTAAGCTTCGCGGGAATACGAGAACAGCAGGCAATAGCCGCTGAAGGCAAACAGGCCCCAGAGCGCCAGCTTGATCGACTTACGCTTCTGCAAGGCGCTGAGTCCCATAAGAAACAGCATGAACTCCGCTTCAAACGTGGCCACGCCGTTCACGCCGGCATAACCTAGCGCGCCGCCATCGCGCACGTCATAAGAAAAGTGTGAAAGGTCGCGGTCGCTCATGGTGCCGTAAAAGCCCTTGTCCACCGCCAGCGTGGAGAGGCACATCAGCACCACCAGGACCTTGATCTGCTTCACTTCCTTGATCACACTTACCACGACGGCAAAGATAATGAACATGACCATGTAGTTCTTCCAGTTGGAGAACCGTGGGTCACTGATGGAAAGAGGCTTTGCCGAGTTGAGAAAGAATGCGCCGCGCCAGAGCTGGATATAACAAAAGACGCCAAACACGATGAGCAGCTTGTTCATCGGCGTGCGGACAAAACGGAAGTTGCCTTTGAAGATCGCGCCCAGGACGACGCCGAGCAGCAGCATGTCAATCAGCTTGTTGCCCAGTGGAAAATCCAGAATGCGATAGCGGATGGTCTGCAACGGAAACAATGGAACAAGAAAATACAGACCCACTTGCGGCCGCCAGAAGAGCGAGAGCAGGAACGCAGCGATCGCGCCGAGATAAAGCACCAGGGGTACGTATTGTTCCAGTCCAAAATGCACGGTTCAGGACCTCTCCGTAACTGCGGGCATTGGTTCTAATACGGGTTTATGGCCCCGTTGGCCGATCAGGGCCGTCCAGATGCTGGAAAGAAGCTCGCGGACGCGCCTGTCGATTGCGAATAGAACTACCGTATACAAAGCGAGGATCAGACTTCCCTTCACCACAGCGCTGAGCAGCGGCGCTTCCACGGGTAACTGGGCCGCCAGCCAGGCAGCAGCGCCACCGACAACGGCATATCTGGCGAAGGAAGCAAGTTCCAATTTATACGGTAGTACCCGCAACGACTGATAAGCAAGAAAGAGGACGATGCCGCCGTAGCTTACTGTGGTGGCGATGGCCGCGCCGACAAGGCCGATGCGCGGCAGCAAAACCACGTTCAGCGCAATGTTGAGTATGCTGGCGTAAAACGTGGCAACAGCTATCTTGGAGGCGCGCTTGTGGATCATCAGGCCGGGGCGGAAGTAAATGGTCACGGCAGAGAGCACCAGTCCGATCACCAGGAATGGTAGCAACGTATGCGCTTCCTGAAATTTTCTGGAGGCCAGCAGCACGATGACGTCGCGCGAAGTTACGATTGCGACGCAAACCACCGCGACGGCGACGAGAATGAACTGGTCCAGGCTGCGGGAAAGAAAGTCCTGCGTGGCTTTTTTGCCCTCAGTGTTCCAGACGCGCATGCAGATGGGAAACAGGGCCAATTGCAGCGGCTGCATCAGCACGTCTTGCAGGTAGATGGCGATTCCATACGCCGCAGCGTAAAACCCAAGCGCCTGCGCCCCCAGATAGTGCTGGATGAAGAAGCGGTCGCCGGAATCGAGGACGACCCAGGAAATCTCCGCGGCCATTAGAGGCATGGAAAATGCCACGGCGGTACGCAGAAAGCCGACGTCGAACATGCCAGGGGAGAGCAACTGGCGGCGGGCCAGCACCGGCAGGTATTGCAGCAGGACCAGGCCCTCAACCACAACCAGCCCGAGAAAGAATGCGAATACCGTTTTTTGCCAGAAGAAAAACAGGCCGCAGACCACGCCGATGGTCAGCGCCTTCTGGAGAATATCCATGCCGTTGAACAGCCTGGTCTTGTTTTCCATCTGCATCAGGTTCATCTGCATGGAGCGAAGCGAACGAATCATCACCAGGCTGCAAGCCAGCAGCAGCGTGCCGCCGGCGGTGATGCCGAGCAGGCGTCCGGCGCCAAAGAACAGTGACGCGATGAACAGCAGAGACAAAGCCAGCGCCATGAGGGCTGTACCGTAAAACAAGGTGGAGTAGTAGCGGCGAAGCGCGTCGGACTCGGCGGAAGCGTTGCCTTCAGGGTAGAAACGCTGGACGGAATGTTGGAAACCGAATTTGGACAACACCGTCAACAGCAGGACGGTGTTGGTGATCAGGTTGATGACGCCATATTCAGCGACAGAAAAGATGCGCGTGAACACCGGAAAGGAAATGAACCCCAGGAGCATGACGGCGACTCGCCCACCCAGATAGTGGGACGAGTGCCGATAGAGTGTTTTCAGTGAGCTCATGAGAGTTCCAACCGCGAATGTTCCTTGCCGTTACGGGAGAATCGCTTTTTGTCGCCATATACGTGCCGCATTTTTACTCTGCTTACAAAATCGGATGCAGTTTCAAAAACAAACCTGCTTCCAGGGCAAATCCAATCAGTGAAATAGCAACGGCAATCACAGCGAAGCGAATTGCACTTCGCCGGTCGTCCGCGGCCTGGAGTTGAGGAACCACCGCCAGAAGCGGAACACTGGCGGGAAGCATTGCTTTCAGTTCGCGCTCAAATTTGACTGTGCCATTCAGCATGTCCTTGAGATATGCCAGGCCCAGAGACATGCTCAGCGCGGCCAGAAAGGCCCCCACCAGCATGAGACCGCGTTTGGGCTTGAACGGTTTTTCCGGCACCTGGGCCAGATCAAGGATGGTGAAGTGCTCAGCTTGCTGCTTCTTTTCCAGATCGGCGGCCATGCCGGCGGAGAAAGTCTTGTCCAACAGGGACTGATAATGGTCCTTGGAGACGCTGTAGTTACGGTTCAGCTCGGCCATCTCCTGCTCGCGGACGGGGACGGCATCAACCTTGGCGCGATACGAGGCCATCTGGCCAGTAATGCGCTTCTGGTCTTCGGTAAGCCGTTTGGCTTCACGATCGAGAATCTGAAGGCGCACGGTCACCGCAGTGCTGTCCTGGGCTTCTGCCACGACGGGCGGATCAGGCGGCAAAGATTTCAGCCTGGTTTCCACGCGCTGCAATCGTCCAGCCACGTCCACAACTTCAGGATGGGCGCTGGTATAGCGGTTCTGCAAGTCCTGAAGCTGGGACTTGAGCTGGCGCCGTTCCGCTTCAAGCCGGCCGCGCTCGGTAAGTACCGGAACGGTCTTTTCTGTGCCGGTGGTGGCGTTTTCCAAACCGCGCGAGAGCAGTGTGCGCTCAACTTCAAGGCGGTTCAGGGCATCAGTATTGGCCTGAAACTGGCCCTGCAGCTGCGAAAGGGCCTGCATGTTGGCCGGCTGCTGTTCAGGCATTTCACCCAGGTGACGCATCTTAAACGCGCTCAACCGGGCTTCCTGCTGTTCCAGATTCTGCTTGGCTTCCTTGAGCTGCGCGGCCAGGAACTCGGTGGTGTCCTGGGCCTGCTGCTCGCGGCTCTTCACGTTCCACTCAATGAAGCTGGCGGCAAGCTGGTTGGCCACCTGCGCCACTTGCTGGCGCTGCCTGCCTTCATATTCAATGGTGAAGGCGCTCAGCCCCGCGGAGGAGCCCTGCTTCACGGTAATCGTGATGTCCTTGCGCATCAGCTCGATGAGCTCTTCACGGGAGACCTTGCCGCGCAATTCAGGATAGAGTTGCATGTCGTCGATAATCTGCTGCAAGCGCGTGGCGCTCAGCACCTGCTGCGTGATAGTGCTAAGGCGCTGTCCCGGATCAGAGCTTACGGTCGGGCTTACGTATTTTTCCGAGACCTTCTGCGGATCAACCAGGATGGTGGTGGTGGCCTTGTAGCGGTCCGGCAGCAGGAGAACGAAGGTGAATCCCGCAAGCGAAAACAGGACCGTGCCGAGGAAGATCCACCGGCGATAATGCCGCACGGTGTTCCATAAGACCATCAGCTGGTTGGCAGTTTCGTTATGTGTTGTCTGGTTCATGGGTCCTCTATTAGAGCTTTATCAGAAGTGCAGCGGCGCCGGATACCACTCAATGCCGACGACTGCATAGCTGAGATTTCCACTCACGATGTTGCCGCCCTGGCCGTTGAACGAACGATAGCCTGCAGTCAGGCCCATGGTGTTCATGACCTTGTAACGGACTCGCGGCGCAACAAAGTAACCGTGGTAGCCCGGGAAAACGGTCGTAACGGTATCACCACGCAGGTAGCCGGCATCGGTTGTGAAGGTCAAACGGCGATAGCCCTTTACAAAGCCTACGGTTGCGTCATCTTCCCAATGACCGCCCAATCCGGAGAGGGTGGAGAACTGGCGGTTGACGCTGGCATAAATCTTGTCCTGGCGTCCAAAATTCTTGACCAGGCTGGCGCTGAAGTTTGCTGACTGTGCAGCGCCGCAAGTGGCAGTTGTCCATTGCGGACCGCCACGCACATCCAACTCAACCGAATGCGTCATGCGGACACCGATGCCAACACCGCCACCATAAGTATTGCAAGTGGGGCCGTTCAACACAGATTCCGTCTGACCGTAACTGCGGAGATCGATGCGAGGGGTGAGAGTGCGAACGTACTCAAGCCTTCCCCCGACGGCATTTGCATGCGTACCGACCGATGGCGGAATAGTGGTGGAGTCGCCTTCAATGCCCGTATAAATGTGGAAAGCAGTAAGGATGATCCTATCGCGGCGGCTTTTGAGCCAACCGAGACCAAGACTGTTTTCTGAAAAAGCGGCGTTCTTGGCGCGCAGCAATACGGCCGTCGACGTGGTGTCCGCGATGGGCGTGCTCTGCACGATCAGGAAACTCAATGGTCCCTGCAGACGCGCAGATTCTGATCCGTAGCTACCGCTGGTAGAGGCCGTCCAGTACCAGCGCGGACTGAGAGACCCTAGCGCGCTGAACGTGAGGGTGTGATACGCCTGTGGTCCGCCGCTCTGGGTATCATTGGGATTGATGACCGTGGAGTATTGCAACAGGAAGCGTCCGGTCCGGAATGGCATGAATAACGCCAGATACGGGTTGACCGAAGTCGAAACCAGGTCAGAGCCCACGCCCACGCCGCCAATACTGTTCGTGTAGGTACTGAAGGCTGAAACACCATAAAACACCTGATACCTGGCGTCTTTGCTTTTCAGCGAAACAGCTTGCTGTCCTTCCACATACTCGCCATTGGGTATTGTCTGATCATTGCGGACCTGGGGATACAGGCTTATCAGTTGCCCCGTCCCCAGTGAGACCGTGTAAGCACCCTGGCTGTTGGCATACCAGGGCTCGCTGGGAGCCGGTTCCTGGGCTACCACTTCCTTCTGTTCGGTTGCGTCGGACGTCTTTTCCTGATCGCTCTTTGGCGTGTTCTGCGTGCCATTGGAGCTGTCCGCCGTGTTTTGCGCAAACACAGCCGTGGACGCAAACAAAAGCGCGATAAGCGACAGAGAGAGCATGGCTCGTTTCATTTGATCTATGTTCATGGCACCACCACCGTATCTCCTGGATGGAGAGCAACGTTCTGCTCCGTATTTTTTCCCTGGACCACTTCCTTGTACTTGAACTTGAGGCGCGACTGCCTGCCATCCTCAGTGCGCAGGACCACAATGCTGTCCTTCTTGGCGAATGGCGTGAAACCGCCGGCCTGGGCAATCAATTGCAGGACCGTTGTCTGCGCATTGAGCGAATAGGTGCCGGGCCTTGCCACTTCACCGGTGATAAAAGCGCGCTTGCTGCGGATTTCCATCACCGTGACCGTTACCTGCGGATTGGTAAGGAAGCCTTTGAGCTTTTCCGCAACCAGGTCCTGGATCTGCAGCGGGGTCATTCCGCTCACCTTCACTTCATTGATCAGCGGCAATGAGATGTTTCCGTCTGTCCGGACCACGACGGTCTGGGAAACTTCCGGCTCTTTCCATACATTCACGCGAATAACGTCTGAGTCGCCGACAATGTATCCGGGTGGAACCGCTTCCGGGGGCTTCGCATCGGCAGACTTGCTGGTGTCTTCCGCCGCGACGGCAGAGGACTTCAAATTAGCTGCCTGCGTCTGGGCCGCAAGGCTGCAAACGCCGGCGATCCAGAAGATCGCTACGGCACTCACTATCAATTTCTTGTACCAAAACATGTGTTTACTCCCACTCTCCGCCACCGCCTGCCTTTAGCAGACGATGGAATAATTGCCGTTCACTACTTGGCGCCCTTGCCCAACAGAATGACTTTGACCGTTTCAAAGATCACGGCCAGGTCCAATGAAATGGACAGGTGCTTGATATAGAAGAGGTCAAGCTCTAGCTTCCTCTTCGCATCTTCCACGGTGGAACCGTACTGATACTTGATCTGGGCCCAGCCGGTAATGCCCGGACGCACGGTGTGGCGCTGGGCAAAAAAATCGAGGCTGGCTTCCAGTTTTTCGCAAAAAAACGGCTGCTCCGGCCGGGGCCCGACCAGGCTCATGTGGCCGTGCAGGATATTGAAAAACTGCGGCAGTTCGTCCAGTCGATACTTGCGAATGAAGGCACCGACGCGGGTAATGCGATTGTCGCCATCGGTGGCCCAGCTTGGGCCGCCCTTTTCCGCATCCTGGCGCATGGAACGAAACTTGAAGATTTCAAACTGCGTGCCGTTCAGGCCGACGCGCTTCTGGCGGAAGAGCACCGGACGGCCACTTTCAATCAGGATCGCGGCCGCAACCAGGACCATGATGGGCAGCGTGAGGGTGATGGCTATCAGGGCGGCAACAATATCAATGGTGCGTTTTGCCGCCAGCAGAAACCGGCTCTTGCGGAAGCCATCGTTAAAGATGAGCCAACTGGGAGAGAGCTTCTCCAGCGCGATGCGGCCGCTGATTTTTTCGAAGAGCGTATGCGCGTCTTCAACGGTTACGCCGGCAAACTTGAGCCGCAGAAGCTCGCGATACGGCATGCGACCGCGCTGCTCCTTGAGCGAGAGCACCACGCGATCGATGTTCTTTTCGCGCACCAGGGCTTCCAGTTCGCCCAGGCCGCCGATGATCCCAGGATTCACTAGAGACATGCCGATGTTTTCTCCCTTTTCATCGAGAAACCCGAGGACCTTGAGGTTCAGGTCAGGGCGGGAGCAGATTTCGCGAGTGAGAGAGATGCCGGTTGCGCCGGTGCCTACGATCAATACACGCTCAGGGCTTCGAAGAAAGAAGAAGCCTTTGGAGTCCAGCAGCACGCGCCAAGCGAAGATAAACGTCATGATCGTTGGCACTGCCAGCGCAGCAATGCCACGGCCCAGGCTCACGCCGGGGGCAATGTAATAAAGCAGCGCCAGACCGATGCACGCCACGCCGAGGGCCTGCAAAAGACCGATCAGCAGACGCGCCCGCGACTTCATGACTTCAATGTCATAGAGGTCGTTGTAATACAGGGCAAATTCGCACATCAGCACAACAACAATGAAGCGGGCAACGGCGTTTTCGCCGAGGTATTCCCATCGCGACGAAGCAAAACGCACTGCCGTGGCCAGAGCGAGCCCGAGGATAATGAGCAGGCTCTCACTCAGGAGCAGCACCAGCGTCTTGGTGGGAACTCTTTGTCCGCCGATTTTAAGCATTGCTTACCTTGGCGATGGGCATGATTTCTTGCACAGGGCCCGAAGCTGATTCAGACTCCAGATCGTCATGCTGGGCTGGAACGCCGTTCTCCGACGGCATACTCCTGACAGTTGCGCGATTGGGCGAGAGGCCGGCATCGCGAATCTTGTAAAGGAGAGCGCGATAGCTGATCTTGAGCGCTTCCGCGGCGCGGCGGCGGTTCCAGTGATGGGCCTGCAGGACCTTGAGAATGATCTCCCGCTCCAGGCGCCGAACGGCCTGGTTGGTGATCTTTTTCAAGGAGACGGGGCCTTCCATGGGAACGTCATAGTCAAGGTTGGTGGGCGCGGGATCAGCCAGATCGCCGCTGATGCTGGATTCAGTGCCCAGAATCACGTAACGCTTGATGAGGTTTTCCAGTTGGCGAATGTTTCCCGGCCAGTGATAGGCCTGCAACAAACGCATGAGCGACGCCGAAAGGGGCATGGCCCTGCGGTTGTACGTCATATTGAAATGCTCGCGGAAGTATTCCACCAGCTCAGGAATGTCGACGCTTCTTTCGCGCAGCGACGGCAGAGTAATATTCACCACGTTGACGCGGTAGAAAAGATCTTCACGGAAAGAGCCAGCGGCGATTTCGTGCTTCAGATCGCGATTGGTGGCGCAGATCACGCGCGCTTCAGAGCGCGTATCTTCCTGTGCGCCGATGCGGCTGAATTTTCCGTCCTGCAATACCTGAAGAAGTTTGGACTGCAGACCCAGGCTGAGCTCGCCAATTTCATCGAGAAATAGCGTGCCGCCATCGGCCAGCGCTATAAGGCCAGGTTTGGACGTATATGCTCCGGTGAAGGCGCCTTTCTCATAGCCGAAGAGCTCGCTTTCGAGCAACGCGTCCGGAATGGCGGGGCAATTGACCTTTACATAGGGCCCTTTAGCCAGCGCCGACCCGCGATGGATCAGCTTGGCGATGATTTCTTTGCCAGTGCCGCTGGGTCCTTGTATGAGCACAGGCACGTCGGCCGAAGCAACTGAAGCCAGGTCACGCTGGACCTTTTTCATGGCGTCCGAAACGCCGAAAATGACCGACTCTGGTGGTACGTCGAAATTATGCTCTACCGTGTGTTTCATTCTTGCTCCGTCCTGCCGAACGCAACTTTTGATTTCTTAATCTGACCTAATATGTGCATGTTCAGAGCCAAAGCTGCCGGAAGGCCATGGCCGGAAGGACAGGGGATGGATTGAGGCTGATTTCTTCTATCTGACTGAAAACAATTGAATTGCCATGGAATGCTGCAAGCGGTTCATGGGATCAAGGCTATCTGTGGAAGCAGCGGGAGCCGCAAAAAGAGGAAAATGTTTTCACACAGGGAACAGGGGTTTCCCACCGTCGGGGGCGGAGGCGGAGGAGTGGCGATTCTAAGGTTCTTTTTAAAAGAACGGGAGGGATATTCCGTCCTACCTCTCCTCGCAGCGTATCCGATCATCGGCACTTCGGACCTCAGCTTCAGCCTAGACCCTTGGTGATCGCTGCTACCTGGTCCTTCATTCCCACGTTTCCGCGGGGTTCGGGTCGGGCTTTAGCTTCTGGTCGGCGGCGTAATCAGGGATCTGGTCGATCATCCAGATGAAGCCGCCACCCACGCACGACTGCCCTGCAGAAGTGGAAAACATACGAACATATCTACTTCCTCTTCGAACTAAAGATCATTTAGAGCAATAGAGTACTCTGAACCCGGCTGACAAGCTGACCAGGCGTTATTTCGACGCCGACGGGCGTATCCGGATGCGACTTGCGTCGCTGAGTTCGTTACCTGGATGCACGATGACCTGCTCGCCTTCACGCAGTCCATCCAGGACTTCGGCCTCCAGATCACTACGGTGCCCGATCTTTACGGTGCGCCGGCTGGCGCGATCTTTCCCGGCGATGAAGACGTTCCAGTCATCGCCACGGCGAAACAGGGCGCTGAGTGGCACCTTGAGGACGCTCGGGCTCTGCCATGTAATAACGCGGACTTCCACGCGATAGGCATCGCCCAGTTGTTCATGAGCGGAAACGAAATCCAGCACCACGTTGACCCTTTGCTCTTCAACTCCGAGGGCGGAGATCTTGGTGAAGGCCCCGGGCTCGACGAGACGAACCCGCGCAGGGATAGGATTGCTGCCTCCCCATTCTTCAATCAAGGCGGGCATTCCTGAGTTGATCTTCACCGCGTCGGTGGTCAGGTAATCGGCGACGATCTCAAGTCGGGGCGTATATCCGATAGAAACCACGGGCGTGCCCTGGCTAACTACACGCTCACTTTGTTCAATGAGCCGGAGTACGCGACCAGGGACGGGCGACCGAAGATAAACCGGCTTGATTGCTGCCGGGTCCGGCGCCACGGCCAGCAAGGCTGCTCTGGCTTCTTCCACCTGGAAAGCCGCGGCTTTCGACTTGAAAAGCGCAGCATCAAGCTCTTTGGTGGCGGTCTTGTCAGCGGTTTGCGCTTTTTCCAGGGCTTCCCGCGCGATCACGCCCTGAGCGGCGAGTTTGGTAGCTCTCTCCAAATCAGACCTGGCCTGCGAGTTGTCCGCCTCAGCACGTTGCACTCTGGCCGCGGCTTCACGTTCGAGCTCTTTCGCCGTCTGCAACCTTGCTTCCAGCGCCGCGCGCTGCTGCGGCTCCAGAGGAACAGGATCAATAGTGGCAACGATCTGACCGGCTTTAACCGGGTCGCCAGCGTGGATTTCTATTCTTTTCAATCTGCCGGCAACCGGCGAGGCCAGCACGAAGCTATCATGCATGCGGGTCTTGCCTTCCTGCTCCAGTGTTTCCTGCAGGGGGCCGCGCCGGACGGTGGCAACATCCACATCCAGTGCCGAAGGTCTGAAGGCGAGCGCCAGGAGCACAGCGATTCCGGCCACTGTAGCCACCAGGATCAGCGCGCGTTTGTTTTTCTTCATAAGACGGCTACTCTCTCGATTTCAGGACCGCGACCAGATCCAAACTGTCCAATTTTCTCCTCACCAGCAGCGCTGAGAGAAAAGCGGATGAGACAACAATGATGAACGACCAGGCATACGTGGTCGCTTTGATCCACAGCGGCAGGCGGTACAGCTCCGTTTGCAGATTCCGTGCCAGCACCGCGCAGGCGGCATACCCAAGCAGGAACCCGAAAGGGATGGCCATGAGCGTCAATGCGGCTTGTTCGCCGAGCAGGAGAACGGAAATTTCACGCCGAGTAAACCCGAGAATCCGCAGGCTGGCCAGCTCATTGGCCCGCTCGGAAAGAGCAATGCGAGCTCCGTTGTAGATCATTCCGATTGCGATGATTGAAGCAAAAATAATCAGTGTAGTCAGGGAGAGCGCCAGGCTGCGGTTGATAGTTTCATTAAAACTATCGAGCGCGGCCTGCCGGATTGCCACAGCACCAACGCCCGGCGTGCGCTTCAAGAGCGTATAAAGTTCGGATTCTCTCTTGCCGTCAACCTGAAGGAACGATCCGGAAATCGAGCTGCCTTCCTGCATGAGTTGGTTAAGCGCATCGCGTTGCATGTAAGCGGAGAGGCCCAGCATCTCATCGGCAAGGCCGGAAACCACCAACTTCCGAACAGGGCGCTTCCCTTCCAGCACCTCCACGGTAATCACCTGGCCGGGTTTTACTCCCAGAATGCCCGCGAGCTTTGAGGTGAGCAGGATTCCTTTTTCCGGCACGGGAACATCGTTCAGTTTTATGTCGAGCACGCGGCGCAGTTCATGTTCTTTTTCCAGACCCAGGATGAGCGTACGGTGCGTGTGATGCTCAAAACGCAGACGCGCTGCAACAGCACGGAAGGGTTCTGAAACCATCACGCCGGGTAGACCCTCCAGATCGAACCGGACGGCGCTGCCACGAGGTTCGTTCAAGATGACCATTACATCTTCGCGCTGCACGCTGCGGAACTGGATCTCAATCATGCGGCTCATGGAATCAAACAAGCCAAAGTCAATGACCAGGATGGCTACCGAGCAGCAGATGGCGAAGACGGAGAGCATGGCCCGTACCGGGCGGCGTTCCAGGTTGCGGATGATCATGCGCACCGCCGGAGAGAGTCCGCGGAAGACGCGGAGCTTTTCCAGTAAGCCCAGACGATAACGCGCCGGGGGCTCAGGACGCATGGCTTCCGCAGGCGGCAGCGATACGGCCGTACGCACGGAGTCGATGGCGCCCAGGGTTGCGCCTGCAAGCGTGATGAGCGCGGCCTGAATAATGATGACGGGGCCGATTTTGAACTGAAGGACGGGAAAGCGGTAGAAGTCGGCATAGACCGCCGTCAACTTGGCGCCAAAGTACCAGCCCACGCCGGTCCCGAGAGCAATCCCGCCTAAAACAGAAATAAATGCCAGCTCAAGATAGTGAACGCCGACTTCCAGATTGGAGTAGCCGAATGCCTTGATAATGGCAACCTGCATTCGCTGCGTTTTTACCAGACGCGAAAGCACAATGTGGACCAGCAGGGCCGCAACGCCAAGGAAGATTGCCGGGATAATATTCGAGCTGACGCGGTTCTGGGCGATCTCATCGGAAATAAAGCTGTGCGAAAGCTGGTCTTCACGGGAGTAAGCACCCAGGCCGCCATACTTATCAAGCAACTGATCAACGCGGCCAATCACATCGTCGAGGTTGGCGCCCGGAGCGGTGGCCAGAGCAACGTCGTTGAACGCGCCATCCATGTTGAAGGCGTAGCCCAAAACTTTATGATCCATCCACAAGACGCCAAAGCGCCGATTGTCAGGGAAAACAGAACCGCCTCCGCGAATTTCATAAATGTATTCCGGCGAGATGGCGATGCCGACAATCCTGAGCCGCTTCCAGCGGCCGTTCATTACCGCCTGCACTGAGCTGCCGACGTCCAGCTTATTGGCGACAGTAAATGCCTCGCTGGCAATGACCTCATCGGCAGCCCCAGGCTCAATGTACCGTCCGCGACGCAGGTAAAGATCATTCAGTATGGGAGTGCGGCGGCCGGGGATCGAGACCAGACGGCCAACCGCCGGCTCGGCAAGCCCGGGCACGTCAAGGATCACATCCATGACGACGCGGGTCTGGACAGTGGCCACGCCCGGGATCTTTTCCAGGCGCGCGGCCAGCGAGTCAGGCGCGCGTTTGAGCTGGGCAAAAACGTCAGCGAAGCGGTAATCGCGGTAGTAACTTTGTTGCGTGCTGAGCAACGAGACGTAAACGCTGCGCATGGAAACGTAAGAAGCCACGCCGCAGGCCACTACCAAAGCCACCGCAATGACCTGCCCACGCAGTTGCAGCAGGTCACGAAAGAGTTTGCGATGTAAGGTTGCCATGGCGATCACCATTCCAACTGTGATGGCTTGACCTTCTTCATGTTGTGCTGGATTTCCACGATCTCGCCACTGCGCATGCGCACAACACGATCCGCCATTCCCGCGATAGAAGCATTGTGCGTAATCACCGCGACCGTTGTACCCAGCTCCTGGTTGACGTGTTCCAGAACCTCCAGAACGAGCTTGCCGGTAGAAAAATCCAGCGCGCCGGTAGGCTCATCGCACAGCAACACGTCAGGGCTCTTGGCAATGGCGCGGGCAATGGCTACGCGCTGCTGCTCTCCGCCTGAAAGCTGTGCGGGGAAATGGTGCATGCGGTCGCCCAGTCCAACCCGGTCCAGCGCCTCTTCCGCGGGCATGGGCCGCTCAGCGATCTCCGTAACCAATACTACGTTTTCCAGCGCCGTGAGGCTTGGAATGAGGTTATAAAACTGGAAAACAAATCCAACATGCTCACGCCGAAAACGGGTCAGAGCCGTGTCGTCACCCGCGGTAAGATTGTGGTCGCGAAAGAATACCTCGCCTGAAGTCGGTGTATCGAGAGCGCCCATGATGTTGAGAAGGGTCGACTTGCCGCTGCCGGAAGGCCCCAGAAAAACGACAAACTCACCCGCATAAAGATCCAACTCAACGGAACGCAGCGCATGCACTTGCACCTCACCCATCTGGTAAATCTTTGAGACCGAGTGCATGTGGAACTCCGCTTCGCCCCTTTTTCGGGTCCGCCACTCTGCCGGAATTGCTGCCGCTGCGGGTGATCGCCCTGCGTCGCGAGTGCGGGCGGTGTTCTTCATCGTTTACGCTGACCTCATTCACAAACATAATCTCCTGCCGGAGAAGAGGCTGTGATAGATATCACAAGAAAACCTGGCCGGATCGAAGAGAAGCGGCGGCACCTGCGCCGAATATTAATCTTCGGGCGATTCAGGGCGCAAGGTCGGACATGCGAGAAGTAATCGATTTCATCGTTAGGGAACGGATTCGCCAAAGCCTGCGCTTTGTATTGCTCACCGCCAGCGGTCTACCGCATTCCACCAAACTACTTTCAGCCATTCATTGAATGTAATCTTGGCCCACTCGCGGCGACGCCACCAGCTTGTTCCAAAGAGTCGAGGATCTTTAGCGGCGGCCACCGACCAATGATATTGCGGCAAGTGGTGCACAAAGATGGATCGGGCGCGCATGGTGTGCCAGTCACTGGTAACGAGCAAGACGGCGGCAGGATGGAACGGCTCAAGGCATTTGCCGACATAGCCCGTCTCAGTGAGAGTGGAATCCAGTTCAAACGCGCAGACGCTGACCTGCGAGGCCATCTCTTTGGCGTCCTGCCGGACGAAGGCTTCAGCATATTCGGCGGGAGTGTGGCCGAAATATCGCGAGTCAGAGGATGCGTCAAGGAACAGATGGCGGCCGTAACCGGCGCGCAGCAACTCCATGCCGCGGCGATAGCGTTCGTCCTGGCTGTCACCGGCCAGGACCACGATCACGTCAGACTTTTCCGGACGGTCACGCACCAGCATGCTGCCAGCGAATCGGGCAAACAAGAGAACGGCAATAAGCAGGACCAGGAATATCGTGCGTTTTGCTGTCCAGCGGGGCACGCGGCGGACCGTGGCGGAAGGCGACTCCGGAGCAGGTTGGGTTTGGGCTGAGTTCATTTTGTCGACAGCAACAAGACTAATAAGGAATAGCGGTTGAGCACAAACGGGGCGGGCTCACAGGCTTGAAGATGCGATGAAAGGTCGCAATAGTTTTCGGAAATCGTATGCAAAACTTTGCATTTCTGTACACAGCAGGTGCTGACCGGGAGCAGTTGAGATTGGGATATCGGTAAGAAGGCAAAGCGTTTAGCGGACAAGACTGTATTTCCATCAGTGCGGGAATTTGGCAGCCAAAATGCCCTTATTTAAGGCATTATGAGCACATTGGAATACATTTCCGCTCCGTCTGATTCTAAGACCACTGATTCTCTGACCACCAAGCTGGAAAACCGCACAGCGCGCATTGGCGTGATTGGCCTGGGCTACGTTGGGCTGCCGCTGGTACTGCTTTTTAGCGAACAGGATTTCCGCATTACCGGCTTTGACATTGACGCAAAAAAGATTGAGGTGCTGGGGCGCGGCGGATCGTACATTGTGCGCATTCCGGAGACGGAAATCCAGGCCGCAACGAGCAAAGGCTTTAGCGCGACCTCGGATTATTCACGAATCGCCGAGATGGACGCGATCATCATTTGCGTGCCGACGCCGCTGGACGATCACCATGAGCCGGACTTGAGTTTTATTGCCGCAACGGCTGAAGCGATTACTCCGCATCTGCGGGCAGGACAGTTGGTGGTGCTGGAGAGCACAACCTATCCGGGAACGACGGAAGAATTGCTGATCCCGATCCTGGAGAAGAACCCGCTGGGGCTGAAAGCGGCGCGCGGAACGGACGACGCGAAAAATACTTTCTATGTGGCGTTTTCGCCGGAGCGCGAGGATCCGGGCAATGATACGGTGGCGCGCTGCGATATACCGAAGGTTGTGGGAGGCCTGAACCCGGCAGCGACCGAGCTGGGCCGCAAGATGTATGGCACAATTTTTCATCGCACTGTTCCGGTTTCAACTCCGGCGGCGGCGGAGATGACCAAGCTGCTGGAAAATATTTATCGCTGCGTGAACATTGCGCTGGTGAATGAACTGAAGCTGCTCAGCCTGCGCATGGGGATCGACATTTGGGAAGTGATTGCGGCGGCGTCAACCAAGCCATTTGGCTTCCAACCGTTTTATCCCGGACCTGGACTGGGCGGACACTGCATTCCCATTGATCCTTTTTATCTCTCGTGGAAAGCCAAGGAGTACGACTTCCACACGCGGTTCATCGAACTAGCCGGGGAAATCAACCTGGGCATGCCCTATCATGTGGTGGCCTCGACGGCGGCGGCGCTCAACAAGCAGCGCAAAAGCCTGAATGGAGCGAACATCCTGATACTGGGCGTGGCTTATAAGAAGGACATTGACGATCTGCGCGAGTCGCCGTCGCTCACCATTATTGAGCTGCTGCAGAAAGAAGGCGCAACGGTTTGTTATAACGATCCGTTCTTTGAGTACGTTGGCCGGGGCCGCAAATACAACCTGGAGATGAAAAATACGCCGCTGGACAATCTGGGCCAGTACGATTGCGTCCTGATTGTTACGGACCATTCCAGCTATGACTATGCGGAAATTGTGGCCGAGGCGAAGCTGGTGGTGGATACCCGCAATGCTACCAAGGGAATCGTGAGCCCAAAGATCGTGCGCTGCTAGCGCGGCGGGTTGCTAAATGTTTTCTCATGAAGGCTGGTCGCTGGTCGCTGATCATTTCGACCAGCCTTTTGTTGTCATGACGGCTGGAAGCAGCCGGAAATAGCGCGGAAAATTCCTACTAAGGGATAAGCCTGTATTTTCCAAGAGCAACATCGCAACGCTTGATACCTCGGTAACCTTCTACTCTGGAATTTCTACGGCTATCATCGGTGCATGGCAACGCAGGCGCGCTTACGTTCAGTCCCAGGTGGAAAACTCTCTCCGGAAAGAGCGGTATTCCGCCGCTGGCAGCGCTACAGGCTCAATCTGCCGATACGGCTCATCTTTTCCAAGGACGGGACGACCAAGATCACTGACGGCCGTGGAAACGATATGAGTGAAGGCGGGGTCCTGGTGTTTGCCGGACTGGAACTAAAGACCGGCGACGAAGTCTCCATTGAATTTACGCCGCCATTTGCCAGCGGCCCGGTGCGCGCGCGAGGCCTGGTGCGCCATCGCCGCGGTTATAACTACGGCATAGAATTCCTGTTTGACACTAAAGAAGACCAGGAGCAGACAGAAAAGTTTCGCGGTCTTTTGCGCCTGGCCGCCGGCAACGCCACCGAGTAGCACCGGCCCAGAACAATCTCTATCGCGCAGCCTCATACGCGCCCACGTCAAAAGCTTTTCCCTGCGGACGCGGCACTCCATCTTTGTCCGTGGCGCGTGGGCTATCCGTTGCGCGGCCGCTGCGGCCCACGGAGGGATTGGCTGGCAGCACGGCCGTGCCCGCATCACGCGCGGGGCTGGCGTCGCGCAGATGAAAATCAAAGTTGCCTAGATCGACGAACTGAGGATCGGCCTCAATATTGCCTTGCGTCTGCTGTGGCCCGCCCCCTGCTCCGAACCACAGGTTCTTTTCGCCGGTAATCTGCTCCTTGCTGCCGTCGACATAAATCTCTCCCGGGAGCTGATACACAATGTTGTTGCGCAACCGCATTGTCAATCCCGCCGGAGCGTCTCCCACGCTGAAGGCGCCATGTGAACCATCCGCGTTGCGTGAGCGATTAGCGCCGCAGTCGTACAAAGTATTGTTGAATACTTCCACCGTGCCTGAACCGGCGTGGCCATGGTTCGTGATCCCCGCCATATAGATGCAGGAAAACGCGCCGCCCTGGTCTTTCGGATCGGCCACGCCAACGTGGTAGATCACATTGTTATAGGCCTCCACCGGACCTTTGCTGGGATCGACCGTGGCAAAATTAATTCCGTT
Source organism: Candidatus Angelobacter sp. (assembly GCA_035703825.1). Lineage (GTDB taxonomy): Bacteria > Acidobacteriota > Terriglobia > Terriglobales > Acidobacteriaceae > Angelobacter. The sequence goes on from DASSXL010000063.1 coordinate 81,585, forward strand.
GCAGCTATCGCCGTGAATCAGGTTGTCATGGACGTGCAGGTCAAACTGGTTGCGTCCGCTTTCGTCGCTGCCGCCGCAGCCCGGCCGGCACAGCGGCGACGAATGAAACTGAATCGCGCGGCAGGTCATATTGTCGTGAATATGGTTCCAGCCAACGTCAATGTGGTTGGAGTCAGTGCTGAAATAAACCGCATGATAAAACTTTGAGGCCGCCGGCCCCGCGCCGGCATTGTGCACTTCGTTCCCATAGAACCTGATGTGGCTGGCTTGGCTGGTCTCCACGCAGCCCACCTGGCCATCGCCGCCCGGACATTCAATCTCATTGCCTACAATCTTCCAGCCTGTTCCGCCCATATCAATGGCCTGGCGGCCGATGATGTGCAGTTGCGAAAAGACCCACCAGTCTTCGCGCGCCTGGATGTTCGGCGTGCGAATACCAAACTCCAGGCCGTGCGCCCTGCCAATTGTCACGCGCGCGCCGGGATACGCCACCAGCGCTTTAGGCGCGTCGGGCTTGCCGGAATTGCCGCCGCCACTGCGATCCATGCTCATGTAGGCGCCGTAATCGTCTTCAGAAGTTTGCGCCACGCCGTCGCGTATGTAGGTCACGTCCCCGGCGGACATGCGATCCTTGGCGTAGAGAATGCTCTTCCACGGCGCTTCAAAGCTGCCTTTGCGCAGGTCACTGCCATTCACGGCGACAAAATAAATCTTGCCTCGGCGGACCGTGAAAGGCAGGCCATTGCTGGCGCTCTTGATATTCTTCGCTTTCAGGTTTACGACGATGGGCCCCGTGTTGGCCCGCGGCCCAAGTTGAAACGTGACCTTGGTGTCAGTCCATATGGGATACTCCGCCGCCGCGCCTCCGCCGATGGTGACGGTTGAAGAGCCCCGCGCCGCGCCAAAGCCTTTGCCCCAGATCGTCACCCAGACGCCGTGGTTCTTCTGCCCGCCGGAGTTGGGACCGCTATCGAGATCGGAGAAAAAGATGCGGGGTGGCATTGTGGCCGAGGGATTGGGCGGCGCGGATTGGCCGCGGAGGCCCAGCGGGACGACGAGGATTATCCAAATGCTGAATAAGGACGAAAATCTCATAAAAGGCTATTTAATCACGCGGAGGGCAGAAAGAGATCGCGAGGGCGGAGGAAACCCAGTCGCTGCTTGCGACGACAGCAGCTGCAATCTTCTGGAAAGGCCAGGGGCCTGAGCAAGGTGCTGGGAAACATCAACAGCAACCACACGAGCTAAGCGGGCCATTGGCCGTCAAATATTAGAAAACGTCCCGCCTGTCCCCGGGTTCGCCCCCGATTTCCCGAAAGGTTGGACAACAGCATATATATCGTCTTTAGTTCTGATGAGTCTCTTTGTGTAGTTTCCATGCACGAGAGTTCGAGCGGTTGTTCCTAGCCGTTCACATTGGAGCGTAGCGTGCTCACCCCCGCTCATTACTGCTATAGCGTGCCCGTCAGAAAACAGGCAGAACGGATGCCCCCAAGCGTCTGCACGATGAGCCGCCAACCCAGATAGGGAGTCGCTGCTCACAACGGTTCCCCGGGGTATTTCGTTGGATAGATCTTTGATCAATGAGACAGCGTTAACCCAAGTTGTAACAAGCTTTGCTTTGCGCTTGAGGAGCTCAGGGTTGTCGCGATATTCATCAAGCAACGCCTTACTTCCGCTATCCTTGGAACCGTCAGGCATAGCGCTGGGATCTAAGACGATGTTTGCCATCGCTCCCGAAATTGCAGTTTCTGCGGATTGTGTGGGTATAGAGTCAAAGGTATTTCTAAGCCGCCACTGCACCCATATCCACGCAAAAGCGCCAAGCAAAAGGATCATCGAGCATGTCACAACTACTATGGTTGAACGACGGTGCACAAATCCCTCCCACGAGCTAAACGATTCGAGCCTTTGAAACTAGTGGCAGGGGAACTCCTTTTCCACTTGAAGTGCCAATTCCAATGATGGAGAGGAAACCCAGAAAAACTTCTTTCCCTCCGTCCACAATATGCCGTTATTTTCCTCGTGAGGCTTAGTGGGGGGGAATATACCCCGTAATCTCACGCCAATCGCCTGGCCGGAAGAATTTTTCGTAACCCCCTGCTCTATGATTTTAGTGGCTTGCTTGCCCCAGAGATTTAATTCCTTTTGAGCCGCCGACGGCGAGCTAAATGTTGCTCGACTTATACTTACTCGTGTTCCGTCCGACGTCGCGTAGGAGTTCAACTCAAGAAAAGTCCCGTCTGAAGCCCTTCCATTGCCAGCCCAGACCGACTTCAATTTATCGTGCACATTTTGTTTGCCAGTGCCGGGCTGGACTTCGCCCACAGGAGTCTGCTGCAGCATTGGCGGCATAATTGCCGTGGACAAACATTCGCGGGCTGGTAGGATCATGAGTATGCCGAGCATCGCATTTCGGAGCTTAAGCACAGTGGAGTTCCTTTCTCAGCGCTATCACGTATAATACGCCGCACTTTATTTCTTGTCCGGGCCCCCATTTTTATAGCAGTCTAGCAGCTTATTAGCATCTGTTTCATCCGTAGGATTTGGGTTTTTTCCAGTGATAGCAGAAAGAGAGTTACCCAATTCAAAAATCTGGGTTTCTACTATATCCTGAGGATCTAAATCGCCTGAAGCCGTATAGTTGACATACGGACGGCTCTTGTCGGTGAAACCATTGGCGACTCCGACAGAGCCTTGTGGGATTACACCTTGATCCTTGGCCATCCTCGTGATCTCGGTGAAACTATAATTTCCCACAGAGTTTACAACAGGGATCTCACTCAGGACGAAGGGAAGGCCCGCGAAGATCCCCGGATTCATAAGGTTGACGTCGAGTCCTATTCCGGAGAACGATCCATCAACATCTTCCTTTGCTCCTGCGGACTTCTCTTGGGAAGGAGTGAAATTAGTCATTGAAACACCGAAAATGCTCGCTAAACAGTCCGCTAGCGCCTTCAAATTGACATTAGGCTTGGTACCGGTGCTGTTCCCGCTCCCACCTCCGCCCCCACCTCCAGCGCTCCCGCCATTATCACCGCCGTGGCCCCCAAATCCTAAGTCTTCACAATCCCAGTCAGTTGTGGGAAACCATGTTTCTCCGCCGTCATCGCTGTGCTCCCATCGAGTACACTGTACCTCCAGGCCCGTCGGATCAAGGAGGTTTACCGGATTGTTTAAAGCGTAGGAATAGCGGTTTCTCGACTGGGGAGCACGAAGATTCCCCGCGAGACGATCAGGGCTCATGAATCTGCCTTGCGCGGATGAGTAGTACCGGAAATTGGCATAATCGAGTCCCGTTTCTCCGGTTCCCGAGTCGCGCTCATAGTTGGTGAATTTCCACTTGTCGGCGGTTCCTGTTTCGTACCACGTCTCTCCAAAAGGAAGTTGCCCAAAGGTGCGTATCCGGGTTCCCAAGGAGTTGGTTTCCGTGCGGTTGGAGAGATGATCGGGATGGTGGTATGTGGTGGTGCTTCCGGAAACCGTGACGAGCAATTGCGAGCCGGCGTAAATATATTCGGTGCTTGGGGAGTTGGCGTTAGCGCCATTGACATATTCCGCAATCGGCTTGCTACCAGAATAGATGTATCGGGTGGTCGTGGCGGCCAGGACCTTCTTGATGCGGTGGGGGCCGAAATAGCTGTAAACCGCGCCCGTGGTGTTGATATTGATCAACCGATTCGCGCCGTCATAGGCATAAGCGGCATTGGCATCGTGCGTCATGTTGCCTGCATTGTCATAAGTATAGCCGCTGTTGGTGATCCGGTTGGTGGCCGTATCAATCATCAAAGTGGGCTGGCCAACAGGAAAGCTGGGATCTCCGGCGAGCATGCTCTGCGTGAGGCGGTTGCCAAAGCGATCATACGTCCATTGCAGGCTCCAGGTTTTGGCGCCCGAAGTGGAGTTGACGACACCGGTTTGGGCCGCGCTCAAGCGGCCCATTTGGTCGTAGGTGAAATTCTCCGATTTTGTCAGGTCTTCCACGCCGGGCGTGGTGTAGTAATGCACCTTCTGAATCTGCCCGTTGTTGCCGGAGACGCCGCTGGTGTAGTCATATGCGAGATTCAGGATTTCAGTGGAATTCTTGAAATATCGCAAGGTGGAAAGCTGAAGGTGGTCATTGTAAGTGAATGCGCCCTGAACGCTGTTGCCAAACGTGACGGACAAAGCTTCACCGGCAGCGTTGTAAGTGGGGCTGTTCAGGTAACGCGTTCCCGTGGTACAGGTGCTGCCAGACGCGCCAATGGCGCAGACGCGTCCGATGGCGTCGTAATTTTGCACGACCACGCGGGTTGTTGAGGGATATGTAATGGAAGTAATCTGGCTGGCCAGGTTGTAAGCGTATGAAATCAGATAGGTCTTTGTGTCAATCAACTGGCTGTCCGATGTGATCCGGCCAAAGTTGTCGTAAACGAATGTGTGCGAGTTAGAGCCTTCAGTGATC
>DASSXL010000228.1:0-42180 GCA_035703825.1 Candidatus Angelobacter sp.
CTCATCCAGATCGCGCCGCCAGGTAAGTCTTTTTCCATTGGCGAAAAATTGCAGCCCAGTAACATCGGTGATGGGGCCGGTTGGACCATGCTCGCCCGGAATCCATTTGGGGAAAACCAGCCTGACTGCGCCCGCAGCCACGGGAATTTCCATCTGCGCATGCAGGATCTTTTCCGGAGCGTGCGTGGCATCCACCATCAGCTTGATGGGCTGCGGCGGAGCGGTTGGAGCGGCGGCGGACGGTTGGGGCTGGCGTTTCTGAGCAGGACTTGCGATCGCCGAAATGAATAAAACGAACAAAGCTATCTGTTGAAAGAATTTTGGCATGGGTGATTCTTCTCCCTCTGGAGCGCACCAAGATTAAGGAACAGCCGGTGGGAAGGCAAGCTCAGCCTTTAACCACGCAAGGGACACAAAGGAACACTAAGGATTAGAACCATTATTTTTCAATCTCTCATCCTGAGCGCGGCTGTTTGGTTTTCAATTTTGGCGATTTTTGTCAATGTTGGCAATTCTGGCAATCTCTTTGCGTTCCTTCGTGTCCTTTGTGGTTTTATTTCTTTTTCTTTTTGGCGGTAGTTGATGCTTCCGGCTGCGCGCCGGTAACGCTGGCCAGAACTTTATCGAACGCCTCTTTGGCCGTCATCTCTTTGTTGCGGCTTTTGTTCTGCCGGTATTTATGCTCGTTGCCGCAGGTGCGGCAGCGCGTTCTCAGCACCTCTTCACCCATCATGGAGACCACGGAGTGGTCTGTGGTGCGTTTGCAGCGCGAACAATGATCGTCAATGTCGTCGCCAAGTCGCATCGATTCCTCCACAGCACTTTATTCCTCCTTTATTTTGCCGCAAAGCGGCGTCGCTGTCTCGCTGGTTTATGATTTAATCACTATCGTGCCTCTCAGACAGCGCGGCAAATTCATCACTTTTGAAGGCCTGGACGGCGTGGGGAAATCCACGCAACTGGAGAACCTGGCCACGTACCTGCGCGGGCGCGGCATTGAGGTGATCACCACGCGCGAACCGGGCGGGACCGCGCTGGGAGAAAAGCTGCGGACAGTTCTCCTCAGCTCGCGCACGGCAGGCTTGTCACCGCACGCCGAACTGGGCTTGATGTTCGCCGACCGCGCACAGCACATTGACGAGCAAATTCTGCCCGCCCTTGAACGTGGTCAATGGGTCTTGTGCGACCGCTTTACCGACTCCAGTGAGGCGTACCAGGGAGGCGGCCGCGAGCTTGGCAGTGAGCTCGTGCTGAAATTGCACAAGGCGCTTTGCCGCGATCTCCAGCCCGATTTGACTATCCTGATGGTTTCTGATGTAGCGCGCACGGTTGCGCGCGCCCGCCGCAGAAACGTGGAGCACTCCAAGACGATGGCGGAAGACGAGAACCGCTTTGAGAAAGAAAACCGCGCCTTCTATAACCGCGTGCTGGCAGCATATATGACAATCGCCAAGCGCGCCCCGCAACGCGTGGTCCCGGTAGAGGCAGCCGACCCCATCCCCGAAGTGCATAAAAAAATTGTTGGCATTGTGGAGGAGCGCTTGTTTTCAGGCAAACCTCTCTCACAACAGAAAACCTCCTGAGAGAGAAATCATCTCGTCCCGCGATTGTTTTTAGGGTTAAGTACAAAAACAGAGCACCTGTCCGCCATCCTGCGACAACTCAGAGCTGCTAAATGAGAAGCCGGACTGCAATCCGCCCAGCAATCAGCTATTCGCCAACACGCTGCACCCTGGTGCGAGCACCACCGTGGGCCCGACCGTCTTCACCGGCTGCCAGTAAGGAAACGAAAAGAGGCCCGCCGAAGCGGGCCTCAAGTTCAGGATGAACGCGGGAAGCTCAGCAGCTCCGCGAAATAAAGATGGGCTATTTCCCTACGACAAAAAGGTGCCCATCGTTCTGCGAATAGATTCTTCCGCTGTTGTCCATGGACGCGGGAGTGTAAGCCGCGCCAATGGCAAGCTGCTGGAAGATGTTTTGAATGAGCGTGCCTCCCTGGCCAATGGCGTAGAGGTTGCCGTCTTCACTGTTGGCATAGACCACGCCGTTTGCATCCACCACGGCCGCATTCACGCACCATTCAAAACCGTTCGGATTGGTGGTCTGGCAGCTTACGGTCCCGTCCGGATTGCGCGTGCAGCTCTGGTGGTTGGTGTTCTGGAAGCTCCACTCAATGTTGAGGTTGGGATCAAACTGGGTCACAAAGTACTGTTCCGGTCCCAGGGATGAGGCGATGGGATTGGAACGGTCCGGGCACCAGTTCGGATCGTCGCAATAATCGCCGAATCCCGCCCCGCCGTAATGGTTGTTCTTGAAGACAACTGAATAGGTCCCGCCGTGCGGATAGATGGCAGGGGTGTTGTCCCAGCCGAAGGTGTAGGCATTCAGGAAGTCACCATTGGCGCTGAAATGCATCATGTGACCCTGGGCCCAGTTGTAACGGCTGTAGGCGCCGTAGAAGATGCTGCCGTCCGGCGCAACCGTGGGCGTGGATGAAGAATCATCCAGCACGCGGGCCGGCGGAGGTTCATTGGTGGCCGGGTCAACGCCGAAGGTCGCGCCAGCAGCGCAGCCGCCGTTGGCGCCGGCGCCGCCCGGATTGCCGATGGGGAAGCTCACGCCGCACCCATCGTTCAGCCGGTTGCGCATGGAAGCCGCCCACTTGCCGGTCAAGTTGGAATTGACGGCGATCAGATAGTTGTAACGGGTCACGATGTGGGCCTTGCTGACCGTGTAGATAGTGCCGTCAGGCGCGATAGCCGGCGCGATATTCATTGCCGCGCGCTGGCTTCCGCAGGGGGTGGTCTGCGGGTTGGCATTAGCCTGAGGAGGCCAGGGAAGCTGCGTGGGGCTAAATGATACGTTGCAACGGCCGTTCCCGGGAAGCACCGCGTCACCCTTGATCTGCGCTTGTGAGAGCAGCGTGCTGTAGCTGACCTTGCTGACCACATCACTGGGCGTCACCTTGACCAACCAGGAGCCGACTACGTCGTCGCTCAGAAAGCCTGTTGGATTGTTTTGCGTGACCTGGATCACGTTGTAATAGACGTTTCCGCTCGAATCCGCACTGATGGGCGACGCCGTAAACGTATTGGGATTAATCGTGGTACCGAACGGGTTAATGCGCTTTACCACCGCTCCGGTGCTCTTGTTGATCTTGAAGATAGTGCCGCCTTGGCCGGGATCATAAAGAAATCCATTGGCTAATGCCGCGTGATAGACCGGCTCCCAGAAGAGGCTCGAGGACCCAGGGGCAAACCAGTCCGTGTCAAAGGTCCATTGCTTGACCAGGGTTCCGCCCTGCCAGCTGTATTTATTCTGGTGCCATCTCTGCGTGCTGTAAGTGCTGTTGCTATAGGTTCCATCCTTGGACTCGATGAAAACGTCATTGCCATCGACCAGGGGCACCTGATAGTGCACCAGCAGATCGCCGGTCGCATTCGGGTCGGCTTTCTCGGCATCAATGTTGAAATCGTAAATCAGGTTAACGATATTCCGGCCCAGAGGCTGGCCTACAACGCCACCATCAAACAGCGTGTGCTGGGGATTCAACCCCCATTGCGACCAGTCCGGGGGCTTGCTTGGCGCGAGGGTCTGCGCGCTGGCGCCGATGGACATGAAGGCCAGAAGGCCCGCCAGTAGACATGCACTTGCAATGAATTTCCGCTTCGATAGAACAAGATTCATTTGTACCACCTCGTTTTGGAATGTTTTGAAACTTGGCCAGGTACTGGTGAATGGTTCCAGCAGGCTGTCTGACACCCACTGCAAATAGGGTGCGCAACGACCCGGTGGTGCAGGCTCCTGCTGGTTGGGTCTTCAGCAACCTGCTTTGCGCAACAGCCCGGGGGCTAGCATCCAGGCTGCAAAAACAGGGCGCAAGATTACTATCGTGAGCTGATGGAAATCTTAGAAAACTATAACCCGTTCGGAATTCGTAAATTTCTGGCGAAATTTGCACCACGGATTGTGCAAACCCAAAATGGAACGCCGTATGGGAGCCTCCCAATCCTGCCCTCAGGAGAGCGCTATGTGCAGACGGCGCGTATTTCTGCTGCTTTCTTGTGTTCTGAAATTGTAAATTTTACGCTTGACTCCCACCATTCGGGGTGAAAGCCCTCACGAAGTATGTCGAAATCGGGAATTCCCATCTGAATCTGCTAACGGATGGGTCAGATTCCTTGCCGCGTGGTGTTGCAGCCGAGAGGGGTGCGCCGCAAACCATCCCAGCAGCCGCGATTCAAACTCCCTGTGCGCGGCAGCCCATGCCATGGTATGGCCGGCATGAGGCACCAGCCAGAGCTCAACATGATCGGGTGCGGCATTGGCAATCAACTGAGAATGCCGCGGAGCAATGCTCCGGTCGTCTACACCATGGATCAAAAGCACGGGCGCTTTAGAGCGCGTCACCGCATCCAGCGGGCTCGGCCGAAGGAGATCGATGCGATAGCGGACCCAGGCATAGATAGCTGCCGACCAGATGGCCGGACGGCCCAGGGTTCGTCCGAACCACGGCTGGAGATGCAGCGGCCCGGATACGCGTTCAAAGCTCATCTCGCGTGCTGTGGAAAACGGACTCTCCACCGCTACGGCACAAAACCTGTTGTCGAACGCAAGCGCTTGCAACATCAGAGCCGCGCCGTAGGACTCGCCAAAACCGTAAACGCATTGCGGCGGGTCGTGCTGATAAACCCATGCGACCCAGCGATGGATATCGTCTGCTTCTTTTAGCCCATATGTCGCCAGTTCTCCGCCGCTCTCGCCGTGCCGCCGGGCATCCGGAAGCAAGACCGCATAGCCGTGTTCCAGCAGCAATTGGCCATAGCCCGCCACGCCTTCGCGATTGTCAGTAATTCCATGCAGAAGAATTACTGCGCTGCCGTTGTAGCGGCGCGGGTGGACATACCAGCCCTTGAGTACCGCGCCATCAGAGGCGCTGATGCTGACATCCTGCAATGCAGCATGGAATTTCTCCTGCACAGCGGCAGCGATGGCCTGCTGATGGCGCAGAGGCAGACGAGGAAGCTTCAGGCTCACATCGGCGATGAGGATGCCCGCCAGAATCGATAGAGCAAGGTAGGCGGCGAGTCCTGCCAGAATAACCCGACGCGCAACCCGAAATTTACCGGCCGAAACTTCCGCGCGCGATGGAAGCTGCATGTTCTCTTAGTAAAGCTCCAATAGAGAGACGCAGCGCCGGCGGACAAATTACGCCCTTCTTGGCTATTTTTCCCAAAGATTTCTTAACGGTACAGTTTTGTCGACAGGTTCATCGCCAGCGCGATGACGTCTGCCTAAAGGCACGCAATTCGCAAGCGAAATCGCGGGACGCTGATACTGCTAGTGGGGCAGTTTTTCAAACTGACCCGTTGTCAAGATTACTTCAACGTGACATCCAGCGGCGTGACCAGCCCCGTGTTCACTGCCGCAGACGCGCTGCTGCCAGCATAGCCGGCCGCCGCGACGGAGACCGTATAAGCGCCAACGGCTATCCATCCCGAATTGTAAGCGCCTGCCGCATCGGCGGTAACGGTCTTGCTAAGACGAAGCTTCCCGCCCGTAAGAGTGATCGTCGCGCCGCTAACCGGAGTTCCAAGACTGTTCAATACATGTCCGCTGACCTGGCCCGCGGTGGAGATGAAAATCTTGGTCGGGCTGGGCTCCGCGGCCGCGTTGAGCGTGGAAGTTCCAGTGCGGGCGTCGCTCAGCCAGCCAGTCTTGCCCGCCGTGATCGCCAGCGATTTGCGCGCGTTGGCAGGGATGTTGAAGTTGCCGTTGGCGTCCGTCACCGCCGAGCCGCCACTGTAAGCAACGGTGACTCCGGCGGCTGGAGAGCAGTCGATAGCGCTCTTGGCTTTGCCAGAGAGCGTGCCCGGCGCGGTTGAGATGCCAGGATTGTGATAAGGCAGGATGAACTGGTTATGGTCGTCGGTCTTGAAGCTGTCAAGATAAGGGGAATACGAAGTAACACTCACACGATTGAGCGAAAGCGAGATCCGCATAATGCGGAGGTAACCGCCGCCGCCCAGCGGATCGGATTGATAGTCGGAAAGAATCTGGTTGACCAGGTTTCCGTTTAGCCCCAGGTCCATGCGGCGGCCTGTGCCGTCCCCCTGAACGACGTGGCCGCTCAGGACCAGATGAATGTTGGGATACTTGCGCACCAGCTTCCACCACATGTCTTCGCCGTTATTGTCTTGCCCCACGCCGAAGCTGGCCGCGCTGTTGAGGTCGCAGCCGGAAATGCGCGTGTTGTCCATATAGGTGAACATGTGCGTGACGATGATCGCATCCTTGTCCTGATTAGCTTTCAAGATGCCGTCAGCCCAGGCCAGAGCTGAATCGCGCGCGGCAAATTCGAGCACGATGATCAGATAGTTGCGTCCGTTGACCTTCACCACGCCATAAAAATTCTCATTGCTGCCGGCGGGGAAACCGCCTTTGTACCACGGCGCGCCGGCATAACGGCCCGGACCAAAGAAGAAATTGAAATTCTTGGTTGAAGCCGTGCGGCCCGCGGGATTGTTCTGGTCGTAATCGTGATTGCCGATGGCCATCATGTAAGGCACTTGTCCGTCGAGCAGGCGGACCGCCGTATCGGCGTTTTGCCATTGCGTCAACTCGCCCCCGGAATCCACGATATCTCCCAGGCCCACCACCAGCCTGATGTTCTGGTCCTGGACGTGATTGGCAATCCATTGCGTCTGCGCGGCAAAGATCTGAGGATTCAGTGAGGAGTAGAACTGCGTATCGGGCAGAGCGACGATACTGAATTCATCGATAGGCGTGGGAGAAGGGGCGGGGGTTTGCGCGCTGATTGACGTGCACAAACACAGCGCAAAGAGCAGCGCTACACAGAAATTGCGTTCTTGCATGGACGCCAGAGTAGCCATGTAACGCGCCGCAAACAATCAGGTGTTTGACCGCCCTGGTACTAAGGCCGCCGTAATCCTATGCATCCTTTTCTTCGCATCTGCTTCTAACTAGAGGTCGCTAGTCTTTGATCCTTCAAAAATTAATAACCTCTTCAACTCATAAAAGGAAGTTTGCCCATGAAGGTGACATCGGAGCGGATCAAAGCCCGCGCATTACAGCTCAAAAGAGAAGGGTTCAAATTGAGCGGAAATACAGTCCGCAGAACGCTTGAACTCAATGCCGGCGCCAGAACGCAGCTGTCATCATCGGAAAAGGAAACGGCGGCCCCGGAACCAACTAAGGAGCACCAGGCCACCAGAGGCAATACTGAGGCGGCCTGACGGACCGGCGACAATTCGAACGGGAATCTTACTCTTCTGATTAAATCACACAGGAACATCATGCCAAGAAATGACCGAACGCAGAATGGGCGCTCCACGGTGAGGGTCCTTCACTTCCCTGCCGCAACGCCGGCCGCATCATCTCCAGACGTGGACGCGGACGCGCTGGCAGATTCCATCCGCAAAGCCTGGACACAAAAGTCGTCGTCGAAAAGCCAGTCAAATTCCAGGCCAGGACTGGCGCGGCTGGCGGACGGCAAGATCTAAGATCCGCGCCCGCGTTTATTTGCCCGCGTACATCTGCGCTGCTTTTTCAAGCAGAACTTTCGCCCGGCTGGGCTCTGGATCGATCACGCGCATGGCGTCCCAGTCATAAGCAAACTCTTTGCCGCAACCGAGACAAACAAAATAAGTGCCTGTAATGGCCGCGACGTTGGAGCGTTGCTGCCCCTTGCGGCAGGTAATGAGCGGCGTGCATTTTCTATGGCGGCAGGAGAAGACCCCGGACCAGGCCAGTTGGAACAATTCAATAACCACAAAACACCTCTCGTTGGGGGAGCCTCGGAGGGTGACATCAACAACCTCTGCACACAATTAGGTTATGGAGACTGGGCACTCCCTTGCCGCAATGATCCGCCCAGTTTCTTAGGCAGCGATTAGAGGGCGGTTAGAAAACCTAAAAGATTGTTTGCCAGGGCGGAAATCGGATTCTTGAGAAATGTGGCGGATGAAATTCGGGGAGCAGAAGGGGGCGTGAATTTGTCCCCAAAAATTACTAGGTGGATATGGCTTCCGGGTCCATATCCACCTATTTAGCAGTCGACGGATGAGCCTGCTTCTGTAGTAGTAGAGTCGGAATAGGTCCCGGAAATATAGCGTCGGTCAAAAAAATATTAAAACAAAACAAGATTAAGTTAAGTCCTTTATATTCAATTAGTTATATGGAATGCGTTTTCGTCTTCGATTGGCCTAGGCAAGCCGCTTAAAGGAGCTCAGGAGCGACCGCTGCCTGTTCCGTTGAATGGACCGGTCAGGCAATCTGCTAACTCCCACCTTTTCGAATTTACTCAGGAAATCAATCAGGGAAGACCCCTCCCGCTGCGTCATGTATCAATATGGACTGCCAAACAGCCTCAGGAAGGGACTTCAGGCTATGAAATTGTCAAAATTAATACTCACCGCAACTCTCCTGATGGGAGGACTACTTGCCGCACCTCCGATCGCCAGCGCGTGGGCTTTCTACTGGAGCAAGGTTGAGGTGCACACAACTTCATGGAAGACCTGCATGAGCTATGCCAACGACTCGGCCCGTGCGCAGCATCTGGCCCAGATCAAACAGACCAATCTGGATGTCACGGGAACCCGCAATGGCGCCAATGCGACGATCACCTGCATCGGTACCGGAGCCAATTCGAAGGCCATGGCGGTGGTCATGGTCGTAGGCGATGCGAACGCGCCGGTGAAGCAGCTCCGCGACGATCTGGTGACTTCGATTACCAGGATTGTGACCCTCGACTAGCGCGGAAACGAGCATGATGGGCGCTCACGATAGTGTTCACGATGGATGCCCCACTCTTCGCGCCTTTGCGAAGAGTGGGACGCAACACCTATCTCTGGCCAAACGCGCTGGGCGAGTGCGTACAATGAACTGCATGCCGTTTTCTGACTTCCAGGGGAACTCTGAGACCGTACGCCAACTACGCGAGATGCTGGCCCGCGACCGGTTTCCCCATGCCGTGATCCTGGCCGGGCCGCAGGGCGCGGGAAAGTACACCCTGGCGCTGATGGTGGCGCGCGCCATGAATTGCCTGCAACCGCTGGAGACTGACGGTCTGCCGGATTTCTGCGGCGTCTGCTCAAACTGTACCCGAATTGGCCAGGCGGAAGATCTGGACAGCCGGTTTGCCGAGGCCGTGGAGGCCCGCGAAGGGCTGCGCGAAACCGACAAGCGCGAAACCCGCATCCTGGTACAGACCCATCCTGACGTTCTGGTGGTGCCGCCCGATCCCCCGCAGATGATGATCAAGGTGGACCAGGTCCGGCAGGTGATCCAGACCGCGCGATACAAGCCCCAGGAAGCGCGGCGGCGCGTGTTTATATTTGTGGATTCGGCATTCATGAAAGAAGCAGCCAATGCGCTGCTCAAAGTCCTGGAAGAACCGCCCGATTTCGCCACGATCTTCCTGCTGGCCCGCAATCCCGGAGAATTGCTGCCCACGATCCGTTCACGCTGCGTAATCTTTAGCCTGAGCGCGCTGCCGACAGCGGAAATCGAGGGATATTTGGAAAAATCCAGGCCGGAGTGGAATGCGCGCCAGCGGCAGCTTGTGGCGCGGCTGAGCGGTGGCGCCGTGGGGCGGGCCCGAACCCTGAGCCTGGAAGATTACATGGCAGCCCGCAAAGACGCACTCACGCTGCTGGTTACGGCCATCCGCTCAGGCGAGCATACAGACCTGTTCAAAACCACGGAAACCTATCGCGCCGGCGGAGAGGGCAAGGAGAAAACCGATCGCCTTCTGGGCGCCGTTTACAGCCTGCTCAAAGACCTGACAGCGCTGGTCTCAAACGCGCCTGAGCTGGTGCGAAATACCGACATCGCGGCGGAGTTGAAGTCGCTGGCCGCAGCCGTGGATTTCACCTGGATCGCCCAGGCCACGCAGCAATTAGGACAGGTGCAGAGCGGAATGCGCCGCAACGTCCTGCGGCCGCTCTCACTGGATGCATTTGCCCTGGCGCTGGAAAGATAGAGTATGGTCCGGCACAGAGGCGCATTTTCAACAAGATAAAAAACCGGCCCGGTGATTGGCCTTTCAGGCAATTGAAAGCTGAACCCCTCTGTGGTACGGTTACAGGATTAATCCGCACTGAATGCCTGGGTCACATTTCACGGGTTCAGCTCGGCCATCTGAGTCGGCTTTCGCATGCCGGCGCGGCGTTTGCTTATTTAGCGGGACGGAACAACTATGAAGGATGGATTGGATTCGACTGCCGCTCGTCAGGCTCCCGAGCGCACACAAGAGGAAGAGTTTGTCAGCCGGAAATTGATCCGGCCCTCATTGAGTTCGCCTGCGCCGCGCACCGAACCGGTCTCAGAACGCCGCGACCGCCTGGAGCGGACAGACCGCATGCCATCCGGGCCAAGACGCAATGGCCCTCCGGAGCAGACCCACGCCGAAAATTACTATTACCAGAAACAGATCCAGGGCAAGACGCCCGTGGTGGTGGTGATGAAAGACGGCGAAGAGGTGCAGGGCATTATCGAGTGGTATGACCGCAACTGCATCAAGGTCAACCGCGGCAGCGCCTCAGCCCTGCTGCTCTATAAGCCTTCCATCCGCTATATCTATAAGGCCGGCGAAGCCAAGCCGTAGCCTGAAAAATGCATTCCATCTGGACTGAGGTCCCCGGCTTTCTTGCGCGTAACTGGCAGGAGCTTGTGGGATCGATCGCCGGCGCGCTCTGCGTCTGGCTGCTGGTAAAACAGAACATCTGGAACTGGCCCGTCGGGATCACCAACAACATTTTCTACATCGTCATTTTTTATAAGTCCGGCCTGTTTGCCGACGCCGGCCTGCAGTTTGTCTATATTGCGATCTCGATTTATGGCTGGTGGAACTGGCTGCACGGCGGCCTGCAGCACACTGAGCTGAAAGTAAACACCGCTTCGACCGTTGACGTGGTGGGGTATCTGGCGATGGCCGGCGCAGCCACCGTTGTTCTCTATTGGGTGCTCAGGCGCTTTACTCCCAGCACCGTCCCCTTTGCCGACGGGCTGACCGTGGCGCTCTTTCTGACCGCGCAATTCATGATGTCAAAAAAGATCGTACAGAACTGGTGGTTCTGGATCGTGGGCGACGAGCTAGTCATCGGCCTTTATATTTACAAACACCTCTACCTGACGTCAGTTCTCTACGCGTTCTTTCTAGTGATGTGCATTGCCGGGCTGGTGGAGTGGCGGAAGGCTGCGCGACGGACAGCGGCAGTGGCGGCTTAGAACCTAATTTTCACCACGGAGGCACGGAGACACAGAGAACGGCCAGGAACGGATGGTCAGAAAATCGGGTGAGCGCGTGACCGGAAAAGCCAAGAACTCTACCACGAAGGAACACAAAGGAAAGAAACGGACCATCTGCTCGTGCGAGCGGAGATATTGAACGGGTTATCTGATCCCAGCAAGCAGTTCATACGAACGCAGCCGGGCGGCATGGTCATAGATAGCTGACGCCACCATCAACTCGTTGGCGCGGGTCTGATCGATGAAGCGCTCGAGGCCGCGACGGACGGTTTCCGGCGATCCCACGAACGAGCAGGCCAGCATGGCGGACGCCTGCACTTTCTCAAAGGGCGACCAGTAGGACTCAATGTCATCGATGGGAGGCGGGAGCTGGCGTCGCGTGCCGCGCACAGCATTGGTGAAAGCCTGCTGGGCGGAGGTGAAAAGACGCTGCGCTTCGGCGTCGGTCTCGGCGGCGATCACGTTTACGCCCACCATGGCATACGGACGGTCAAGCTGCGCGGAAGGTTTGAACTCCGTGTGGTAGGCCTGAAGCGCCATCATGAGCACGTCCGAGGCGAAATGTGATGCGAACGCATAAGGCAGCCCGAGTTCGGCGGCCAGTTGCGCGCCGAAGAGACTTGAGCCAAGGATCCAGATGGGGACGTTAAGGCCGGCGCCGGGAACTGCCTGCACGGTCTGTCCCGGACGAACAGGGCCGAGGAACGCCTGCAGTTCACGCACGTCCTGGGGAAAGCTGTCAGCGCTGGCGGGATCGCGCCGAAGCGCCCGCAGTGTGCGCTGATCAGTGCCCGGAGCGCGGCCTAGGCCGAGATCGATGCGCCCGGGATAGAGCGATTCAAGCGTGCCGAACTGTTCTGCGATAACAATGGGCGAATGGTTGGGCAGCATGATGCCGCCTGCGCCAACGCGGATAGTTTTGGTGCCGCCGGCCACGTAACCGATGACGACAGAGGTTGCCGCGCTGGCGATGCCAGCCATGTTGTGGTGCTCGGCCAGCCAGAAGCGGCGGTAGCCCCAACGCTCGGCATGTTGCGCCAGATCGAGCGAATGGTGCAGCGCATCCGCCGGAGTTGCGCCCTGCGTGATAAATGCGAGGTCAAGAATCGAGAAAGGGACCAATAATTTCCTTTGTGCCACGGATATTGATGCTGGCCAGGATATTTGAGGTTCATGGATGTCAAGATAAGACGGCTAATTTGGTTTCCATATGCGAGCCGACATGGTCCAGATCTTTATTGTTTCTGGCTGTAATGCCGCCCGGCCCCGATCCCCGTGGCCAGGTGGTCCAGGAGGTGATACTGGCGGTGAATCTCCCAGAATTTTCCGGTGTATTTCAGCGCGTAAGGAAAGGCGGCGCCGGCAGCCAGTCCGGCAATGATGGATTCTATCTTTGCCGCGCTCGTGGCGGAACTCGGGGTGATGGTTTGATCAACCACAGTCCGGCACAGCAAACCTCGATCGCCAGGCGGGTCTTCACCGTCCCACTTCCCCGCCGCGCAGGAAAGGGCCATCTGGGTAATTTGTCCGGCTTCAAGTTCCCTTGCCAGCTTGGGGTCTTTCAATTTCAGTTGCCAGCTTTTGGCAGACTCGATGGCCGCTTTAGCATCACCGTTCTCTTCCACTTTCTTCACCCACTCAATGCTCGCCGCCACGGCCGTGTTGAATGCCAATTGCTGGTGGGCAAGGACAGATGCGGCGTCCTGTTCGTGGGCCGGCACTGGACCGGCATCGTGGTACTTGGCCTGGGGGAGAAGTGGTTGGCCCTGAGTTTCATACTCTTTATAGATCAGGCGCGAGTTGTCATGATTCATGTGTGTATGACTGTTCAACGCACCTGCAACCGGAGGATAGATTCCTGTTTTCACCTGAAAGGGCCACTTGTCCGGATCGCCGGCCTGTTGGCGAAATTCAAACCAGGTGGGCGCGCGATAGCCGCCTGAAGGGAGCTGAATGAGTTTGACCGACGTATTGTTGAAATCGTTATGGACCCAGTCAGAGTGGCTATAGAAATCCTGGACGGCATGGAGCGATGCTCCCAGCACGATCAGCGTCATTGTTTTTCGCGTGCGCTCATCAGCCTTGGTTTGTTGAATGTAAGCTCCGAGCACAGACTGCGTATTGGCCAGCAGGCGATTGAAGAGGGAGTCAAATTTCGAATTGCGGTCCAGTTCACCGTTGAGATTATCGAAGTGAAAAAAAATAGCGGCATCGCGGTCTTGCCCGTTTTTCGCCACAAACTGGTTGAGGGAGTCCAGGGCCTTGCCCTGAAGATTACTGGCGGCAAAGTCAGATACCGGTCCGAAGAAGTCGGGGGAGAAATTGCCGAGTTGCATGATCTTGCGCGCGTCTTCACTGAATCCGAATGACTCTGCCACCTTGCGGGTGGCTTCAGAATGCCAGAAAGTATCAAAACCGGATGCCGGAGAAGCGAGAAGCGCCAGAAGCATGAACAAGACAATGGCTTTGCGACACATGTTTCAATCCACTGCGGATAGGTTAGAACAACATCAACCCGGATGGCCAATTGCTGAGCGAGATATTGCTTTCACATCGTCCAGGCTCTCAGCGCAAAGCAGCGGCACAGCATGCGCGTCTCTTGTTGCGGGCCGCCGGCACGCGACGAGCTTCCCGTTCGGTGGGTACGCAACGAGCCAGTATGCTACACTATTCTTTTCAAGCACATACCGTCTAAAAAAGCATGCTCCTTTCCAAAGAATATGTCGGGTATTTGGCCCGTCAAGTGACCCAAAAACTGATCGCAGGCGAGTTCATTGAGACCAAGAACGTCCCCGCGGTTTCAGTGGCGGTGAACAACGCGCTGCTGGAAGAACTGCAACTGGAAGACCGCATCAACGATGAAGTGCGGCTGATCCTGGAGCAGTATCAGGACGAAATGCAGCGCGCCGGCGCCAGCTACCAGGAGATGTTCAAGAAGGTAAAAGGCGAACTGGTGCGCAAGTATAAGGCGGTGCTGTGAGACTTTCACGCGACAAAGTGAACAGGCTGGCCCACAGCGTGGCCGACGCGCTGGCGACGCTGGACGAGGTTGAGTTCATCGAAGATCCCAATTCCATCCGCATGGAAGCGCGCCGGATTCTGGAAGAGCTGCTGGCCGCGGAAGAGAAGATCGACCAGGCTGCGCGGGCAAAGATCGAGGGCCAGAAGCGCACCATCGCGGAAGGCACCCAGGAGTGGGACATTCTGTATCGCAAGTATTACAACGAGGAAGTCAAGAAGCTGGGAATTTAGTAACCGGCCAGTCGCCGTTCCTGAGAAGACATCTGCGCCCAGAGCTGGTCCATGTTTTTCTGGATCCACATGTTCGCCGGCTGGAGTTCGTGCGCTGAGTTGAACCAGCGATAAGCCATCACCCGGTCCTGTTTCACGCACAGGCCGCTGGAATAAAGCGCCGCCATCTGAATGGCCGCACCAGGATCGCTCTTGTCCGTGGCGGCCTTCAAATAGAGCAGGCCCTGTTCACAATTCTGACGAACGCCTGTGCCGCGAATATATTGTTGGGCCCGTACCAGAGCTGCGCTAGGTTTGTAGTCGGGAATCTTGGCTTCTTCGAGCGACTTGCTGTCGGCGTTGGGCAGCGCCTCGTCAGAAGGCGGTTTCTTGTCGGCTGTATCGTCCGCTGGATTGGTGGACGTATCTTGCCTTTCCAGGGACGTGGGCTGCGCTTTGGGAACGTTTGCATCCGCGGCGGCTGCGCCATCGGTAACGGCAGCGGCGCCCGCGGCGGCAGTCTTGGCCGCGCCCGAGTAAGGATCACCTTGAGGTGCCGGCGGCTGGGCTGTATTACTGCCTTGCGGCCCGGGAGCAGGCGTGGAAGGCTCGACTTTTGTAGGAACAGGTTTGGGATTGGCCTTGAAGCTTGAACGCCATTGCACATAGACCAGACCGGCAATCGCGGCAAGGATCAACAGCAGGATCAGCTTGCGCAGGCCGCCGCCTGAAGGCTCGTCCTCCAGCAGATACTCCACGTCATTATTGCTTCCCGGCTGCGCATTCAAGCCGAGAAAAGACGGACCGCTGATGTGGCCGCCATTGCTCGATTCATTGCGGTCGGCGTCTTTTCGTGCAGACTCATCGCGAAAAATGGCCGGCTCGCCCCGGCGCGGAAGCGAAACAGGCGCGGCTTCTTCCACCACCGCCGGAGCCGCAGCACGTGCGGTTTTTCGCGCGGCAGCGTCAGGCGAAGGCAGTTGCGCATTGGCGATGGCCGCTGCGCGTGCTTCATCCGATACCCCGCGCCGTTCCGCAATGCGGCGTTCCACCCGGGTTCCGCACATGCCGCAGAACTTCATGCCCGGTTCGTTGACGTTTCCGCAACTCTCACACTTTGTGCTCACGCCGGACTTGTCTGTTCTTCGTTCCATCTGGCGCCGCTCCAATCTCACACCGCAGCTTCCGCAAAACTTGTATTCCGGACGGTTCTCGGTACCGCAAAAGGTACAAAGCATCAGGCCCATAACTCCTTTGAGCTCCGAATTGGCACACGTACACCCAAAAACAGCAGCTCACTTATTAATTAGGATGATGCCTGCGGCGGATAGGCTGCAAGCTGATTTCTTACTTAAGCCACATCCGAGAGAAACAACGTGGGCCTTAGTACCAAGGAGACGGTCAATGCACACCAGTTCGGCTATGTGCCAGCCTGGCAAAGGGAACCATCCGCCGAATGCTGGATAATACATGAACATGCCATTTGCAGAGGAAATTGCCCAGGCCGCAAAACGCGCGGCTGCCGAAGCCGGATTTGATCTCGCCGGAATCGCTCCGGTGCGCCGCGAGGATCTGCCGGAACTGGGAGCTTTCATCGAATGGGTGGACGCGGGCCGGGCCGGCGAGATGAAATATTTGGAGTCGCGCACGGAAACGGGAGAGCTGCGCCGTGCATCCGCCACGAATGCGGCGCCCTGGGTCCGGTCGATGGTGGTTTGTGCCCTGAATTACAGCGCGGACAAGCCTTATTCGACTGAAGTAAGCGATCCTGGGCGAGGCTGGATATCGCGCTACGCCTGGGGAACAAAGGATTATCACGACGCGCTGCTGCCGCGTCTGCGGCAGGTTGAGGCAGCGATTCAGCAGACCGTGGCGGAACGAGGCCAGCCCGTGGAAACGCGCAGCTATGTTGATACCGGGCCAATCCTCGAACGCGTCTATGCCAGGCACGCGGGAATCGGATGGATTGGCAAGAACACCTGCATCATCCATCAGAAAATGGGATCGTGGCTGTTTCTTGGCGTGATTCTTACTTCTCTTGAGCTTCCCGCGGACACCGCCGCCGCCGACCGATGCGGAAGCTGCACCCGCTGCATTGACGCCTGCCCCACGCAGGCCATTGTGGCGCCGGGCAAGCTGGATGCGCGCCTCTGCATCGCCTATCTCACCATTGAAAAGCGCGGCACAATCGCCGAAGAACTCCGGCCGGCCATTGGGCATCACGTTTTCGGCTGCGATATCTGCCAGGATGTTTGTCCGTGGAACAATAAGGCCGGCAATGCCCCGCCAACTTCCCTGCCGGAGTTTCAGCCGCAGGAGCGGCTTTATCATCCTGACCTGAGCTGGCTGGCCAGTATGGACGAAGAGACTTATCGTCACACATTTCGCGGATCGCCGGTAAAACGGGCGAAATACTCAGGACTCAGGCGGAATGTGGCCATCGCCATGGGCAATAGCGGGAACCGGGCATTCCTGGCGGATTTGCAGAGCATGGCGGACGAATCTGATCCGGTGGTCGCCGAGCATGCGCAATGGGCAATCAAGAAACTGAATGAAGGGTAGCTCTCCAGTCAATCTCTTGGCAGAAACGATGTGATAACTTTGCAGGTCATGGCTGAAAACAAACCACACCCCTGGACGAAGCCGCGAGCGCATTCGCGCTATCTTTTGGATCAGCGGCTGATTGTAAGGGCAAATGAAACTCTGCACGGCCGAAGCAAAGACATTGCTGAAGGCGGCCTGGGCGCCACGATTCCCGGCAACATTGAAGTGGGTGAAACAGTGGAATTGGAGCTGCACCTGCCTAATTCTGCTGAACCGCTGAAGCTCCAGGCCGAAGTGCGGTACCGCCATGGTTTTCAGTACGGCTTCATGTTTCTCAACGCCACCAGCCAGCAAAGGGAAGCCATCCGCCGGATCACCCACGACCTGCACCTGGCTCCGTAAACACCCTGGCCGCAAATCCTTTGCCGTCCCCTCATGTGACAGGGGTCACTGCGCGGTGTGACCCAATACCTGAAAATGGCAACGGTTACCGATGCAGGTCCCAGGTCAAAGTACCCGTCCGGCGCGATCCCCCAGGATCCTGGAGTTTCCCCGGCTCGTCCCGCCTAGCAGCCGCTTGCTCGTCCCCCGGGAACATGGTTCGTGGGGTCTCTGGTTATTGCCGTTGATTAGCGGCGCCATCGTGGGATGTGTCTTTGATCCTCTTGCGGCCGCAGAGCCTGTCTTTTGGTTTGGCGTGGCTGCCGCCTCGGGATTTCTCATTTATCAACCGATGGAAATTCTGCTGGGACTCTCGCTCGTAAAAGCGCGGTCGCAGCGCCAGCAGCGGACCGCTCTGCTCTGGATCATTGTGTTCACGATCGCGGGGGCATGCAGCGTCCTGGAACTTCTCTATCTCCAGCGGTTCCTGGTTTTGCTGATTGGCGCGGTCGCACTGGGATGTTTTGGCGTGCGCTCGCTGTTCGGCCGTTCTCGCCGCGTGCGTGTGCTCAAGCAGCTCATCGGAGCGCTGGGTCTCACCTCCACGGTCGCGGGGGCCTATTACGCGGCCACCGGTCGCATGGACCGCACGGCACTGCTGCTTTGGCTGGCGTCATGGCTCTTCGCCGCCGGCCAGATCGAATACGTGCAGTTGCGCCTACGCTCAGCGCAAGTCAGGTCATCCTGGCAAAAGGCGCGGAGCAGCCTGGCTGTCTCCATTTTTCACTTTTTGGTGCTGGCCATCACAATCGCTGCAGGCCTGGCCCATGTTGCCCCATTTTTTCTGGGACTCACCTTCATTCCTGCCGTGATCCGGCTCGCCGTCTGGGTGGTCCTCCCCTGGCGTCCGCTGCGAGTTCACATTCTGGGCATCAGTGAGTTGGTCCAGGGTGTGCTGTTCAATGCCTTACTGGTGACGGCATTTCTTGTTCACCACTAACTCTCGTGCGCCGCTTTGCATCACGTGAATTGGCTGCGAAAGACCGCTTTGATGTGATCCAGCCTCTTGGACAATGCTTCCGCCTCTTCTTTCATTCCCAGTTCGTTGGCCAATGAGATGGCGCTGTGATAAGCATCTTTGGCGTTGCTATAGCATCCGGTGGCGCCGCGACGGCTCTCGTACATCTGGTCGTAATATTTTTCTCCCAGCGCCTTCAATCTCCGCAGGTTATCACGGCCCAATTCCGTGTCGCTGCGATGGAACGCAGTCTCCGTTGGAGAGGCCTTTAAGGGCAGTGTTGTCCACATCACTCTGCTGTCGGTGAGCCGGATCATCCGGAAAGTGTCGGAGACTTCCTGTGGCGCCTCGTTCTCAGGAAGCATGAAGAAATCCGGGTACAGCGGCGGCTGGAGGAGAGACCTCCAGTCTTCATCAACGATCCATGGATCAGCCACGGGAAACGCGCAATAGCGAGCGCCAGCGGCGGCAGAGAGGTTCATCAAAACGCGTGTGAGTGACATGGCGGATTCAGTCGCCACCGATTGCTCCGTATATGCGGCTTCCCTTTCGTGCAACAGGATTACCGCTTCCCGGCGGCCGCGCAGGCGAAACTCAAGGTGAAAGCGCTGGCGTCCGGAAAATGCCGCCACGCATCCGTCCCACGCGGAGGCCGTCGTGACAACCAGCGCACCCGTGGGATCCATCATCTTCTCGCCCCATTTCCACCATCGCTCGTCGCGATCATAGTGCAGGCGCGCCAGGTTCAGTCCATCGCGCATCAGGAAGCCGCTATCGAGCAAGGAATTGATTGCGGCTTCCAGCAATTTTCCCGGCTCTCGATCCAATCCCCAAAAAACGGCGGTCCTGAAAAGCATGGATTGCTCAATCACCAGCTCCACGTCGTCACAAGGGACCGTCACCACCAACGGGTTGCCGCCCTTGTAAAATCGCACCTCCACGGTACGCGGCTCGCCTTCCTGATAAGGCGCAACGCCGGCCACCGCGCCTTCAGAATATCGGGGAAGAGCGTGCTCCGTAAGCTCGCGTAAAAGGCGTACTGTTTCTCCGCTGTATAGCAAATCTGGTCTCTTGGCAGCAGATTACATGCAGACGGATTCCCGCCGCAATCAAATTTCTGGTAGAGTGCTGGCGCATCGTCTGCATCCCTGCGGAGGCGTTTTCTCATGCCAAACGGCGGTCCGGACAATTGTGGCACCTGCGGATTCAATCGCCGCAATCGCGGCATTTGGAGAAATCCCGAACCTGACGAGAGCCAAACCTCATTTTGCGAGATCCGAGGGGTGGCCATGCTGGCCGACCACTGGACCTACTGCCAGAATTGGCACTCCCGTACCCGCGAACCCATAGGCCCTGTGTATTCATCAGGTATCTATGACCAGGGATATAGGCGCATTCCCTGGCATGGATTGATCGCCCCGGAGTTCATTCACAGCGGCGTATGCAATGAGTGTGGCGTATCCGTCGGAGACGGGATTGCCATCGCCGCCGTGGAACGCGCGCCAATCACGTTTTGCAGCAACCTGCATTACCTGGAATGGTGGAAGCGGCAACATCCAAACGATGAAGCGCCCATGAGTGAAAGCATCTGGGAACATTGAGCAGCGGCTGGTCGGCCCCCTTGGCCCGGTTTGCGGACAGATCGAATCGGCGATAAATTGTTTTGCATGAGAAAACTCATCGCCGTACTTACACTTTGCCTGGGTCTGTCTTATTTGAATGTGAGCGCCCAGAATCCCTCTCCCCAGCCCTCGCCTGCCCCGGCGGCATCGCCTGCTCCCGGTGCAACCGCGTCCGGTGCAGTTGCGCCCAGTGCGCGGCCGGGCGACGTTGATTCCATCGAGCACATCATCGCCGCTGTGTATGACGTGATTTCCGGCCCGGCGGGCCCGCGCGACTGGGACCGCTTTCGCAGCATGTATTATCCGGGCGCACGCATGATCCCCAGCCGACGCGATGACAAAGGAACCATAACAGCCCGCGTTTCCTCACCGGACGAATACGCCACGCGAGCTCAGGACTACTTTTCCAAGGAGGGCTTTTTCGAGAATTCAGTGGCCAATCGCGTGGAAACCTGGGACCACATTGCGCACGTGTGGAGCACCTATGAATCACGCCACGCGAAAGGCGAAAAGCCTTTCGCGCGGGGCATCAATAGCTTTCAACTGTTCCATGACGGCAGCCGCTGGTGGATACTGACTGTCTATTGGGAATCAGAAGACGCCAACCATCCGCTGCCGGAAAAGTATTTGAAATAGCCGGCGGCTATTTCTTTCCCACCACCAGCAGGGTAAACGTTCCCGGCTTCATAGTGCGGCGCGGGCGTTCGCCTTCCTTGGCTGGCGGCGCTTCCTCTATCTCAGCGGTGACCAGATAGACGTCGTGGTTCGTGGTATCCAATGCCATGGTGCGGGCAAATTTCTGCGTGGGCGCGTTTTCAACAACGCTGAATTTGTCGGGTGAATCTTCATGGACGACAGTCAGATTGCCATCGCGTCCATTGGAACTGAAGGCGAGCTGCTTATCCGCGTCAAATGCATTAGCGTCCACCCCTTCGCCAATGGCCGGTGTGGCAATCACCTTGCCGCTATCGGCATCCACAATAGCCATCATCTTATTGCCGCAGCCGGCAAACAGCCTGCGGTGCTTCTGGTCCATGGCCAGGCCGCTGGGTTCTTGGCAAGGAGTCAGCGGCCAGCTCTTCACCACCGCCGCTTTTTTGGCGTCAATGCTGGTCAACTCGCTCTTGTCTTCAATGTTCACATAGACCATTCCCTTGCCATCGGCCGCGCCAAATTCGGGCTTGCCGTCAAGAGGGATGTTGGAGACCACTGTTCCCTTCTCGGCGTCGATCACCGTCGCATTCTTGCTGCGGCCATTGAAGGTAAACACCCGCTTGGTAGCGGCGTCATAGAGAATAGCGTCAGGATTTTCGCCTTCGATCTTGATCTTTGCCGTCTCCTTCAGCGTCTTTAGATCGAAAACCGTCACGCTGTTGTCACGGCCATTGCTGGTGAAGCCCTTGCCTAAATCCTGCGCCAGCGCAATTCCATGGACCCCGGCGGTATCGGGGATATCACCGACTACCGAGCCCTTGTATGGGTCCACCACCATCACATGCGTTCCGCGCGAAATAAAGAGCCGCTTGCCCGCCGGATCAAATGTCAGATAGTCCCAGCCGCCTTCGCCGCCGAGCACGTATTTCTGTTTCACCTGGTACTGCTCCGGCGCAAAGGCCCTTACTGAGACTGCGCAAAGGCAGGCCGCTGCAAGTAGTATGACCGCTTGTTTCCGCATCTTTCTCACCTCGGTAATCGCCAACCATTCTAATAGGACGGCTGCCAGGTTGTCGCATGTTTGAGGTTTTCAAGAAAGCAATGATCATTTGGGGGCCCGCGCAAGCCACCAGCGCCGGAGCGCCACCGCCGACCATATGGCTTCCACCACGCCGAAGGGCCACGCGCCTTGCAGAAATCCATAAATCGAACCGAGGGAGCAGGCAGCGGCAAAGGCGAAAATAAACCACGGGCTGCGTTTTTCTAATGCGTAGAAAATCAACATCGCCGTGACGGCGAACAATCCAAAGGCGGTAAGAGGTTTCACTGCGGCACCATTTAATGGAACCGCGATTGTAATGCAAGCTCAGGCGCGGGAGGCCACACCCGCGCGGTCTGCCGGGCCGAAGTCTCAGCAGACCGCGGGGCTGAAGACGCTAGGAATTAATCTTTACAGGTCTCACTTCGATCGAGCCTGCCGTGGCCGAAGGTATGCGTGCGGCAATTGACAACGCGTCGTCCAGGTCTCTGGCTTCCACCAGAAAATAGCCGCCCAGATGCTCCTTGGTTTCAGCAAAAGGCCCATCCGTGACTGCCGCCTTGCCATTGCGGACGCGCACCGTGGTGGCGCTGGTGGTTGGCTGGAGTTCATGGCCGCCAAGGAATTTGCCGTCCTTCTGCAGGTCGCCGATCAGCTCTCTATACTGCTGATAAATATTTTTCTTCTCCAGCTCAGGTACCGAATCCCAGTGGGATTCCGGCGAATAGATCAACAATAGATATTGCATCTGAAAAGGATCTCCTTTTTTCGTTTGCTGACTGTACGTCGCGCCAACCTACCAAAATCGACAAAATAATGCGGAACCACGAATTATTTTTGCAAATTTACCGCGCATTCTCGTTCTATCAGCAGAAATACTCCCGTTTCCTTCCAAGGGAGTGCCCACGCTCGAAAGCGACGGTCCTTCCCCGCGGGAGGGTAACGTGCTGCACAAGTCGTTTACTCGCAGAGCGTTACCTTCCCGGGACCGTGCGCAGTCACTCGATTCGTCCCTGAAAAGCTACACTCTGTCACCCATCCTGCTTTTTTTGACGCCTTTCCAAAGCCTTCAGACCTCAGACAAGTCTTGGTTCCTCGGACGTATGAAGAGAGTTACCACAGGAGAGAGTTTGGATCGGTTGTCGCTTAGCGTGCGGGACAGGCCTGCGAAGGCGAGGTCATCAGGCTCTGGTCTGGGAAGCTGAGGGCCCCTTCAAACGCATCGGACAACGCGCCGCGCTGGAACCACTGCATCATGACCTGGTTCTGGGGATGGTAGGTGAATCCGTCAATCAAGACCGGATAGCCGGCATTCGGCATCAGCGCCAGCGGGTCGCCGGTCTCCAGATTATTCTGGCATCCGCTGCTGTTGGGCACCTGCCATGCGGGAACAAGGTTGCCGCCAAAGGGATTGTTCATCCATTCGGAAATCTCGTGGCTCATCGGCGTCACATCAGCCAGGCTGGTCCCAAGAATTCCGTGGTCCACCCAACTGGCCCAGATGAACGTCTGCACAAATTTCACCTGCGCCAGTTCTCCCATGTCGAATGATGTATGGAAGCCGAGCACGCAGCACTTCTTGATGTCGCTCTGTGGCGCCAGAAATATGTTCGAGGTCAGCGCAATGGCCAGCGTATCCGGCCGGAGGTTCTCCAACTGAAGAATGGTATTCAAGTGCGAAATGAAAAAGTTCGTGTCTACGATCGCGTACGTTACTCCGGTGCTCCGGTTGCGATAAACCTTGGCCAGTCCGCGAGGCACGTCGATGGTCAGCGGCTTCAGTACCTCAGGTTGGCTCAACACCGTGTGCCAATCTTTTGCCGCTACCGCATTAAACTGGGCACGTTGAACGGCATCGGCAAATTGCGCCACACCATTCGGGTACTGCGCATCGGAAAAATTAGGAGACGACAGGACCCGCGCAATGACCTGCCCGGGACCGAGAATCAAAGGCGCTCCGCTCTCATCCGCATACTCTTCAAACAACAGCGAAATTGGAATAAGCTGCACCGGCACTTCAGTTGTTCCGCCGGCCTGCGGCTTGCCGCCAACGATGGTGTAAGGATATGTAGTGCCCTGCCACGCGAATGATCCGGTGAAACTTGGCACGCTGAAGATGCGCCCTTCTTTCAGCGCGGCACGGGCATCGGATGAAAGTTTGCTGACCGCCTCGAACTTTGGTTGTGCGCCCTCGCGTTGAAGAAATCCTCCGCTGGCTTCAATGGGCTGGGATGCATCAGCAGGCGCGCTCTGGGCAAAGCTGTAACCTTGCAGCAGCCACAACGCTGCCATCGCGCCACAAAAAGAGCAGGCGCGACGCGCAAACCGGCTTAGCGCTAGAGACACTTATCCGAACTCCGGAAGCAACAATCACCTATTCTGATACGATGGCGCGGATTTGTCGAACTAATTTGTTCTAAGTACATCATATAAATGGACTTCTGAGACTCTGCCGGGACGAATACATTAGACTTTCCAACAATATATAAAGGTAGCAACCAGTTCCCGGTAGTCCACAAGCATGAGGCCAATGCGCGACCAGGATTTGTTTGCTGTATAGTTCTCTTTCTCTGATGAAGCGAGCAACGAAGCCTAAGTCCGCTGGCGGCGCGATCACAGTGGCCGTGGTGCAGGCCGCATCGGTTGCTTTTGACCGCAAGCGAACCCTGGCCAAGGCGCTTGATCTTACCCGCGATGCCGCCAGACAAGGCGCTAAGCTGGTTCTCTTCCCTGAAGCGTTTATCTCCGGCTATCCGCGCGGGCTCGATTTCGGGGCCGTGGTGGGCTGGCGCACGGATGCCGGACGCGAAGACTTCAGGCGCTACTTTGAAAGCGCCGTTGAAGTTCCCGGGCCCACGGTTGACGCGCTGAGCAAAGCCGCGCGCGCCAGCTCCGTGTACCTGGTAATGGGCGTGATTGAGCGCGAACGCGGCACGCTTTATTGCTGCGTGCTCTTCTTCGCTCCCGATGGCACGTTTCTGGGAAAGCATCGCAAGGTCATGCCCACAGCTTCTGAGCGGCTGATCTGGGGCTATGGCGACGGATCTACAATGCCGGTGTTTGATACGCCTTTGGGCAAACTTGGCGCCGTGATCTGCTGGGAA
This sequence comes from Candidatus Angelobacter sp., assembly GCA_035703825.1. Lineage (GTDB taxonomy): Bacteria > Acidobacteriota > Terriglobia > Terriglobales > Acidobacteriaceae > Angelobacter. Next base: position 24,865 of record DASSXL010000228.1, read on the forward strand.
AACTACATGCCGCTCCTGCGCACCTTCATGTATTCCCAGGGCATTGAAATTTATTGCGCGCCCACGGCCGATCATCGGACAACATGGTCTGCCACGATGCAGCATATCGCCACTGAAGGGCGCTGCTTTGTGCTGGGGTGCAACCAATTCAATCGCCGCCGCGATTTTCCCAGGGATTACGCCACCGCCTTTGGCGAAGAACCGGAGACGGTGCTCTCCCGCGGCGGAAGTTGCATTGTCAGTCCCTTCGGCGAATTTCTGGCCGGCCCAAACTTTGAAGATGAGGCGATTCTTGTGGCCGAACTGGATCGCGGTCTGCTGCCGAAGGCCAAATTTGATTTTGATGTTGTTGGCCACTATTCGCGTCCGGATATCTTCCGCCTCACGGTGGACGATGAGCCCAAGCAGCCCGTCGCCACCACCAGCATGAAGACCACGGGCCTGAAGATAAAGCCCAACAAACAGACTGAATGATCTCGCGCACTGAAATTCAGGATGCGGGCCGGCGCATTGCCATGCATGTCCGCCGGACGCCCGTGGTGGCGCTGGAGGAGAAGGCCTTCGGCATTGACGCCAGGATTTTTTTCAAACTCGAATGCCTGCAACATACCGGGTCCTTCAAGCCGCGCGGCGCATTCAACTGCATTCTCACTTCACAGATAGGAAAAGCCGGCGTGATTGCGGCTTCAGGCGGCAACCACGGAGCGGCCGTCGCTTATGCTGCCCAACATCTTGGACACCGCGCCGAAATTTTTGTTCCGACCATCACGCCCACGAACAAAGTTGACCGGCTGCGGCAATATGGCGCCGAGATCAAGATCACCGGCAATGATTATTCTGAAGCGCTGGCTGCGAGCCAGGAGCGGGCCGCGCAAACCGGCGCAGCCGCCATCCATGCCTATGACGATGCCCGCGTGCTTGCCGGACAGGGCACTCTGGGCATGGAGTTTGAAGAGCAGGTGCGGGGCTTGGACTCTGTGCTGATCGCCGTCGGGGGCGGCGGACTGATTGGAGGCGTGGCCGCATGGTACCAGGAAAGGGTGCGCGTGATCGGTATTGAGCCAGAGCGCGCGCCGACGTTGCACCAGGCATTGGCGGCCGGAAAGGTAGTCGATGTGGAAACGGGCGGCATTGCCGCCGACTCGCTGGGCGCCCGCCGTGTGGGCGAACTGATGTTCCCTATCGCACAGAAGTTTGTGGTGCGGTCTCTGCTGGTAAGTGACGAACAAATCATCGAAGCTCAGCGGACTCTTTGGCGGCACTTGCGGTTGATAGCGGAACCCGGCGGCGCCACCGCTCTCGCGGCGCTGCTCTCCGGCGTTTACAAACCTCATCCCGGAGAGAGGGTGGGAGTGGTGCTTTGCGGCTCAAACGCGGAGCTTTCGAGCTTCCCTGCCTAGTTTCCGGCCTGTCTCGACCTGATGATGACTGGTCGGCTGCGGTGCTTCTGGCTGCTTTGACCCACAAACTCGTGGTTTCTCAGTGTTTCTACCCGGCTACGCCGATCTGGCAAATTCTTGCATATATGACCGTGAAAGATTTTCACCATTTCTGACCCATTCTTTTTTGAAACATTTTTTCAATTTAGCGCACTACATCCTTGGCAACGCAATTCTGCCAAGGTAAAGTGTTCTCCCCCTGATTTTTTTTCACTAACAATTCAAGAAGTGCGAGGAATAAGGATTATGAAAATCTGTTTTTCCGGGCCCAAACTCCTGTTCATCTCTCTATTGGCTGTTCTTCTGCCGGCGAGCCGGGCATTTGCCGCCGGCGCCACAGTGGATTGCAGCGGCGCGACGCCAGGCGCTTTCACAACCATCACTGCGGCCCTGGCATCGCTGCCCGCCGCCGGACCAAACTCCATCTCGGTGACCGGCACCTGCCACGAAAACGTGGTGATGTTCGGCCGCACCGACCTGACTATTTTCGGCAACCCAACGGCAACAGTGGTGCCGGGAAATGCTAACGGACGCCTGCTGGCCATTTTTGGATCGCAACGGATCGGGATCCAGAACATCACCTTCGATGGCGGCCGCGGCGCGATCGTCAACGACAATTCCCGGGTCGATCTCACGAGCGTCACGATTCAAAACAGCTTGGGCATCGGCCTTACCAGCATCGATTCGCTGGTTCACATTGCCGACAGCACAATCAAGAACAGCACGCGCTCCGGAATCAGCGTTGGGGGCGGAACGTTTTATGTGGATAGTGACGTGACAGGAACAACGGTGACGAATAATGGCCGTGTTGGTATCGCCGTTGCCACCGGACACTTGATTCTGAACGGCGGGGACGGCGTAACTCCCGGCACTGAGAACGTAATCAGCAACAACGGCAGCGTAGGAGTATCTGTTGCCAACAGCGCTGAAGCCGATATCAGCGGCGACAACCGCATCATCGGAAATCAGGGTGCGTTCGGACTGGAAGTGATACACACCAGCACCGTCATCATGTCGGACGGCACGATCTCCTCCAATGCCGGAGTCGGTGTGCACTGCGGTGAAACCAGCCATTGCGAATGGGCCGGCGTCACCAAGATCGACAGCAATGGCAAAGGTGGAATCGAGATCACCGACCACTCTGACGGTTATCTGGACGGAGGGATTGACATCTCCGGAAACACCGGCGTCGGCGTCCTGGTTGATCTGAGTTCCGTGCTCAACAGCCTGGGCGGCAATACCATCAACAACAATACCGACGACGGCGTCGTTTTAAACACCTTGTCCGTTCTTAAGTTTGCCGCCAATGACACGATCACAGGAAACGGAAAGATGGCGCTTGAGTGCAACAATAACTCAATGGTCTCAGGCGACATCAGCACGTACAAACCGAAGAAGTGCGGCGCGGCTTTCCAGGCGAGTCCAATCGACTAATCGACCGTTTTTGACTTGATCAAAGAGGATAGGGCCGCCACAAGCGGCCCTATCCTTTCCATTTTCCATCTGTGTTCATCGGCTTGAATCCGGCAGTACTTTTGCTTGCCGATCACGCTCGATCCCGGCAATGACGCGCGATCACGGCGATTTATTGCGTGCCGCTTGCCCCACTTTTCTGGCCCAGAAGAAACTGTTGGACAAACAAAATGGTGGAATAAAAAAGGAAGTCCTGGTTTTTCTTTTTGGCATAGCCGTGGCCTTCGTCATTGGCCATCAGGAACCAGGTTTGGATCCCATTGCCTTTCAATTTGTCCAGCATCTGCCTTGATTCCGTCCAGGGCACGCGCGGATCGTTTTTGCCCACGACGGCATAGACCGGTTTGCGGATTTTTTCTGAGTTGTTCAGCGGCGCGGTCTTCTCCAGGTACTCCCGGATTTTCGGATCGCGTTCATCGCCATATTCCACGCGCCGCAGGTCGCGGCGATAGGCTTCTGTGTGTTCCAGCAGCGTCACCAGATTGGATGGGCCGACGATCGGTAGCGAGCAGCAGATTTTGTCATTGTATTCATACGCGATAGCCCAGGTCATGTAGCCGCCGTAACTGCCGCCAGTAATCATGATCTTGCTGGAATCGAGCGCCGGATTCTTTTCGATCCACTCCAGCAGGGCCCCAATGTCTTTGTGCGTGTGGTCGCGATTGACGCCATTATCGAGCTTGAGAAACGTCTTGCCGTAGCCCGTGGAGCCGCGCACGTTGGGAAAGACAAGCGCTACCCCAAGTTCGTTCAGGTAATAGTTGTTCCTGCCAAGAAATCCAGGGCGGTACTGGCCTTCCGGGCCGCCATGAATGTTCACCATCACTGGCCGCTTGCCGGGAAACTTCGTGGCGTCCGGCATATAAAGGAAGCCGGAAATGGTCTTGCCGTCAAAGGTCTGCCATTTGATGAGCTGCGGCTCGGCGAACGTCGCCGTGTTCAGGCCGCCGGTTTCACTCGTCGTCCAGCGCTCGACCTTTCCCGTCACCACGTCCACCGAATACACATCCGCCGTGGACCTTGCGGAAGTCACCACAAATCCCAGGTCGCGATTGTTCTTGTGAAAATTCAGCCCGCCGATCAGCCCCGTGGGAATACCCGCAACCGGTTTGTATTTGCGCGTGGCGGTATTCATCAGGTAAAGCTTGCTGACGCCGTCTTCATTCGTCACAAAAGCTAGCATCTTGCCATCGTCGCTGAGTTCGATTTCATCCACGTCCCATTTGATGTCGCTTGTGAGGTAGGTGGGCTGCATGGTGGCCAGGTCAAAATAGGTAAGGCGCTGAAATTCGGAGTCGCGATCGGTTGTGCTATAGAATCCTTTGCCGTCTTTGCTGAACGGACCTCCGCTATAGGCAATTTCCACGCCTTCTGTCTTCGCGGTCAGTGGTTTCTTTTCTCCGGTCGCAACGTCCGCCAGCCAGAGATAAGTCTGGTTCGCCGAAACTTCCTCCACCACAAGCAGCTTTTTGTTGTCGGGAGACCAGCCCGCGACGCCCCATCCGCCGCCTTCAAGTTGCAGTAGCATCTTGTCCGCCTTTGGATTCGTTGGGTCCATGATCCAGATATCGGTGTCCTTGCCCGTGCGCCGAGTGGAGGTGTAGGCGATTCGGTTGTCATTGTGAGCGAAGCTGCGGCCACCGTTGCGAGACTTTCCGTCGGTCAACAGGGTGACGTTGCCGCTGGCTATGTCATAGCGGTAAATCTGGAACCACTCGCCACCGCCAACATCTTTGGAGAAAGTAAAGTAATCGCCTTTAGGGCCAAAGTGTCCACCGACGGCACGATCAGGGAAAAAGGTGAGCTGCGTGCGGGCGCCGCCGGGCATCTGGACAACGTGGATCTGCTGCACGTCGGCAAAGCGTGTCCCGATCAGCATTTCTTTCTTTGTGGGGTGCCAATCTTGCAACCCAGCGGCGCGAAACTCGCCATACTGGTTGGCTTTTTCCGCGATGGCCGTGGGCACCGGAGGAATGCTTTCAACAACAAGGTTGTCACCCGGCTTGATCACGGCCGGCTGGGCTGGCGGCGCGCCCTGCGCCAATAGGAGCGAATGAGCAATCAAAAGAGCCGCAAGCAAAACTCCGTGACGCAATCGGGCAAAAAGAGTGAATACACGTTGCATAACTTCCTCCATGTGGTGGCGCGAAAAAGCCTATTCTCGCTGTTCACTGTCGTCAAGGAGAAGTGACGTATGAAAACCGTGAGGGTTAGCCGCCTGCGCGCTGGGCCAGGATATATCCACGAATACTTTGGTGTTCGACTTCAGGATGAGGATCGCGTTGGACCTTCTCTATCACTCTGAGCCCGTGGATTTCCTGGTTGCCAACCAGATCACGAAGGTCAAAAAAGGCGGCGTCAAAGTCCCCGGGGATTCCCCATAATTCATCCACATGCACCCACTTCCCGCCCCACATGAACCGCCGAGAAGAACAGACCCACCCGGTTCAACACCCTGGACATCTCCGCAAAGGCGCGCGCTACCTCATTGCCGTCAAAATGAATGATGGAGTAGAAAGCGACGATCCCCGCCAGCTTTGCGGCCGCAAATGGCAGATTCAGCATGTCCCCTTGCAGAAAAATAATTTCGGAATGCCTTGCACGAGCTTCCCTGAGAATGCCCGACGAGAGATCAAGTCCGATCACATTTGCGTTGAATCGGCTCAAGTATTCCGTGACGTGCCCTGGGCCACAACCTAGATCGCAAATCAGCCCCTCGCACACTGCGGCAAATTTCCAGAAGCTTCCGCTCCAGCGGTCGATGATCGAGTTCCCCGGAAATCTCGCGCGCATACGCGCTCCCCAGGGCATCATAGTTGGAACGGATCTTTTTGAGGCGATCACCGGTATCCTTGTCCATAGTCGCTTTACCGATGTTGCACGAAGGCCCTTAGGCGGCCAGGGTCATGATGGGATCAAATTCATAAATAAAGACGCCATTCTTTCCTGATTTGGCCGCTGACGCCATCGCTTTGCCCGCAATTTCAGCGCGCATGGAGTGATACTTGCGCAAGGGCCCAAAGGTAAGCAGGTCCAGCGCCGGCGCAATCTTCATCCCTATTGCCTCGCCCAGCCTGAATTCCGATCGCTTGCCAATCAACAGACTCGGACGCAGAATGTGGACCGCCTTAAACGGCAACTTCGCCAGTTCCCGCTCCATCTCACCCTTGGTGCGCAGATAAAAGTTCTTGCTTTCTGCATCAGCGCCTACTGACGACACGACAATAAACTGCTCCGCGCCGGCGTTGAGCGCCTGCTGCGCCGCCAGCAGAGGCAGTTCCAGGTCCACGCGGCGGAATGCTTCCTGCGAGCCTGCTTTGCGGATCGTCGTTCCTAGCGCGCAAAAAACATCCTGCGCTCCCCTGAAATCATCGGCGGTCAGGCTGCCCAGATCGGCGACCCGTTGCGCCACTTTGGCCCGCGTAAATGAAGGCAGTTCCCTGCGGCCAAACGTCAGGACACGCGTGTAGTCCGGATCATCCACCAGCGCGCGAAGGCAAAAACCCCCAACCAGCCCCGACGCGCCCAATACCACTGCAGTCCGCGAATTCACGCCGCCCTTCCTTTGCCGTTTGCATTGCTCCAGCCCATGGCACTACTGTAACAAGTTTCAGAAGCCACCGTTTTTTGGCACGTAGCGTTTTAGGCTTTTTGATACGTTACGTATCTCATTTTTGCGTACCGGCCAGCGCTTTTTGACACATGCTATTTACCGCTTTTTGACACGTGCTTTCTCCCGCTGCTACTATCAAATGGCAGTTCATGCGTTGGCTTTCGGACGGTTTTGCCTAGTCCGGCGTGCTAGACGCGTGAAGTCCGGATGCCGAAGCTTCGCTCCCGCCTGCATGCGTCCCCGTCGTCTAGCCCGGCCTAGGACATCGCCCTTTCACGGCGGTAACACGGGTTCAAATCCCGTCGGGGACGCCAAAGCTTTTCAAGCACTTGCAGCAGATACCCGAGTCGGGAACTAAGTTTTTCCCCAAGCCCTGGCCCGAACAATTCGAAAAATGACGAGGGTGAGCTCACCGTACTCACACGGCACAGGTGCGACAATGAGGAAGATAGAGCGAAGAAATAACAGGTCGACAGCTTCCACGCAGCGAAAATGCAGATGTTCCTAAATAGCTCACATCTTTATTGGCTCTTGCAGATCTGCTTTCAGCTCCTGTGATAGCCGGTACACAAACTCTTGTGAGCGGAAAATGAAGAAGTGGTCGCCCTCCATCATTTGAAGGCTAAATTGTTGGGACGTCTGTATCCTCCATGCCTCCAGGTCGGCTTGGGAAACATCGGCATCGTCCATGCCGCCAAAGGCTGAGATTGGGCACTCGAGCGGCTTTCCTGCCTCGTAGCAGTACGTTTCATCCACCTCAAAATCTGCGCGGAGCGACACCATCATAAGGCCCATCAGGTCTTCGTTCTCCAATGCTTCTTGCGGAGTGCCCGCAAGGCGCCGCAGGGCGTCAACAAACTCTTTGTCGGGCAGAGTATGAAATGGTGGCCGGCTTAATCCGACATGCGGTGCGCTATGCGCGGAAACCAATAAGCGAATTGGGCCTTGTCCTCCCTGGCGCTCGATCTTACGCGCCACTTCAAAAGCAACCACCGCGCCCAAGCTGTGGCCATAAAAAGCGTATCGCCCACTGAGTTGAGTCGCCATTGCTTCATAGAGAGCGTCAACAAGAGGGGTCATCCGCCGGAAAGGTTTTTCAGATAATCTTTGTTCTCGGCCCGGTAATCTCACGGTCCAGAGTTCAACGTTGCCTGGTATCCATGCGGGTTGCCACTGGTTGAAAACGCTGGCCCCGCCGCCAACGTGCGGAAAACAGAATAGCCGGAGAGCAGCCACGCCTCTCGCCGGACGGACACTAAACCATTTGCTGTTAGACATATTTAAGTTAATACTATCGTGGTGCTCCAGTCCCAAAATGGGCACATCAAAGAAAATTCCCGTGTGAGGCTGTTCACGAACGTAAGTTGGAATGTTATAGCATGCCCTCAGATGGATTGAAAACTCACCGTCTCGTCTGCCAGGCAACACATTAGGAATATGGAATTTCATTACGGCGATTCCCTGTCCGCGCTTCCCTGGGCTCTGGCGCTCGGCGTGGTGGCGGTCAGGGGCGTCGATCCGGCAGCGCTCGACGCTGCGCTCGCTTTGGCACAGAGCTCCGTCTCCTTCAGTGCTCCCGCGCCCTCGGTGTTGCGACGCATGCAGGCTTTTGAATCTTTCTTCATCCAGAATGGTTTTCGCTCTCCGTTAGGAGATCAACTTAAGCAGATTCAAGAAAAAGGGCTGCCTGGCGGCAGCCCTTTTGTCAAAGCTCTTCTGTTGTCTGAAATGAGCACCGGGATATTAATGGGCGCTCAGGATGCGGCAGCCATCAAAGGCCCTCTGGTATGCGACCTGGCCAAAGAGGGAGAAACGTTCCGGGGAATGCGATCTGAGGTGCTGTGCCGCAAAGATGAAATTATTCTCAAGGACTCAGAAGGTATCATCGCATCCCTTTTCCAGGGACCAGACCGACGCACCCGCCTTAATAAGGATACGAAGGACATTGTATTCTTCGTCTTTTCCGTCCCGGGCGTAGGCGCTACTGATGTTCAAGAAGGAGTGGAGTCTGTTCGCAGCCTTCTTAAGAGTGCGTGCGCTGAAATACATTCTTGCGTTCATTGAAAGCCGGGCTGCAGCTCAGACACCAGATTCCAATGACGAGATTCAGACGCGTGATCAATCCCCCACTGCGACAGCTCTCCTGACCCGATGCAGCCAGTGTGCATAGTCTGGCCTTCGTCCGGATACAATCCCCATGTATTCTTTTTGAATCTGCATCGTAATGGGTCCGCATTGGCCGTCGCCGATTGTACTGTTATCCACCTGGACGATCGGCACTACCTCCGCCGCGGTCCCTGTCACAAACGCTTCATCCGCCGTGATGAGATCCTTCACGCTCAATCGGGAAATTTGCACCTTGTAGCCCAATCGTTGGGCAATCTCAATCACTGAAAGCCGTGTGATGCCCAGCAGAATTGAGTCTTTCTCATCGTTGGTCCAAATCTTGCCCTCGCGGACAAGAAAAATGTTCTCTGAAGCGGCCTCTGCCAGATAGCCTTCCGTATTCAGGAGTATTGCCTCATCATAGCCCTCGGCAATGGCTTCGCGCAGAGCCAGAATTGAGTTGACATACTGGCCGCTCGCCTTCGCCGTTGGCGGCATCATGTCAGAATGGAACTTCCTGCGCGTGGAAACGCAAACTTTCAAGCCCTTGGTGGAAGAATTGTCGCCGTGCAGCGGGGCCCACGGCCACGCCAGAATGCTTAGCTCAACGGGGCAGTTTTCCGGGTCCACCCTGAGGTCGCCGCTGCCTCTAAAGCACAGTGGCCGAACATAGCAACTGGAAAACTCATTCACGGAGACTATTTCAGAAATGGCCTGCTTCAGTTCGTCTGTTGTATACGGAATGGCCATTCCATAGACTGATGCGGAGTATGCAAACCGCTCGAGATGTTCCCCCAGACGGAATAACGCGGGGCCATCCTCTGTCTGGTAGCAGCGTATGCCTTCAAACACCCCGCTGCCATAGTGCAATGCATGGACTGAAGCGTGAACCACGGCCTTCCCCCACGGAAGCATCTTCCCATTCATCCACGCCCATTTCACATTATCAAAAGACATCACCCCTCCACGATTGCATTTTGATTACGCGCAAGCGCCGCGCGCGACGGGAAACACAGCTATTCACCAACTTGCACTGGCCCCGCGTTCCCCGGAGTATATCAATGATCGGGAAGACCAGCGCGTGCCGCAGTTTTTTGTTCTTGTAATTCTACAAACACGTCTTCTCCCTCTATCCTTACTTTGTAAAGGGCAAGACGGGCGGAGCATCTCGCGGGCCCTTCTCCTGTCGTTGGATCAAATCGCCACCGATGCCAGGGACAAACGATCTTGCCATCCTCAATTCTCCCCTGGCCCAGAGGTCCGCCCCAATGCAAACAGGCATTATCCGTTGCGTATATGCTGTCATCCACATTTGCCACGCACAACATTCGCCCGGAAGCCATGAACTCCTTTACTCTGCCGCGCGCCGGCAATTCTGACCTCGCTGCAATCCTTACCAGTGTTATGTTGGGATTCTCTGCAATAAGCATAGCTTCCAGACTCCTGCTGCTGACTACTTCGCTCAAATGCGCGCTCACCAGGCTGTGGCCCCGGCGTTTGCCATGACCGGAACATCCACCTCTTCGTCATCGAACCACTCGACATCGGAAATATGTTTGGCGCTCATGTGCTCATCCAGTTCATCGCGGCTCAAAAGTGAAATGCCCTTCTCCGCGAGCCATTCGTTGTTATAGATCTGGTCGAGATAGTTGGCCCCGGTATCGGGAATGATGGCTACGGCGCTCTGGGCAGAGCTTTGTTTAAGCCAGGCCAGGGCCCCAAACAGGACCATCCCGCCGGACCCACCCACCAGCAGTCCATTGTCCCTTGCGAACAGACGGCATGCGGAAAAGGCTTCCTGATCAGAAACAATGCAGGTCTTGTCCAATACGGCGAGATCAGTGTTCTTGCTTCGCCAGCTCAATCCGGCTCCATTTACGAGGTAGGAGTGGAACGGTCCGCCGAAGACAGCCGAGCCTTCCACATCACAGGCCACCACAGTTGTTGACGTCCGCTTCTCCCTGATTTTGCGGCCGACGCCACACAAGTGACCGCCGGTACTCACGCTGCCGACCACCGCGTCAACATGCAACGCCGCTACTTCTTCACCGGTGGTGGCATAGTGAAAAGCCGGATTGTCCCCATTGTCGTACTGGTTGAGCCACACCGCGTCAGGATGCATTTTGAGCAGCTTCTGCACCCGTGCCACGCGGGTCTTCTGATAACCGCCATTCTCATCGGTCTCGCGGACCATCTCCAGTTGTGCGCCATAGGCTTCACACAACCGTATGACTCCTGGGCTGGTCTTCGCGTCAATGACCACGATTACATGAAATCCATAGATCGCGCCCAGCATCGCCAGCGATTTGCCTAGATTTCCTGATGTAGACTCGATCAGGCAGCCGCCTCTTGCCAATTTACCTGATGCCATTGCCGCCTTGATCAGTCCCAGGGCTGTGCGGTCTTTAATGCTAAAGCTAGGATTATAGAATTCCAGTTTGACAAAGAGCTTCTTATCGTCTGGAACCAAACGATCGTTGATTTGCACTACAGGAGTATTGCCAATGCATTCGGCAATGCTCTTGTGAATTACGCTGTTCATAGCTCCTTCTCCTTGCTAAGCGATTAAAAGCAGAAATCCGTCACAAGCACTTGATTTCTGGAATGGTTGCAATTCAATGGCTGATGGCTTCAAATGCCACCCTTCAGGCAGAGCAGGCCTGTCGTCCACATCAAGAGTTGGTTGATTGTTGCGGGAGTGTAGCGCTTACGCAGTGAAACCGGGACCCTGCGCGGCTGCAAGTTCCATCAGGCGCTGTTTAAGTTCGGCGTTGGTTTGCGTCAGGTACAGGCCCTGATATCTCTTGTCGCCGACACGCGAATAGTCGGTTAAAAGACCGTAGGGTTTAAAACCGAAGTGCTGCCACCACATTGCCGCCATAGTGCCGGCGCGAACATCCAGGCAGATTACTTCCCGTCCCAGCTCATCACATTTTCTGGCGACTTCCTGAAATGCGCGCAAAGAAAGTCCTCCACCGCGAAACGAAGGATGAATGGTTCCACGGGTGAGTTCAACAATGTGCTGGTGATTGGGTGAAGAATTGGGTGTGAGTATGAGCTGTCCCACAATGGCGCCGTCCTTTTCGGCAACCAGCACGTGGCGATGGCCGGTCTCCACGTCTGCCCCTAATTGCCGCATCAAGCCATGCCCTGTTTCTTCGTCAATCGGTCCCGGAAAGCCGATCGTTGTTTCTTCCTCCAGGGTCCGATTCATCAGGCGCAGGATCTTTGCTCCCATTTCAGGGTCCACTCCACGCAGCCACTCCAATCTCACGTCGGCGGCAGCGTATTCGGCGGGTTCAAGCCACAAGGTGGAGATGGTTTGCGCGCCTTCAGCAACCTGCTGCCTTTTGATATGAAACCCGCGAAGGTCTCGCTCGGAAGCTGACTCATAAATGAGCTGCCTCAGCCCATGGGATGTCCGGCAAAGGATCTCACACCCCGGACGGCAGCGCTTGCGCAGTTTTGTGAGAATTGCTTTCTTGCGGCGGGCGAGAAGTCCTACCACGACCAGGTCATAGTCGGACACATCGTAGTCCGCATCGGCGCTGCCCTGAACCCTCACCAGGCTCCCGAAGCCGCAGTTCTCCACAACTTGTCGTGAGACGGGCACCACGCTCGAATCGAGGGCGACGCAATCAACTGGCGCGCCGGTCTGGAGATGCATCACAATGGCGCTGATCGGCAAGGGACCGCTGCCGATGAAAAGCATCTTCCGCGGCCGGGCGCCTTCGAGAAGGGCCATTTCGCGCCGCACCAACTCATCGAACTTCTCATAGAAAGGATAGTCGGAAAGAGTCTCCTCACCATCGATGAGACGATGCGCGAACCGCGATTCGAACCTGGTCTCCCAGAACCGATACGTATCGTTTAAGGCGGCGATCGTTTCCGGCGTCAACCCCGCAAGGACCGAGCTGGCGCTTGCGTGGCTCTGGTCAAGGCGCGAGATAAGCCCTTCCAGTTCCGTGACGTTCTCATGCAGCTCTGAGAAATCGATCCGCTTTTCGGCAACGGCCCTCCGGCCGTCGCCGATCCGGTGCAGGAGCTCAAACAACCGCTCCTGCTCGCTTTCCGCGGGAAGAGTAACAACTGCCACTGCCATGACGAACCTCCTAGGCTACCGCGCCGGCCAAGGCCGGCTCTGAAAGGGTGTATCCTTCTGCTTCAAGGGCCTGCTGAATTCCGTCAAAGAACCGCCAGAAGCGATCACAGGTTCCGTGGACCGCCTCGATTGCTTCCTGCTGCATCTTTTCTGTGGTGCAGAGCTCGGAAACCAGATCAAGGCCGTCGCCGACGTGATACACGTCTTCAACCGCATGGACCGCGAAAAATGCCAGGTCCGCGGGCTTCAGGCCATACAACTCTGGAATGAGCTGGTCCTTGGTCTTGCCCGCCTTCGTCTCCAGGCTCTGCCCTTCAGAGGCGATCATTACAGCGGCCGCGCCCATATGCAGCGTCTCCCGGTTTTCACAAAGTTTTTTCCGGTATTCCACCAGGTCAATTGTGGTTGGTAGTGGCACTTCGTTGTCGATCTGCTCGCGTGTCAGCCCCAGGGCCAAAATAAACCGTTCCATCAATTCCATGTGGTTGGCTGTCTTTGAAAGCGCTCCGGTTTCCTCTTCATAAAGGTTCACAGCAAGTGCTTGCCTGGATTTTTGGATCGGGCAATGGTAGTAGAGCACCCCGATATAGCCTGTGAATGCTCTGGTCAGGTGAAATGCCTGGAGCGCCATCTTGCTGACCAGAGGAAGGTTCTTTATAGGTTTTGCCATTTCCTGGAGAACAGGATGATCCAAGGTCAACCTGCTGTGCAGTGTTTCCTCCAGTTTTTTTCTGAATTCTTCTTTGCTGAGCATTGTGTTTTGGTCCTTTCCTATTTTGATTTGAACTTCATTTGAACTTTTTCACCGTGACGCAACCATCCAGCCGGCCAGCACAAAGTTCATCGCCGGGTCCACCCAACGTCTCTTTTGTGTCAATGGGGTTACATGGCCTGCAAGCAACATTGCGCAGGTGTGGTACGAGACCCAAGATTTACAATCGACTTTTGCAGTTCCAGCGCAAAAAGATTGAGGAATGACGATTGTGGTGCGCTGATAAAGAAATGGTCTCCGGCCAGCATCCGTTTCGTAAACGGCCCGCTTGTGTGATTGCGCCAGGCGTCCAGGTCTTCGCCGCTAACCTTGAAGTCCTGCAGTCCGCCAAAGGCGACGATCGGGCACTCCAACAACGGCCCCTCCGAATATCTGTACTCTTCGTGCAGGGCAAGATCAGCCCGCAAGGTTGGCAGGATAAGCTTCATTAACTCCGTCTGTCCCACAACATCCTTATCTGTGCCGTTGAGCAGTACTATTTCCCGAATCAATTCGTCGTCGGGCAGGTTATTGATCGGCGGAGATTTCAATTGGACCGTGGGGGCAACGCGGGCTGAAACAAACAAACGCTCGGGAAGCGGATGGCGTTCGCGCATGAGCGTGCGGGCCAGTTCGAAAGCAATAAGCGCGCCCATGCTGTGGCCAAACAGCGCAAACGGCCGATCCAGCAGTGGCAGAATATTAGGGACCAGAGCATCCACTAGCGCGAAGACGTTGGAAAAGGCCGCCTGCTTGATGCGCATTTCCCGGCCAGGCAACTGCACGGGGCAGACCTCCACATTTCGCGGCAGGACATCTGCCCAGGGGCGATAGGGCGCGGCCCCGCCACCTGCATAGGGAAAGCAAAACAGGCGCAGCGAAGCGCGGGGATTCGGACGCGACTGAGAAATCCAGGGATTCAGAGCGGGCATAAGATTGTCTCTTTAGATATAGGTTGAAGCCACTATGCAATCAGGCCGGGCAGTGACGCTGCAACGAGTCCAATTCCCGTCGCTATTTTTAAGCCGCCACAGCTACCGCGCGTTGTTCAAGAAGACGTTCGACATTCCGGTGCAGAACTAGAGACTTGTCCCGCTCGTTCAAGTCTGAAAGTGGACCGCCTTCAGCGGTTACCACTTCCACAAAGTCTTTCTGTTCGCCTTGCAACCGAAAAACGGGAAAGTCCGTGCCGAACAATACCTTGTGATTGATCCCAAGGGACACGATGTTCCGAACAGCGGCGGCCGAGGGATCAAACCCGAGACAGGCCTGATAACCGCTGATATCGAGATATACGTTGGGCCTGAACCGGCACAGCATGACGCACTCTTCAACAAAGCTGACCGCTCCGTGCGCGAGAATGAAATCTACCGTCGGGAACAGGCGGGCAGCCGTGTCGACAAGAAACGGGCTGGAAATCGTAAAGTCCAGGACTGGCGCGGTCGGCCCGATATGAAGCAGCACGGGAACACGGTGTTGCGCGCAAAGCTCATAGTAAGGAAACAGTGCTGGGTCGCTGGGGCTGAAACCGCATGGCGGATAAATCTTAAATCCGCTGAACCCGAACTCCGTGAGCGAACGCTCGAAGAGGTCCAGTCCGTCTTTGCCCCAGCGGGGGTCGACCCCGCCAAAGACTTCAAATCTCCCCGGATGCCTGAGCATCACTTCACGATGCCGATCAAACGACTCCGCAATGGAAAGCCTGCAATCCTTCAGGGCATAAGTAAAGTCGGCAATCAGCAGCACGCTCTTGCTAATGCCTGCCGCATCCATTTCCGCCACCAGTTGGTCCCCCAGCGGGTCTTCCATCTTGTTCATGAAGATGTTCATGAGCTTCCTGGCCGAAACTGGTACGCCTTGCGCGGTAAGGGCAACCACCATGTTGGCCACGGAGCCTTCAATGAATGACAGGGGCGTATGCTCTTCTGAAGCGATGTGGCAATGTGAATCGATAATTTTTGTGGCTTCGTCCATATTCAATCTCACTATGCTGCGCCGATCTGCGCTTTGGTAAGAATTTCGTGGCCAACATTTATCAGGTCGGCCACGGTCTTGAGCTTTGCAACGTTGATGTCGAGACCCAATTGGGCAATATCGATGCCAAACGATTCTTCAAAGCGGAACACCAGCGCCAGCATCCCAATCGAGTCCAGTCCGAGCTCCTGCTGCAGATTGGTCGCGGCAGTAATCTTGGTTTTTCTGAACTTACCGGGGACCGACGCGGCGATTAGAGCGATTATCTTGTCGTCAATTTCTGCTATGACTTCCATCATGCACTCCTGAGTGTGGCTATGCCTGTGTCAGTAGCCTGGCCTAAGAAATATTCCCCGATTCTCTTTCGATCAAGCTTGAGGTTTGGCCTCAGAAATCCGTTCTCGCGAGAGAACGCAAGATCCGTAAAAATGATCCTGCCTACGGCCATGGCGGGCCGGCGGCTTCTAACCTCATCAGCAAATTGCTGGATCCGGGCTTTGGCAGCTTCATCCTCCGGGTTCCTGGGCAGCACAATGGCAACCAGGCCGGGAGCTTCCGGGTCTGCAAAAACAACGGAGCGCGCCACGTCAGGGCAGGCATCCATCTCCGCTTCCGGGATCTCAGGATGTATCTTTGTCCCGCCGGCGGTAATAATCATTTCTCTCTTGCGTCCGACGAGATAGAGATAGCCATCGTCATCAAACCGGCCCACATCGCCTGTCGCAACCCGGTCAGGCCCGATGAATGTTTGTTCTTCCTCGCCTGCGGCGCATTCGCAATATCCTGAAGCAATCCGGTGCTCACGAACGGCTATGACCTCGCCATCTGGCGCCAGCTCCACTCGAACTCCGGGTAGTGGGCGGCCTACGGAACCGACCTTGTTGGCGCCCGGAATATTCAGAGCAATACCGCCAAATTCTGTCATGCCATAAGTTTCGAACAGCGGCAGTTGCATTAGTTGAAACAGCTCAAGGGTCGCGCGCTTAATGGGAGCCATGCCAGTCACCATAAAGCGCATCTTTCCTCCAAGCGCTTCATAGGCGTCTTTGAAAAGCGCGCGGGCAACTTTGTGCCGCAGCCGCTCTGAAGGAAGCGCGGCCGCGATCCTGCCCAGGACTTTTGCTGTCCGCTGCTTCCACGCCGGCAAACTGTAGAAGCGGTTCTCAAATGCTTCATAGAGCATGGGCGGAGCAATCAGAATCGTCGGATGCAGGTCTTTCAAGACGCGGAAGAGCCGGGGCGGATCGGTCACAATGAGGTCAAAGCCATACCAGAGCGCCGAATAATACATGAGCCGCTGCTGAAAATTCGAGATCGGGAGGAACAGCAGGAGCCGGTCGTCAGGCCGGGGCACCGCAGTATTCGTGAATGCGTCAACGCTGGCCTCAATGCCCTGGCGACTCAGCGTAAGCCCCTTCAGCCGTCCAGACGATCCTGAAGAGAAAACAATTCCCGTGTTGGTGAATTCCGGATCAACTTGCCCTCGCGCGCGCTGGATGGCCCGAATCCCGCTGTTCTCCGCATCGATGAACGCTACCGCCGCTGACCGGCTCTCCTTGTGTACGGGGTCTGAGGCTTGAATCAGCAGCAGCGAAAGCGAATACTTATCAAGCAGTTCGTCAGCGCTCAGGCCGGCAAAATCATCTGTGAACGCGACGGATTGAGCGCGCAACTCAAGCAGAGCAAGATCGTAGATGATCCACTGATAACAGTTGCAAGACAGAATTCCTACACGCATGCCTTGCGTGATTCCCCAGGTCTTCAACTGGTCACATGCCCGCATTACATCTGTGTAGACGTTCTGATGCGTCCGTGTAACCACCTGGCCTTTCTCCAGCGTCAGAATCACGTTCTGGCG
>DASSXL010000237.1:0-8239 GCA_035703825.1 Candidatus Angelobacter sp.
TTTGTCCGGGCTCAGCGCCGCGGCTTCGCGCAGGGCCTTTGCCGCTCCCAGGAGCCAGGGCTTGTATTCAATGTGATAAGGCACGCCTACCAGCTCTCCGCCTTGCCGCCTCACGACCGTGAATGGGCTGTAGATCTGGGCCTTCTTTTCCGGATGCCTGGCCACATAGGCTTCAATTTCCTGGCGCGTGATTCCCGCCGGGTAAAGCGCGCGGCCGGGATTGAACGGATCGCTGCCGACAAATGGCTTATTGTTTTCCAGCAGGTCATAGCGGCTGCCATTGATCATCAGAAAGCGGCGGATCTTCTGGTTCATTACCTGATTGCAGCCCAGCAGGCGCTTGTACAGCTCCAGGCCCTTGGGATCGCTCTGCCGCCAGTAAATGCTTTCCAGAAACTGCGAGGCTTCCACCAGCTTGTAGACCATTTTGCGCTCGGAGTCGGTCAGTCCGTTCACGCTGAAGGGCATGGATACCAGCTTGAACTTGGCCACCTGCGCGGCAATATCTTCATTGATGTTTTCTTTCAAAAGACATTTGTCGGCGGTCTTGGGCGGAGGCGCGGCGCGCCGGCCCGCCTGGGCCATTAGCGTCCCCGGAAGGACCATCGCGAATAAAAGCGCCACCAGACAGCGTTTTGTTTTCATAGGCAAGATTCTAGCAGCCTGGGACACTCGGTAGCGGGACACCAAAAAACCTACCACGGAGACACGGAGAAATTGCTAAAAGTGCCAGAATTGCCAGAACTGCCGAAATTGAAATCAGACCTTGAAAAGACATAGAAGTGAAGATGGCAAGGCCTCCGATCACCCGATCTCCCGATCACCGGGGTCCCCGACACGCGCGGTTTTTGCGTGTTGGGGTGGGATCACGCGCGATCACCCGATCTAGTATTCTCCGTGTCTCTGTGCCTCCGTGGTGAATTTCCCGTTTATCATTGCTAACGATGCTTGCGCTCTCGACACCCCAGACGCTTCTGATCGACGCCGACGACACTCTCTGGGAAAACAACGTTTACTTTGATCAGGCGATTGCCGACTTCATCGAGCGGCTGAACCATCAGCACCTTTCTCCCGCGGAGGTGAAAGCGTTTCTGTATGAGGTCGAACGCGAGACGGTCCTCGAGCGCGGCTACGGGTCGCACAGCTTCTCGCATTCACTGGTCAAGTGCTTTGAACGACTCTCAGAAAAGCCGGTCACGCCGGAGCTGCACGAGTTCATCTGGGGCTTTGCCCACAAGGTGTCAAACTACCCCATTGAGTTGATTGCGGGTGTGCCGGAGACGCTGAACTATCTTTCCGGTCGCGGCCACCACATGGTGGTGATGACCAAGGGCGATTTCACCGAGCAGTCCGGCAAGATCGAGCGGTCGGGCATCAAGGAATATTTTGCCGCCGTGGAGATCGTGGCGGAGAAAACCGAGTCTGCTTATAAGGAGATCGTTGCCAAGTATCAGTTCGAGCCGCAAGTTACCTGGATGGTCGGCAACAGCCCCAAGTCAGATATCAACCCCGCGCTGGCCGCCGGCATCAACGCCGTCTTTGTACCCCACGATCTCACATGGGCGCTCGAGCATGAAACCGTGAATCCTGCTCCCGACGGGCTGCGTCTGATTCAAGTGGAGAAGTTTGTCGAGCTGCAGGAGCACTTCTAGCGTGTGCGGTTCGTTCTGACGGAATCGGTTACGACCTGCAAAATCTCTTCCGGCTCCGGACGATGGCGCCAGTCAGCATCGATCCTTGTCCAGAAAATCTTTCCATCGGGCTGCACGACATAAGTCGCGGCAAGCGGCAGCTCCCAGCTCTGGTCGCCGTTGTAGCCGGGCAGCTTGGTCATGATGCTCTCATACATCGCCTGCAACTCCGGCGAGAGGCGATACACCAGCCCGAACTTGCGCGCAACCTGATTTTCCTGATCGCTCAAAACAGGGAAGCGCAGCTTGTGCATGTCGCGCGTCATATAAGAGTGTTTTTGTGTTTGCGGTGAGATGGCGACCAATGACGCGCCGGCTTCTGCAATCTGTGGATGAATTTCCTGCAACGCCGCGAGCTGCGCGTTGCAGTAAGCGCACCAGCGTCCGCGATAAAAGACGATGATGAGCGGGCCGTTGCGGAGCAGGTCTTCTGAGCGCCAGAGCATACCGTCGCCGTCGGGGAGTTCGAAGATGGGAGCGAGATCGCCGGCCTTGAGCGCACGGTCGGCCTGTCCGGAGTGAATCAGCTCTTCAGCCGCAACATCTACCACAGCCAGCCGTTCGGCCGGGACCATGGCGCGCAGCTTGGCGGTGAGGGAGTCGAGTTGGGATTGCAGGCTCATTGATTTCATTTCACCGCGGAGGCGCGGAGAAAAGCAAAACAGAGTAGCCGCGAATGCACGCGAATCGGCGCGAATCTAACTGAGGAGATTTTGATTCGCGTTCTTTCGCGTTAATTCGCGGCCAAACCTGATCAGTGTCATCAGTGAAAATCAGTGGTAAGAATTACCGCATCATCCCAGGCAGCTTCATCCCGGCCAGCTTGCGGCTGAAGCTGGATTTGCCCATGTCCTTGAACATCTTGCGCATCTGGGCGTACTGGCGCAGAAGCTGGTTTACCTCCTGCACGCTGGTGCCGGAGCCGCGGGCAATACGCTTGCGCCGGCTGCCGTTGATAATCTCGTGATGGCTGCGCTCTTTCGGCGTCATGGAGTTGATGATGGCCTCCACGCGCGTGATCTGGCTTTCGTCCACCTGATCGGCCGCCTTTTGCATGCCGGCAAACGGGCCGATGCTGGGCAGCATCTTGATCACGCTCTGCAACGAGCCCAGCTTCTTTACCTGGCGAAGCTGGTCGCGGAAATCTTCCAGCGAAAAGCCTTCGCCGCCCAGCGCCTTCTGCGCGAACTCCTTCGCTTTCTTCTGGTCAACGGTCTCCTGCGCTTTTTCAACCAGCGTGAGGATGTCGCCCATGCCCAGGATACGTCCGACAATGCGGTCGGGATGAAATGGCTCCAGCGCGTCATACTTTTCACCCACGCCGATGAACTTGATCGGCTGGCCGGTGACCTGGCGTATGGAGAGCGCCGCGCCGCCGCGAGCGTCGCCATCCATTTTGGTGAGCACCACGCCGGTGATGGAAAGCTTCTTGTGGAACTCGTCGGCGGAGCGCACCGCATCCTGTCCGGTCATGGCGTCGGCCACGAACAGGATTTCCTGCGGATTGAGGATCTTTTTGAGCGACTGCATTTCCGACATCAGTTCGTCGTCAATGTGCAGGCGGCCGGCGGTGTCAACGATCAGAAAATTGCATCCGCTATTGATGGCCTCCTTGCGCGCCTCTTTGGCCAGCCGCTCGACCGTCGGCGTGTCAGCGGTCTCAACTTTGCCTTCATAAAGATTGGCCTTGATGGCCTCAGCGACGACCCGCAACTGCTGCCGCGCCGCGGGACGATAGACGTCCACGGAAACCAGCATGGGCCGATGCCCGCCTTTCTTGAGCCAGGCAGCGAGCTTGCCGGAGGTGGTGGTCTTGCCGGAACCTTGCAGGCCGGCCATCAGAATGACCGACGGCGGCTGAGACGCGAACTTGAGCTTGGCCGTGTCCTTGCCCAGGACTTCGACCAGCTCGTCATGGACGATCTTGACAATCTGCTGCGCCGGAGAAAGCGCCGTCATCACTTCCTGGCCAACCGCTTTCGCCTGGACGCGGTCAATGAATTCCTTCACAACCTTGAAGTTGACGTCGGCCTCCAGCAAGGCCATGCGGATTTCTTTTAGCGCTTCCTGGATATTTTCTTCGGTGAGCGTGCCCTGTCCGCGCAGGTTCTTGAACGCCCGTTGCAGTTTTTCCTGAAGATTTTCAAACATAGGTCAACCGGTTCTCAGAGTCAGAATAATGACGGGATTAAAAGTAAGCCCGCAGGTGTTTTGGATGCGCGCAGGCTGGTTTCTATTGTATCAGCGGCTAACTGCGCTTTTGCTCCACTCCCAGATAGCTCAGGAAGGCGCGAACGAGCTCGCGCTTGAGCGCCTGATCGTCTTTGGGCAGAAAGGTTTTCAGCGGTCCCAGGTCGGTGGGCATTACAACGGTCTCAAAGAGTGTGCTAATGACCATCATCAGGCCCATGGCGATGGCGGCCCGAGGGTCGGGATGCTTGATCTGTTTGCGATGGGCCAGAAAAAGCTCCAGGACATGTTCAAAGGACTGGACCTCCAGCTTGCAGGCCTTCTTCCAGAAGGGAGTATTGGCGCGCCCCTGAACGAATATGCGCATAGCGCGCAGCAGGGGTGCGTTCACGCGGTAGCCCAGCACCATCCCATTGATCACCTGTTCCGCAAAAACGGTCAGCGGAATCTGCGCGGCCGCTTCTGGACTCATGCTAGTTCTGGCGCGCTCTCCCTGGCGTTCCAACATGCCCAGGATCGTGTCTTCAAGAAGCGCGTCCTTATCATGAAAGCGGCGATAGATGGCGCCCGGGGTGAGCCCGGCGTGCTGGGCGATGCGGGGAATCGTGGCGCCTTCCACCCCGTGCTGCCCCAGGACTTCAGCCGTGGCTTTCTGTAATTTGCGCAGCGATTCGCGGCTGCGCTCCTGCTGGGGAGCGAGCGTCTTTTTGGCCATGGGAAATATTTATACCAACGCCAAGATTCTACTTGACAAATATGTAAATGTAAATTTACATTTACATCTGTTGAGGAGCATGACAATGCAAAACCACGAACAACAGCGTAAAACCGAAGAACGAAAGGAAAGCTTTCGACAGATGGCGGGCCTGATAGGAACGTTTGGAGCAGGCGCTTTCGGCGGATCGAAGCGCGAGAAATTTACCTTGAGCATGGCCGCGGGCCAGCTCAGGCAGGTGGACGCCCTGGTGGAACAGGGGCTTTACGCAAGCCGCGAGGCCTTTCTGGAATCGGCAGCGCAAAACCTGCTGCGTGAGCACGGCGTGGAGGCCCTACAGCCATCCACAGGCCGGCTGACGGCTGCAGGCATTGTTATACACAATCGCAAGAGCCTGGAAAGACTTCTTGCCGCCGGACGCCAAGTTGAACTCGCCGTGACCGGCGTGCTCCGGTTTTCTGACGATGTGACGCCTGAGCTTGCGTGCGCCGTCATCAAATCGCTCAAAGTCTGCGGAGCGTTCCAGGCGAGCGCGGAAGTCAAGGCCGCGCTCCGTGACCGCACGCACTAAGAGTCCCTTGAAGGAGACATCCATGGCGACCACACAAAACGCGACCGAACCAAGGGCCTATGCCGGCCTGTTCCGGCGCCTTGGCCGGGGAAAAAAGGAATTGGTCCATCGGGAGGAGCCCGGTCTGGAGCGCCGCTGGGCCGGCCTGGCGGAGTGGTTGCGCGCGGCGCACTCGCTTCTCGACGAAAAAGCCGCGGAGTTGACTAGCAACGCCGAACGTTAAGGAGAACATTTGTGGCTGCCGCCAGCATATCAGCACCTGCTGCTCCACCCGCCGGACAACATCCATTGCGGGAACACAACTTCCGCATGCTCTGGGCGGGCTCGGCTATTTCCGCAGTAGGCGACCAGTTTTATCTGGTGGCGCTGCCGTGGGTGGTGTTGCAGTTGACCGGATCGGCCGTAGCCGTTGGCGCCATTCTTATGGCCGTGGCCATACCGCGGGCGCTGCTGATGCTGTTTGGCGGCGCGCTCACAGACCGCATCTCCGCCAGAAGAATCATGATGACCACTGCTTCGGCCCGCACGCTTCTGGTTACCGTCATCGGTTTTCTACTGTGGCAGCATCGGCTGCAACTTTGGGAGCTTTATGTTCTTGGTTTCTTCTTCGGCGTAGCAGACGCCTTTGCATGGCCCGCTGCCACCACTCTGCTGCCTTCACTGGTCAAGCGCGAACAATTGGTGGCCGCCAACTCAGTCTTTCAAACCACGGGACAATTGACTGCCATCGCGGCTCCGGCTCCGGCCGGACTTCTGATCAAAGCCCTGGGCGCTGCCTGGGCATTTTTTATCGATGCCATCAGTTTCCTGTTCATTATCGCCGCGCTATGGCGGCTGCCCGATCCGCCCAAAGCTGCATCTGCCGCCAAGCCTCCCGTGTGGCGATCGATCCTCGATGGAATCGCTTACGTTCGACGCGACGTGCCATTGCGTTCACTCATGCTGGTGGCAGCGATGCTCAACTTCTGTATCAGCGGCCCCATGGGCGCCGGGCTGCCGTATCTGGTGAAAACAAAGTTCGGATCAGCCGCCGCCTATGGAATGGTAATTTCCGCCATGGCAGCCGGCGGCCTGATTGGCGCGTTGCTGGCGGGAATAATAAAGTTCAAGCGTCGCGGCCTTCTGCTCATGGGCGCGTGCGTGGTAATCAGCGTGGGTATTGCATCCATGGGCCTGCTAGGCCACCTGTGGTTGATCGCAGCGGTGTTGCTGTTACTGGGCGCCAGTGCTGGCGTTGCCAACGTGCACATTGCCGCGTGGATCCAGCAACGGATTGACGCCACGGTGCGCGGCCGCGTCTTCAGCGTTCTCATGCTGGCAAACTTCGGCTTGATCCCGGTCTCGCTTGCGGTGGCGGGCCTGCTGATGGCGTGGAACCTTAAGCTGATGTTCCTGCTTGCCGGAGTATCGATGCTGCTGGTCACGGCTTTTGGGGCATCGCAAAAACAGGTCCGCGCGATTGAGTAAGGCATTGTGAGCTGAACTCGCGCGCTTTCCGCGGCTGCGACTATACTGTCTCTTTGGAGCGGCCTATGACAGACGTTCGCGGCACTGCTGTTTCCGATTCCCAGGTTTGCTGGCCTGCTTTGCCTCTTTCCGCATGGCAAGATACGCGTGACACGCTGCACATGTGGACACAGGTCGTGGGCAAAGTGCGGCTGGCGCTCACGCCCAAAATCAATCACTGGTGGAACGTGGCCCTTTATGTGACTGCTCGCGGCCTGACCACCTCCGCCATTCCCTATGGCGACCGCGTGTTTGAAATTGAGTTTGATTTTCTTGAGCACCAACTCATCATCAAGACCTGCGATCCCGCGACAAAGATTATTCTGCTGGGGCCGCGCTCCGTTGCCGACTTCTACCAGGAGTTTATGGCGGCGCTGAAGGCGCTCAAGATCGACGTGACGATCTGGCACATGCCGGTTGAGGTCGCCAATCCCATCCCGTTTGACCAGGACAAAACCCACGCGTCGTATGATAAGGAATATGCGCGCCGCTTCTGGCGCACACTGGTTTCAGTGGATGACGTGTTCAAGGTTTTCCGGTCGCGTTTTATCGGCAAGTCCAGCCCGGTACATTTCTTCTGGGGCAGCTTTGATCTGGCGGTCACGCGCTTCTCCGGACGGCCGGCGCCGGAGCGCAATGATCCTGACCCGGTGCTGCGCAAGATCATGCAGGAAGCGTATTCGCATGAGGTGATCAGCGCGGGCTGGTGGCCGGGCGGGGGAGACGTGAAGGACGCCGCGTTTTATTGCTATGCCGCGCCCACGCCGCAGGGCTTTGCCGAGCAGAAAGTGCGTCCGGCGGCCGCGTTTTATCATCAACAACTGGGCGAATTTCTGCTGATGCATGAAGAGGCGCGCCGAGCCAGCTCGCCAACCGCCGCCATTTTGGAATTTCTGCAAAGCACTTATGAAGCCGGCGCTTCAGTGGCCAAGTGGGACCGCGCCGCGCTGGAGAGAACAGAGGAACCCGCCGCCGGTGCGGCCTAAAGGAGAAAGCAATGGCGCAGAGCTGTAGCCACATGAAGCAGATCAAATTCAAATCCACAGAGACCGATGTCTGCGAAGACTGCGTCAAGACCGGCGATAGCTGGGTCCATCTGCGCTTGTGCCTGGAATGCGGCCATGTGGGCTGCTGCGATTCATCGAAAAACAAACACGCGACCAAGCATTTTCATCGATCCAAGCATCCGCTGATTCGATCGATTGAACCGGGCGAAGCCTGGATCTGGTGTTACGTGGACGAACTCTCGCCGGGTGAGATTGCGGCGTAAGCTTAGCTGCCGTTCAGCCAGACAAAAATCCAGTGGATCGCCATGAGCCACAGCGCCAGCAGCATCAGGTTCATGCCAATCATCATGGCGATTACGATCAGCATCAGCCCCGCCGCCACCGTCAGCAGCGGAATAATGATGGCGTAAAGAAGCGCCATAAAAACCTTGAGCACCCAGCCGCCACTGCTCACCGGCGCAATCAGGTGTGAGCCCATCTTCTGCAGGCGCTTCGCCCGCTTTGCCAGCGGGGGATGAAACGAGGCAAAGCTCGGCATCTGCGCCTCGCGGCGTTTAGG
>DASSXL010000120.1:0-3504 GCA_035703825.1 Candidatus Angelobacter sp.
CGGATCCTGCCGGGGGTGATTCTCAAACAACAATCTGCAACGCCCACCAAAGCGCTCAAATTCACACTCGCGTGTCCAATTACGATCTATTTTGGACAGCAGTGTTGTGAAACATGATATTACAGGTTAAGATACTTACAATAAACATCTTACATTTAAAAATTACCTACAACGGAATGACGGTGTCTTAAATATTTCTAGATTTGTCCGATATCATGCTATATTGCCCGCAGTTAATGATGAATTTCTCTGGGCATTTTGGAAGACACCTCGATTAGGGGTGACCACTCCAGAATGCTGAGAGAAACAGAAAAAGGGAATCCCGCAAGGGGTATCTGGATCTGGCTCTCAAAGTTAAACAACTAACTAGAGAAAGAGAGACAGAAATGGAAGCGATTCACGACTTGTTTGTCGTCCTTGCCCTTATTGCCATTGTGATGGCTCCGCGAGCCATTGAAACTTATCGCGCGGTTCGTCAATAACTGACCGTCCGACATCACAATACAACGAGATTTTTTCTCGTTTCACGAAAGGAACTAGAAATATGGACACACTTGTATTCGGCCTTATTGCCGTAAATAACCTCAATAAAGAGCAGGAACCGATTGTCCCTGAGCCCGCGGAATTCCAGCCGTTTGACCTAAGAGCACTGGAGTGCTTCAACGCCAGAGACAATTCTCCGAGCAGGTCATTTGATCGGAAGCAGTCGTATGTGGCCCAAACCGTATCCTGATTTGTACGACTATGAGCCACGCAGATAATCCAGATTCCCCCCAGACCTTTTTTTGGAAAGCAACAATTGTGGAAATGAAATCTGGATGTAAGCAATCTACGTCTGATCGTTGCCTTTACACATTATAACAACGTTGAAGATAGTACTCCCTGCCCCAGTATCCCCTCGCCTCACCTCTCCATTATCAACAACTGCGCTTCCTCTGCTTCATCTAACTCCTTAGCATTTATTTATGTCCCTGTGTTATAGCAGTTATGATGGGACCGCCCGCTAGGATCAATTTGGCTTGTGACAAGTCTGTCGTATAAGCCTGAAAATCTTTCCGCGGCACGATCGTTGCGAACGGCGATTGTGAGCGCCTTTCTCTGGCCGACCAGAACCACGAGTCTCCTGCCCCGCGTCATTGCGGTGTAAACCAGGTTCCGCTGCAAGAGGAGGTAATGCTGCATGGCCAGAGGCACGACCACTGCGGGGAATTCCGATCCCTGGCTTTTATGGATCGTGATAGCGTAGGCCAGCGATAGCTCGTCCAGTTCGTTGAAATCATACAGCACTTCCCGCTCCTCAAAGCGGATTGCCAGTTCCCGCTCATCTGGATCAATTCTAACAACCTGGCCAATGTCCCCGTTAAACACCTCCTTGTCGTAATTGTTCTGTGTCTGGATCACCTTGTCTCGAAGCCGGAACTGCCAGCCGAAGCGCTCGACCATCGGCTCGTCGCCACGCCGCGCGTTTAACCCGTCCTGCAGGAGCACATTCATCGCGCGTGCGCCAAGGCTGCCACGGTTCATGGGACAGAGCACCTGAACGTCCAGAATCGGATCAAGCCGCAGCTTCCCAGGAATGCGTTCTTTCACCAGTTCCAGGATCGTTGGCTGGATGCTTTCCGGTTCGTCACGCTCGATAAAGAAAAAATCTGATTCCTCTCCCGGTTGCTGCAACTGCGGCATCTGGCCGGCGTTAATGCGGTGAGCGTTGGTAACGATCCGGCTCGAAGCTGCCTGGCGGAATATTTCCCTAAGACGCACCGCCGGCACGACCTCGCTGCGAATGATGTCGGCCAGCGCCGAACCCGGCCCGACGCTAGGCAACTGGTCTACGTCGCCAACTATCAAAAGGTGGGCGCGTTCCGGCAAAGCCTGGATCAGCTTGTGCATTAGAGGCACATCGATCATTGAAGTTTCGTCGGCCACCAGCACGTCACACTCTAAGGGGTGTGCAACGCTTCGGGCGAAGCCACCCGAAGCGGGTTGGAACTCCAGTAATCGGTGAATGGTCTTCGCCTCCACGCCAGTGGCTTCACTCAAGCGCTTTGCCGCACGTCCCGTTGGAGCACACAGCAGACAACAGAGCTTTTTTGCTCGGAGGATGAGCAGAATCGAATCTACAAGAGTCGTCTTTCCGACACCGGGTCCGCCCGTGATCACCAACACCCGCGATTCGAGTGCTTTCTGAAGAGCTTCCTTCTGCGTCGCCGCCAACTCCTTACCTGTCTGCCGCTGGCACCAGGCAATAGCTTTCTCAACATCGATTGGCGGCAAGCACGACGGCGCGCTAGCCAACTTCCTCAACAAGCTGGCTATGCCGTCTTCGGCACGCCTCAAGTACGGTAGATAAATGAGATCTTGCCCGCCGATTGGCTCGTACACTAGTTCGCCGTCCAGCAGCAATCGCTCCAGCGCCTCCCGCACGATAGCAACATCGATCTCAAGCAGCTTAGCGGCCTGCTCAACTAACACCTCTTTCGGCAGAGCACAGTGGCCTTCGCCCGTGGCTTCCAGCAGCGCGTGCATGATGCCAGCCAGAGCCCGCATGATTGAGTCACGCGCAATCCCAAGCTTCTGCGCCACGATGTCCGCCGACTTAAACCCGATGCCATGGATGTCCTTGGCTAGGATGTAGGGATTGGCCCTCACCGTCTCGATGGCGTTATCGCCGTAAGCCTTGTAGATGCGGACGGCGCGGCTCGTGCTTACTCCGTGAGAATGCAGGAAAATCATGATGTCGCGGACCGCCTTCTGCTCGGCCCATGCAGCTTTGATCTTTTGCCGACGGCCAGGCCCGATTCCATCCACCTCTTCAAGTTTCACTGAGTACTGGTCGATGACCGTGAAGATTTCCTCGCCGAATTTCTCCACCAACTTTTTCGCGTAGACTGGGCCGATGCCTTTGATCAAGCCGCTGCCGAGGTATTTCTCAATGCCCTCCCGCGACGTGGGAGGGCTGCACTTGAGAAGCGCGGCTTTAAATTGCAGTCCGTGCTCTTTGTCCTGCACCCAGTTGCCCTGAGCAGTAACCCACTCGCCCGCGTTGACGCTCGCAAGGGCTCCAACCACCGTCACCAACTCCCGGTGGCCTTTCACCTTTACACGCAGCACCGCAAACCCCGTCTCTTCGCTGTGGAAGGTGATGCGCTCGATCAATCCAGAGAATCCCTCCTGTGGAGGCGATGGTGGCGGGGTGTTCACGCTCCAGTCAGTTAGCATGGAGGCAAGACGCTGTCACAGAGGGCGCAAAATTTCCTGACACTTGTGGTGGCTGGGTCGCGTCGCTAATTCCCATCTTCATCCTGCAACCGCCTTTTGAGGAAAAGGATAAGCGCCAGTTCGGATACAGCCGGGACAAACGACCCGGCTACTGTGTAAGTGGCCATCTGACTGATCCACACCCCTGAAGCCTTGCCGCCGCCCGGTCTGATAAGTTACGGCTTTTTCTTCGGTTGGGCCGCTGTTTGCTTCGGTTGGGCCAGCGGTTGCGTTGGTTGGTCAGGT
>DASSXL010000105.1:0-8806 GCA_035703825.1 Candidatus Angelobacter sp.
AAGGCGAGCAGACAAGGCGAGGGGCGGTCAGCTCGTTTGGCTTCAGCGGCACCAATGCCCATTTGATCATTGAAGAGCCCCCCGCGGTCGAGCGAGTCAGGTTTGAATCACCGGGCTATGTGGTGGTGCTGTCAGCGCGGACCGGGGAGCAGTTGAAGCAGCAGGCGCAGAACCTGCTTGGGCTGCTCAAGCGCGACAGTGGTCTCTCGATGAACGATCTGAGCTACACCTTATTCGTTGGGCGTATGCATATGGCCTGCCGCCTGGCGTGTGTGGCGCGCGACCAGAAAGAATTGACTCAGCTCCTTGAACAGTGGATGGAGACAGGCGCGGCGAGCCAGGTGTATGCGGCGGAGATACCAGAGAGCAGAGTGCGGGAGAACGTTTCCCTGAAGAAGTTTGGCAACTACTGCATCCGCGAGTGCGGGAATGGAGCGGACGCTGCCAGTTACCTGGAGAACCTGGCGGCCATTGCTGAACTTTATGTCAAAGGATATGCGCTGGACTTCCGGGCCTTGTTCCCGCAAAACTCGCGAAGAATCCCGCTGCCGACATATCCGTTTGCCCGGGAACGTTACTGGGTTGAAACGGGCGGCGCTGCCACCGCACACGCACAGCCGGCGCCACAGCTAATGCCCCACGCCAACACGTCAAACCAAGATGATGGAGCCGCAGAAGCTGTGATGGCACCGAGATGGCTATTTTCCATGGAGCCTTCCCCTACGAACGGCCACGCTTCTCGGGCAATACCAATGGCGGCGGAAGAAAAACTGGAACTGTTCTTGAAACAGGAAACCGCACTTCAACTTCACAGGCCGATTGAGGAAATTCCCGTGAACATGAGTTATTTCGACCTAGGCCTTACTTCGCTTGCGATAACAACAATTGTTCACAGAATCAACAGGCTACTCGACGTAACTTTGTCGCCGAGCGCGCTTTTTGAGCAGAAAGACATTCAAAGCCTGGCTGAATATCTGCTTGCCACGTATCCATCAAAGATTGATGCACTTAACGTGAGCAGACAGGAAGTCTGCCAGATTCAATCGCAGGGAGAGGCGTCTCCGGCGGCTTCTGTCCCCTTGCATGAGCAAGCAGAAGTTACATCGTCAGGAGTTGAAGAAAATAACCCAACCATCTCGGAAGAAGTGTGGTGGCAGGAAGTGTCACTGAACAATGGCCATGAAAAGAATAACGGGTATGAAAAAGTGACATTTTGATCGAGGATTACATGGACTCAGCAATCGAGTTTCTCAACAGTTTGGCAAGCAAGGGCATCAAGCTATCGGCAGAAGCCGGCCAGCTGGAGTGCTATGCGCAAAAGGGAACACTGACGAATGACATTCGCGATGGCATCGTCAAGTACAGGTCTGAAATCATCGCCCTGTTCGAGAACAGAAAGAAATCGCAAGCGACCCATGCCAACGGGAATGGTTTGAAGAGGGCGCAGGAGTTCCCTCTCTCAGCCGGACAGAAGGGGCTCTACATTCTGCACAAGCTACATCCCGGCTTGAGTGCATACAACGTGCCTCTTTGTCTCAGAATCAGCAGCGAAATCAATAAAGAAGCATTAGGCAGGGCCTGGGAGCGCGTGCTTGAGCAATTCCCAATTCTTACCGCAAGAGTAATAGAGAGAGAAGATGGCTTGTACCATCTTCTGGATAGTCGCTGCAAAACAGCAATTCAGCAGCATGCAATCGATTTTGCTGACGATCAGCAACTGCTGTCATTCTTGCAAAAGCGGGCCAGGGAACCCTTTGATCTAAATCAAGGGCCATTGACTCGATGTGAGCTGTTTACCCAGGACAAACGGAAATCAGTGCTTCTGGTCACGATTCACCACATTGTCTTTGATGGGACTTCAGCCATGATCCTGGTGAGATCGCTTGTCGATTTCTATCGCCAGTGTTGTGCAGGCAATCCGGTTCGACTGTCGCAAGATTTACGTGGCTATCAGGAATTCGTCGCATGGGAAGAAACCATGCTGGCCTCGGCGGAAGGTGCGGCGCATGCTCGCTATTGGCAGCAACAACTTAAGGGCGACCTGCCGGTCATCGAGCTGCTTCCTGAGTTGCCTCGCCCGGCGTTAGCGAGCTTTGAGGGAAAGAGGTTGGTTGAGGACCTCCCAGAAGAGCTGTGCCGCTCAATTGAAAAGTTTGGCAAGACGCATTCTTTGCCGCCTTCAGTGATTTTTCTGGCGGTGTTTCAGCTCTTGCTCCATAGATACACCAGTCAAGACGACATAATCGTTGGAATGCCGGTTCTGGGGCGCTTTGAGCAAAAGTTCGCGGCTGAAGTCGGCTATTTCATCAATATGGTACCCATCCGCACACGCTGCTCGGAAAGCATGAAGTCAAGCGACTTCTTGCGCAGGATTCAAGGCACGATGATGGATGCCCTCTACCATTCCAGCTACCCATTTCCGCTGATGCTGGAGACGCTGGAGCTCAAACAGGCAGAAAAGAACCCTGTCTTTCAAGTTGCTTATGCATATCAAAATTTTGTCAAACCCGACG
This sequence comes from Candidatus Angelobacter sp., assembly GCA_035703825.1. Classification (GTDB taxonomy): domain Bacteria; phylum Acidobacteriota; class Terriglobia; order Terriglobales; family Acidobacteriaceae; genus Angelobacter. The sequence goes on from DASSXL010000105.1 coordinate 2,514, forward strand.
ACTTCATAACGCAAATGCAGCAACAGGCGTTTTACATGGACGTCATGCCCGTTAGTCAGGAGGGCGATTTTGATTTAGCGCTGGAGGTATTTGAGCGGGAAACATCGTTTAGCTTGCACTTGAAATACAATCCGGAATTGTATCGGCAGGATACGGCGTTACGCTTTGCCGGGCACTATCGCACATTGCTGGCCGCGATCAGTGAAGGCCCGGATCTCTTTCTGCATGAATATTCCATCATCCCAGACCAGGAAAGAAGTCAACTTCTAACAGACTACAACCACACTCAGGCCGATTACCCCAAGGACAAATGCATTCATGATTTTTTTGTCGAACAAGCGCAACGAAATCCCAGTATCAGGGCCATCAGTTTCGGCGGACTGGAGCTGAGTTACCAGGAACTCAACAACAAATGCTGTGATCTGGCCGTGTATCTGCAATCCCTGGGGGTGAAGCCGGACAGCGTGGTTGGGCTGTGCATGGAAAGGTCTCCCGAGATGATGGTGGGAATCATGGGGGCCGTGCAAGCGGGGGCGGCTTATTTACCGCTGGATCCTGGTTATCCGGATGACAGGCTGGCCTACATGCTGCAAGACAGCCGCGCAGCCGTGGTGCTGGCTCAAGAAAAGTTTAAGAAGCGAATCAGCGCGCTATTGGGGCCAGATAGCACGGTCATTGCTTTGGATGCACAGTGGCCGGAAATAGCCCAGAGTGTTGCTGATCTGAGGGCAAAGGGCATCGATTTCCGCCGAGAAGTTAAATCTCACAATCTAAGTTACGTGATTTACACCTCGGGGTCCACAGGGAAGCCGAAGGGTGTATTGGTGGAGCACAAGGCGCTGGTGAATCGAATTCACTGGATGCAAAAGAGCTATCCGCTGACGGCGGACGATGTGGTGCTTCAGAAAACACCCTATAGCTTTGATGTTTCGGTATGGGAATTTTTCTGGCCCATGATGGTGGGAAGTTCGCTCGTGTTCGCCGTTCCCGATGGGCACAAAGACGTCCAGTACTTAGAAAACCTCATCAACCAAGCCAGGGTCACAACACTGCATTTTGTTCCATCCATGCTGCGTACTTTCCTGGAGAATGCGGATGTTGGCTGCCCCAGCGTGAAGCGAATATTCTGCAGCGGGGAAGCGTTAGACAGAAAGTCGGTTGATGATTACAAGACGAAGTTTCCTAATGCTGTCCTGCATAACCTGTATGGCCCAACCGAGGCCGCGATCGATGTAACAGCTTATGACTGTTCACGGCTGAACTATCCGTTTGTTCCGATTGGCGTTCCCATTGACAACACGCAAATTTATATTCTCGACCCGCACAATCATCCGCAGCCGATCGGCGCGCCCGGAGAACTGCATATAGCGGGCGACGGTCTGGCGCGGGGATATCTGAATCGGCCCGAGCTGACGGAGGAGAAGTTCGTTCCCAATCCGTTCCATCCGGGTACGCGCATGTATAAAACGGGCGACCTGGCGCGCTGGCTGGATGACGGCAACATTCAATACCTGGGCCGGATCGATACACAGGTAAAGATCCGAGGTTTTCGCATTGAACTGGGTGAGATTGAAGCGTGTCTAAATCAACATCCGGGGATCGAGGACAGCGTCGTCATCGCGCAGGGACCGGAAGGCAACAAACAGCTCGCGGCATTTTATCGGGCGAAGGACTCGCAGGAAGATCACGTCATCCAACTGCCGAATGACGAGCTGAGGGCGCATTTGTTGCAGAGCTTGCCAGACTACATGGCGCCTGCCGTGTTCGTCAGCCTGGCGGCAATTCCATTGAACTCCAACGGCAAGGTGGATCGGCGCGCGCTTGCGGGGATAAAGGCAGCGGCCGGCTCGTGCCGGGAGTATGTGGCGCCGGTCAGCGACACGGAAAAACAATTGGTAGAAATCTGGGCCGAAGTCTTGAAGCTGGAGCCGGAGAAGATCGGAGTCAATGACAGTTTCTTTGAGCTGGGCGGGCATTCGTTACTGGCAACCCAGCTAATCTCAAAGGTTCGCAACCGGCTTGACGTGGAGTTGCCCCTAAAAGCCATATTTGAGGGCAACAGCATCGCCCAACTGAGTCGATTAATCACCAAGTCGGGCAAGAGCGCTGTCCCGGCCATACGACCTGTCGATCGCGGGCAATTTCACCGGCTGCCGCTGAGCTTTGCCCAGGAGAGACTGTGGTTTCTGCATCAGCTTGAACCCGACAGTGCCGGCTATAGCGCTCCGGGAGCGGTCACCATACGCGGTGAGTTGGATGTCAGCCAGTTGGAAGAGGCGTTCAATCTGATCATCGCAAGGCATGAGAACCTGCGTACTCTGTTTCCCATCCATGAGGGTCAAGCGCAACAACTGATCCTGGATCGCCTTGACTTCAAACTGGAGCGCATTGATCTCAGCCACTACCAGGTAACAGAAGAGCGTGACCGCAAAGTCAGGGAAATTTGCCGAACCGAGTCTGCCCGGTCCTTTGACCTGGCCCAGGGGCCATTGCTCCGGGGCAAGGTGATCACGCTGAATGAGCACGAGCACGTTCTCATGCTCAACATGCACCACATCATTAGTGATGGGTGGTCTCTTGGCATATTGATCAAGGAGCTGGGTTTGATCGTGGCAGCTTTGCGCCAGGGCCGCCGTCCGGAGCTGGAGCCGCTGCCGATCCAGTACGCGGATTACAGCGTGTGGCAACGGAGCTGGCTGGAAGAGGGTGGAATCCTGAAGCAACAGCTGGCGTACTGGCAGGAGAAGCTGGCTGGGGTTCCAGAGAGTTTGGATCTTGCGACAGATCTTCCGCGGCCGAGCGTGCAGAGCTTTGCCGGTGCGACCCACGAATTTGCCGTGGATGCTCAACTGATGGGGCAACTGAAGATGCTGGCGGAACAGCAGGGCTGCACGCTCTTTATGGTTTTGTTGGCGGTCTGGAAGGTACTGCTGTATCGCTATACGGGGCAAAACGACATTTGTGTAGGAAGTCCGATCGCCAACCGGCAGTACGCAGAGACGGAAAGCTTGATCGGAATGTTCGTCAACACGCTGGCATTGCGTACTCAGGTGGAAGGGGGAGATACGTTTGCGGAACTGTTGACGAAAGTCAGGACCACATGCCTGGAAGCGTATGAGCATCAGGATGCGCCGTTTGAGAAAGTGGTGGATCTTGTTCGCCCCCAGCGCAACATGGCGATCAGCCCCGTATTCCAGGTCATGGTTGCCTTGCAGAATGCTGCTATGTGGGGGGATACCGGCATGGGATCGCCGGGTCAGCAGATTCAGCCCTATCCGCTGGACCACGCCATCAGCAAATTTGATCTTAGTGTCGACTTTATTGAAGCCAAACAGAGACTGGACGTGTCGCTCGAGTACTGTACAGCTCTGTATACGCGCCGGACTGTCGAGCGCATGGCTGATCATTTCATCGCCCTGTGCCGGGTAATTACCGCCAGTCCCACCGCCAGGATTTGCGAGCTGGGCTATATCAGCCAGGCAGAAAAACAACGGCTGCTGGTGGAGTACAACAATACCAGCGCCGACTATCCCCGTGACAAATGCATCCATGATTTCTTTCTCGAACAAGTGCGGCGCAATCCGGGCAAGACAGCGGTGGTGTTTGGCGAGCAGGAGCTGAGTTATCAAGAGCTCTGCGATAAGAGCAGCGATCTGGCTTTGTATCTGCAATGCAAGGGAGTTAAGCCTGACACGCTCGTGGGGCTGTGTGTGGAGCGCTCGCTGGATATGCTGGTGGGCCTGCTGGGGATATTGCAGGCAGGCGGCGCATATGTGCCTCTGGATCCCGATTATCCTGATGAACGATTGGCTTACATGCTGCAAGACAGCCGCGCAGCGATGGTGCTCACTCAAGGAAAGTTGCAAAGCAAACTGAGAGAGTTAGCCGCCGGGGATGCCGAGCTGATTGCCTTGGACCATCAGTGGCCGGAGATCAGCGATTGTGTCGCCGCCCTGAAAGCAAAGGACGTCCAGCTTTTACACCAAGTCGAGCCGCACCATCTGGCTTATGTGATCTATACATCCGGATCTACGGGGCGGCCCAGGGGCGTAATGGTTGAGCACGGAAGCGTGGTCAATCACAATATGTTTGCCAAAGAAAAATACCGGATAACAAGCCGGGACATACAGGTCCAATTTTCCAGCATCAGCTTTGATTTGTTCGTAGAAGAAGTATTTGTCGTTTTGAATAACGGCGCTCAATTGGTGATCGAGCAAAAAGACAAACTGCTGAATCTGGATTATCTCAAACGGCTGATTGAAAGGCGCAAAATAACCACGTTGAATCTGCCGACGGCCTTCTTCCATGAGCTGGTCGCATCAAGAATGGATTTAAGTGGAGTAAAAAACATCATCGTCGGCGGAGAAGAGCTTGCCTATTTGAGAGCGCGGACGTTGATGGATAAGTTCCCGGAGATCAATTTCCATAATACCTACGGACCTACAGAAACAACAATCATCAGCGCGGCTGTACAGATCACGCAGGACCTCCTTGACGAGCAACGGACGATTCCAATCGGCTCCCCGATCGCGAACACGCAGATCTACATACTGGACCAGCATAACAACGTACAGCCGATCGGGGTGCCGGGAGAGCTGCATATAGCCGGGGATGGTCTGGCGCGTGGGTATCTGAATCGGCCCGAACTGACGGAGGAGAAGTTTGTAGCCAACCCGTTCCATCCGGGCACGCGGATGTATAAGACGGGCGACCTGGCACGCTGGCTGGAGGACGGCAACATTCAATACCTGGGCCGGATTGACACGCAGGTGAAGATCCGTGGTTTCCGCATTGAACTGGGCGAGATTGAAGCCTGTCTGAATCAACATCCGGGGATTGAGGACAGCGTTGTCATTGCTCACGGCCAGGAAGCGGAGAAGCAACTGATCGCCTTCTATCGGGCGAAGGAGATGCCGAATGAGGAATTGCGGGCGCATCTGTTGCGGAGCTTGCCGGACTACATGGTGCCTGCCGGTTTTGTCAGTCTGGCGGCGATACCGTTGAATCCGAATGGAAAAGTAGACCGCCGGGCGCTGGCCCAGTTGGAGGTAAAGATAGCCTCGGGGCGGGAGTATGTAGGGCCGGGGAGCGAGACGGAAAAGCAACTGGTGGAGATCTGGGCGGAAGTGTTGAAGCTGGAGCCGGAGAAGATCGGAGTCAATGACAGTTTCTTCGAACTGGGCGGGCATTCACTGCTGGCGACGCAGCTGATTGCCAAGGTGCGGGGACGGATGGGGATCGAGTTGCCGCTGAAGGCGCTATTCGAGCAGACCAGTATTGCCCAGCTGGCGCGATGCATTGCCCAGGCGGAAAAGAGCAAGGTTCCCCCGATTCGTGCGGTGGATCGGAAACAGATCGAGCGGCTGCCGCTGAGCTTTGCCCAGGAAAGGTTATGGTTCATCGATCAACTGGAGCCCAACAGCGCGGGCTACAACCTTCCCGGAGCGGTGGTTTTGCATGGCGAGTTGGATGTCAGCCAGTTGGAAGAGGCGTTGAATCTGATCATTGCACGGCATGAGAACCTGCGTACGGTGTTTCCCAGCCAGGAAGGGCAGGCGCAGCAGCTGATCCTGGAGCGATTGGATTTCAAACTGGAGCGGATTGATCTGAGCCAGGACGAAAGCCGGGAAGCACGTGAAGGCAAGGCCCGGGAGATTTGCCAAAGAGAGGCGGCGACGTCTTTTGATTTGGCGCGAGGGCCGCTGCTGAGGGGCAAGGTAATCAAGCTGGATGAGCACGAGCACATTCTCATGCTCAACATGCACCACATCATCAGTGACGGGTGGTCTCTGGGGATATTGATCAGGGAACTGGGTTTGATCACGGAGGCCTTGAAGCAGGGCCGGCGTCCAGAGCTGGAGCCGCTGCCGATCCAGTACGCGGACTACAGCGTGTGGCAACGGAGCTGGCTGGAAGAGGGGGGAATCCTGAAGCAACAGCTGGCGTACTGGCAGGAGAAGCTGGCTGGGGTTGCGGAGAGTCTGGACATGGCGACGGATTATCCGCGGCCGAGCGTGCAGAGCTTTGCCGGGGCGACGCGGGAGTTCATGCTGGACGCGGAGTTGACGGAGCAGCTGAAGATGGTGGCGGAGCGGCAGGGCGGCACACTGTTCATGGTGTTGCTGGCGGCGTTGAAGGCGCTGCTGTATCGCTACACGGGGCAGGAAGACATCTGCGTAGGCAGTCCGATTGCGAACCGGCAGTATGGAGAGACGGAAGGCTTGATCGGGATGTTCGTCAACACGCTGGCATTGCGCAGCCAGGTGAGCGGGGCAGACAGGTTTGCGGATCTG
>DASSXL010000080.1:0-2731 GCA_035703825.1 Candidatus Angelobacter sp.
GTCGGTCAATTCTCATTCACCTATCAACTTACGGTGAACCTAGCGAACGGCACCGCAACAGGGTCTGCTCGCTTGATCGCGGCCAATGGAGACAGCGTCTATACGACAATTGCCGGATCGAGTGAACTGACGGCGACACCGGGTGTCGCTAGCCTAGAGTTTTGCACTTTTCGGGTCGGGTGATTGGGTAGGCGGAACGAGTTCAGGGCAGGCATCCACGTCGAGTTCGACTTCTTCGATACAGTTTTGGGGCCGCGAGCGATTTTCTGCGGTTTGCCAAGGGCCGTCGAGCAACTCCACTTGGCTGAGATTCTCTACTGCCAGGCAGCGCCAGTTATCCGATGCACCCGCGGGCTTGAGACCGCTTTCGCTGTCGCCACCATACTGGTAGCACAATACCTGGAGCCGTCGATTTCTGTTCCATCCGAGGAGGTGTGGACAGAGCAGCCGTCTGCGGCCGCGGTAGAGTGCAGCGATCGGTCGCCGGTGAATGATCGCGGCCCGTACCTGGGCATGAACTGGTTCCAGTGCGCGCGCGGAAACCGACATCGATCTCAGGATATCGCGCTGCCGGAAGGGGCGCATAGCCATATGCCGTAGTGTCGACGCTGCCGGTCTGGCAGCGCATCCCCGAGTAAAAACATTTTTATGGTGTTTTGGCGTTTTCTCTTGCATCGTATTTCGAAGCATGATATCTTTCATTTTATAGAAATGAAAGATAAAGTTACCCAACTTACCGCCTCCCGCAAGCAACTCCTCCATCAGATGCCTGACCTTTCCACCGTCTTGCCGGGCTCCTTATTGAGCCGCATGGTGCGCTGCAATAAGCCCGGTTGCCGTTTTTGCGAGAAGGGCACAGGCAAAGGCCACGGGCCGATTTGGATTCTCTCCATCAGTCTCGGCAATCGCCAAGTGCGTCAGGTCCCCATTCCCGGCGAGATGAAGAAAGAGGTAGAGGAGAGTCTGCGTGCGTTCGCTCAGACCCAGAAGGTCCTGAAGCAGATCGCGCAGGTGAATCTGGAGTTGCTCAAGGAACGCAAGCGCCAGCGGGCGTAAGGTCTTTTTTTTGTGGCCCTTGTCTTTCATTTATTAACGATGAAAGATAAACAAGCCTCATGCCTGATCTCTTAGTCCGCTCCTTTGCTCCCTTCCTGCTCGCCCTCCAACCCTGCTTCACTCGGCCCAGTTTCTCCTCCTTCTGGGCTCTGACCTGTGCCTGGATCCTCTGTTCCGGCCGCCGTTCCGTGACGCGCATCATCCAAGCCGCCCAACTCACCGACTTCAAACACTACTGCTCCTTCCATCGCTTCTTCAGCCAAGCCCGCTGGAACCTCGATGATCTGGGCCGCTGTGTCTTCCAACTGCTGTTACCTTTCTGTCCGGAGGTCCTGCTCGCTGCCGTCGACGACACCCTGGCCCGTAAATCCGGACGCCATATCTGGGGCGCCGGCATGCACCACGATCCGCTGCGCTCCACCCAGAAACGCCCCGTCTTCTCCTTCGGCCACAACTTCGTCGTCTTCTCCTTGCAAGTCGCCTTGCCCTTTGCTCCCAACAAATTCTGGGCCTTCCCCATCCTGGTCCGCATGTACCGCAAGCGCCACACCACCAGGCGCGCGCCGGGCAAAGGAAGAAAATGGGAGCGCAAGCAAACCGGCCAGGCCACCGCCAAGCAATATCGCACCCGCCCCGAACTGGCCCTGGAGATGATTCAGATTGTGGCTCGCTGGATTCCCCATCGCATGCTTCGCGTCCTCGGAGATAGCGAATATGCCGGCCAATCCATCAGCCAGCACCTGCCCGCCAACGCCAAGCTGATCAGCCGCATGAACATGAAGGCCGCCCTTTATGCGCCCGCCGAAAAGACCGCCAAACGAGGGCGTCGTCGCAAGAAGGGCAACCGCTTACCCAGCCCCCTCCAGATCGCGCAAAACAAGAAAGCCAACTGGATCAAGACCACCGTCACGCTCTACGGAAAGTCGGTCAAGCTCTGGTACCAAACCATCGATGCCTTGTGGTATCCCAGCGCTGGACAGCAGCTCCTGCGCATTGTCGTGGTGCGTGACCCCAGTGGCCGCCGCCGCGACGACTGTTTCTTCTCTCTCGATCTCACCCTCTCTGCCACGCAAATCCTGGAAACCTTCGCGCAGCGGTGGCCCTTGGAAGTTTGTTTCCGCGACGTCAAACAGTTTTTGGGCTTCGAAGATCCGCAGAACCGGGTGGCCAAGGCAACTAAACGCACCGCTCCCCTAATCTTCTTTATCTACGATCTGGCCCTGCTCTGGTACGCGCAATCGGGACATCGACTGGCAACGGAGTCCGCCCTCGACCGCTTGTGGTATCCACAAAAAACCGCGGTTTCCTTTGAGGACATTCTCAGAACGTTACGTCATGCTACTTGGCAGGAACGGATTTTCAGTGACCCCGCTCTGGATGCACACACGCGAAAAATCCTCCAACCCTTTGTGGAATGGGCCAAAGGACTGACGTAAATGTGCAAAAGCCTAGTCTAGGAGTCCACACCAAAAATGTTCCCCGCGTATTCGCGCTCAGTACCCGGCGCAGGTTCAGACGACAGGCCGACCAGGCGCGCCGCGCTGGGAAGTCTCCTCGGCTGCGCCGCGCCTTACGCTACGCGCGCCCAGCCGTCGGACAAGCCGCGAAACGTGGTGCTCCTGATCTGCGATCAGATGCGCGGCGACGCTCTCGGCTTCCTCGGCAGTCCCAACGC
>DASSXL010000189.1:0-14344 GCA_035703825.1 Candidatus Angelobacter sp.
GGAGCAGACGCGACGGCGCAGTCGAAGAATCCCGAGGGTGCCGGTTACAACCACGCCGCTACAGGGAGTTCTACCGAAGCATTCCAGGGAGAACGCCTCGATGCAACATCGCAAAGGACAGAGCACCGGGATCCTTCGGCACGCTCTCAACTCCTTGCGTCGTTTCGAGCGGCTCAGGATGACAAGCAGGAGAGAAACATCGCTGGGAACCTGATTGAACTTCTTGATCCGTGTAAATCAGTATTACCTGTAGTAAGGTTTGGGTTTTTGTGCAAAGCGGCGGCAGGCATCGAAATCCCTTTCCCACAGCAAGACCTCCACCTCAAATCGGTTTCCAAGGACTGGGACTCAGTGAGCGAAAAAAACTGAGCGTGCTCCTCTTTTCCGGCAGCACCGCAACTGCGAACTTGCTCGAAAAGGCCGCGCCTCCGGCGTCAGTCCCCTTCTCCAAACGGCTTGCGATCAATAAATGCCCGCAGCCTGCGCGACCGCGATGGGTGGCGCAGTTTGCGCAGCGCCTTAACTTCAATCTGGCGGATACGTTCGCGGGTAACCTGAAAGTTCTGTCCCACTTCTTCCAGAGTGTGTTCCGATCCGTCCTCCAGGCCAAAGCGCATTCTGATGATGCGCTCTTCCCGTGGGTTGAGCGTGCGCAGGACGTTGGCGGTCTGTTCTTTCAGGTTTACGCGAATCATGGCATCGGCGGGGGAAACCCCGGTGGTGTCCTGGATGAAGTCGCCCAGGCGCGAATCCTCTTCCTCTCCCACCCGGCTTTCCAGTGAGATAGGTTGCTGCGCGATCTTCAGCACTTTGCGCACGCTTGAGACCGGAATGTCCATGCGCTGCGCCACTTCTTCTGAAGAAGGCTCACGGCCCAGTTCCTGCACCAGTTGGCGAGATGCCCGCAACAGCTTGTTGATGTTCTCAATCATATGTACGGGAACGCGAATGGTGCGCGCCTGGTCGGAAATGGCCCGCGTGACGGCCTGGCGGATCCACCAGGTGGCGTAGGTGGAGAACTTGTAGCCGCGCCGGTACTCGAATTTGTCCACGGCCTTCATCAGGCCCATGTTGCCCTCCTGGATCAGGTCCAGGAATTGCAGGCCGCGGTTGGTATATTTCTTGGCAATTGAGACCACCAGGCGCAGATTGGCCTCCACCAGCTCGCGCTTGGCGTACTCCGCATCCACGTTGCCTTGCACGATTTCGCGCTGGGTGCGTCCCAGTTCCTTGAAGCTGACGCCGGCCTCCTGCTCGAGCTGCTTGAGATCTGAGAAGCAGTTCTTCTGCTGCCGCTTGTACTCAGCCCGGTGTTCATCATTGCGCGTGGCGTCAATCTTCTTTTCCAGGCGTTGCGCCTGCCGGTCCAGCGAACGCATAGCGTCGGTGGTGGTGGTTACGCGGTCAATAAGGCGCTTCCGTTCCGTGGGCGTGTATTTGAAAGAACGTATCACCTGGGAAACCGCCACCTTTTCCCGCCCCAGCTTCCACAGCGTGCGGCGATATGGTTTGGGATTCTGCTTGCGGCTGATCCCGGCGAGCTTATCTTCCAGCTTTAGCGCCTTGTTGTAATGTTGCACCATCTTCTCGATCTCATCGATGGTTGCCTGCGTGCGTGCGGAAAGAATCTCGTCCGTCACGTCTTCTTCGTTGAAGACCACAAGCTCTTTGATAGACCGCGCCCCGGATTCCAGGTCTGCCCCCAGGGTTTTCACTTCACGGATTACGATCGGACAGCGGGAAATGGCCTTAAGCACTCTCATGTGCCCGCGCTCAAACCGCTTGGCGATCTCGATTTCACCCTGGCGCGTAAGAAGCGGCACAGTGCCCATCTCGCGCAGGTAGAGCCGCACGGGATCGCTGGTTTTATCCATGGCGCCGGGAGCGATCACGGCATCAACTTCTTCATCGTCCTCAAGGCCGAACCCTGTTTTTCTGTGGCGCTGCGAAGGCAGTTCACCTTCAACCAGATCAATGCCTTCGCCATCCAGGGCCATCGCCAGATCGTCAAGTTCCTCGGCTGGAGCAACTTCAGCTCCGATGAAGCTGCCGGCCTCGTTGGCGGTCAGGTAGCCTTTGTCGTCTTCTTCCGCATCCGTGTGCTTCCAATCGGGGTCGAATTTATCGTGAGTGGCCAACAGTTATTACCTCTCGCATAGTGGCGAGCAAAAAATCGTGAAACGGGGCGTTGTGCCCCAGTTCCCATTGTTCCGTCCCGGGCAAGACGGGGAGCATGCCGCTGCGGAGACCCGTTTTAACAACAGTCCAGCGCGTGGTCGCGTGAACGCAGGTACTCCGGGGCCGATGCCGGCCCGCTTGCTGTCAGAAAAAAATTCCGGGATCTCAGTCGGCAGAAGCTGGTTTGCCGTTCAAGGAATCGATTTCCTTAAGAATGGTCTGCAGTCGTTGTTCCAGCTGCTTCTTTGTTCGCGGTTTTCTTTCGGTTCTTGTAAATTGGCCGTAATTAGCAATCGAGCGCCGGTAAAAATCGGCCGTTTTTCCCAGCAGGTCAGCCTTGGCATCATTTTGGGTGGACATGATTCTATTCTACAGGAGAATGGGTCGTCGCTCCCTAATATAACAAGCGGCCTTTGCGCTAATTTCGTGGCAAAGGCCCAACTCGTTTGTTTACGCATGGCGCTTTTAGGCGTGCTTAGACCGAATAACGCTGCAAAACCTCTCCCGGAAGGCGAACCATCCTGGAGCCGGGCTTTACCGGTTCCGGCCTCATGGCAGATACATCCACCGGCATGGCCCGCTCTTCGCGGGTAAGATCGCCGTTGACCTGGCCGCGCCGCATCTTTAGCTGAAGAGTGCGCTCAATCCGGGCCAGATCTGACCGTTCCACCCCGGAATAGAAGGTGATGGCTGAGCCGGTCGCTCCGGCCCTTCCCGTACGTCCCACCCGATGGATGAAGTCCTCCGGTATGGCCGGCAGATCGTAATTTATGACCTGGGCGATATCGTCGACGTGAATGCCTCGGGAAGCCACGTCAGTGGCGACCAAAACGCGCGTTTTACCGTGTTGGAAGGCCGTCAAGGCGCTATTCCGCTGTGATTGGCTGCGATCGCCATGCAACACGCTCACGTTCAGTCCGTGGCGATTCAGCTTTTCCGCCAGGCGCTCGGTTGCGCGCTTGGTGCGCACGAAAATGAGCGTGCGGCCGGTTTCCTCATTGAGCAAACTCTTTAAAAGTGAGAGCTTCTGGTCGGCGTGGACTTCGTAAGCCAGCAGATTGACTGATTCTGAGGCCTTTGTAGTGGAACCGAACGCCAGCCTGACCGCCCCGCTTGCATACTCGTCAACGAGGTGTTGGACGGAAGGTTCCAGAGTGGCGGAAAAGCACAGGGTCTGCCGCGATCGTGGCAGGCGGCTGATGATCCTGCGGATGGCCGGGATAAATCCCATATCCAGCATTCTGTCCACTTCATCCAGGACCAGTGTCTTGATGCCGGCCAGCGAAATCAGTTCGCGGTCGAACAGATCTTCAAACCTGCCGGGTGTTGCGATGATCAGTTTTGCGCCGGAGCGCACGGCGCGGAGCTGAGATTTTTCCGCCACTCCGCCGATTAGGAGAGCCGCGGCGGGAAGTTTCTTGCCGCGCAACTGCTCATATTGTTTGCCGATCTGCAGCGCCAGTTCCCGTGTGGGAACCAGTACCAGCGCGCCGGGGCGCGCTTCCGCCTGTAACAACAGCTTGTCCATCACAGGCACCAGAAAGGCAAGGGTTTTGCCGGTGCCGGTCTGGGCCGTGGCCACAACGTTTTTGCCGTTCACGACATGTGGAATCGCCGCATTTTGGACTTCGGTAGGGGTTACGAATTCGGCCGCCTGTAGGCGGTCTTGTAGATAGGGAGATATTGGAAGTGTTTTAAACGTAGACACTTAGAGTTTTTTGCTTTCTTTGATCGGCGGCGGGTGCTGACAACGACGTTTTCAAACGTCAGGGCAGAGTGATCTCATGCCGATATATTTTCAATTTTCGCCGTAGACAATCGGAGGTAAATAAGGTGGGTATCCTGGACCAGATCTCGATCTTAAGGAAACCCTGCAACCGCGGATCTAAAGCAAGAACAGTATAGCACAAAAATGGTGCAGTCGGCTGGCGGGAGGATTACTAAGGTTTACTACCTTGGCTTGAGGTCGTTCCAGCGCGGGTTTCGCAGCCAACTGTTTCGCCACCGGACTTGCCAGCGTTCGCCAACAAAAAATCATCCCTGCGCCGGTTGGCGGAATCAATTACTGGGACCAATGTTTTCCTTCTGAGGTGCTCGCATGCAACTCAAGCCTTTCCTGCTCGATCTCTGGCTCGACCAGTACGAACACGGCATAGAATTTAACCTGGCTGCGAGCACCGGGCCCACGTGGACGGTGAACGACATTCTTGCTTTGACCGACGACGAAACGCGCCACCGCTTCCTGAACCACAAACTCGTCTACAGCCGGCCGGCCGGTGCCGACAGCCTGCGTGAGGCGATTGCTGAAATGCAGCATGTCCCGGTAGAGGCCGTCCAGATCGTGACCGGCGCCTCTGAGGCGCTTGTGGCTTTGATGTGGCTGGCCGCCGAACCCGGCGCAAACGTAATCATCCCGCAACCTGGATTCACTACTTTCTCGGCGCTTCCGCAATCTCTTGGCCTGGAGACGCGCTTCTATCACCTGCGCCGGGAAAACGGCTTCCGCATCGATCCCGACGAGATCAAGCGGCTTGCCGATTCCAAGACCAAACTCATCCTGGTCAACAGCCCGCATAACCCCACGGGCGCCACCATCAGCGACGCCGAAATGGAAGCTTTGCACGACTTTACCGCGGAGCGGGGAATCCAACTGGTGAGTGACGAGGTCTACCATCCCGTTTACCACGGAAGGCAAACCAAATCCGCGGCGCGCCTGCCGCACGCCACGGTGATCTCCGATCTCTCAAAAGCATTTTCGATTGCCGGCGTGCGCACGGGATGGATGATCGAGCACGATGCCCGGCGTCGACAGAAATACTGGACGGCGCGCGCCTACTTCTCAATCAGCAACACCACCACGGGAGAGATTCTTTCAGAAATCGCTATCCGCAAACGCGACGCCGTGCTGGGCAAGTCCCAGGAAACCGCCACCCGAAATCTCAAGCTGCTTGATCGCTTCATGGCGGACCATCGCGACGTATTCGGCTGGATACCGCCGCAAGGCGGAATGACTGCGTTTCCCTGGCTGGTGAGCCGGGAGAATGACCGCGCATTCTGCCAGGCCGCCACCGAGCATGGAATCCTGCTGGCTCCCGGCGATTGCTTTGATATGCCCACGCATTTCCGCTTGGGCTTTGCCGCCGCTGGAGACAATTTCTCGAGAGCGCTCGACCGCTTCGGAGCATTCGTAAAGAGCTGGTCGGCCAAAATGGTCACGGCATGACCGCAACTTGCTGCCACGCTAAAGCAGCTTTTCGCTCTTCATCTTTTGGTATCCGGCCTGGGTTAGCCGGCCAAGTTCCTCAAACCAGTCCGGGTTGGAGCTGGTGAAGTTGAAACAAGCCTGTCCTTGCATCATTTTTTTAAGCGAGGGGGAAATTCTGTCTGCGAGATCGGGAAACATGTACAACGCGGGGAGATAGTAGCTTACGTAGTTTTTCTTGATCTTGGCCCCGGCAAAAAACAGGCGGCGGCCGTTAAAGCTTGAGGATTTGGTCTCCAGATAACAATTCCCCGGCTTGTCAGTCCGGATGGCGAGTTCGCCTTCGTAGGGCTTCAACAACTGGCGCAGAGACGCGAAAACAGCGCTGTGATTTTCAGCTCTAACAGAGGCTGCTCCGTTGTTCTCAAACGCCATATCTTCACCATGGCCGATCCGGCATAGGGCCGGTCGATTCCCAAAAAATACGAACGCATCAAGAGGACCTACACGCAACCGCCGTTAAACGCTGGGCAGCTCAATGGTTCCCGAGTGCTTGCGTTCCTGGATGTGGTCCCACACAAGCTGCTCTGTAACGAAAGAGACTTGCCTTTTTGCCAGTTCCGCGTCCAGCGATGTAATGTCATGGCGTATGGCGAACCGTTGTCCGCATTTGCCGCAGACAACGGTTTCCATGAAATGCGCACTGGAAACAGCGCCCGCTGTTCCTCGCATACGCCTGGCGACGGTCGGTTGTTTTACCAACGCGGCTCCCGGCGCTGGCGCGGGCCGCCGCGATCGTTGCCACGTCCGCCGTCACCGCCGCCAAAGCCGCGGCGCGGGGCCTGTGGTCTGGCTTCATTCACTGTCAGGGCCCGTCCGCCGGAGTCCTTGCCGTTCAGGGCCGCCATGGCTTTTTCCGCTTCATCGTCGTTGGGCATTTGTACAAACCCGAAACCGCGGGACCGGCCAGTATCGCGATCGGTTGCTACCGATGCGCTCTCAATAGCGCCAAAAGGCTCGAACAGCGCCCGTAATTCAGGTTCTGTCATGTGGAAAGAGAAATTGCCAACGTAGATTTTTTTCACGGCGACTCCTTTGTCGTGTGCATGGGATGGGCTGTTCTCAGCAGAAATAGGCAGGGCGAATGCGGGAAAATGTGTCTATCTGATGTCGAGGACAACGAGCTTACTTCTCAATACTACACCTCAGGCCCCGCAGCGACCAAGGCGCTTAAAAATCGTGAAAGCCGAAGCCTTCAGGAATGCCTTCTTCATTATAGGTAACGGTCAGGTCTTTGGGCTTTTCCGGAGCGTTCGGGTCCTGTTCCTGGTCCTGGGCTTTGCGCTGCAGCTTGCGTTGGGCCTTTTCAGCCTGCTTTTCCTGGCGCTGACGCTCTTTTTGTCGTTTTGCGAAGGTGGTACGCGAGCTTCCAGCCATAAGGCACTCCTGAGTTGAGAATTTGAGAGGAGAGCCAGCCCAGCCCGCCCTTTGTTCTATTGTACGTTATGAAGCGAGGATGCGCACCTGCAAAAAGGCCCATGCGCGGCGCCGTTTGAGTGAGCGGCAGCTTCCTTATTCGTTCTTCTTGAATCTCTTTGCGAAAACAGCGCGTTATTGCCGCGCATCCTACCTGCGAAAGCGCATAGTGAGGAAGGAAATTATTTCTGCCATGGCCAAAACTGCTGCTGACGTGTTGATCGAAGGATTAATTGATTGGGGAGTCAATGTTATTTTCGGTTTGCCAGGCGACGGCATCAACGGCATCATGGAAGCCCTGCGAACGCACCAGGAGCAGATTCGCTTTGTCCAGGTGCGTCATGAAGAAGCCGCCGCATTCATGGCCTGCGGTTATGCCAAGTTCACCGGTAAGCTCGGCGTCTGTCTTGCCACGTCGGGTCCCGGCGCCATTCACCTGCTCAACGGGCTCTATGACGCCAAGCTCGATGGCCAGCCGGTTTTGGCCATTACCGGCCTGCCGTACCACGACTTGAATGACACTTTTACCCAGCAGGATGTCGCGCTGGATCGGCTCTTCATGGATGTGGCTGCTTACAACACGCGCGTGATGGGGCCCACGCACGTGGAGAATGTAACGGCGCTGGCGTGCCGCACCGCTATCGCCTATCGCAAAGTTGCCCACATCGCATTTCCCACAGACATTCAGGAGATGAAGGCTGAGCGGAAGATGGCTTCCAAGCGCAACATCCCCGGCCATATTTCCAATGTGCGCGCCGATGGCGGGCATTTTCCTAATGAGGGCGACCTTCGCCGCGCCGCTGAAGTCCTGAACGCGGGCAAAAAGATCGCAATCCTCGCCGGCCGGGGCGCGCTGCATGCGACCGACGCTCTGGAACAAGCTGCGGACCAACTTGGCGCGCCCATTGTAAAAGCGCTGCTGGGAAAGGCCGCGGTCCCCGATGACAGTCCCTTCACCACCGGCGGCATTGGCCTTCTCGGCACCAAACCTTCACAGGAGGCGCTGGAGAACTGCGACACGCTGCTCATTGTTGGCTCCGCGTTTCCTTACATCGAGTTCATGCCGAAGCCCGGCAACGCCAAAGCCGTGCAGATTGATCTTGATCCCGCGCGCATTGGTCTGCGCTACGACGTGGAAGTCGGCCTGGTTGGCGACAGCAGCCGCACGCTGCAAGAGTTGCTGCCTCTCGTCAGGCGCAACCCGGACCGCGGCTTTCTGGAGAAGGCGCAAAAAGGAATGAAGGATTGGCAGGAGCTGATGAGCAAGCGCTCCACCAACATGGAAAAGCCGATGAAGCCGCAGGTGATTGCTCACGAGCTGGGCAAGAGGCTGCGCAATGATGCGATCATAAGCTCGGATAGCGGAACGATCACCACCTGGTGGGCGCGCCACATTCCAGCCAAACGCGGACAGATGCACTCCGTTTCCGGCACGCTGGCATCGATGGCTTGCGGGCTGCCTTACACATCCGCCGCGCAGATCGCCTATCCCGACCGCCAGTGCGTTGCGTTTGTTGGCGATGGCGGGTTCAGCATGCTCATGGCGGAATTGGTGACTGCCGTAAAGTACAAGCTGCCCATCATTGTGGTGGTAGTGAAGAACAACACCCTGGGCCAGATCAAATGGGAGCAGATGGTCTTTCTGGGCAATCCGGAATATGGCGTTGATCTCGCGCCCATCGATTTCGTCAAGTTTGCTGAGGCCTGCGGCGCCGCGGCGTTTCGCATTGACGATCCGAAGGAATGCGGCGCAATCCTGGATCGAGCGCTGTCACACAACACCGGCGGCCCCGTCTTGATCGAGGCGGTGGTCGATCCCTTTGAAGCTCCCATGCCCGCGAAAGTCACATTTGAGCAAGCGGCCAAGTTCACTGAGTCGCTGGTGCGGGGCGAACCGAACCGCAAAAAAATCGTGGCCACTCAGATTGCAGACAAGGTGAGAGAACTAGTCTGATAGAAAAGTGCCTGGGCTTTTAATCAAAAGAGGCGAAGCCAGAGCTGGCTTCGCCTGTTGTCGTAACCTTGGGAGCGAAGACCTTGCGCGGCGCTCCCGGCGCGAATCACGCGGCTTTCTTCTTCGGCACCTTGGCGCCTTTCTTGCGCGCTTCTGAAAGCCCGATAGCGATGGCCTGCTTACGGCTCTTCACAGTGCCCCCTCGACCGCCCTTGCCGGACTTGAGTTTGCCCCGCTTTTCTCTGTGGACTGCGCTTTTCACCGCCTTGCCGGCAGCTTTGCCGTATTTCCTTCGTGAACTGGAGCGTTTCTTGGTTGCCATTGTTCCTCCCTTAATTGATGAGAAGCAGCGCAAGGAAAATGAGTTGCGCCCAAAGACTGCCGGCTGGGAGAGAAACAAGGTACACCGAAGGCAAGGGTGAGCTGCGCAAGCTCTAATGCCCCCCCGCTCTATCCTGGCGATTGAAATCTTCGTCGGCCATTGTGGATCCCGCTGAACATCGCTAACAAAAGACTGACAAAGCGGCGGAGCACGGAAAAGAAACTCCCATGGAGCGTCCGGCCCAGCCGGAAGAAGTTGCGCCTGCATTTGTTTTCTTTGCTTCCGAGTCGGAGCTCCAGCCATATCACGAATGAAGATGGGCGGGGAAACTACCGCGGCCTGGGAACATTCAACAAGATGCGAGCCATATCGTTGCAGGCAGCCGTAAGCCGCCAGCTATTGCGGTTGCAGCTTGATGGCTTGATGTAATGGAAAAGCTAACTCAAGAGTGATTTAGTTATGGATAGGTGAAATTTGCCGGATCGCGTCCAGCCTGCCGAAGCTAGCTGCTTCAAGCAGGGCGACGGCGTTATGAGCGGTTTTGCACGAACTCAAACCGGACTTCAATCTCGCTCTCGCGGTCTGCTGATTCATACTTCCACTTACGGACCGCCTGCACCAGCGCAGCCACCAGCACAGGATTGCCGCCCAATTCCTTTACCCCGACAACTCTGCCATCGGAGGCGACGGTAAGCAGGACGCGCGCCACCCCTTGAATGTTCATCTTGCGCGCCAACTCAGGATAGTCCGGCGGCACGCTGACCTTGATTTTTCGTGTGTTCGATTGGGACTGTGACGTCTGTGATGACGCGGGAGACATTGCCAGGGTGTTCCATAGCAGAGTCACAATCAAGATGAGAACTGCTGGTTTCATTAGACGAAACGCGCGAATTGGGAAGTTGGCCATAATACCTTGCGCTTGCTTTCCTGCTGTCTGGGAGTAAATACAAAAAACTCGCGATGCAGCGTACATCTCTAAACCAGGATCATGCGCTACTTCATGCGCGCATTCCAGCACAAAAACAATCTTGTGCTCACCGAAGTTAACATCCGCGATTGTCCTTTTGTAATTGGTTCATAATCAACACGTTACTATCGTTTGGAAGGCGGTCCTGATAGTTCCATTATGGAACATTCCCAACTGAAAATAGCCGAGATATACATGTTGTAGAGGCATATCGCTGGATTAGCTTGTTAATCATAGTCCCAAAATGGGAAATATAGATTTATGGGTGGATTTTTCCAGCAAAAGTAATACGACCCAAGTAACTATCGCTCTTGGAGTTAGCCGAAGATAATCAGCGCCGAAGGGTCATTCTGCGAGTGGTTCGACCGGCTGCCCCCGCTGATCGACTGCACGACACGAGAGTTGAAGAGGAAGGAAAATGCTGCAAAAGTTACTTCGTCGCCACCACGCACTCAGCCTAAGCGCTTTTGTGCTGATGTTTTTATCTGCTCAAGTCACAGTCGGCCAGTCCGGCGCGGGCGCAGGGGCGCTGCGCGGAGAGATCATTACCGCAGAGGGCCAACCGGCCGCGAATGCTGCCATTACCATACGCAACGCGGAAACCGGCTATGCGCGTGAATTAATCAGTGACGGACGGGGACAGTTTGACGCGCAAGCGCTACCCGTCGGCCGCTATTTTGTCCAGGGTGCGCAAGGAGAGCTCAAGACCGACGAAGTAGAAGCAGTCGTGACCGTGGGCCGGACCCATACAATGGCCCTCGCGCTGAAATCCGCCGCCCAGGATGTGGGCGGGAAAGAACAAACGGTGCAGACCCAGACGATGGTGATGAATACTGACAGTCCCATCGATACCCATGATGTCTCTAGTTCAGCGAGCGTTTATCTGCGGGCCATCACCAGCGCGCCTATTCGCGGCCGTTCCTTTCCTGACTTTGTGCAGTTGACGCCGGACATCTACCAGGAATCAGACCGCAACGGCCTGGTGATCTCCGGACAGCGGTCCATCAATTCCTATGTTGCGCTCGACGGCGCCGACTTCAACGATCCACTTCAGGGAAACCAGCGCGGCGGCAACGATCCTGTATTTTTCTTTCCGCTGGCTGCCGTTCGGGAATTTCAGGTAGTACGCAGCGGGCTGGACGCTGAAGTAGGCCGCACCAACGCCGGTTTCGTCAACGCGGTGACCAAGTCGGGCACAAACGACTTGCACGGCGAAGGCTTTTACATGAACCGGAACTCGGACTTCACTTCGCCTGACGCTTTCGGCAATCCCGCAGTCAACATGCAACACCAGTTTGGCGGGGCGCTGGGCGGGCATCTCAAGAAAGACCGCACGTTCTTCTTTGTGGCCGCCGAACAGAACTTCCTCAATCTGCCGTTTATTGTGCAGTTCCAGCCGCAACCGGCGGGCGTGACGCTGCCGGCAAGCTTGTTGGCTTTTCAGGGGGAGCAAGAGGGAACAAACAACGTGACCTCAGCTTTTGGGCGGCTCGACCATTCGCTTACGTCCAAGCACATGCTGAACGTGGACTTCCTGTATGCCAATCTGGACGCAAAGAACTTTGCGCTTTCACCGCGCACCAATGATATTTCTGAAGGCACCAACTTTGACCGTCAGGGATCCAGCGCGGCCACAAAAATCAGCCTGGTTTCAGCGTTTAGCTCTTCATTGCTCAACGAGCTTCGCGGCCAGTTCGCGACAGACTACAGATTTGAAGAACCGAATGTGCAGTCTTCCATGGTAGTAATCACCGGCGTGGGCACCATCGGCACCGAGGTCACGCATCCACGCATGTTTGACAACCGGCGTTATGAGTTGACCGACAACATCACCATCACTAAAGGCCGCCATTCCATCCGCTTTGGCGTGGATGGCAACATCACACCCTCGCGGCAGTTGCGCGAAAGCTTTATGGCCGGCCGATATGACTTCAAATCGCTGGCGGATTTCAATGCGGGCAAAATCTCCCGCTATCGCGGGACAGTGCCGACAAACGGCGATCCGAATTCGCTGATCTATGATGCCAGCCAGCATGAAATCGGCATATTTATTCAGGACAAATTTGCGCTGACCCATAACCTGATGGTTAGCGCCGGTTTCCGGTGGGACGGCCAGTGGAACCCGCAACCTCCGAATCCGAACCCGGCGTTTGCCGTTACGCAGAAAATTCCCAACGATCTGGCCATGTGGCAGCCGCGCCTGGGCCTGGCTTGGGACCCCAAGGGCCACGGGACCACAGTGATCCGCGCATCCGCCGGCCTGTACGATGCACGCACACCGGCCAACCTGTTCCAGCGCATGTTTACTGACAACAATCTTACGACCGCGGTGCTGGACAGCAAATTCGACAAGACCGTCCTCAACTTCGTGCAGTTCCCGAACACGTTGACGACTCTGCCCGCGGGCGTAAAACCGGCGCCGGCGAAGGTGGTTGGGTTCTCGCCCAGCTTTGAGAATCCGCGTTCCTTCCAGGCGAGCGCCAGCCTGGAAACAGCCATCGGCGACGCATGGTCGATTTCCGGCGGATATACGCGCAACTCCACCTGGAGCCTGCAGCGCAGGCTGGACAAGAACCTCTTTTCGGCAACGTTCGATGCCACCGGAATGCCGATTTTCCCGACGGTCCGCCCCAACCCGTCGATCGGCCCGCTTTCCATCAATGAATCAGAAGCGCACTCGACTTATGACGGATTTGATTTCACCGTCAGCCGCCGGCTGAGCCATCACCTGCAGTTCCAGGCTGGTTACACGCTGGCATGGAACCGTGACGATGAATCGGGCGAGCGCGTCTTTAACCGCGAAGGAGCGCTTGATCCGCTATTGCCGGAACTTGACGCCGGTCCGTCCAAGAACGACATCCGGAACAATTTGCGCCTCAGCGGCATTCTAGATCTGCCGCACGGCTTTACCATTAGCGCAATAACGCTAAACCGGTCCGGCGCGCCGTTCACCCCAACGATTGGATTTGACACGCAGAACGACGGCAATGACGACAATGACCGTGCCATCATTAACGGACACGTGGCCGGCCGCAACAGCATGCGCGGCAACCCGTTCTCTGACCTGGACATGCGCATCCTGAAGTCATTCCGGACTGGCGAGCATTCCAAACTGGAGGCGTTCGCCGAGTTTTTCAACATAACGCACAACACCAACAAAGGCTATGGACCGGACGCAGTGAGTTTGTTCGGGACACCGGCCGCTCCTAATCCCACGGCTGGTCAAGCGCTGTTTGCGCCGTTTACCACGAGGTTTGGCGGACCCAGACAGGTACAGATGGGAGCGCGTTACAGTTTCTAAATTTTGCAGAGCATCTCCCCCAAACGGATGAAGAGGCGAGAGTGTTTTTTTCGTCTTCCGGTAGGTCATAGATCGCCCGCGGCACAACTAATCGTGCCGCCGGCAAGGAGATACATGTGAACAAGCAAATGCTTTCTTTCACGTTCTTGATCGCCATGATGGTTCTTTGGGCGTTCCCGGCTCCCGCACAATCGGAAAAGGTGAACGTGTGGACCGCCACGAGCCTTCCCCAGCAGGGCCACATTACTGGAGGCCCCTGGACATTGCAGCAGAGGGGCGCCAGCAACGCGGCGCCTTCAGCGGGATACTGCATCAATGGAGTTCCACAGCCCAATCCCGGCACAGAGCGCATGGCCCCTTATTACTTTGCCTTTGTGACGAATTCGGGCAACACGATGCATGGCTTCTTCGACTATCGCCCGCGCAACGACAACGAGGCGATTGTTTCGGCAACATCCACTGATTTCGGCCAGACCTGGCAGTTCACGCAGGAAGTTCTGGAACTGAACAAAGGCATCTGCCCTGCCAGCGACAACGTGGACCTGGCCAGTGAAGCCGGCCTGGGCCATCCATATGCCATGACGGTGAATGGCCATCGCTTTCTCTATAACCTCGATCGGCGCCCGGGACAAGTCGACGTTAGCGGTTTAGTGGTTCACGAACTGTTTCCGGAACCGGGCGCGCCGCTGAACCCCGTGCCCGCAACCGTGGATTTTGCCGCGCAACGTACGGTCGGCCTGTTGAATCCTGACGGCATTATCGCCGAAGTCCCGGGCTCGTCACCCAAGACGATCCTGTACGTGCAAAAAATCCTGAACGGCGATAAGACCGGTACCACGGCCTTGCCGGTGGCCCAGCAATGCGGACCGCCCAAGGTTTTCAACGAGCCGGCCGCCAGCCATGACATCTCCATTGCGCGCATGGCTTCAACCGAAGATGGAATC
>DASSXL010000024.1:0-18558 GCA_035703825.1 Candidatus Angelobacter sp.
GCATGCCGGAGGTAATTTTTTCTCAGGGCAAGACGCCTGCACAGGTGGCAAAGATTTTCAAACAGATGGCGGTGCAGGGCGGCAACGTGCTGGCCACCAAAGCGACAGAAGAGCATTTTCGAGCGGTGAAAAAGCTGGCACGCAAAGCAGAGTACCGCGAACTGGCGAAGGCCATCATCTTGCAGCAGGACACGGAAACCTACGGCAAGGGAAGTGTCGTGATCATTTCCGCCGGCACCAGCGATATTCCCGTGGCGGAAGAGGCGCTGGTTACGGCGGAAATCATGGGGAATGAGGTCGCGCACTTGTATGACGTGGGAGTTGCAGGGATCCATCGCTTGCTGGCAGGCAGGGAAATATTTGATAATGCCAGAGTCATCATCGTGTGCGCGGGGATGGAGGGCGCGCTGCCCAGCGTGGTTGGCGGATTAGCGCGCGTGCCGGTCATCGCCGTGCCCACAAGCGTAGGGTATGGCGCATCGTTCAACGGCCTGGCGGCCCTGCTAGGTATGCTTAACTCCTGCGCTTCCAACGTGAGCGTGGTGAACATTGATAACGGTTTTGGGGCGGGATATGTGGCATCGATGATCAATCGCCTCTAAGGTCGCGAAGACCAGGTCGCCAAAAACAGGTCACGAAAACCAGAATCGCGAAAACCCGCTGAGCGTCACGTCCTGCTGTGACGCTGCGCACATTCTGCGCCCCCGCCAAGCTGCAAGAATTCAAGCGGAACAAGAAGTGAACATTGCCTTACAAAAACTTTACGCCTGAAACATTTTGGCAAAGCAACATACGAAATTTGGTTGGCGTCATATTGGCAGGTGTAGAATCTGCAATGAATGAGGGCCTGCGGACCTTCCGTAAGGGATCTTCTCCCAGCCGAGGCGCACATGAATGTTCACGTCAGCTACAAAGCAGGCAAAACGCCTGATGTCGAGCGGGAATTTCAGCACCAAATCCAAAAGCTTCAACGCCGGTTGCAGGTCTTTAAGCCTGAACTGGTGCAATTGAACGCGGTCGCGGAACAGGAAAACAGCCACACAGCAATCATGTCACTGAACCTGCGCCTGCCGTCGGGAAAGATGGCGGTGCAGCGCTCAGGCGAGAACGCCCTGGCTGCGGTGAAATCCGCGTTTGCCGACCTGCTTTCCCAGGTGACGAAACATAAGGACATGCTGCGCGGCCAGTGGACGCGAAAATCATTGCGCCGTGGAGGCCGCGGGCGGCTCGCGGCGATGCCGGCGAGCGAAGCTGCGCCGACGAAGGCCAACGGCGAGAAGCGCGCTCTAGCGCCTCGCGCGGTCACGCCGCCGAAGCCGGTGGTCGCGGCCAGGACGGACGAAGCCGCGGTGGCCGACGTGGAGCTGTGGCTGAGCGCCAATCTGCGCAAGCTGGAAGAATTCATAGACCAGGAGCTGCGTTTCCAGGTGGAAGCTGAGCGTATCCGCGAGGACCAGATCACGCGTGAAGAGGTGCTCGACGAGGTGATTGTGAGCGCGCTCTCGCAAGAGGACGGCAAGACCCAACTGCTTTCGCCCGAGAGCTGGTTTCACCGCATGGCGCTGCAGGCCATCCGGCGACTGATCCATGACAACGCCGACACGGCAAATGTCTCACTGGACGCGCCCGCCGGCATTCAGAACGTGACCGGGAGCGACGAAAACGTCCTGCAATATCACCAGCCGGATGACAGCCTGCCGGAAGAAAGCATTATCCGCGATGAAAGCGTGCGCACGCCGGAGGAAATCATGGCCGGCGATGAAATGGTGGCGCAACTCGACATTGTTTTGCGCGAAGTCCGGGCCAATGATCGCGAAGCCTTTGTGCTGTATACGCTGGAGGGTTTCACGGTGGATGAGATTTCGCGGCTCGCCGGGCGTCCGGCAGAGCAGGTGCGCCAGTCGATTCATGACGCGCGCACGCATATAAAAGAGAAGTTGCCCACGCAGAACCAGCTCAGGAGAAGCCTGCTGCACCATTCCCGGGTTGCGTAATTGAAAGAATTTCATAAGGAGATCCTGCAATGATTACGCGTGAAGAGATTCGCCAGCTGGCACAGTTTGAATCACCGTCAGGATGCGCCATCACCTTTTATTTTCAACCGCAGACACCGCAGAACAAATCTCACCGCGAAGAAGCGATCCTGGTGAAAGACCTGGTGCGCGAGGCCCTACGCAAGGCCGAACGCAACGGCAACGACGCGGCGCTGCGCCAGGACCTGGAGAAAGTACTGGAGATTGCCGAAGCACTGCACGGCAATCATTCTCGCGGGAAGGCCATTTTTGCCTGCCGCGAGATGGGAATGTGGCAGGAATTCGACGTTCCTCCGCGGCTGGGACGTTCACTGATCACGGTGAACTCGCGCTTCCACCTGCGCCCCCTGGTGGACGCGAAATCCGGCCTGCCCCGCACCTGCATTGCGCTGGTGAACAGAAAGAAGGCGCGTATCTTCGAGCTATATGACACGGAGATCACGCAGAAGATGGACCTGGAGTTTGGGCCTTCGCCCGCCGTCCCCCGGAGCGATGGGTTTCAGGGCTATGAAGCCGGACATCGCGAGCGCCACGTGGAAAACACGACGATGCAGCACTTCAAGATGTTTGCCGAGTCGCTGGTGCTGCTCTGCAACAAAGAGAAGCTTGAGGCGCTGCTAGTCGGCTGCCAGGACGATTCATGGCCGGAGATCGAAGGGCAACTGCCCGCGGCGCTCAAGCAGAAGTTGCGGGGAAGGTTCCCTGTTGATGTGCTCTCTGCCACGGCGGAAGAGGTGCGCCAGCACGCCAACCGCATCCTGACCGAAGCGAAATTGACCGAAAGAATGGCGCTGATGCGCGAGGTGATGGGAGAATCGCAGCGAAACGGCCGTGGCGCGATGGGATTAAAACACGTGCTCAATGCCCTGGAGCGCCAGGAAGTACAGACGCTTTTAATGGTACGCGACTTCAAGGCCGAAGCCGCTGAATGCCCCAACTGCCGCCATTTGGACACGCGCATGGTGAAAAACTGCGCCGTATGCGGGCACGAGACGCGGGCATTGAACGATGTTTCCGACGCGCTGGTGGACCTGGCGCTGCGCAACGGAGCCGAGATACGGCTGGTGGATAGCGATCCGGACATGGAGAAGGCCGGATACGTGGCTGCGCTGCTGCGGTTCCGCGCCGACCAGAACACGGAAGGGAAGAAGATGGCGGTGTGAGAAGAAGCTGCTAGCCGCTAGCTCCTGGCTTCTAGCCAGATCTGCGCGGTTTCGGAGCACGTCATACAAAGCTCTCTGAATGGACCGACAGCAAAGAAGATTTAGCCACGAATTGACGCGAACGAACGCGAATCAAAAACCATCTCAGGAATTCTATTCGTGTTTATTCGCCGTTATTCGCGGCCAATCCACGACTAGTAGCTAGCTGCTGCATCTGATATCCTTCTGCGTTTCCTTTCGCACGAAAGTGAGGCCCCATGAAACGCAGAGATTTTCTTTCCGGACTGGCCGTTACGTCCGCCGCTGTGGCCGCCGGACAAGCAGCCAAGAGCGCGGACGCGCCACAATCACAAAGCCCACAAACGCAAAATAAAGACAACCTGAAGGTGCCGCGCATTTCTCCGGCCAGGAACATCATGATTTCGGCGGCCAATGGAATCACCTCGCGAGGAAATCACCTTGAGGCGGGCTATAAAAAGCTGCAGGCGGGCGCAGACACGCTGGAGGCTGCCATCACCACAGTCTCCGGTCCGGAGAACGATCCCGAGGACGACAGCGTTGGGCTGGGCGGCCTGCCGAACGAGGACTGTGTGGTGGAACTGGACGCGTGCTGCATGCATGGCCCCTCGCGCCGCGCGGGTTCAGTGGGCGGCGTGCGCGACATCAAGAATGTCGCCGCTTTGGCGCGCACCGTCATGGAACACACGGGGCACGTCATGCTGGTGGGCCAGGGCGCCACGCGCTTTGCGGAGCTCATGGGCTTTCCTAAAGAGAACCTGTTGACCGAGCACTCGCGCAAGATCTGGCAATTGTGGAAGGAATACCACTCTGACCGCGACTGGTGGGGGCCGGGCCTGGCCGATCCGAATTTCAAATTTCCAGCGGGGCTGGAGACAAGCTCATTAGAAGACCGTTCCCTAGAAAATCAGCCGCAGCCGATCCGGCGACTCTATGCTTTGGCGGCGGAGATCGGCATTGCCGAAGGCCGGCGCATGGATGCAATCCAGAAAGTTCTGAATCCTCCCACGGGCACGATTAACTGTTCCGCTTTGAACGACAAGATGGAAATGTCCAGCGTGACCACGACCAGCGGGCTGGCCTGGAAACTTGCGGGACGGTGCGGAGATTCGCCGATTATCGGCGCGGGCTGTTATTGCGACCAGGATGTGGGCGCGGCCGGGGCAACGGGCAGCGGTGAAGAGAACATCAAGGTGTGCGGAGCGCATACCATCGTGGAAAACATGCGCCGCGGAATGACACCGGAAGAAGCCGGCATGGACGTGCTCAAGCGTATTGCGCGCAACTATAACAATGACATGTCCAAGCTGATTTACGTGAGCATGCATTACTACATACTGCGCAAGGACGGCGCGTATGCGGGCGTTTCCATGTGGTCAGGCCCGGCGGAGCACCCTGCGCGGTTTGCCGTGGCGGATGGCAACGGTCCTGCTCGCCATGAAGTGGCAAAAGCGCTGTTCCAGGGTAACCCCAAGGATTGGCCGCCGATGCCGCGCGCGCGGAAGCCTTAGAGCAGCCATTACCACTGATAACCCTGATTGTATGGATTTTCACTGATAAGGAAAGGAGCGGACGCGAAAAAGCGCGAATCGAACTTCGAAAGATTTTATTCGCGTGGATTCGCGGCTGATTGTTTCTCTCTGACGGCGCGTCGCTTCTCCGTACCGCCTTTGCCCCAGTAGACGAGTCGCAGACCGGCAAAGACCATGTTCACGCCTATCACCATGGGTACCACAAGAGTGTTGCCCCAATGGTGCTCAATCCAGAAAAAAGGCAGGCTGGCGGCGACCAGCGCCCATCCCCACTTTGCGCGCTTTGATCCGGCTTTGAGGTGAATCTTGTTTACGTAGGTGAGCAGGGGCGGCTTGGATTTGCCGGTGTGATCGTAAATGTCGCAGCGCAAATTGGGAATTTCATTGACCTTGGTTTCGCAGTAGGCTTCCGCTTCGGCGAGTGAATCGAATGCCACACAGATGCTGTCTTCACCGGGCTGAAGGTAGTGTCCGTCAGGCGAGCGCTCAACGTCAGTTGCGACGTCAGAATGGAACACGGCGAACTGACCGGAATGCATGAGGCCAGTCCACTCGGCCGGCTTTCTGGCGGGATCGTAGAGCTTGAGTTGCTGCATGGGAACGCTTCCGCCGCAGATTTTCGCAGATGATCGCAGATAAAAACCAATGGGCCGCGAATTAACGCAAAATGCGCGAATCCGGAACCAAAAGAAATTTCATTCGTGTTTATTCGCGAGATTCGCAGCTAAGTAGGTTTCCTGATCAGCGTTTATCTGCGCGAATCAGCGGCGATGTCCTACATGAACCTCACTTTCACGTCCGCGCGCTTGGCCAGGTGAATGCTCTCCACGAATCGGACTTTGCCGCTATGGCGCGTCATCACGATCGAAGACGTGCGCGTACCTTCGCCGAAGAAGCGCACGCCTTTCATCAGAGCGCCATCGGTCACGCCGGTGGCGGCAAAAATAATCTGCTTACCCGGCGCCAGGTCCTTGGCGGTGTAGATTTTCTTTTTGTCCTTGATGCCCATTTTCTCAACGCGCGCTTCGAGCTCCGGCGTGTTGATGACCAAACGGGCCAGGATTTCACCATTCAGGCAGCGCATAGCGGCGGCAGTGATGACGCCTTCCGGCGCGCCTCCGCTGCCCATGACGACGTGAACGCCGGTGCCGATGACCGCGGCGGCAATTCCGGCGGAGAGATCGCCATCTGTAATCAGGCGGATGCGCGCCCCGGCTTTGCGGATATCGTCGATGAGCTTTTCGTGACGCGGGCGGTCGAGCACCACCACTACGAGGTCGGTAACGTCGCGGCTCAGGCGGCGCGCGATGGCCTTAAGGTTTTCCGCCACTGGCGCGTCCAGATCGACGGCGTCCTTGCAGGAAGGGCCGACCACGATTTTTTCCATGTAGCAATCCGGCGCGTTCAGCAGGCCGCCCTTTTCCGAGGCCGCCAGCACGGTGATTGCGCCAGGCGCGCCAGTGGCGCAGAGATTGGTGCCTTCCAGCGGGTCAACCGCGATATCGACCTGGGGAAGCTTCTCACCGTCATGCCAACCCGCGCCCACGTGCTCGCCGATATAAAGCATCGGCGCTTCATCGCGCTCGCCTTCGCCAATCACGATGGTGCCGCGCATGGGGACCGTATCCATGGTGGCGCGCATGGCTTCCGTAGCAACCTGGTCTGCGCGGTGGCGATCTCCGGTGCCCATGGTGTGAGCAGAGGCAATGGCTGCGTCCTCAACAACGCGCGCAAATTCCAGCGCCAGCTCGAACTCCATCTGGTTGGCGATATTTTTTGGTTCAGGTTGCTTTTCAGCCACGCGGGTTGTCATTGAATGCCTCCGATGTGTCTCCAGTTAGCCGGCACCTTTCCAGTTTGTCATCCTGAGCGAGTCCTTATCCCGCAACGCGGGATAAGGACGAGTCGAAGGATCCAGAGGATCTTGATCATAACCGTAATGTTTTAGGGAGTTCTCCCCGAATACTCGTGAGAACGCCTTGACGCTGCATTTATGAGGTCAGCATTCTCGGGATCCTTCGACTTCGCGCCTTTCGACATAAATTGGCAAAACATTCTGGCGGCGCTTCGCTCAGGATGACAGACTGAATCGACCTCCTGAAAACCGTCCTGCTTCAATCTTTATGCATCAAAACTTCGGCTCAGAACGCGCTGATGCCCGTCACGCTCTCACCAATGATCAGCGCATGAATGTCGTGCGTGCCTTCGTAAGTTTTTACCGACTCCAGGTTCATCATGTGACGCATGACCGGGTAATCATCGGCAATGCCGTTTGCGCCCAGGATGTCCCGCGCCATGCGCGCGCACTCCAGGGCCATCCATACGTTGTTTCGCTTGGCCATGGAGATGTGCTGGTGACCAGCCTTGTTCGTGTCCTTGAGCCTGCCCACTTGCAGGGCCAAAAGCTGTGCTTTGGTGATCTCGCTGATCATCCAGGCCAGCTTTTCCTGGACAAGCTGATGAGATGCAATCGGCTGGTCACGGAACTGCTTGCGCACCTGGGAATATTGCAGCGCGGTGTCATAGCAGGACATGGCCGCGCCAATCGCACCCCAGCCAATGCCATAACGCGCCTGATTCAGGCAGCCCAAGGGCGACTTCAGGCCGTCGGAGCCGGGAAGAATGTTTTCCAGCGGGACGCGCACGTCCTGCAGCGACAGCCCTGATGTCACCGAAGCGCGCAATGACCACTTGCCGTGTACGTCAGAGGCCTTGAAGCCGGGGCGGTTCGTTTCTACCAGGAAGCCTTTGATGCGATCATTATGTTCCTCAGACTTGGCCCACACGATGGCGATATCGGCGATGGAGCCGGAAGTTATCCACATCTTTTCGCCGTTGAGCACGTACTCATTGCCGGACTTGACGGCGCGTGTGCGCATGCCGCTGGGATTGGAGCCAAAATCAGGCTCGGTCAGGCCGAAACAGCCAAGCTTTTCGCCGCGGGCCATCGGCGGCAGCCATTTTTCCTTTTGCGCGTCACTACCGTAAGCGTAAATCGGATACATGCACAGAGCCGACTGCACGCTTACGAACGAACGCACGCCGCTATCGCCGCGCTCCAGCTCCTGCATGACCAGGCCGTATTCCACGTTGCCCATGCCGGCGCAGCCGTAACCTTTCAGGCTGGCGCCAAAAAAGCCGAGATCGGCCATGGGCTTGACCAGCTCGCGAGGAAAACGGCCTTCACGGTTGCATTCTTCAATGATGGGGACAAGATTTTCTTCGATGAAGCGGCGCGCTGTATCGCGCACCAGGCGCTCGTCGTCGGTGAGCAGGGAATCAAACTCGATGAAATCCACGCCCTTGAACTTAAAAACGGGCATATTCTCCTCTTCGGTTGGGGCCGATGTATTGCCGGGCAGCGGGACATTCACACAGCGAGCAGAACCCGCTCAGGGCAGACTTTCAAAGCTAGCAGAGGCGACGGGCACGGTCAAACGGCAGTCGGGTCAGTCTGAAATCCATCCGGCCTTGATGAGCATTTCCTTTGCAACGTCGTTGATAGGACGGTTCTCATTGTTGACCGCGAAATCTTCCAGACTTGCGCGATCAAGGATGGCGTCCAAAATTGCGACGCGCGCAACGTACTCGCGCTGCAATACCCCGGATTCGCGCGTTTTGACGCGTTGCTGCATCGTATCGATGCCGGCAGTAAGACGGCAAACAGCAGTTTTTGCGGCCGAAACCATGGTGCTGCATAGCTCCAGTTCGGCGCGATCTTCCACCGCGCCCGCCAGCAAAAGCCGCGTAACGCCGAGCGCGGCATAATTCCCACAGACAGATTGAAGATTGCGGTACATCACGCTGTCGGTCCTGGCTGCGGACGGAAGATGCGCAAGCCCCAGCGCGTCCAAATCAATTGCCGCATGGATAATGTGGCGCAGCGCAAGGATGTCCGACGCCTCGGCAAGGACCGATGTCTTGCCTGCGCCCATGGATCCGGTAATGATCAGCAAAGATTCCGTAAGCGCTCCATTCCTGTTCTAATCATTTTTTATGTCGCTGCGCTCCAAACCGCTCAGCCAAGTGAGCAGACCGGGAATCGTCTTCTGCGCCAGAGACACTGGGCTCGGCGCGCAAGCCGGCCTCGCCCGTTCTAGATCAGGACAAGATAGATGAAGACAAACGCAGTCCGTCTGCTGGAAACTCTGGGCGTGCAGTATAAACTGCGCGAATACGAGGTTGCCCCCGACGATCTGGCAGCGGAGACCGTGGCGGCCAAGATCGGAATGCCGCCGGAGCAGGTGTTCAAGACGCTGCTGGCGCGCGGCGATCGCCACGGACTGTGCTTTGCCGTGATCCCGGCCAACACTGAGCTTGATCTTAAAGCACTGGCGAAAGCCACAGGCGACCGCAAGATGGAACTTGTGCCGGTCAAGGAATTGCTGGCTTTGACCGGATACATTCGCGGCGGCGTGACCGTGCTGGGCGCTAAAAAACCTTTCCCGGTCTTTGCCGACGAGACCATTGAGTTGTGGGACGCCATCTCCATTTCCGCCGGGGTTCGCGGGACCCAGGTGATCCTGCGGCCAGAAGACTATCTGCGCGCGACGCGGGCCGTATTGGCGGACATCGCGCGAGACAAATAGGTTGTGCCGCAAGCCCACAGGCTTAGAATCGAACAGAGGCTGCAATTTTTTGCAACGTGAATTCGTTGGCGATTCCTGATCTGAATTAATGTCTCTAATTTGGCTTTAATCGGTTTGTAAGGTAAGAACCTTATATATACTGCTGTTGGTAGCCCACCCCCCACTACGGGGTCCTGGCACGTTCCAGGACCCCTTAGGAGCTTTCAATGGCCGCAGAACTGAATGAAACTGTCTGGATCACCCTGATGCACGAGATGCAAAGCTTTGTAAGACAAAACCTGGACCAGCCGCAAGTCCAGGCCGAACTGCGCCACTGGATGGGCCCTCAGCCTTTGCGTCGCGGCGCTTACCGCCCGGATACCACGAAGTCTGACATGATCCGCTGCTTTGAGCTGCTGGCCCCCGGACTGCTCGTCGACTTCTTGGAAGCCAACAAAGAGATCCTCAATAAGTACGCGCTGCGCATATGGGCCGCGGAACGTGAAGGACTGTTCGATACCCAGACGGCAAAGGTTTCCTAAAACTCACTTAAGCCGGTCGATTGCGTCGTCTTTACCAGTCGCTGCGGATCATATCCGGCAGCGCGCGCCTGCTCCACGGCCTGCTGGTAATCGTCTCCAGTCATCCGTGGCGTGCGACTTAGTATCCATAGATACTTGCGGCCCGGCTCCCCCACAACAGCCCAGCGGTATTCTGGATCAAGCCCGATGATCCAGTAGTCGCCATAGAACGGCCAGAAAAAAGTTACCTTGAGCCGGGCATTTGAGGGATCGACGACCTTGGCCGTGCCGCTGACTTTTTTGGCAGCTCCATCGCTCTTGCGGCACGTGTTCACGATTCTTACTTTGCCGTTGGGTTTGAGCGCATATTCGGCCGTAGTATCTGAAGCGCAGTAGCGCTGGAACCGGTTGGGATAGCGCGCAATCTCGTACCACCTTCCGATGTAGCGTTTCAGGTCAACGTTCTTCACGCTGGCCAGCGGCGCGGGTTTGGGGTCTTCCCACGCCAGCGCGCGCAAAGACGCTGCACAAACCGACGCAATCACGGCAATCACCGACATCCGCATACTTCTATTCCCGGGCTTGCAAGAACTGACCTGCGATAAAGATGTGATGCCGGGAAAGACCAGCGCGGTGGTCGATTCGTTTTTGCTTTGGCACGGCGCATTCGCGCTCCACGGCGGCGACGCTAAATGAGCTCTCCTCTGTCTGTGTTTTGCAAGAACATTACAGAAATTTCATACAGAAAAAGTGAGGCCGCAGTTGGTCGGCCTCACTTCAAGCGGACAACCAAAAACAAAATTCAGCTAGAGCGAGTTAAGAAAGACCATGATCTGGTTCTTCTGCGCGGTGCTGAGACGCCGATAGTTATTCACCACACCGTCAGCTTCGCCGGCATGACGCAAGATCGCGTCATTACGGGTAAAAGAAAGCAGATCATGCATTAGTCGATCTTTGGTGCGCAGTCCCCAGAGCGGCGCAGTGCGCATTCTGTTGGCCGTCGCCTGTCCGCCATTCTGCACAATTCCGTCTCCTGTGCCTACATTGTGCAAGAGAAAGTCGCTGTAAGGATGGATGACCTTGCTTCCCAGCGCAGGCGGGATGGTGAGCTGGCCGCCGTTGATCACTGTCCCGGCAGGCGCGGTTGTGATGGAGCTAACGTGGCAGATGCTGCAACCGATGGCATTGAAAAGATTTCCGCCAGCGATGGCATCTGGCCTGGCCGCAAGCGCGGTATCGCGCGGAGGCGCCTGTGTTTGCCGCATGAAGCGGGCAAAATGGTCAATGTCCTCTAGGCCATCCGGACCGGTTGGATCTTCGGGGTCAGACACTGTATCGCAAAGGCTGGTTGAGTCCGTGGGTTCAAGACGGCTGGTAACGCCTTGTTCGTTTACGTATGCGTCTGCGGCAAAGCTGAGCAGGCTGGCATGCTGGTTCTTCCAGCCAAACCGGCCTACGCGCAAAGCGCCATTGGCTTCAGAGACAGGGACTTTAATCGCCATGCCGGCAATGCGTCCGCCGCTCTGGCGCGGTTGGTTATTGGCAATGGCGACGAGCGTATTGCTGTCAATAGCTTCTACAAAGCCATCACCCAGAACGCTGGTGGTGGCCCGCAAGGCGTGAATGGTTTCACTTCCCGGAACACGCTCTGTGGCTTCACTACACACAGCGCGATCATTCACCAGCGAGCGGCCCGGAATTGTGGTGGCCCCATCATTGACGGCAATGGTGGGATTCACGAAGTTGCCGGAAGCATCACGATGGCCCACGCGCAGTTCCGTAACCTGGCTTGTGCCTCCAACGTTCGGCTGCGCATGGCAATCCACGCAGCTGCGCGCGTTGTACAGCGGGCCAAGTCCGTCGCCCACATCTTCTTCTTCCATGAAGACGGCTTCGTCTGCGCGGAACGTGGCGTTGTTGTCATTGATCATGCCGTTGCCTTGCGCATCGGACTGATCGTTATGGATTGGCGTGGTGAAGGCCGCTGGCGCCTGCGTTGCAGATTGCGTGATTCCAACAACTGCAAACGCGGCTGACATTGCGACTAGACAAAGTACAAGCGGGATCTTTCGACGCGTCATTGAAGTTCTCCGTCGTTAGAATTTTTCGTGACTTGCGGTCGAGCGGCCGCACGCAGACAAGTCGAAACGTGTCCGCCGATGACGGGACATAGATGAGGTGCTCCCAGCCTGATATCGCTTTTTAGGTGGCGTATCCCGGAAAGCGGCTGAGAAAAAGTCCCCAGAAGGGTAAGGTATTTACCCGCTTGAGATCAATAAGGCGATTGTCGTATTTCCCGAGTTAGCTCAATTTCTGTTGCGAAGAATGTGTTGAAGTTATGCGGCTACTTAAGCATTCAGGATTAAAGCTACGCACTCTCTGCCGTCGATAGCCACCAGCCTCTGCCTTCGCACCAGCAGGTGCCGTCCGGCGATGAATTGCGGCGCAGCGACTTGACAGTGCGTAAATCGCCGCGCTTAAACGCCTCCGCCAGCTTCTTGGCCGTCTCGTCATCGCGCGCTCCCTGGCAGTTGATGAACATCACCGGCATCAGGAACCGCGCGCTGTAGCGGTCCGGAGGAATGCGCGTAATCAGCAGCATTCCGCCCGCGCCCGGAGTTCCGCCCGGCCCATCGGGCGTGAGCGGGAAGAGCAGACGTCCGCCGGGGAGCAGCGCATCCAGCCAGATATCGAGCGGCGAAGTTGCGCCGGCATTCACATAAATCAGGTTGCAGCACGGCAGCGGGCCTTCCGCGCCGGAGCGCTCATAGACCGTCACGGTCTCCATGTCCGCAAGGTTTGCCGTAGCCAGCGCCGCCAGCGCAGGCTCAATCTCATAGGCAAAAACTTTTCCCTCCGGGGCAGTCAGCCGCGCCAATATCGCTGTGTAATATCCGGTGCCCGCGCCAATGTGGAGCGCCGTTTCGCCCGGCTGCGGATTCAGCGCGGAAAGGCCTACGGCATGCAGCACCGGCTGGCCGTTATTGATCTTGCTGACCTCTGACAGCGCGACAGTCACGTCCTGATAGAGGAACGCCGGATCGTCGGTTGGCGTGGTGATGTATCCCGTGCTGGTAAAGATCTTCCACGGCCCGGGCCCAACAAAGCGTTCGCGCGGCGTGGCGGCAAAGGCCGCCGAGAGGCGTCCCGTGGGCACCCCGGCCTGCGCCGTAATCAGGCTGGCAAAGAACGCTCTATGCGCCTCCAGACGTTCCACGTTTCGCTCCTTCTGCGGGCGGCGCGTCCGCTGTTTTCTCTGTGTCTTTGTTGCGCCTTACGGCGATCACCGAACCCGTCGACTGCACAACGGTGAAGCTGCCTTGCAGCCATTGCCGCACTTCGGCAAAAGCCTCCTTCCATTCCCCGGCGCTCTTGAGCCGATAAGCCTTCTGGCCGTCCTTCAGGGTCTTTACTTCCATCTCCGCCGGCACCATGCGCTTGAGCGTGGTGTGAATCGATGCCAGGGGATTGGCCTTGTAATTCTCAAAAGGGAAGCCCATGCGCTTGAGCGCGTCGCGGATCTCAACCGGAGTAAACCAGGCGTCTTTTCCGGAGCCTGTGGCCGAGTTTTCAGACTTGCTCTCTTCTGCCTCTTGTCCGGCCATTCCTGATCCGTCTCTTCTCTGGTCTTTTCCGGCGCTTCCTTTTTTCGCCTCCGGGCGCAGAGCCTGCGCGAAACCGGTGGTGCCCGTATAGCATGCCCGGATCGCCGCGGAAAGACCGGCCGGCCTCTTCTCAATGCGCTCAAAGATCGGCTCGTAGCGGGCGATCTGCTCCGCAGAGACCATGTTCATGGTGGCCCGGACCAGCTCAGAGAGGCGCGAAATCTCGCGGATCGATTCGTCCCGTTTTTCGATCCACTTCTGCCGCTCTTCCATCAGGTCCAGCAGCATCTGCATATAGTTGATGGGCACAGATGAAGTGTAAGACGGGTGTCTAATACAAGTCAACTATCGTACGAAGCCTTGTTCCGCCTCAGTGTCATTCAGTGATGATTTTTGATTTCCCGATCCCGCGCGATGGCGACGATCTCGGGGGATAGACGCACCTTGCTGGCTTTTGGCTGAGTGAGCGCTGACGGCTGGCTGCTGTTCCTAGGAGTCCAGGCCCTTGAGCAACTGTGAGAGGCTCACTCCCAGGGCCCTGGCTATCTTGAACAAGGTGCTCAGGCGGATGTCTTTTTCTCCGCGTTCAATGGCGCCCGTAAAGGACCGTCCCAGGCCGCCTTCATGGGCAAAGCCCTCCTGTGACCAGCCCTGCTCGTCCCTGAGCTGGCGCACCCGGGCTCCGAGTTTTTGATGGGCCTCTGAGATTGGCTTCTTGGCGGCCCGCCTTTTGCCTTGCATCCAACCCTAACATCGGTGTAAATTTCTCCTCTGTCCACCCTTGATCGTGACACTCCTTTTCGTATCACTCTCAATCGTAGGCAGACAGTATAAGGAGATTCGCCTGTGAATGCCCACCGTCTGCCGTCCGCTTCGGCCTGACGGTGGGTTCCCTTTTGTGTCAGGGATGATAGCAGAAACATTAGAGCCTTCTAATTCAAATTCAGCAGAAAGAACGGGCGTTTGATCGCATGCCTTTGCTTGATCCTTCTTATTCCCCACCGTACCAGCCTCCGGGCATCGGATTCATCCTGCTTATGCTCGCCATCGTCGCGGCTTTTGTAGTTGTGGTCTTAATGCGCATCAGGGCCTCAGGCGGTTTGCTTCAGGGGTCGGAAGAAGAATCTGAGGCGCCAAATGCGGAAAATCCAAGTCCGAGCCAGGGCGGGCCGAAAGAGCGGCCTGGCGTGCCATCTGGACGGTGAGCAGCCCCGCCGCGCCAGAAAACCGTGCCCCCGACGAGCCCGGTTTTGGCTTGGCGGGGTGGAATTTCGCGGCGCAACAAACCGTTATCCTGAATGAGCGGCGAAGGCGGGAATGAAGGACCTGAACCGCAACGCATCCTCCTTTTCGGGCCTCCTTATCGCGACGCCGCTGCACGAAAAAAGAGACACCCGGCGCGGCGCCGGGTGTCGAAACTCACGTGACACAGAAGCTCTGCTGTCCCGCAAGTATTGTTCAAATCCCGGCGCTTTCAGCGCGGGATGTCTCTTTTTGCTAAAAGGTACAGCAGGCACGGCGCTTGGGAGCAAACACCGTGACAGGATAAGGATTCGAGGGAATGCCATTGGCAACCACTTGCAGCGTGCTGTCCCCGAGTTCCACGCTGCCGGGAACGTCGAACATCGTTGAGACAGACGCGCCGCCGGTGGCCACGGCCATCGTGCTATGGTCATGCGTTCTCACATAGAAAACGTGGCCAGTGGCATTGTTGGTGATCCGTATCACTGGATAGTTGGTTGCTGATTGGGCATCGTCTCCATACATCGCTCCTTGTGATAGCCCGTTGAACTGCGTTCCACTGATGCTGTAATTGGTAAGGCCAATTCCGAGTGAAGTGTTGGAGATGGAACTGATGGTGGGTTGCCATTGTGGCTGGTACGACAGGTTAGAGGTGTAAAGTTGCACCTGAGCAGTCTGGTTTGTGAATAGGATTTCCCCCGTGGGGAGCACCAGCATACGGCCTTGAAAGCCCGTGCCCGTAGCTGCGTTGGGAGGACTGGCGACGGGAGACAAGCTGTTGCCATTTAATTCGTAAAAGTGTATGCCGTTGCCCTGCCCCAAAAATTGTTCAGCCACCTCAAGCAGCACGTTGCCACCTGGAAGTAAAGCTGCGGGAACGTCGGCCGCATTCCATCCGTTCGGAATCTGTGGGCCCACTGACCAACCGCCGAAGACGCTGTTGTAGATGGCCGTATTCGAATTTCCGCCGGCGGCGAAGACAGTTCCATCTGTCCTGAGCACAGCGGGTCCAATCTCCAGGCCGGTGTTGCTGGGGAGCGAAACGATGGTGCTGCCTGCGTAAGACCAACTGCCTGAAACGGGACTGTATATTTCAGAGTCGGGAGTGGCTGTAGTGTCTACGGTTAGTACGTTGCCGTTCGACAGAAGCGTCCAGCCCTCTTCTGAATTGGCGTCAATCTTGCCTGCCCCGGTCAACGTCCACGTCAAAGTTGAAGGATTTAACAGATAACTGCTCCTTGAGCCATTACAGCATGGAGCGATCATGAAGGCGCCATTCGGCAGCACAACGCCTGCGGCATCTCCTATTTGCGCAACTCCATTCGGGGGTTGGATGGAAGCCCAGGTATTCGCAACCGGATCATAGATTGATCCCATTGCAGTTTCAGCAAAGCTCATGCCGTTGTTATGCTCGCCACCGACCACTACTACACGTCCATCCGGCAACACTGCTGAAGCATAATAAAGGGGCGCATGCCCGGCGGGCATGGTTGCCCGCTGCGACCACGTACCATTCCGATAGCTGCCGGAGTTGTCAGGTGTAAGTCGCCACCAGTTGCCCGTGCCGAAGCCGTTTGCTTGCATTTCCTGCACCATGACAGTGCCATCGGTCAGCAGCAAGGCGGTCCCCGCCAGAAAACCTGGTTGGTTATTCAAAGGCGCCCAGCTTTGGGCGCGAGCGAAGGTAAATGCAAAGAGCAGCGCAAGACCTATTCCGAACTTACGGTTCATTTTCCGTCCTTTTGGGATCTTTAAGATGGTTCCACTGCTATTTCCGCAAGCGGCATTGCTCAGCCAGAAAGGCGCCCGGATGCTGCGGCTGCCTGGGGAAAATTGACGCGTTTGCTGCGGGAAAAGCAGTGGAGAAGTGATGGCAGCATACCGCGGGAAGCGTGTATTCTCGCGCGCGGAATTGTGAGTTCCCAATTGCGGAACAAGTTTCATTGCGCTGAGGGAATCAAGTTGCCGCGCAACGGATGGGCTGTTGCGAATCAGCGCGAATAATTCTCAATTTCAGGAAAACTAAACGTCGTAATACGACTTAGTTAGGGAGGATGGCGAGATTTCGCCAGAACGCAAGCCGCTTAACGCGGTTGCAGTAAAGGCCCTGCTTTCACTTAGGCCTTACTTCCTTCCCGCCCGCTTCTGCGCTATCACCAGCCCGCGCGGCGTGGGCAGAAACACCACTGAAATCAGTCCTTCATCTTCCATCCGTTTGGCGCCTTCGCGGACGGTCTTGAGATGCGAGCTGGCGTCGTGCATCAGGATCAG
Source organism: Candidatus Angelobacter sp. (assembly GCA_035703825.1). GTDB lineage: Bacteria > Acidobacteriota > Terriglobia > Terriglobales > Acidobacteriaceae > Angelobacter. Next base: position 16,954 of record DASSXL010000024.1, read on the forward strand.
GCCGTTAGGATTGATCAGCGGCAGAAAGTGCCGGACCTCGGGCTCGCGCAGCTCGGGCAGCGAGTCGCAGAAAAGCACGTCGATGGTCCCCGTAACGCGTGTCTCCAAACTGGATTCGCAGCGGAAGTCGATAAATTTCTTCAGGCCGGAAGCCTCAATCTTTTCCTTGGCCTTGGCAAACACTTCCTTATCCGGCTCGCAGGTTATGATCTTGCCTTGGCCGTTCTGCTTCAGCCCTTCAGCCATATATAAGGTGCTCACGGCCAGAAACGTCCCGGTCTCAACCACCAGGTTGGGCTTTACGGTGGTCATCAGGCATTTCAGAAAATCCAGGACTTCAACTTCTGCGGTCATGGTGTCAAACATCCTCCAGCGCTCAGGGTTGGGACATTCAGGCGTGGCGCGATGGTATTCCGGTTTGGTTTCCTGGTTGCCATGCTGGACAACGTGGTCCAGAACTTTGTGTACGGGATCTACTTTGCGAAATCGACGCCTCGCAACGATCAGCAGAATCACTCCAGCCACGATAGTGAGCAGCGCGGCCAGTTGTGCGTTGCTCATGCCCCACAAAATACGGGGATTGATGCGGATGAACTCAACCAGGAAGCGCTCAATGCCAAACAAGATAAGAAATTCGCCGGTGATTACGCCGGGGCCAAGCGGATGCTGTATGGCGCGCGAGCCGCGCCGCCATATGTACCAGTAGATGAGCACGCAAGCAATGAATTCATAAATGGGCGTGGGATGCACGGCGCAGTTTTGCGGCCAGCCATTCAGCGCGCATGTGCCGCTGGGGCCAGTCGTCGGGACCAGGCCATCAGGAAACGCCATGCCCCAGGGAAGACGCGTCGGCATGCCGTAGTCGCCATCGCCGGAGATGAGGCAGCCGATGCGGCCCACAGCGTAACCGACGGCCGCCGCCGAGCTGGAGATATCCAGCATGGTGAGCATGTTCACGCCGTTACGGCGGGCAATGATCAGAAGCGCGGCAATGCCGGCGACGAAGCCTCCAAACCAGGCAAAGCCGCCGCGGAACCAGCTCAGCAGCGCGCCAAAGCTTTTGAAAGTTTCGGCGTTCAGGCGGTCGGCGGGCGTATCCACGATGTGCCAGATCTTTGCGCCCAGAATTCCAGCGAAAGCCACCACCGCGACGATGGTGTAAGGATCAAGCTTCATCAGCTTGCGGCGCTTGCCCTCCTGCTCCAAAGCGCGGTCGGCTTCAGTAAACGCAAGCTTGCGCCGCTTGATCTCGCCCTCAAGAGCGTAATAAGCGGTGGCAAACGCCACAACCATCAGCAGGCCGAAGGTCGGAATTTCCAGCGGCCCAATGTGTATATAAGGAAGCAGTTGATGTCCCTTCGAAGGGTGAAAGTATGAAGAGCCAGTATAAATGCGATTTGTCGTCCTGAGCGAAGCCGGACGCATGCGACCGGCGAAGTCGAAGGATCCCGGTGCAGCCCGTTTGTAACAATGCTACGTCAGGGAGTTCTACCGAGACATCTTTGTGGGAACGCTTTGCGGCTGCATAGACACGGACACATACTCGGGATCCATCGGCTCCGAGCTGCGACTTTTCGCTCCAGCGCTTCGCTCAGGACAACAAAC
>DASSXL010000096.1:0-25689 GCA_035703825.1 Candidatus Angelobacter sp.
CCTGGCCTTGCAGAAAATGCACTTCTGCAGCTTCAGGGCCTTCGTCGTTTACTGTCTAGCGCAAAGTCACGAACACTGTCTTCCGTGTGCCATCATCCAACGAAACCATTGCCGCGTAGCAACCAGCAGCCAGGCCCGTGGTCTTCCAGTTGAACTGGAAGGTGTTGTCCTGGAATTGCAGTCCGGAATTGCCGGCCGACCCGGCGTCAAATGGAACGCCCTCATCACCGGCCAGGCACGAGGGATCAGGCGCAACCTGGACTGCAGTGATCGAACTAAAGGCGCTGATAAAGGTCTGCTGCGCGTTCTGGAGCGTCCACTTCAGAGGCACCGTTGAACCCAGCTTGAAGATCTTATTGGATGAAACCGGGCTGAAGAAGCCGTTGAAAAGGTAGTCCACATCGTAGCTGGCGCTTACGGGTGCTGCGATATTGCCCGCTCCATCTTTGGCCCCGCTGCACGTCGCGGTGAAATGGCCCACGCCGTTTGCCGTGCCGCCGGTGATAGTAAGCGAGGCCTGCACAGCGACACCAGTAGCTGAATCCGTAGTGGAACAGCTTGCCGCAGGGACCGCGCCCAGCGTGTAAGTGGCGCCATTGGTCACGCCGTTGAGAACAACCACGGGCGGCGTGGTATCGGCGACCGTGATGGTGAAGCTGCCTTCGGCGGTCTTGTTGCGGCTGTTGGTGGCGGAGCAATTTACGGTCGTTGCACCCAGCGCAAACTGTGAACCTGAAGGCGGAACACAAGTCACAAGCACATTGGTATCGCGCGCGTCTGTTGCGGTGGCGGTAAAGTTCACGGTTGCCCCTGCGGGGCTAGTGGCCTCAGCGGTAATATCCGCCGGCAGATGCAGCACCGGGGGAGTGGCCTCGGGCAGCGTAAAGTAGGCCACCGGCATGTCATGGTCAGAGATGCGCTCCGGCCGGTTGGGATCATTGCGGAAGACTTCAGGGAAGTCCGCATCATTGCGCGCGTAGGCAAAGCGGCTGAGTTTGGAGAGAAGCGCCGGATTCACGACTACATGATCGAGCACCTGGGCGTTGCCGTTGAACACGTACGAGTATTGCTGGTCATGTGGCAACGTGGAGACCAGATCAGTGAAATCAGGATCAACCAGGTCCGGGCTGGCGGTAACCACCTGGTCTACCGGCGCGGGGCGGCCCAGGATGGTGCCAAGAACATCCACATAGCCGTCACTGAATTCGAACGCGTTGCAGTCGCAGACGGAGATTACGTTTTCTCCAGCTGCCTGGTGCGATTGCAGCAGGTTGGCCAGAAATTCAGCCTGCGCCGCGCGCTTGGCGCGAACGCGCGGACCATCCACCGGATCGTCGATGCTGAGCAATGAGCGCAGATGATTCACGACCATGGTGAATGGCAGAGACGTATCAGAATTGGGCTGCGAAGCCGTCGCGGTGAGCACCAGCGGCGGCCGATCGTTCAGCAGAGCGGTGGCGCCGTCAGGCTGGATGAAAGTGGCGCTCTTGCCGACTTGCTCCACCGAAATTACATTGATGGTGCTCTTGACCAGAAGACCAACGTCGATGCCGCCTACATCGTTGCCTTCAACAAGAAAAGCTTGGTAGTTAGGGCTGGGCTGTCCGGCAGCAACCGCGTCGGCATTTACTTTGTCGGCAAGCGTCTGCAGAGTAGAGAGGTTTTCCATCTCTTCCACGCCGATCACGTCCGGCGTGTTCAGGACCGTGCGGATGGCAAGAGATGCTTTGTTCAGCCGATTGGCGAAGGCCGTGGCGGTAAGCGCAACGTCACTGGTGGCGGGATCATTCACCGTGTCAAAGAATCGCTCCATGTTGAAGTTGGCGATGGTCAATTCATTCAATGCTGGGACAGGAACGGGCGTTGCGCTGACGTTGCCGGTGGCCGCCGCGCCTGAACCGGGATCGACGTCGATGGTGTAAAAACGCGCGGAGAAATCGAGCGGGCCGGTCAAGCTGGTTACCGTCGCTCCGGAAGTCACATCAATCGCCGCGCCGCCCAGGGCGTCGCTATCCACACAAATCAGCTCTGGGTTGCTATCAAAGCGCGGCACGTTGGCGGGAGCGCCGGCGGGCAAGGGATCAGGCTGCTGCACTCCGGGCTCGCGGAAGGGCCGCGCAACGCCCGGCAGAACGCCGAAGAAAATGCCGTTAGAGGTCGAAGTTGCGTTGGCTTCATTGACGTTTCCGTCCGTAGGGCCAACCACGTTGAGCACGTCAACGTGGACGCGCATCCCTTCATACTTTTCCAATTGGTCGATCGGGCCTGCGGGATTGGTATCGGTCACGGTCAAGGTGACCGGCGTGGGCAAAGGATTGCCGGTGCTGATCAGCGAGATGGTTGGCGATCCGGAAATTTCCGTTGAAGGCGGGCTGTTGGGATCACTGCTGGGAATAAATTCACTCACGGTGCCGACGACCTGCACCATGTTGCCGACCGTGGCCGTGGCCGTGGGCCGGCTGGAGGTGAAGACGAACACGCCTTCTGAAGTGTTGGGATCGGCGTCGGTTGCGCTGTCAGGATTCTGGATGAAGAAGCCGTTCGACTTTACGCCGGTAACGATGCCGGTGGTAGAGATGAGCCGTCCGGCAAAGGGCGATACGTCGCCGCTGCCTTGAATGTCATGGATAGAAAGATTGAGCGGCGCGGTGGTTACGACCAGGGTAATGGTGGCTGAGCCGCTGCGGCCCTGAGCGTCAGAAATGGAAATCGGCAGGGATTTTGTTCCCGGCGTGGTCGTGATGGTAACTACCGTGGAAAATGAGAACGTGTTATTTCCGGCAGTAACGTCGCCGTTGGTGCCGTCGTCAAAAAATGGCTCAGTGGCGGAGCCGCCGATACTGCTCAGGTTTCCCGTCACGACGATTCCCGTGCTGGTGGGATTGGCTCCTGGAGTTACCAGCACTGTGAGCAAAGTGGTGCCGCCCTGAATTATTGAAGCGGGATTGGCCGCGCCAGCGCCGCTGGGATTGGTGGTTCCGGCCGGAGTATTGCGCGGGTTGGGCGCGCCAGTGACGAAGTCCGCGGTATTGCTGTCAGTATCCTGAAGGCCGTTGTTGCGGCGGAAATCGGCCGTGGTATTGGTGAGCGTGGGAGCGGCTGCTGTGCCTTCAAAACAAGTGGCGCCGCCCGTGCCGGTGCCATAGCCTACGAAATCGACAATAGCTCCGCCAACGGGACATCCGCCGGACAAAGCAACCGTGCTGCTCACCAGCGCAACTTTTCCTGCCGTGGCGCTCATGGCGATGTTGCCGGTGGCGTTAGGCGTGGGAAGATTCGTTGTGCCGCCCGCGCCTTGCGATTCCTGAATAAGGAAGTACTGGCCCGGCGCAAGAGAGCCGCTGAGAGCGGTTACCTGCCACGTGGTCCCGGCGGCTGACGCGTACTGAACCGACCATCCGTTCAGATTTACCGTGGCGCCATCAGCATTGAAGATTTCAATGAAATCATTTTTGAAGGTGGACCCGGCGTTGCCGCCGCCGCCATAGATCTGGCTGATTACGATGCCGTTGGCGCTGGCTTTTACGTGCGCCGGCGGGTCAACCAGCAGGAAACTGAAAAGAAAGACAAGACACAAGGCAAGACGCAGAGGCAGGGATTTCATTTTCATAGGCAGCAGAAGTATCCACGGCGGGCGACCAGAGCACAAACAAAAACCCTTTTAAGGAGACACTTTTCTGTGGATAACAGGTCATTCCCATTTTGGGACGGGGAGCGGCAGGTACTTTCTATTTTCGATAGTAGATAAAGAAACTGCGATCTTGAGAAAGTTCGTCTTGTCGGCGCAAAAAAATCCGGGGCCATTTGCGGCCCCGGATTTTCCGAACAGATGCTCAAACGTTATTGGACATTCAAATTGATGTCGTCAATCACGAATGAGGTTTGCAGGCTGGAGTCTTCCACCCCAAGGAATTTGACCTGTACGGTCTGCCCGATGAAGGAGTTCATGCTGAACGACTTCTGGCTATAGCCAGCCGCCTTGTTCAGGTTTGAGAAGGTGCCGAGCGTCGCCAGCACCGTACCGGACGTATTGAGCACCTGGACTCTCAAGGTGTCAAACGCCGTGGTGGTGGTGGTTTCAGCCGTGTCAATGTGCAACCAGAAAGTCAGCGTAGCCGAGGTTGCCGTTGAAGGAATGCTGACCGTCTGAGCAGCGGAATCCGTGTGGTTGGTCCCGTAGCCATCGAGCCAGGCGTCCCAGCTTCCGCTGTGAGGCGGCTCTGCCGTGGAGTTGTTGAGCACACCCGCAGTCAAAGTCCAGGGCGTAGCCGTGCCGGTTTCAAACCCGGGATTGACAATGAGCTGAGTCGCTGAAGCCGAACTGATGGTCAGCGAAATGCTAGTCGTGTGAGTCAGCGTACCGGAAGTTCCGGTGATCGTGATGGTGCTGGTCCCGGTGGTCGCGGTGCTGCTGGCTGTGAATGTGAGAACGCTGCTCGAAGTGGTTGGGTTCGTTCCGAACGAAGCCGTCACGCCGCTGGGCAGAGCGGAATTCGAGAGAGTTACCGATCCGGTGAAGCCGCCCGATGCCGTTACCGAGATCGTGCTGCTGCCGCTGGTGCCTTGTTTCACGGTCAAGCTGCTGGGCGAAGCTGACAATGAGAAGTTCGGCGTCGCCGTGGCATTGATCGTCAATGAAATTGACGTTGTATGGCTCAGCGTTCCTGAAACTCCGGTGATCGTTACTGACGTCGTTCCAGTGGTAGCGGTCGAGCTGGCAGTGAAAGTCACCACGCTGGTTCCGGTTGTCGGGTTGGTGCCAAAGCTGGCGGTCACGCCTGACGGCAGAGCCGAGGTTGAAAGCGTTACGCTTCCGGTAAATCCGCCGCTCGGGGTCACGGTAATGGTAGAGCTGCCGCTGCTTCCCTGCGTTACGCTCAAGCTGCTCGGTGAAGCTGACAGCGTGTAGTTTGGACCCGACACGACCGGGAAATTAACGCAATTGCTCGCTGAGTTGGAGAATTCCAGCTGAATGGTGTATGTGGTGCCATTGGCGGTGTACGAACCTTGCTGGCCGTTGCAGATATCGCCAATTTCGCCGTTCGTCTGGTCATACCAGGCCAGTGGCGCGGCAAAGGTGGTTGCGATCCCCACGTCCGCATCTGTCATGGCTTCCACCAGTTCATGGCTGGTGACCGACGTATAGTTGCCAAACACCGTCGACGTGCCGCAACCCGTGGAGCAGCCGCTGCCCGCCTGCATATCCGGCAGGACGCCGTAGAGAACATGCTTCGAGTTAAACAGGCTTGACGTGGTGCCGTGATAGGCGCAGAAACCGCCTGCCTGGCAGCTATTGCTGCCGCCCTGCGAGATCGTTTTTCCCGGTGGGAAATAGATCATATAAAGGGTGTTCGGGTTACCCAGGGAATCAAGAGTTGGCGCCGGCAGATGTCCCCCGCTGATCTGCGAGAGCAGTTCTGACTGGATCTGAGTGTCCGTGATGGTGGAGCCGTTGTTGGCCGCCGCTGGAACAATTTGGAACAGTCCGGCAAATGTACCATTACCGAAAACCTGACCGGTGCCTCCCGAGATGTTCGTGTTGTACTGTTGCAGCAGGGTGATGAGTCCGGTGGTGGTGATATCAGCAAAGAAATTGCCCATGGTGGGCGAAGTTGTTCCGGCCACCTGTGAGTTGTAAGAGCCGCTTCCGTACAGAACCTGTATTACCTGGACGTTGGAAATGATCGGGCCGCCAAAGTATGTAAGGTGCGCACCGGCGGGCGCCGCAAAGTTGATGGGGCCAGCGTTCGGGTCGCGCCATGGAACGCCATGAAACTTGGGCTGGAGAGTCATTACGGGCAATGCCTGACCGGAATTTCCGGCGGCAGGATGCTCTTGGGGCGCTACGGCATCCGCATCAGGGGATTGTGAAACCTGCGCCAGTGTGGGCAGGGCTGCAAAAATCAAGATAAGACACAGCAACAACGCTGGACCGCGCAACAATCGGGACATTTTCGGCTCCTTGTGCATTCAAATGAAATTTCTTTCCTTGCGATTTTTTCGAAATAGTTTTGAAGCCCAATAAATTAAGGAGTATTAAGACCGAAATCGAGTACTGAAAAACAGTTCTAGGATTTCCCGGAAGCAAAGCGTGCTCTGCGTGGAATTTTCTTGTTTGTGCTGGGCGGCTCCGCTACGGAGGTCCCTGTGCATCACGAAGTCGCACCGATGCACAACAACATCCACGCGGCGCCGACGTGTTCATCAACATTCGTGATTCTCCAGAAATCCGCTAGCGGCTACTTGTGAACTCAATTCGAGCTGAGTGCGGTGGTGCGCCTATACGGTTCCTACGATCGACTGGCGTACATACTACTAAACCAGCAGAGACTCTGAAAAAAAATTTCGCACATGTCTCAAATATGCAAATTCCGTTCCAAATTGGAACTTAAGTAGGTGGACGCTTATTTCCACTCCCTCCGGCAATCTGCTGCATTTTCCGATCACGCGCGATGCCGGCGAGAAACAGGTTCGGAGCGGAATGAATCGCTTATGGCAAATTTTGATGGAGGTGCGCGAGGAATCAAGACGCATATCCGATGAATAAGGTCGGTGGTGAACCACTACAAGCGATCGTTTGGATGCAAATCTAATCCGTTCCTTTTTAGGATCTGATTAATCTGGGGCTGGTCGCATCGGCAAACAATGGGGGCGAGTTTGATACCTGCATCTCCACATCACCTCTTGGGCGGCGATCCAGAAAGCTTTTTGTTCTCGGACTTTCTTGCTTCTTGATCGATGATGCTTAACGCTGTGACGATCCGTTCACCTGGATCGGAGAAAAGAAATTTATCGAGAGCGGACGGGACGTAGAAGGCGGACAAATCGCCATCAAGGTGGAGGCCTTCAGAGCAGTGAAGCCCGTTCACCATGAAAGCCGCCAACTCAAACAGCGTTACGGGCTCACGGCTTACAACCAAACGAACAAGCCTTCGATTCGCTTGATCGACCCCAATAGCGGTGCGACGATAAGACCATTTGGATTGAGCCTGAAAGCTTTGGTTAGTTTTACCCGCGCTGGCAAGTTGCGGACCAGATTGCGTTGCAGCAACGATGTGCCGGCTATCTTGCCAAGTGCCTGCAGGCACAATCGCGGCTATGCCGTCATCGGAAATTTGGAATACCGCGCTGTCCCATGAAAAGTTCCCGTGTGCCCCCTTGTCCATCCTGGTATCTGCATCGTGCAGTTTTCCTTTGGGAGAAATCAGCAAACCGAGCGGACGATTGTCGAGGCCATAAATCCCGGCATTTGTTACCAGTAGAGGATTTATGCCCGCACGCGACAGATTGCTGGCCACCTCCGGCAGAGTTTCCTTCTTGCCATTGTCCGAGACCGTAAAGACAATCTTCTGCAACCGCAGATCAATATCTGCGACGGCATATAGATGCCCCGAGAACGAGACACATCTTAAAGATAGCGAGGGGGCCCGCGTTGAAAGGCAAGTGGTGGCTCTGGGCGCTACGGTAGACGGCGGTTCTTTCTGTGCACTCGCAAACGATCCAAGGGGATTTGGCAGAGCAAAATAGATAACCAAAATGGTGGGCAGGGAACACGATAAACAAGTAAAACCACAGCCGCTTATGCATGGGCTTGCCTGCTTCGATGGCGCTCATCGTTTGGAGCCAGAGGGTCTGCCGTCCAGATCGCTGGCTCCGAAGTATTATAGAACTTCAGAAGCGACGACCGACAAGCGGGGATAGGGCAACAGCGATACCGATAAAGGCAACCCACTGGGCCCGAGGGATTGGTGAGACAGCACCGGTGATCCTCAGCGTGCATCTGTGCAAATCTGCGGCAAGGTCCCCGGGTTCGTTTCCTCCGCGCCTCCGTGGGAGGTTTTGTCTTTCTGATCCGCGCTTATCCGCGTTCATCCGCAGTAAGCTTCTGCTTTTTCCGATCACGCGCGATGCCGGCGATCACAGTGCGATCACGGCGATCTTTACCCGAACAGCTAAAATAGGAATTGCGATTTCGACCTATGGACTACACCGAACAAAGAAAATTTCTGCGATCCAGCCGAATCTGCGGAGCGGCCCTGGTCCTGGCCCTCTTTGCCGCGGTGGAAGCCTGTGTCCTGCTCGGGAAGATTTCTGGTTTGGCGCCGCTCGCGCTTTATGCCGCGATCACCGGGGCGCTTGCCGTCTTTGTTTATTACACCCCGGACTACTTGCATCTGTCGGTCGATCCCGTGAAGCGTTCGCGCTGGGCTGTGAAGATTCGCTGGAGAATCATCGCCGCCGCCCTGATCATCAGCGTACTGATGGCGTCCAGCGCACACGAGAGGGCATGGATCGCGCCTGCGGGGGCCATCATATGGCTCGTTGTTCTGAATCTGTTTGGCCGTAAGGTGTCGCGCCGGTTCGTTCCTCTTTACTTTTGGCTGGGTGAAACCGCTCTGCTTGCAACGCTGCTATTTGTCGCGCGTCTTGATCTCTTGCTGGCCACTCTGTTGCTCGCCGCCACGGCACATCTCGCCATCACCGTGGCGGAGCGAGCCGCCCTCAATTGGGTAGGCATGATCAGCGGCGTGGGCCTGCTGCTGGTTGTGGTGGCGGCGTGGCGGCAACATGCGGATACAACTTTCGCCGCGGCATTGGCGGTCTTGCTGCTGGTGGCCTCGCTGGCAACGGCATATCTTGTCCATCGCGCGGACGTGCGCAATGCGGAAAACATCGAGGTCTCTGTCAGGGAGCTGAATGCATTTACCGGCTATCCTAAAGGACGCATCCTGCACTTGTGGGCCGTGAGCAACCAGGAGCTGGCAAAAAACTGGCAAGTGGCTGCGATTGCTCCCAATGACACTGACCGCCTGAAAGAGTGGTACCGGCAAAACTCTGAGCTATATCTGTTCGCGCTCTCCGGCTACAACCTTGAGTACAAGCGCATTCGCTCGAACTTGAACATGCTCGGCCGGGCGCGCGGCTCGTGCCTCGACTACGGCGCCGGCAATGGCGAGCTCCTGCTGGAAGTCGCCCGGAGAGATCGCGCCGTCTACTATGACGTGGAGGGCGAAACCATGAGGTTCGCGCGCGAACGCGCCCGACAGCGAAATCTGGCCATCGAGTTTTTCCATACCAAAGAAGACCTGGCCGCCGCGGGAAAGAAGCGCGGTTTTGACACCATTTTCTCCCTCGACGTTCTGGAACATCTGCCCGATCTTCCCGGAGAGCTCAACTTCCTCGCCGGTCTGCTGAATCCGGGCGGTCTGCTGGTTTTTGACGTGCCGGCTGGAGCCACCAAGTCTCATCCCATGCATCTCAATCATGACCTTGATGTGGTTGCCTACATGCGCGCCCGGGGAATGAAGGATGAGCGAAGCCTCTGGCAAAGACTGCCTTTCAGGAAAGAGGAGAAATATTTCTTCCGCACTCCTAGCGGCTCGAAACCCACGCTGGTGGATACGCTCCCCAACGTCCGGGGAGACAAGATCGCTTCCGCCTGACCTTCGCACTTTTTCGCTCGGGACACGCAGGCCCGTCCACGCTTCCTGTATTTAAGGTATTTTTGCGCTTGCCTCTCGAATTTATCTGACATTTTGGACCGTTCAGGTGTAATGTAGTTCCGGTTTTGCCACCGCAACCACAAAAAGTGCAGTCGGTCTGGATCAGGACTCTTTGCAACCTCCCAGGTGGCAGGGTGCTGTCTTTGATTCTCCTCGGCGCGCAAGGAGCAACATATGGCGCCTGATTTTGATGTTTTGGTTATCGGCAGCGGATTTGGCGGAGCTGTTACCGCCTGCCGCCTGGCCGAACAGGGAATGAAAGTACTGGTGCTGGAGCGCGGCCGCCGCTGGGAGGTAAAGGACTATCCCAGCCAGAGCGGACAAAACTGGACTTATAACAATGACCACCCACAGCGTGAACAGGGCTGGGTAGACTGGCGCTCCTGGAAAAACATGTCTGTAGTTGTGGGCGCCGCTGTGGGCGGCGGTTCGCTCATCTACGCCAACGTCTCCGCGCCTGCCCATCGTGAAGCTTTTGACAAGGGATGGCCGCCTGAAATTACCTACCAGGAACTGTCGCCTTACTATGACCGCGTCGGAAAAATGCTGAATGTGCAAACCCTGCCCGACGGGCAGCTTACGCATCGCTTCAAATTGGTGAAGGAAGCCGCGGAAAAAGCCGGCTATGGCGACAGGTTTGTCAAAATGCCGGTGGCAATCAGCTTTGACCCGAACTTTACCTATGACCAGCCTGATCCGTTTAACAACAAAAACAGCGTGAAGCACATTAACGATCAGGGGGTGGAGCAGGGCACCTGCGTGCACTGCGGAAACTGCGATTTCGGGTGCCAGGTGCACGCCAAGAACACGCTCGACCTCAACTACATTCCTCAGGCTGAAAAATACCACGCTGAAGTCCGCCCGCTCCATTACGCGCGTTTCATCGAGCCAATCGATGGCGGATATCGCGTGACCTTTGACCGGATTATTCCTGGCGGATTCCTTGGGGAAGGGAAGCTGGTGCGCGGCAGCGAGACCGCGCGCAAAGTGATTCTCGCAGCCGGCTCTCTGGGCTCCACAGAATTGCTGCTGCGCTGTCGCGATCAGTACAAGACCATGCCGGAGATCAGCCAGTTCCTGGGGCACAACTGGAGTTCGAACGGAGACTTCCTTACCCTAGGCGTCTATCCGGAATCGCGCACCGTCGCCCCTTCATGGGGGCCAACCATAACCTGCTACATCAATTTTCTAGACCAGCCGTTCCAGGACCAGCGGTTCGTGGTTGAAGATGGCGGGTTCGCGCCATTCGTGCGCGACTATCTGGAAAAGAAGGTTGGCCAGGCGGAACACGAAATCAAGCAACCGCAGATCAAGGCGATCCTGGATTCCATTTCCATGGATGTGCGCAACGAAGATCCGCTTAAGAACATCATGCCCTGGTTCGCCAACGGTGTTGATAAATCCGACGGGCGGCTCTATCTGGGACGCAAATGGTGGTGGCCATGGAGCAGGAATCTGGAGCTTGACTGGCCCATAAGTCTGCAGCCTACAGACGCCATCATCGCCATGCATACCATGCTTTCCCAAGTTACCGGCGGCAAAGAGCGTGTTTCTCCCACCTGGACCGACTTTAAGTGGCTCGTCACTCCCCATCCGCTGGGTGGATGCAACATGGGGACCGACTCCACCAACGGTGTTGTGGACCATGCCGGCGCGGTCTTTGGTTATCCGGGTTTGTACGTGGCCGATGGGGCGATCGTTCCTGAAGCCATTGGAATCAATCCGTCGCGCACCTTATTGTTACTGAAGAAACAGGACGGACCAGGACTGCCGTTGCCGGAGCCTGATCGCGCGCTTTCGTGCGAGCTTCTTCGGCAGGCGGCGATTTGATCTTGTGCAGTTACAGACGGCGGACTATATTAGCCCGCACTGGACGGAACATATGGCTTCTTCAACCACAACATTTCTGCGTAGATTGAGCCTTGTTGGCAATGGGCTGACGTTTCTCTTTATTGCGGGTTACGTCCTCTTCAATATCAACAAGGCCGCATACCTTTATGGCTATACCCTCAACGGCGTGGACGGCCACAATGAATTCCGGGCCGTTTACATCGGTTTCTGGATTGGATTGACGACCCTGTTCTTCGCCGCCGCAAAGAGAGTCGACCTGGTCCTTATGGGCGATATCGCCCTGATCATGGTTTTGCTGCAATCACTCGGACGTCTCCTCAGCTTCGTGGTGGACGGGAAACCGAGTGAGCGCTTCATTTTTGTCTTCTTCCTTGAATTGGTCAGCAGCATCTTCGGCCTGCTGATGCGCCCCAAATTACCTGCGCCGTAAGCGCGGCGCCTGACCGCACTGCAGCGGATGGATTGTTCTGTCCCCGACCGCCCGAGGCCGATTTTGCCGCCTTGTGGCATCATTGTTGACCATGTCCGACACCACAACGCGCGAACAGGCAGGTTTACGCAAGGAGCTTGGCCTTGGCGACCTTGTCATGGCGCAGGTCCTATGTGTGGTCGGCTCGACCTGGGTGGGTATCGCGGCCAAATTGGGGCGCGCACACGTGGCCTTCTGGCTGGGCGCGATGCTGCTTTATTACGTCCCGCTGGCAGCCGTAGTCATCTACCTGAACCGGATGATGCCCTTGGAGGGCGGCCTCTACCAATGGGCAAAATCCGGCTTTGGCGAAATGGCCGGATTTCTCACGGCGTGGAACCTATGGGTCTACGCGGTCATTGTCACGGGCGCCATCATCTTCGTCATCCCCACAGACCTGGGTTACATCCTGGGCGCGGCTGGAGCGTGGATTCCCGCAAGCAAACTCGCCACGCTCGCTCTGACTGGCGGCGTAATGCTGGGCATCACTCTGGTTGCCATCCGCGGCCTGGACATCGGGAAATGGCTGCACAACGTGGGCAGCATTGGAGTCATGGCCGCGTATGTGATTCTGTTGGGCCTGCCGCTGTGGGCGCTGCTGCGCGGCACGATCACCCACTATGAGCCGATACCATGGCAACCGCCCCGGCCGTCATGGTTTGGTCTGGCGGTTTTCGGCCAGATGACGGTGGGAGCGCTAAGCGGATTTGAATATGTGGCCATTCTGGCAGGAGAGTCCCGCAACGCGGCGCGCACCATCGGGCAGTCGGTGGTGATTTCAGCTCCCATCATCGCGCTGATGTTTATTCTGGGAACAAGTTCAGTGCTGACCTTTTTAGGATCACAGCCCATCAACGTGATTGGCCCCATTCCTCAGACCATGCGGAGCGCCTTTGGCGGCGTGGGTTGGGTGGCGCCGCTGGCGATTTCGCTGCTGATGATGCGCGCAGTAGCCAGCGCCAGCCTGATCTTTACCGGCCTCACGCGCCTGCCGATGACCGCCGGCTGGGACAACCTGGTGCCACGCTGGTTCGCGCGCCTTCATCCGCGCCGACGGACCCCGGTGAATTCCATTCTCTTTGTGGCCGCGCTGGTCATGCTGCTCATATTCTTCAGCATGCTGGGCGTGCGCGAGCAGGAAGCAAGCCAGCTTCTGGCCGGCGCGTCGATTGCTCTTTACGCGATCGCATACGTGGCATTGTTCGCGCTGCCGCTGCTGGGCCGCCGCGCGCTGCGAAGCGCATTGCCTGCATGGGTAAAGATATTGTCGCTGGTAGGATTGGTTTCCAGCCTGGTCTCGCTGGTAATCATGGTTTACCCGATCATTGATGTGGCTGACCCTGGAATGTACGCGGCGAAGATCTGCGCCGTGGTAGTGGTGAGCAATATTCTGGGCGTGGCGATTTACAAAGCCGGGCGAAGGCGAAGCTCCAGGCAACAGGCCACAGGGGAGCCCGAGATTCTTCCCGAGCCAAACCAGAGCGAAGAAACAAAAGTCTAGAGAACACCAGGATCGTGTGATCTGGAACAGCGCTCCCAAAGTGGAATTTCCGCTCACAAAAATTTAGTCCGGCAAGCCGCGCGCAAGAGTTTTCTTGTTACGATGGCGGTCTCTCACCCTGGCGGTGAGCTAACAAGCTTGCATATTTCTTTTCAAGAAAGGACTAATGACATGACAAACAATGCTGATAATCGAGTGCTGGGCAGAAAAGGCGCGAGAACGCTATCGAACGAAGAACTGCTCATGGTCGGCGCTGGAAGTGGAACGCTCAAGATCACACATCTTCCCAATGGACTCGCTGACACCCTTGCTGATTTTTAGCGAGAGGGCGCGCTTTTTGAATTCAGGAGTCAATTAATTTTCATCTTCTAGCTGCTATGACCAACTCGGTTGCTCTGCTGGCAACGCACATTACTGAAGATAGATGGTGAGCGCGGAAGGAATCGAACCTTCAACCTACTGATTAAGAGCCACTGCCGTGGAAATGATGATCTTTATTGGATTTGACTGCTTCTATATGCTTGAATTTGAAAATTTTGATCCTCGGCTGGCAATCTCGATTGAATTTGCGGGTTTTTTGTGGCTCTGACCGACTACATTTTTTTCTTAGCAGGTAAGAGCGTGCTAAGCATGTTGATGTCACCTTGGGGGAATTGCCCCTAAGTGATGTACTTTGTTTACAGCAGGGTTCGCCCATGTACATCAGCAGTACAAAGAGATGCACAGCTAGCCCCAGAATGCAACTTCAAGTCTGCTTCTATAGGTTGATATTGAAGAGCTTAGTCCAAGGCGCATGAAGTTCGTGAGACCCCTAGGATTTATGTGGTAGCTAATAGCTACAGTTGTTTAGCTCGATTTTTCCGATAGCTGTCGGCGACCAAAACGGCCTTTTATTGTCAAAACAAACCGGACGGACTGCAGAAAAATATTCAGCAATTCAAGGCAGCATTATCGACCTGATCCAGACCTATGGGGCTGTCAAGTGAGCCTGGGCGGAAATCGGCGCTTCGGATTCGGCTGTGCCCTCGATGAACGTTATCGCCTTTTTCCATACCTCCTGAGCAACAAGGCGGCCTGTGCGCCTGCCTTCCATATCGCCTTCAAGGAAATGGATTCCGCAGAATCGACGGGAGTCGCCAGCCTGATTCGCCGCGTCGCTGAAAGTTGCCCATGATAATGTGAGCGTCGACTGGGGCGTCATGCCGGGTTCTACCTTGGAGCGTCCGCGGAGGAACGTCACGGATGCTCCAAAGTTGTCGCTGCCTGTGAATCGTTTCAGAATCTCCGCGCCGGCCGCGCTGAATGTGCTGTGGCCCGAAATAAATTCCGGAAAGTTGGGTGTAGAGCCCATGACGGGCGGTTGATAGGGTTGCCAGTCTTTTCCGTCTATTGTCTGGGCCCCCTTGAACCTAGTCCAGGCCTTGATTGGTTGGTCATTGAAAAGGAAACGTATGGCGGTTATCGGACGAACCGAATCATAGGCCCGCTTGGCATCCCAGGCGGCAATGCTTGCGTCCAGCATGGCATTCGCGAGCACAAAAAACATTTTGGTGTCATCATCCAAACTATGATGGTCTCGGGCCGAGATGAACTGGCCAAAAAGGCACCAGTGCCCGGGCGGCGTTTCAGAAGATGGGCCGTCCGCCCAGTATTCGGCGATCATCTTCTGTTTGTCGGTCAGGTCCGCGCTTAATTCCAGCAGCTGCTGCGCCTGCAGACGATATCCCTCTGGCCGGAGAGTGAATGATTCCGGAGGCGTAGGCCGGAACTGCGATCCTGCTTGCAGTGCGAAAGGCGTGACCAGTCCCCAATGCGGCGTCAGATAGACTTGGACGATATACCTGCCATATTTGCCATCCATGGTTCGCAGCGGCTGCCAGTGGTCGATGTTGTTAACGTGATCGGGATCGTTCGTTGCACGATAACCCGTATAGTCGCTATACGGACCATGGTGCAAGTCGCCGAGTTGGTTTGAGCCATCGCGATGACGCACGCGAAGCATAGAGGCCGCCGCAATATTGCCGACGCCCGCCGGCTTGCCAGGATCGGTGCTGTCATCATTCGGATCGTATCCCAAGTCACTCATCAGGACCCTGTAGCTGCCGATTTCGCTTGGGAAAAGATCCGCAAGGCAACGGAAGGCGGCGAAGCTGACCGCCTTCTTCTTGTTTTCCTCTGTCCGTTCGACTATGGGACGTCGCAATCGGCCACCCAGCATGGTGGCGACAGCCTTTGCATCGTAAGCCGCCCATGCATCGAACATGCATGTGTGCACGACCGCAAGAGCGCGGGCATTGATCGTCGGTCCTGGATGCAGATATCTAATCGTCTGCAGGGTAGCATTGTCCCACTGGATCACCACGTTCTCTGGGGCAGACGCAATTGCCGCTTTCGTGAGAGCAACAACCAGCAACAATATGCTGATGCGAACCGTGAGAATAAGGCTACTTCTCAAATTGAAAGACATCCATCTTCTCCAATTAGCCCTTTCTGGCACCATGCTTTGAATGATGTATGAAGTGAGTGCCATTCTTAACATAGAAGGAAAGCATTTCAACACGAATAAAGTACAATCAATATCTTTCCAATGGGCCATGCCCTAATCATTAAAACACCTTAGCTGTTCCAAAACGGAACCATGAAAAGTTTAGCATCGGCAACACGCACACTACATGCTAGTAGATGTTAAATAGTCCATGTCTATGTAAATAGACGCAAATTCCATTTTGGCTATTATTGATAGTGCCCATATGGCCACGAGAGTTAACAGGGTTGCAGATGAACTAAAAACTTATTGACATCCATTTTCTTAGTCCTGTAGTGTTATGCAACTTTGTACTCAGGATGAGCCTGTAAATAGGCGAGAAGGTAGCGTTGCTTGTTTAGGTCGTAGTTCGCGATATGGAGAATGCGAATGCGGAATAAGTATCTCGCCTTACAGCTTGGTATATATATATTGCTTTTGTCCCGGCCCTCTATAGGACAGACTGCAACTTATCATCTGCACAAAGAAGCTTCCACGGTCAACACTACCTTTGACAAGCTGCTGACAGCGGGACCGGATGCCAAGAGCATCTCGTTATCTTCTTCCTCGCTGACCAATAAGGCCGCCGGAGAATACGTAATTAAGGAGTTCGAGACGCAAACCGGCGTACCGAACGCCAGCGGCGTGATCCCCTCCGGTTCAACCATGACGTTTGTGGTGTGGATGAACAAGAGCGCCAACGCCGGCACCGTGCTTCCAGATATCAGGTTAAGGCTGAACAGCGCCACCGGAACATCGCTATGCTCCGTGATCGGCAGCACAGGATTGACCACTACGATTACAAAGCAAACGCTCACCTGCACCACATCCGCCCCGGTTACCGTGACAAGCACAGACCGGTTCTATCTCTGGGTGGGTATCGACCTGACCCAGACTTCCGGTTCCAACAACTTCAGCGGCGGACTGAGTATTGAAGGCACTCTCAACGGCAGCACGGATTCACTGATTACGGTACAGCTTCCCGTTCCACTTCCGGTGATCAACACTCTCACGCCCACAACCGGCGCGGTAGGTTCTTCCGTGGTCATTGCGGGATCGAACTTTGGCGCCAGCCAGGGGAACAGCTCGGTCACGTTCAACGGAACGGCCGCCGCAATTTCAAACTGGACCGCGACGAGCATTACCGCCATCGTGCCGTCGGGTGCGACCAGTGGCCCTGTCGTGGTGACGGTCAATGGTCAGGCCAGCAATGGAGTGAGTTACGTCGTATTTCCTTTCATTACCAGCTTGACGCCGTCAGCGGCCGGGGTGGGAACGTCGGTAACAATTGCCGGAGCAAATTTCGGAGCAACGCAGGGAACCAGCACGGTCAGTTTCAACGGAACTGCGGCTACGCCTTCAACCTGGAGTGATACCAGCATCACCGCTCCCGTTCCTGCCGCAGCGTCATCTGGGCCGGTGGTGGTTACTGTGGGCGGGCACGCCAGCAATGGCGCAGCTTTTACGGTTACCCCGACCATCACCAGCCTGGCGCCGACGGCCGGGCCCATTGGCACCGTAGTTACCATCAATGGATCGAAATTCGGAGCAACACGGGGAAGCAGCACCGTAACTTTTGCCGGCATTACAGCCACCCCCGCCACATGGAGCGATACGCAGATTACCGCTGCTGTTCCCGCAGGTGTGGCTTTGGGCGCGGCATCCGTAGTGGTCACGGTGCCGGGATCAGGCTCCAGCAATTCTGCCAGCTTTACGGTGGTGGCGCCGCTTGCGATCAGCGCTTCTCCATCGCCGGCGGCAAACGCGAATGGCTGGAACAACAGTAACGTGACGGTCAGCTATACCTGCACGGGAGGCGCGCCTCCGGTCCAATGTCCGCCTGCGCAAACGGTTAGCACGGAAGGGGCGAACCAGGTCATCTCAGCCACGGCCGCGGACGCAAACGGCGTCACAGCCACTGCATCCGTTACGCTGAAGATCGACAAGACAGGGCCAGCCGTCACAATTACCTCGCCGCAGAACAATACCATCACCACGGCTTCGACCCAGCAGGTAACCGGCACAGTCGTGGACAGCCTTTCCGGAATCGCCACCGTCTTCTGCAACGGCAGTCCAGCGACCATCCAGAATGGTTCGGTTTCCTGCACCGCCACACTGGTATCAGGCACAAATGTAATTCCTATCTCCGCCACGGACGTAGCCGGCAACACCACGACTCAAGCTGTGGGCGTGGTAGTGGGCGCGCCTGCGATCACCGATTTCAATCCCAAGTCCGGGGCCGCAGGCAACGTCATCACGATCACGGGAACCAACCTTGCGCTTGGCCTTCCTGCTCTGGCCCAAATCACGCTCAACCGGCAAGGCGGCGGCACGATTACCGCTCCGGTCACGAACAACAGTCCCACGAGTGTCTCATTCCTGGTTCCTCCGGGCGCGACAGATGGCGTGGTTACTCTTACAACGGTTGGCGAAACGGCGGTGTCCACGGCAACACTCTCCATCGCCGCGAGCACAACCTTCAGCATCACCGCGGGCCCGGCGACGGCAAACGTTCTGCAGGGACAGAGCGCGGCCTATTCGATCAGCCTGAACAGCGCGAACGGGTTCAGCCAGTTGGCGTCGTTGAGCGTCTCTGGGCTGCCCACAGGCGTGACGGCCAGCTTTAACCCATCGCAAATCACCAACGGGCAGATTTCGATTCTGACGGTGAACGCTCCGACAGGACAGACGCCCGGCAGCTCAACATTGACCGTTTCGGCGTCGGCGACGGTCGATGGAATCCCATCGACTCAAACGGCGACAGCAACTCTCGCTGTGCAGGCTCTGAGCACGTCATTCTTCGGCCGCATTCTGGAATCAGACGCGATTGAAACTCCGATTCCGGCAATCCGGATCGTGTTTTTAGGCAAGGATGACGCGAACAATCCGACAGGCTGCTCCGGATCAACGAGCTCAGATGCTGCCGGCAATTTCCTTTTCACCAACCTGCCGACGGCCTGCACAGGGCGACAACTGGTGTGGTACAACGGCTCGACCTCGACCGATGGTGAATTATATGCGGGCGTGAATCTGGCATACACCATCAATACCGGCCAGGCTACCGGCCCGGAGATGGTCCACCTACCGCGCATCGATAACGCGGAGACCATTCAGGTGCACCAGAACTGGCCCAGCGACCAGGTCCTGACCTACACCACTATTCCGAACATTACCGTCACGGTTTACGCGAATACAATCTTCACTCTGCCGGACGGCACCACGCCGGATCCGTTCCCTTTCACCGCCGTTCAGGTGCCCGTTGACCGGCTGCCGGATGCGCCGGTGGATGGCCCCGGAACACTGCGCGCATTTATTGTCGCCTTCCAGCCCGATGACACTATGGCGAGCCAGCCTGTCTCAGTGAACTGGCCGAATTATCTGAATACTCCTCCGGGCGTGAACATGGAGCTCGATACGCTCGATCCGGTGGCGGGCATGCTGATCAAGTACGGCACGGGTACCGTTGCCGGCGACGGTTCACAGATTATTCCGGATCTCGATCCGGCGCACCCAGGCCATCGTTACGGGATCCAGCATTTTGACTGGCACGGACCGATGGCGCCCACGCCGAATGCGATGAATCCAAATCCCAATGGACCGCAATCCGGGGATCCGGTCGATCCTGCAACTGGAATCCTTACCGTGACCAAACTGGATCTATCGGTCACTAGCCAGAGGGGATCAATTTCTATAGTCCGTACATATCGGACAATGACTGGCACGCCCGGTCCTTTCGGAGTCGGCACCAATCACAACTATAGCTACCAGCTGAATACATTTGGTTTCATTCAGGGGCAGGCCTCCATTGGTCTAGTCATGCCGGATGGCAATCAGTTCCCGTTTGTCCAGCAACCGGACGGAACATTAATCAACATCACCATTCCAGTCTTGAGGGGAGTGGTTATGACGGCAACCAATGGTGCCTATACTTTGCGCTGGAAGGATGGAACAGTATTTAACTTCCAGTCTCCCCCTACCGGCGTCCGTGTTGCGTATTTGAATTCAATAGCAGACCCGAATGGAAATACCATCACGCTTGTCAGGGGAAACAGCTCAGATCCGTCACAGATTACTCAGGTTACCGATCCGGTAGGCCGGTCCATTCTCCTGTCCTATGACAGCTTCGACCGCATTACGTCGATAATAGACCCGCTTGGTCGAACGGTTACCTACACTTACAACGGCCAAGGAACTCTTGCGACCGTAACGAATCCGGCTGGCGGCACCACACAGTATGGATACGACAGCAATAATCGGATGACCGATATTACAGATCCCAGAGGAATCCTTTTCCTGCACAATGACTATGACGGAAATGGAAAAATCATCAAGCAGACCGCCGCCGATGGCAGTGTGACACAATTTGCGTACACGCTTCTCAATCCCAATGCTTCAGTGAGCATCAGTTCAGGGACCGGAGGAACAGGAGGGGGCGGCGGCAGCCTCACGGTTGGCGGCGCAACCACCATCAACACGAGCCCTGTTCTCCTCACGACCGTGACAGATCCTCTTGGGCATCAATTTACGTATCACTTCAACGCGCAAGGGTTCCTCATTGACACGACCGACGCATTAGGGCGAAAGATGGTGTTCACGCGCGATTCCGGCACGAATATGGTTTCCAGTGTTACCGATCCTCTGAACCGGAGCAGCCAGTTCGTCGTAGATGCGGTCGGAAATATTAATGGGATTTCGCGCACAGGGCCAACCCACTCCATTTCGTCCTCGAATACATATGAAGCGCCCCATAACCAGATTGCCACTATTACAGATCCTCTAAACCATTCCATTACGTTCTCCTATGACGGCGCAGGAAATCGAACTGCGATCAAGAATGCTTTGAATGAAACTACAGCCATGAGTTTCAACTCCCTTGGAGAACAAACTGCCGCTACCGATCCGCTTAACAATGTGACCAGCTTCTCCTACGATGTGGCAGGCAATCTGTCCAGCATTACAGACCCGCTCAACCGGGTGACAACCAGGGTGAGCGATGCTGTGGGTCGGACCCTTAGCATTACAAACTCTTTAGGACAAACGAAGCGATATGAATACAATGCCCTCAATCTTGTCAGCTCGGTGGTTGACGCCCTGGCCAACAGGACCTCATTTGCCTATGATGCCAATGGCAATTTATTGAAGGTTACGGACCCCCTCGGGAACCAGACCCAATATGGGTACGACAACATGGACCGGCTCGTCTCGAGGAAAGACCAGCTGGGAGCAAGTGAAACATACGCTTACGACCTTGCCGGCAATCTCATCAGTTTTACCGATCGCAGGGGCGTGGTGACAACCTACCAATATGATGAGCTCAATCGGCGTGTCTTTGTCGGATTTGGAACTCAGCCGGGCCCCGTCTACGAAAGCACGGTGCGCTATACCTATGATGCCGCCAACCGGCTGGTGCAAATCAATGACTCTATAACTGGAATCATTACCCGTGTATACGATGACCTCGATCGTCTCGTATCCGAGACAACCTCCTTGGGCATGGTCAGCTACGCGTACGATGCCGCGGGACGTAGGACGTCCATGGCAATTACAGGCCAGACGCCGATTACCTATGCTTATGATGATGTCAGCAGAATCAGCCGAATAACACAGGGCACATCAACAGTTCAATTCGCATATGATAAGGCTGGAAGGCGCAGCAGCGTCACACTCCCGAATAGCATAGTGATCGGGTACCAATACGATCCCGCTTCACAGCTTACAGCACTTGCGTATACCGCCGGAACGACGCTGGTCGGTAACGTGACCTACAGCTATGACCAAAGCGGGAGGGTTTCCGGTGTTGGCGGCACTATGAGCGCGCCATTGCTCCCGGCCCCACTGGCCAGCGCCAGTTACAATGCGGCCAGCCAGCTTACGCAACGTGAGACCGGCACGCTTACATACGATGCCAATGGAAACCTGGTAAACGATGGAACCAATACGTATACATGGGACGGCCGCAATCATCTTGTTGCCATCACTTCTGCTGGCGGCCAGATAGCCTCATTCCAGTATGACCCATTTGGCCGGCGGGTCACGAAGACTGTCGGCGGACAGACAACGTCCTTCCTCTATGACTTCATTACCCCGGTTGAGGAATTCTCCGGCGGCACGCCTATTACAACCCTGGCTGGATTGCGAGCGGACGAAACCTTCCTGCGAAACGGCGCAAATGGTCCGGCTTATTTTCTCAGCGACAGCCTGGGAAGCACTCTGGCTCTTCTGAACGCAAATGGCACCGTGGAGACCCAATATGCATTTGACCCGTTTGGGAACACGACCGGCAGCGGCGCATCGAGCGACAACCCTTATCAATATATCGGCCGTGAAAACGACGGAACAGGGCTTTACTATCTGCATGCGCGATATTACAGCCCGCAATTAGACCGGTTCATTAGCGCTGACCCGATCGGGTTTGCCGGCGGCTCCTTCAATCTTTACACGTATTCCAATAACGATCCGTTGAATTTGAAAGATCCAAGCGGTAGAAGCCCGTGTCTTCTGGGCGGCCTACTCGCGGCAAATGCCTATCTTGGATACCAGATCTTCAATGAACTGACAGGACGCAAATCGACCTTCGGTCCAGGTATCAGCGGAGCGTGGAATGGTTTGAAAGCGACTGCCGGGGCCTTCGGTGTTGGATGCGCCCTTTTTAGCGGTGGTGAAGCTCTTATTCAGGCAGGGCTTTCCACGCCTGTCGACGGAGCTGTGTTCTACTCCGGATATCCGGAGGCGCTCGCAGAAGCGCAGCAGATCGGCACTACGATTGGAGAGACAACAACAGGCTCGTTATTTGAATCGGTATCTCCCTATTTGCCCAAGTCTCTCGTCAATTCCGGATGGAATTACCTGTCAGGTCTTTATGCGGAGGCCGCGCAGGGAGAGGTCAATATTGTGATCAGCGAGGCGGCCCAAGGGTCGAGCGTCTTCTGGCAAACAGAGTTCCCCACGCTGGTCAGCAATCCCAACGTAACAAACTGGGTATGGACACTGCTACCGAAATGAAATTCCGACGTTTAGCTTTTGGTCTGGCACGCTCTGCTGTGCGCAGCGAGACTGAGGCCCAAGTGCGCGTCGGGGTCTCTTACGTGACCTATTCGGAAGGCGGTTACATCGTGAAAGTAGGCCGGGAACTCGCGTTTCGCAAGCCTGACGCGGCCGGCAAAAAGAAGACCTACTGGCTGGTGGCGTTGAAAGCTCCGATGAAGTGGGAACCGCCACATGAAAATGAGCAGATAAGCCCGGAGAAGCGGAAGGAAATAGAGCGAACTATCACAGCAGCTCTCGAATATTTGAAGATCGAATATGAAATTTATTGACTGACGGTGACGGAGCGGTGTCGCATTCGGCCAGACCGGCATGCAAAACGCTGCAGTATTGGGAGACAGCATGAGAGTGAGCGGAAAAGTTCAAAAGATTGCGGTAATGCTTTGTGTCTTTGTCGGCTCAGTGCTGGCCCAGACCGGTGGGCAAGTCCAGTACTTCTATGACGACCTCGGCCGTCTCACTCGCGTGGTCGACCGGGCCGGGAATGTCGCGACCTATAGCTATGACGCGGTCGGCAATATAACAAAGATATCGCGCAGCACCCTGGCTTCTCCCAATACGCTCGCTATCCTGAACTTCACGCCTTCCCAGGGCGGCGTGGGAACAAGCGTCACTATCCTGGGACAGGGTTTTAACCCGACAGCGTCTCTCAATACCGTTACTTTTAACGGTGCAACGGCAACGGTGCTCTCTGCAACAAGCAATACGATTGTGGCCACGGTCCCGAACGGCGCCAGCACCGGACCCATTACGGTCACTGTCAATGCGCAGACTGTTACATCCGATACAAATTTTACTTTTATCCCTGCTCCCGCAGTTCTTTCGGCCAACCCGGCTTCGATCATTTCCAGCTCCGCCCCTATCGGCTTATCAAACTTCGCCATTACCGGTGCGAACCTGAATGCAGCGACCTTCGTCTTTCAACCTGCGACCACGCCTCCGCAGGTGAGCATCGGGTCAGTCAACGTCGATCCTTCTGGTAATTCGGCGACCTTCAGCCTGGTGGTGGGCGCGAATGTTTCCGGCGCGTTTACTCTGGTCGCCACAAACGCGTCCGGCAGCTCGAGCCAGGTGCCGTCTGCGGCCAACACGCTCCACGTGTTGAACCCCAATGGCGACGACGACAATGACGGTCTGACCAACGCAGTAGAGATTGCCATCGGCACCAATCCGCTGAGTGCCAGCACCGCGGGTGACGGCATTTCCGACGGCTGGAAGGTCTTTTACGGCTTCAACCCGCTGAGCAATATTGCATCGCAAGATACCGATGCTGACGGATTGACCAATCTGCAGGAATTCCAGGCAGGCACGGACCCGCGGAACCCGGATACGGCGCCGCCAGCCGAGTCGCAGGTGTTCCCGGCCAACCTGGCGACAGCGTATCCGCTGAACGGCAAGATCGTGGTCCGCTTTACCGAGCCTTTGCTTACGGGCGTGAATTTGAGCGCGGCGCAAAGCGCGATCAATGCTGTTGCCCCGTCGTTGCCCGGATCCACCCAGACCACCGCGGCCTCAGTGCTGCAGGCTTATCTGCAGAGTACATGCTGCGGCAACTCCATTACGCCTGGAGTCGTGACTCTCACGCAAGGCAGCACGCCAGTCAATGGAACAATAAAGATTTCGAATGACAGCTTATCGCTGACCTTCTATCCGGCCCAGGCCCTCACCGCCTCAACGGCTTATACGATCCAGGCGAACAGCGTGCGCGATCTGGCTGGCAATCGGATGACGACCGCGTTCCAGAGCAATTTCACCACGGGTACGGCCAACGATCTGACCGCGCCTACCATCGTCCAGACGAGCCCGGCCTCTGGCGCCACCAACGTTCCAACGAATGCGGCCTTCACGGTGCAGTTCAGCAAGCGGATTGATCCGGCGACTCTATCTCCGCAGTCCTTCACATTGACTGATACACAGACGGGCATTGTTGTACCAGGAACCGTACAAGTTGATGCCGGTGGCCTGACAGCGGCATTCATTCCCAATCCGCCTTTGACGATCGGGCGTTTCTTCAGCGTCAGGCTCGATAACACGCAGGTGAAAGATACATCCGGAAACGCCCTGACGGGAACCGTCAACTTCAGCTTTACCACGGCATTCGCGCCGGACAATGATGTTCCGCATCTGATAGCCACAAGCCCGCTCAACAATGACGTCAACATACCGACGAATGCGGTCATCGTTCTGCAGTTCAACGAGCCATTGAACAATGTTGCAGCCGGAACAGGCGTACAGGTCCTGGCAGGCGGAACGGCGATCCAGGGCGGAATCGCGCTCTCGGATTCCAACCGCCGCATCACGTTTACACCGGCCGCTGCGCTTACACCTAACAGCACCTATACAGTATCGGTGCAGCCGTCCATTGCCGATCTTGCTGACCGGCTGATCGATAATCCGGGAACGTTTACATTCCAGACTGGAGCCGGCACGGACACGACTCGACCGAGCATAACGACGGTAAGTCCGTTGAACGGGGCGAGTGGAGTGCCTGTGAACAGCGTGATCGAGGCGCAGTTCAGCGAGCGGATCAATCCGCTGACGGTGAACGGAACGGACTTCACCGTGACACCGTCGGGTGGTTTGCAGATTCCGGGGACGATCGTAGTCTCCAGCGACGGACTGAGCGCGACGTTTACGCCGAGCGCGCCGCTGTTGCCAGGGACGAGTTACTCGGTGTTTGTGAGTTCGTCGATTACGGACCTGACTGGACAGACGCTGATCCCGATCTTCAGCAGCTTCACCACCGGGGTGGGCACGCAGGGAGCGGGTCCGAGCGTGGTGGCGGTCAGTCCGGCCA
>DASSXL010000108.1:0-12072 GCA_035703825.1 Candidatus Angelobacter sp.
CCCTGCTCGCGGCCGCCCTGGCCGTTGCCCTGGCCGGTGATCATCGCGTAGCCGCAACCTTCGCGCCCGATTCGTCCCGTGGCCACCACCAGATTGATGGCCGCCATGCAGTTCAGTACGCCTTTGGTGTGGTGCTCAATACCACGCGCATGCAGCAGAAAGCTGGTGGAAACAGGCCCCCAGATCTCCGCCGCCTTCACGATCATGCTGGCCGGGACGCCCGCGATTTTTGAAGCGTACTCAGGCGTGTATTTCCGCACTGTCTCTTCGACCTGCTCCCAACCGGTAGTGTGCCGGGCGATAAAATCGCGATTGATCCACCCGCGTTCAATCATGACGTGCAGCATTCCGTTGAACACACCGATATCGCCACCCGAGCGCACTGGAATATACAAATCAGCATTGCGAGCGATGGGAGTCATGCGCGGGTCTATCACAATCAGCTTGG
This sequence comes from Candidatus Angelobacter sp., assembly GCA_035703825.1. Taxonomy (GTDB): domain Bacteria; phylum Acidobacteriota; class Terriglobia; order Terriglobales; family Acidobacteriaceae; genus Angelobacter. The sequence goes on from DASSXL010000108.1 coordinate 449, forward strand.
CGCCGTTTTCCCGTGCCTGCCATAAATAATGGGTAGTGATGGGCGCGCACTCGGCGACGTTTGCTCCCGCCACAAGAATGGCTTTAGCCAGCGGAATATCACTCCACGGATTGGCCGCGCGATCAATCCCAAAAATCTTCTTCGATGCCGCGGCAGCGGAAACCATGCAGAGCCGCCCGTTGTAATCAATGTTGGCCGTCTTCACTGCCACGCGGGCAAATTTGCCCATGAGATAGGCTTTTTCGTTCGTCAGTGAAGCTCCGCCGAGGAGCGCAAAAGAATCGGGGCCGTAGGTTTGCTGGATGCGCTTGATCTCACCAGCCACTTTATCCAGCGCCTCATCCCAGCTCACCGGCACAAAACCTGTCCCTTCTTTACGCATGAGCGGAGCTTTCAGGCGGTCAGGGTGCTCATCCTGCATATAGCGCTTCACGCCTTTAGGACAGAGACGGCCCTGGTTGAACGGAAAATCTTCCCAAGGCTCGAAGCCGATCACGCGATTGTCTTTCACCTTGAGCTGAATGCCGCATTGCTGCCCGCAGAAGCAGCAGTGCGTCTTGACGATTCGGTCCGGTTCAACTTCCGCATTCCAGCCGCTCGCGGGAATCCGGTTCAGAGTCGGGCCGAATTGAACGACCAGCTCGGGAATTGTTACTGGTGGTTTGGCCATAAATTTTTCATTGATTCTGAAGCAGCGCCGGAGCGCGTTGCATGTTCACGCCATTTACCATCCTGTGCCAGGGCCAGCGATTTGCGCCGGCAGGCAGGACACACATCCTGATAATGGCCGCCGTTCGAAAGCTGATAATGGATACCCAGCGACTGCTGGACATCTTTCAAATCGTCAATATGCAGCCGCGACGCAAATGCCTCGCCGCAGCGCAGGCATTTTGCCTGTTCAGTCCGCGCGCCTTCTTCCTTATAAAACTGGACGCCGATCTGTGCTGGCCGCTGGAAAATATGAAAGAACTTTCCAAAAGGTAGATAGAGCAGGGTAAAGATGACCGTTACGGCATGCAGCATCGACAAAAATCCGTAATTCAGGCCATGCAGCAGATGGGTTGACGCGGTGAGGAAGAGCCCCGTGATGGAAATCGCGAAGAGCATCAGCAGCGGCATCATATCCTGCGCGAACTGCTGTACGGAGATGGCTCCCCGGTCGCGGGCTCGCCGGAACAATGCGAGAGCCACTCCCATCAGCACCATCACAGCGGAAACATCCAGAATATTAAAAGTCAGCGCGGCGGTCACAGTTCCCAGATGAAATGTTGATACATGCCGGCCGAATACGAAGGCCCGATAGATCGCCTGATTGTCTGGGGCGCTCTCAAAATGCACCCATCCAAAAGAAAGCGGGAAAGTCACGGCAGCGGCCAGAATGCATCCCCATGCAATCAGCCAATGGGCAGCCCAGCGGGCGTGCGACCGCTTTTCAATGAAACGTTGCTCAACGAAATCGGAGAAGAATACTTGGGCCAGCCGAACAACGTTGCGGGGCATTTGTGACGGACGAAAAAAGATTTGCCAGCCTCGAAACCAATATTTGCGCGTGGGCGGACGCCTGAGCCACATGGCAAAGCGGTAACCGATGCCGAAGGCGGAAAATACACACGCCCCGGTATACGGCACCAGGGCCGCGTCGTAATGTTTCAAGCCGTTACTGCCGATGAAGATAAACAGCAGCAGGGCCCCGGCTACGCTCAACCCCCAGATTGTGGCGTGCGTTACGTCGCGTCCGATTGTCTCAGTCCGAATCAAGGAGTCGCTCCTGAACTTTTGCCATTCGTAGACACAAAGTATATCGTTTTACGATAGCAGCTTCATCCCGCGCGCCTTTTTAAATTGTCTTTAGTAGTTGCTGTTTAAATTGCTGCCGCGCTGTTACTGTTGCCACTGTCAGGCAGAGCAGCGCAAAAAGCGCCAGCAGTGCAAATCCCCAAAGGAAGGAACCTGTCTGCTGACGGATGATGCCCAGTGCCAAGGGAGGGAAGAAGCCGCCCAGTCCGCCCATGGCACCTACCAGTCCTGTTACCGCTCCCACGGATTGAGGGAAGTACTGCGGCACCAGTTTGAACACAGCGCCATTCCCCAGTCCGATTGCTGCCGCCATTCCCAGAGCGCCTATCGTGAATGGGATTATTGTTTGCAAAGTCATTAGCAATGCCATGGCAGTTATCAAGGGGAAGATCCAGAGCAGAATTTTGAGGCCACCGGCTTTGTCTGACAGCCATCCTCCTACGGGCCTCATCAGGGTTGCCAGGAGCACGAACCCTGCCGTCCTCAAGCCCGCGTCTTGCGGTGTGAGCCTGAAGAGTTCAGTCAGGAACATTGGAAGATAAATGCTCATGGCCACAAATCCCCCAAAAGTCAGGAAGTAAAAGAAGCTGAGCACCCAGCTCATCTTTTCACTCAAAGGACGGACCATCTGGATGAATGATTTAGGGGCAGCAGTGCGTGGAGCGTCGTTGGCGAATAGAACAAAGAGCAGACACCACGCGGCCAATAGTGCAGCAAAACTCCAAAAGGTATTACGGAACCCGGCATAAGTGAATAGCAGCGGCGCTCCAAATGCGGCCAGGGATTGCCCAACGTTTCCCGCGCCATAGACGCCGAGCGCGAACCCCTGCCTTTCCGGCGGGTACCATCCGCTTACAAACGCAACTCCCACTGAGAAGCTGGCCAGAGCAATTCCTGTGAAGAACCCAAACAGCAGCAATTGAGAGTAGGTTTCCACCTTGCCCATCAAGAGTGCGGCTATTACAGATGCCATCATCGTCCAGGTAAAGACTTTTCGGCCTCCCACGCGGTCAGCGAGCAGCCCTAATGGGATTCGACCAAGGCTCCCCAGCAGGACGGGGATGGCCATGGCGATGCTGGTCTGCACTGGGGCCAGATGAAATTGCTTTTTGAGCACCGGCATCATAGCCGAAACTGAGCCGAAAACGGCGAAACATAACGCAAACGCGCCTGTGCCCAGAACTAATTGAAGTGTGTTTGATTTATTAGAGCTGGAGTTCATCGAGTGATTCCGAAAGATATGCTTTCACACGAGCGAGTCTCCGCATGTGACTAAAATCACACCCCATTTTGATGGTGTTTTCGACCGTGAAAACGGCATAGGGGCTATGAAAAGTTTGAGCCAGGTTGCTGCGCGTATCCAGAAGCTACAAACCTCTCGAATATTACGAAGCTATAACCTGCTGACAGACCTGGTGATCTCGGGGTACAGCGAGGAACTGCGGGTTTACTCCAGCCCGCCCTGGACAAACTCCGCAGAACCCATGTAGCTAAAACGAGTTTTCTACACCGCCTGACGAAAGCGGGATTGTGATCAAGAACAAACCAAAGAGAATTTGATTCCCGACCTGCACGCAAGGAATGCAACTTCTTACTACAAGAAACCTCAAAATTACTCACAACGCAACTCGCGCTCGCCCCCTGGTCAAAACTAGGAGGACTACCGCGTGTTGAAACGTGTTGAAACCCCATCGAATCTCTAATTCGTATCTACGTCAATCACAGCTTTCGCAAAAGCGTCGGGCGCTTCCTGCGGAAGATTGTGGCCGATGCCACCGGTGATCGTGCGATGCTCATACTTGCCCGTGAATCTCTTAGCGTAGGCGCTCGGCTCGGGGTGCGGCGCACCGTTCGCATCACCCTCAAGTGTGATCGCCGGTACCTTTATCACAGGGAATTGGGCGAGACGCTTCTCCACGTCAGCATACTTTTGCTCGCCCTTGGCAAGTCCCATTCGCCAGCAATAGTTGTGGATTACGATTGCGACATGATCGGGGTTGTCGAACGATGCTGCAGTGCGATCGAAGGTTGCATCGTCGAAGTTCCACTTCGGTGAAGCGAGTTGCCAAATGAGCTTGTTGAAATCGCGCCTGTACTTGTCATACCCAGCCCGGCCGCGTTCGGTCGCAAAGTAGAACTGGTACCACCACTGCAGTTCCTCCTTGGGCGGCAAAGGCTGCTTGCCGGATTCCTGGCTGCCGATCAAGTATCCGCTGACCGAAACGAGTCCCTTACAGCGCTGCGGCCAAAGTGCCGCGATGATATCCGCAGTGCGGCCGCCCCAATCGAAGCCAGCGAGGATGGCTTTATCGATCTTCAGTGCGTCCATCAGCGTCGTGATATCAAACGCTACCGCTGCCGGCTGGCCATTGCGGAAGGTCCCGGCAGAAAGGAATCGCGTCATGCCATAGCCGCGCAGATGAGGAACGATCACGCGGTAGCCCTTAGCCGCAAGCACGGGCGTCACATCAACGAAGCTGTAAATGTCATACGGCCATCCGTGCAGAAGGATCACGGGCTTGCCGTTCGCCGGACCAGCTTCCGCATAGCTGACGTTCAGCACGCCGGCGTCCGTCCGCTTCAGAGCGCCAAAGGAAATATTCGTTCCAGCCTTCATCGTTCCGGCGGCGTCTAAAGATCCTCCGGATTGCGCACTGGCAGAACCAAACCTGCCGAGCCCGGCTGCGGCTACGACCATGACGCTGGTTTTCAGGAATTGTCGACGGTCAGTTGAATGTTTCCGCATAGTCTATCTCCTTAAGGCGCATTCTTTGGTTTTTGCTGTTGAACCGAGTCATTCTGCCGCGACTGGATCTGTCCAAACCAGCCGGACAGCATGGGTCGTGAGCATTGGATGTCAAGTTCTCTCTCTCTCTCGCTTTTTTGAACAGTATCTCTATTGGGGGCTTGAACCAGCTTGCCGCAGGACCACGCGTGACGAGTCTCCGACTTCGGTGACGATCAGAAATCTCTGCGAAGACACACCAAGTGAAGCGCGAGAGAGTGTCTTCAGTGGTCCGATCGCTTGAACAATTCCGGCCCCATCCGGGTTTGTCTTTAGTACGGCCAGCGGTTCGAGCTTTCCGAAAGGCGCATGGTCCGCCTCAGCGAGGTAGACTTGATATTGCGATTTTGGAGTCAGGCCTTTGGCCGCGATCTGGACGAGATCCAATAGTCCAAGTGAATTTACCGCGGCGGTGGCCTCTGCTTCAGGTAATCCTGAGTCTGCTGACTTGAGTTCGAGGCGTACTGTATTGCCGGCTTCGCCGAGAGGAGTCAGGTTCTGCGTGCCAGGGCCATCCGGAACTGCATTTGGCACGTACACCAGGGCTTGTGTCGTCTGCCCAATAGGAATATTGGCAATGACTTTGTTCTCTAGTGTGTCGATCGCGGCCGCCATTTCACCGTTTTCAAGAGCGACATAGACGCGAGAACCGTCTCCCGACGGCCAGATTCCATGCGGAAGAGCGCCGACGGGAATGATTGCAACCAACTCCGGCGTTGCTCCGCGACGAAATACCTTGACCTGATTCGCTCCTCCCATCGTGACATACGCAAACTTGCCATTGCGATTGTTTACAAAGTTCACGTGATTGGTAATTGGTCCCGTCTCCAGCAACGCCTTCTGCTCAAACGGCGGCTTGACATTGAATACCTGGATCTTCCCAACGTCCTTTAGCGTGATCCAGACTTCATCATTCTCCGGGCTCACCGCAATGTTAGGACAAAAAGGACTGGCTTGGGGCAAGCGCTTAACGATTACATGCGAGGCAGCATCGATGACAGCGAGTTCTGAGGTAAAGCTGGAACAGACAAAGCCGTATTTTCCATCAGCGCCAAACACGGTCATACCTGGCCCGTTGGCGACTTCGATACGGCGCGTCTCCTTCAATTGGTTGGGATCAATCACGGACACATAGTTTTCACCGCGTACCGTTACCCAAATCTCATTCCCGTTGGGAGTAAAGAAAGCTTCGTGCGGCGAGCGTCCAACGTAAACCGTCCCCTTTACTTTGTTGGTCGCTGTATCAATGAGCGTTACAGAATTCGAACCCACTGATACCACAGCAAGGGTTTTTGAATCGGGCGAGTAGCCCAAACCGTGTACAAGAAGCTGGCCTCTGTAAAGAGGCGCCAGTGCACCTGGGACCGGATCGCCCAGCTTTATCACACCCAGCAATTTGTTTGTGGAAGGATCAATGACGGAAACCGTGTTTGACGTCTGGTCCGCTGCGTAGACCCGGTCGCGTCCGGAAACTGGAATGTCCGGCCGTCCCCACGGCGCTTGTTGTGCAATTGCGCAAGACACTAAAAAGGAGATAGACAGCCAACGAAGGATTCTCATGCGGATACTCTCCCGCCGTGCTTGACGGCTAACTATTTGTGCGGTTCGTGCCCTTTGAGCCAAAGCTGCATCAATTCGATTTCAGATTGCTGATCTGTGACGATCTCCTGCGCCAGGCGGCGTATGTGCGGATCGTTCCCGTATTTCAGTTCAGCCCTTGCCATATCGATCGCCGCTTCATGATGAGGAAGCATTATTCTGACAAAATTAAGATCGCTATCTTCTGAAGCATGGATTGATGTTACGGCGGCGTGCATTTTCTCCATGCTCGCTGTCAATTCTTTCCAGTCGGCATTGGTCGGAGCTTTGCCCTTGTGAACATTTTGTTCCTGGGACTGCACCGCAGTAGCGATAACCAGAACGATCATAGCCACAATCCGGCAAATATGCGTTATCACAACTTGCCTCCTTTGTAGAACGTAACCTGATTTCGATCTTCGTACAAACCCGGGAACCATAGAATTTTCACTGGAGTTTTCTGGAGGCCTGTTAACCGGCATGACCAATGATTCAGCTCCACATGATCCTGTTCGCTAAACGAGACAATTCCTTTTTTCGTTTTTTGATGCCACATGCGGCATTGAGGCGCTTTGCTACAAACGTGCGACCGCGAAATCATAAGAATCAGAGATTCAAAACGGGCTGCCCCTGTACGCCCTCAGCGTCGGTTAAGACGCTGACGTCAAGCCACACCTTGGCGTCCGACTCCCGCTTGTCCTCGGCAAGCCGGGCATACTGCACGGCATCGCTGCCGAGCAGGAGGTGAACAGGTAGCTGCTCTTTCGTGGCGAGTTGCAGGATTACCTGGGCGACCTTTGCGGGGTCGCTCGTCTCATGTCCCCAATAGGTTTCAAGGCGCTTAACCAAAGCGCCGACAGACGGCTCATATTCTGGCAAGAGAATCGGGACATCCGCATGCGCGCGATTGCCCCAGTTGGTCCTCATGCCACCCGGTTCCAGGGCGCATACCTTCACCCCGAAAGCTGCAACCTCCTGAGCGATGGCTTCCGTGAAGCCGCCTACGGCCCATTTCGCGGCATGATAAGCAGCATTTCCCGGGGTTGCGAGCCGTCCCCCGACCGATGAGATCTGCAGGATGCACCCACTTTTTTGCTTACGCATGATTGGAATAGCAGCTCGCGTCATGGAAACCACGCCAAAGAAGTTTGTCTCAACCAAGGCGCGGAATCTCTCCGGACTCAGCTGCTCAAACGGGGCCGTGTCTCCATATCCAGCATTGTTGACGAGAACATCTAATCGTCCGAAGACATCCACAGCCTTAACGACCGCGGTTTTCGCGGCTGCTTCGTCGGCGACATCGAGGGGGGCAATAGACACTTGTTTTCCATAGCGCTCTACAAGATCGTTCAATCGCTGCGTATCGCGAGCCGTTGCCAGCAGGCGATCACCCGATCTGAGAACAGCCTCTGCGATTTCGCGCCCTAAACCACTTGCGCTCCCTGTTACCAACCATACTTTGGACATCAATCCCCCGTTTTAAGAATGCTGTTCCGTTGACTTGCTCAAAGATGCTTCTTTTCGCTTGTCGTACACATTCGATTCTCCCCCAGAGCGACCACTTCAACCCTGGATTGCTACATGCCGCGCTGGGCTGCGTCTGCAGCCGCAGCCAGGTTGGTCATAAATGTGAAGAACGCATCCGACTGGCCAATGAAGAGTCCCATAGCCGTCAGAAACTTGAGTGCGCCTGTGGCCACACCGGTCGTGTTCGTTGGACGGACTACCGAACATGCCGGCAGGCTCGTGCTGATGAAGGGGCAAGGTTCCGGCATGATCAGGTTCGTCTGGAACATCTCCCTTACTGCAGCGCCTTTGGCCCCGGTGTTAGGATCCACTCCACTGTTGAGGTCGGGAAATGTCAGCCCATTGGTTGGATCGGTAAGTGGCGGTGCATTGCCAGCCGTTTCTGACAAGGTCTGAAAATGCATGAGCTCAATTGGTCCCATGCTGATGAGAAGTCGTAGCACTTCCACGTTGGTGGCTCTTTGTGCCAGCGCCAGGCGCAAACTGCCGCCGCCTTGTTCCACGGTCGGGATATGAAAGGCCGCGGTGTTCGCAATAGCCTGGATGTGTTCGTGGGGGTCCAGGTCAGAGTTGTTTCTTGGAATGGCCGGGAACTGCCCCTTGTGCAGATCCGGGACCGCCTGCTCGAAAAGGGTGGGATTGACGTCGGGATTATTCGTGCTGCTCCGATAACGCGTCCACCAACTGGTGTCCACCGTTAGCTGCATCAGATTTGTAAGCCGCAACTTTCCACTGGATCCTGTCGCGGTGCTGCCCTGTAACGTACGGAACGGTTCCATATCCACGGGGTCGGCGCCCTTCGAAACGAGATATGCGTTCAGGAAATTCTGATGGCTGATCTCGTCGTCGGTGATGTCGTGAATGTATTGAGAGAAATTGGGATCGATTCTTCTCAGCGCATGGGTATAGATTCGATTGCCGCTTCCTCCCGTAACTTGGGCGTCCCGGTGTCCGCCCAGTTCGTTATATTGGGTGTAAAAATCTGCCTCGAGGGCTTCTCCCGCAGCAAGGAACTGGAGGATGGCAACATCACCTGCAGTGACGCTACTGCCGGAGTTCGCCTGCTGCGCAGACGCCGTTGTCCCGCGTGCGAGAAAGCCGGCTCCCATGGCTGCCGCCCCGGCGGCTACCAACCCGGTTTTCAGAAATCTGCGCCGGTTCGAAGGACTGGTGATCGCGCTTGCGTCATTCTTCATTTTGTTCCTCTTTCTTCTTGTGTCCACGCTTTTCCTGCAAAGAAAACAAGACTTGCCATGACTGTCGTGTGTTTTGAACGCATCATGACGTGAGTCATAGTTCGTTCTTCTCAATGAAATCCGATTGCATCGGATGCCATGTGCGAATCACAACAGAAGTTTTGAAAAGGAACAATCGGACGATGGTATCGACGATACCTTCGTATTGGTCGACGCGAACGGCTCTACTTCCGGAGCGACCTTCAATCGGTTTGCCAATCGAGCTGAGTCTGCAATTGTGACCGCCCGCCAATCTCGGTTCGCAGCCGCCGTCGGGCATGGGCTGACGCGCTGCGAGCGGAGATATGCATGCCATCGCGTGCGAATGTGACCTTGCCGCGATAAGACGCAGCAACGGAGCGCATCACCGCCGACTGCTGTTCCTCGATTGCCGGAGCAATGTGGCTGAGCAGTAACTGTCTTGCGTGAGCTGCTCGCGCCGCTTTGCCGATCTGGCGCGGCGGAGTATGTAGCGTATAGAGAATTTCCGGAGAACCTGGCGGATCGAGCACCGCAGCGTGGAAGACCAACAGGTCTGTGTCCTGGGCGAGCGTCTGTAGATTTTCGAGCGCGCTGGAATCCATATCCCCGGAAAATGTGACGCTCTCTCCTTTGTAGTTGATACGGTAGGCAACAGATGGGCAATCACCATGGTGCGTGGCAATCGCGATAACCTTGAGTTCGGCATCGCTCACGATCTCTCTTGCCGGCGAATTCAACGCTGTTGGCAAATCGACTGTATCGATCTGCTCGTCCTGCCCAAACGTTTTCTGGTATTCATACGCACCGTTGTGGTCGAGAAGTAAATGCACAAACTGACTGGCGCTCGGGAAAAGGCCCGCGCCTTCCGGGCCGAATACCCGGAAATGGATTGGCGCATCGCTTGTGAGTGAGCGGTCAAGAAATATGGCAGGAAGATCTGCGCTGTGATCGATGTGGAGATGGGTCAGCAGCACAATATCCACGCGATCAAGATTGAGACCAAGCTTTCCCACGGCTTGAAATGCACCAGGACCCGCATCGACCAGGACTCTCGGAACCCCTTCAACCAGAACGAGGTAACTTGTTGAGGCGCGGCCAAAAGAACGAGGACCACCGGAACCCAAAACGATCAGTTCAAGCTCTGGCGTTGGACGCACTGCATGGCTCTGTGCTCTTAAGAGCGGGGGTGGCAAAAGCAGCGCCAAGGTCAAAACCGCGGTGAATTTCCATTTCATTGTCTTCATTTGGACACCACTCTCTGAGGGGACAAAACTGAATCTGAAAGTCACATCAGAACCGCAAAGATTGCAACAATCCCGTAGTGATTGGGGTCAGTTGGTGTTTGCGTCAGGCAATCGATCTGTGCGAGAGAAAATGTTCTTGATCCGATTGGAGGCCGCCAACGCTCTGCTGTGCCGGAAAACGATCCGCCCGGGAACCACAAGAGCAATCTTAGTTCCGGAGCCCGGTGAACTTGTGATGGTCAGTTTGGCACCGATGCGGTCTGCCCGTTCCCGCATTCCTTGCAGACCGAAATGCCCCTCTTTGCCCTTGGCCGCGATCAGGGGATCAATACCTTTTCCATTGTCTCGCACGCGCATTGACAGGTCATTCGCGTAACTCAATGTCACCTCCATACGGGTGCCGCCCGAATGCGCGCAGGCATTGATGATTGCTCGTAGCCAATGCGATAAATCTCATCGCGCAGCATCGGATGCAGTTCCTGCGGCTGGCCAGCGACAGAAAACAAAGCTTCGATGGAATATTGCCTGCGGCAATCTCCGATCGCGCCGCGGAAAGCTTCGGCGAGGTTGTTTTTTTCAGTAGTCGATGCCCGCAGCGAGTTCAGGGCGGGCCGGCCTTCGTCCACCGCGCGGCCCAGCCAGAGTGAGAGCTGCCCCATGGCACGGCGCATACGATCAGCATCAGCAGGGTTTTCCATCGGGGTATAGGCCGCTTTAAGGATCTCGAAATGTTTGCTGGTAGAGGTAGGATTCCGTTTGACAAGTTCATCTAGGCGATCTTCATGATTGCCATGTGGATTATCCCCCTCCATTTTTAGCCGACGGTTTACGGCTTGGAGCAGTCGCTCGAATCCACCGTTTTTATGACACCCTCGTTTAGATGTTATGGCCTTGATTGTCCGTTTACGCGTCATTGCCACTTGACGAAATTTAAGCGACATTTCGCCAGTTTCATCCTAGACTACTCCTCGTGGCTTCGACACTCAATTGTTGATCTTTGAGGCTTTCGCAGCCTCAATTTCGCCTACAGCGGTGGGGACGGAGAACCAGAAATCAATTGTAAGTGATTGATGTCCGGCCTGGGACATAGGTAACAGAATGTACCGGAGACATGGGTTACACTTTTCGGCCCGAGGAGGGGCCGAGGAGAGGATGCCATGGAAGGAAAGTTCTGTTATGGACGAACGGATGCGCTTTGTGATTCGGCTCAAAGACGGGGAGAGCATGACCTCGTTGTGCCGTGAGTTTGGGATTTCCCGCAAGACGGGATACAAGATCCTGGAGCGCTTTGAACATTGCGGTGTGGAAGGGTTAAGCGATCGCGCGCGTCGGCCGCATCGCTATGCCAACCAACTGCCCGCACAAGTGGAAGCTGCAATCGTGGCAGCCAAACACGAAAAACCTCATTGGGGAGCGCGCAAGATCTACGAGCTGTTGCTGCGTCGATTGCCTTCGCATGTGAAGGTACCAGCCCGC
>DASSXL010000208.1:0-14439 GCA_035703825.1 Candidatus Angelobacter sp.
GCGCGGCAGTCGCCTTCCATGGTGGCATTTCATTTTCGTTCGTCGGATGCAAAAGCGCCGCGCTCGCTGGCCGTGGACATTGCGCGCTATGCGCAGCAGGCCGTGTTGATGGCCAACATTGAGGAAGCTCGCTATCGCGTACTGCTCAGCAAGGAAGGGAAGAGCCTGGTGCAGGCGCAGTACGCCATCCGCAACAACCAGAGAAATTTCCTGAAGGTCACCCTGCCCGCGGGCGCGGCCATCTGGAGCGCGTCGCTGGCCGGCAAGCCGGTGCGTCCCGGCGAGGCCAAGGACGGCAGCCTGCTGCTGCCGCTGGAAAAATCGCGCGCCGGAGAAGAAGCGCCGGCATTCGTGCTGGAGATCTTTTACCTGGTCCGCCAGACCGCATGGACAGACAAAGGCAAAGCCACACTGGCATTGCCGGCTGTAGACTTGCCGATCTCTCGCACGGGACTGCTGCTTTACCATCCGCCGCTATTCAAGCTGGCGCCGGAGCCGGGCACGTTTCGCATGGAAAGCTACCAAGCGCCGACCTCGGCCGCCTTTGCTCCTCCGGGATCCGCGCCGTTTGCCGATCACTTTGCCAACACAAATGGCGGAGGCTTCTCCGCCAACGGCCTGCGTGGACGCAATAACGAGCAGCGCGTCGATGGTCAAAACACCAACGATAACTCGCTTGGTTCTGCCACGCAGACCCTGGTCGAAAACTATAAGACCAAAACGCTCGGCGGCCGCGGCGCAAGAGTTCTCCCGATCCGGCCGTCATTCCCGGCGTTCGGGCCGTCAATGTTTTTTGTCTCAGAACTCACGGCGGAAAACCACGCTCCGGCCCTTGAATTCAACTATCAGCACGACAAGAAGGAAGGTGGAAAATGAAAAAGCTATTGGCAATCCTGATGATGTTTTCTGTCTACGCGATGGGCGCAGAGAGTGCGCCTCTTCCTTTGCCCACTACCGGAAATGTCACGCTGACGCTGGCGGAATACAACCGGCTGGTGGAACTGGCTACCAAGGCGGGCAAGACGCACGAAAAGCCGCCTCTGCCTTATGCGCTCAAGCGCGCTGAGATGAAGTTGCACGTGGCCAGCCAAACTGTGCTCGGCACGCTGCAACTGGATGGCGAAGTCTTCAGTAAGAGCGCGGCCAAGGTGCCGCTGACCACAGGTCTCACCATTCTCAACGCCCGCCAGGAAGGGAAGAGCCTGCCGCTGGAAGAAGAGGGTTCAACGTCAATGGCCATTCTGCCCGGCGCAGCGGAGTTTTCCGTCGCGCTCGAGACGGGCATGCCCCTGGCGATTGAAGCCGGCCGCGCGTCGTTCAATCTGCCTGTGCCAGCCGCAGGCAGCGTGCGTTTGCAACTGGTGATTCCCGGCGACCACAGCCTGGTGCGCATCAGCCCCGGCCTGATCACCTCGCGCACCACCGAAAAAGGCCAGACCACGCTGGAAGCAACGCTGGTGCCTGGCCAGACCGCGAACGTTTCCTGGGTCACCGGCATCGTGCAGGTCCCAGTGGTAAAGCATGAAGTGCGCTTCCTTTCCGACGTTAAAACTCTGGTGACGGTGAACGACGAAGAGCTGCGCATCGCCGCGCTGGCCGATATCACGGTGATTCAGGGCGATCCCACGCAGTTCGTGGCGGAAATACCTGAAGGATACGAGATCACCGGGGTCTCCGGCGCCACCGTGGATTCGAGTGAAGTAGAGAAAGGCAAGCTGATCGTGCGGCTCAACGCATCAGCGCCGCGCAGCCATGAGTTCCTCATCTCCATGGAGCGCCCGCTGAGCGGAACAAAAGCCGATGCGCCGTTCATCAGCTTTAAAGACACACAACGCGAAACCGGCGAAGTGCTGGTGGAAGGCACCGGCGCCATGGAACTCACCGCCACGGAAGGCGGCGGGCTGAAGCGCATGGACCTGAAGGAGGTCAATCCTTATCTGCGCTCGCTGGCGCGCTTCCCGCTGCAGGCGGCATTCCGCTATCATCGCCAGCCCACGGAAATTCCCACGCTGGCGCTTGAGTGGACGCGCTTTCCTGACAGCACAGTTCTTGCCGCCGTGGCAGAGCATGCCGTCGTAACAACGCTGGTGACCGTGGAAGGCCGCACGCTCACCGAGGTGAAGCTCACGGTAAAGAACCAGGCGCAGCCATTCCTGAAAGTTGGCCTGCCCAAAGGCGCGACCATCGTCTCCGCCAACGTGGCCGGAGAAAAAGTAAAACCCGTTCAGGGGCCTGACGGCAATCGCGTTCCGCTGCTGCGCGCCGGTTTCCGTCCCAACGGCCCCTATGAGGTCTCGTTTGTGTTCATGGACTCAGGCGCCCCGTTCGCGAAGAAAGGCGGCTCCGAACTTGCGCTGCCCAGCATGGACGTTCCCATCAGCTTGCTGGAGTGGGAGCTGTTTCTGCCCGAGCAGTACAAGGTGAAGGATTTTGGCGGCGATGCCATCGCTTCATACCTGCTGCCCGCGCCCGTAGTGGAAGCCGGGGACACGGTAGCGACGGGGCTTTTGGGGATATCGCGCATGCCTTCTGGGGGCCCCGAAAATCAAGGGCTCGACAATCTCGCACAGTTTGCCCCCGGAGTTACTCCGGCCCAGCTTTTGCCAGGGCAAATTGGGGGCGTCGTAGTCGATCCGCAGGGCGCGGTCATTCCCGGGGCGCAGGTTACCGTCACAAGTCTGGACCGCGGCTACACAAGGAGTACCATGACCGATTCATCCGGCCACTGGGTCGTTTCCAACTTTCCCACCGGCAAGATCAAAATCCTGGTGAGTGCAAAATATTTTAAGACCGCTGTTCAAACCAACATCGCCTATGATGCGAGCCAGCCATCGCACCACGACTTCCGCCTGTCTGTCGGCGAGGCCAGCACCACGGTTGAGGTCACCGCAGATGCTCCGCTGATCGAGACCACCCAGGCCCAGGTTACAAATACCTTCAGCGGAAATGCTACGACGACGTACGCAGGCGTTTCTGAAAATGGCCGCAAGGACCGTGACGAGAAAAAGGCCGAGCAGCGCGTGCAGAATACTCCGTCCGCAAACGTGTTCGACCTGCAGAAGCGCGTGGCGGGCGTGTTGCCCGTGCGTGTGGATGTGCCCAGGGCAGGGAACTCCTACCGCTTTGCCCGCGCCCTGGTGCTCGACGAAGAGACAAAGGTGACGTTCAACTACAAGAGCGAGGTGAAATCACGGTAGCTATGAAGCGCGTCGTCACGCCGCGTTAGAGCCGTAGCATGCTACGGCTCTACGTTGAAAGCAACGTGTTTCAGGCGGTAATCCAGGCCGCGAATCAACGCGAAAATCGCGAATCAAAATCCGATTCATCTTGATTCGCGTGAATTCGCGGCTTCTTTCTATTTCACGTACTTCGGCTGCTCGCCCTTGCTCCAGGGATCGTAGTTATGCGCGAACGGCACTCGGTCAGGAATCGGGGGATGGTCGGCATACCAGAACACCACCGCTTTGCTGGGATAGGGATACGACAGGGCCAGTTCGCCCAGCACCTGGAAAGCATGCGCGGCGGCCTCCTGTGAGTTGGGATTGATGCCGTGCGTGACCTCCAGGCCGTAAACGTCGGCATTGTGCTCCAACTGGCGGCTGATGGCGTTGCCAATGGGCTGCGACAGCGTGGCCATGATCGAGAAAACCAGCAGAAGCATCGGAACAGCCGCCCAGTCGCTCAGTTCGCGCATGTGCCAGCGCTGCTGGAAACGCGGTAACGCCCAATTCGCGATCAGATAGAGAAGGTAAAATCCAATAAACATTCCCACTGCCGTGGCGGCGATGCCAATCACAATATGGTTCAGGACGTAATGACCCATCTCGTGGCCGAAGACAAAGAGCGTTTCCGGAGTCGTGGCTTTCTGGATTGTTGTGTCCCACACCACCACGCGCTTCGACGGGCCAAAGCCGGTGACGTAGGCGTTGAGCGTGGTGACTTTTTCGCTGGCCTTCATCAGGAACATGCGGTCGCGAGGGATTTCGAGCCCGCCCCGCTGCGTGACCTTCTGGATCGCATCAACCAGCTGCGGATTGCTTTTGTCCAGCGGCTCAAACTTGTTGAACAGCGGATCGATTAAGATGGGCGACAGGAAGATGAGGAAAACAAAAAAGGGCACCGCGACAAGCCAGGTATAGAACCACCAGCGGCGTGGACTCTTGCGAATGAGGTTTGTGATACCCCAGATCGCCAGCGTAAGAATGACCAGCGAGACTGCCTGTCCTTTGAGTACGTCCCCAAACCACGAGCCCCAACCCTGCACGGAGAGGCCATATTGACGGCTGATGCTCTGCTGATAGGCGTCCAGGGGCAAGCCAAGAACCGTGAGGGTCAACATGAGCAAGGGAACGAAGATCAACGCCTGGACAAACCGTTTTTGGCTCCCCATTTCCGCAATGTCGCGATACTTTGCGGCAACACCGAAATAGAGCAATGCCAACAGGACAATTAACGAATATGCCGTGTCGATGATACGCAGCTTGCCGCGCAGATCATAAAGCGCCTTGGATTTTGCCAGCTTGTCTGGAGGCAGAGTGTACTGGGTGGTCTGCGTCTGTGGCGCGGCCTGGGTGGCTGCGGGCGAGGCCGATGCGGACGGAGAGGCGGCGGACTGTTGCGCGAGCACTTTGTGGGACGAAATGCCTACGCATAACGCGAGCAGACAAAGAGAGCCGAAGAACTTCATGAGACAGCCTCCGCAAAATGTGGGGAACGTCCGAAAGATAGCAGATTTTCCTTAAATCCCGAAGCGTAGCGCGGCATCCCGATCACTCTCTATTGACGATCGGGGCCGTCTGGTTATTACATTTCACAAGCGACGAAAGAAGAGGATTCCATCTGGCCCCTGGTCACTAATAGGGATCCCTCGCAGCGCTCGGGACTTCAGAAAAGGGTTATAAAATAGAGAAGAACTCTGCATCCAATATTCAGGGCTCACCTCCTATGGCGCGATGGACCAAACGCATCTCCCTTCTGGCCGCGATGTTGCTTGCGCTGGCCTGCGCGCAATTGTGGTCGCAACAGAACCCCAAGCGGCTCATCATGAAAGATGGTTCTTACCAGGCGGTTACGCAATGGGAGATCAAGGGCGATCGTGTCCGCTACTACAGCGCCGAACGCTATGACTGGGAAGAGGTCCCCAAAGAGATGGTGGATTGGCCCGCCACTGACAAATACAACAGCGAGCGCGTGAGCCAGCGCGATGAAACCATCAAGGAGATCGCCAAGGCCGATGAGGCCGACGAGCGTGAAGCGCCGCTCATTGTCCCCGGCCTGCGCCTGCCCAATACCGGCGGTGTCTTTCTCTTCGACCAGTTTAACAATCAACCGCAACTGGTGGAGCTGATCCAGAACGGAGGCGAACTTAACAAGCACACCGGGCGCAACATCCTGCGCGCGGCCATCAACCCTCTGTCGCTTTCATCCACGCAGACCATTGAACTCAAGGGCGAGCATGCGCGGGTGCAGTCGCATGTGGGACAGCCGGCTATTTTCCTGAACATTGACACCAGCGACAATTCGCAGCCGTCCTTCACGCAAAAGCCTTCCGACAAGGACCAACAGCCTAATCGCTACGGAATTGTGCGCGTGGAGAACAAGAAGGACGTGCGCATCGTAGGTAAGCTCAACGTGGCCATGTACGGCAAGGTCAGCCAGAAAGAAAGCTGGATTCCTGTCACCACTTCTCCGCTGGGCGACTGGGTAAAGCTCACGCCATCTGAACCTCTGCTTCCCGGTGAATATGCCGTGGTGGAGTTGCTGGACAAAAAGCAGATCAATCTATTCGTGTGGGATTTCGGCGTGAATCCTGCCGCGCCGCAGAATCCCAGCGCCTGGGCGCCCCGCCAGCCGGACAAAAGCAATACGGGAACAAACCAGAGTCCGGTGCTGGAAAAGAGGCCGAAGTAAGCAATCAGCACTCAGCATTCAGCCAAAACAAATTGAACCGCAAAGTGCGCAAAGGACGCGAAGGATACAAAGAAAAAAGGACCACCGCAGAGAGCGCAGAGTCGCAGAGAAATATGGGTTCATCATTCGGATCAGCACGGAGCAATTTTTCCGGCGTTCTCCGCGATCTCTGCGGTAAATACTTTCCCTTGCGTCCTTTGCGGTAATCAGGTGTGCTGAGTGCTGACTGCTGAGGGCTACTTCAATATTCCCTGCTGGGCCACGGCGATATTGTCGCGGCTGGAGTTTTTCACCATATACATCATCTCGTCGGCCTGGCGGATGATTTCATGCGAGCTCTTGGCGTCTTCGGGGTAAGTCGCCAGTCCCATGCTGCAGCGGACGTTGAGGTTCAATCCATCTTCGGCCAGGAAGACAGTCTTGCGCATCATGTCCTGGATGCGTTTGGCAACGACCAGCGCGGAGTGTTTATCGGTCTGCGGCAGCAGGATCACAAATTCATCGCCGCCATAGCGGAAGGCGTAGTCGATCAAGCGCAGTTGAGATTTGATTTTGAAGCCAATCTCCTGCAGCAATTTGCTTCCCACCAGATGGCCGTAGGTGTCGTTCACGTGCTTGAAGTGGTCAAGGTCGAGGAAGATTACGCTGAACTCATAGCCAAAGCGCGCGGAGCGGTAGACTTCAGCCTCAAGCGTCTTATAAAGATGACGGGCGTTGTAGAGGCCGGTGCAATCGTCAGTGATTGTGAGTTCCTGGATCTTCTCCACGGCGTGGGCGTTATCAATGGCGATAGCGGCGTAGTCGCAGAGCGCGTGCAGAAAAAACATTTCCTGCTCGCCAAAACTTTCCATGGCGCAGTTAATAAGCTGGATCACGCCCAGCACGCGGTGTTTGGATTGCAGCGGCACGCAGATGATCGACCGGGTCTTCCACTTGGTCATTTCATCAATGCGCTTGGCGAAGCGGGGATCGTTGTAAACGTCCGGCACGATCAAAGATTCGCCATGGCGGGCCACCCAGCCCGCAATTCCTTCGCCGACCTTTAGCCGGACGGTCTTGAGCGTTTCGGCAGCATCACCCACGGCAATGGCGAAATAGAGCTCGTCCTTCTGTTCATCGACCATCAGCAGGGACCAGGTGTCCGGGCGGAAAAATTCCGCCATCTTGTCCATGATGGTTTGCAAAATTGAATCGAGATTCAGCGACGAGGTCAGGGCCTTCGCCACATCGTTAAAGATGGCGACTTCCTGTAACTGCCTCTTGGTCTTGCGCTCGGATCCAGCGGCCTCGTTCATGATTAGGGGGTGATCCTTGTGCAACCGAAAAAACACTCCAACTTTTTGCGTATTATCGCTTGATTTACCCAAATCGGCAACCGGACAATAGACCTGAAACCTTCGGGTAATAGCCCTAACGTACCTTGAAAGTAGTTGTCGAATCAACAGTTAGGGGGTATTTTGTTAGCTACCGGGAGTTTTGGATTCCTAAATCATGGGCCAACTGACTGATTTACCCGCAAAAGGCAACGGACCTGCAATGGGTGCTTTTGGTGATCGGCTGCGGCGCGAACGGGAGATGCGGGGCATCACCCTGGACGAGATTACGGAATCCACAAAAATTTCCCGGCGCCATCTTGAAGCGCTGGAAGGCGAGCACTTTGACCAGCTTCCGGGAGGGGTATTCAATAAAGGATTCGTCCGGGCTTATGCGCGTTTTCTGGGCATCGATGGCGACCAGGCCGTGGCCGACTACGCTGCGGCCAGCAACGAACAACCTGACCCGGAAGACAAGTTTCCTCTTGAGATCCATGAAGAGCCCAAACGGCATTTGAATCGGCGGCGCTCTCGCCTGCCCCTGGTTTTTGCCATCGCGGCATTGGCGGGTGTCCTGGTGGGCTACATGTTTTGGGCCAAATCCCGTCCGCACGTGGCCGAATCCCCGGCGGTAAGCACGCAGCCAGCGCCGCCCGCGGCCGCCGTGACTGCCACGATCGCACCGCCAGTTAAAGATTCTGCTCCCGTGGCGGAGCCCGCGGCACCAGCAAGCAATACGGCTGCGGCCTTGCCGAATCCGGAACAAGCCGCACCGGAAAGGCCCGCCAAACCGGAAAAAGTATTCTTTGTCCAGGTGACGGCCAAGGAGGATGCATGGGTATCCGTTGTGGCTGACGGAAAATCCGTGATGGAGCGCGTGCTGCCGGCCGATAAGAAGAAGAAAATCAAGGCCGGTAAGACGATTGTCCTGAGGACGGGCAACGCAGGCGGCATAGAAGTCACCTTCAACGGCGTTTCATTAGGGTCTCTGGGAAATGAAAACGAGCCCCGCACTCTCACCTTTAATGCCAACGGGCTAGTACAATAATCAAAATAGGGCCGAATTGATTCAGGCCGGTAATGTTAGTTTATGCCCATTTCACCGGGCAAAACAGCCCATTCGGCTGCGTTTACGCCGGTTGTAACGCCAAACCGTTGTTTCCGGGCGGACACATTCGGTATTCTGCCAGACGGTATCCTAGATGTTGGGCGCGGTTGGTCCCTGCTGGCGGTTTTAAGAAATTTTAGGAGGCAAGTCCATTGGCTTCACGCGAAAAATTCCTGTTCACATCTGAGTCGGTCACGGAAGGCCACCCGGATAAAATTGCAGACCAGATTTCTGACGCGATTCTGGATGCGTGCATTGCTGAAGATCCTTACAGCCGCGTCGCCTGCGAAACTTTGACCGCCACCGGGCTGGTGGTGATCGCCGGCGAAATTACCACCAAGACATACGTCGACTTCCAGAAAATCGTGCGCGGCGTGGTGCAGTCCATTGGCTATGACAACGCACTGTACGGCTTCGATTCCAACACGTGCGCGGTGATCTCCAGCATCAACAAGCAATCGGGCGATATCGCCATGGGCGTGGATACAGGCGGCGCCGGCGATCAGGGCATGATGTTCGGCTACGCCACCAACGAAAACGACAATTACATGCCCACGGCCATTGACCTGGCCAACAAGCTCACACTCCGCCTTACAGAAGTCCGCAAGAACGGCATGCTTCCTTATCTCCGGCCCGACGGCAAATCCCAAGTTACAGTTGAATACGGCGCAGACCACAGGCCACGCCGCGTGGATGCCGTGGTGATTTCCACGCAGCATGCCGATTCTGTCGACAACGAAACCTTGCGCGCCGACATTATGAAGAACGTGATCCAGGCGGCCGTTCCGTCGAACCTGCTGGATGCGGACACCAAGTACCACATCAATCCCACGGGACGCTTTGTGATTGGCGGCCCCATGGGCGATACGGGCTTGACCGGGCGCAAGATCATTGTGGATAGCTACGGCGGCATGGGCCGTCACGGCGGCGGCGCGTTCAGCGGCAAAGATCCGACCAAGGTTGACCGCTCCGCCTGCTACATGGCGCGCTATATTGCCAAGAATATTGTGGCTGCCGGCCTGGCTGACCGTTGTGAGGTCCAACTGGCCTATGCCATCGGCGTGGCCGAGCCGGTGAGCGTGCTGGTGGATACCTTCGGCACGGGCAAGCTCAGCGAAGAGAAGTTGGAAGAACTGGTTCGCAAGAACTTCCAGCTCACCCCGAAAGGGATCATCGAGTCGCTCAAGCTGCGCCGTCCGATCTATAAGAAGACCGCGGCGTACGGGCACTTTGGCCGCAAAGACCCCGATTTCACTTGGGAAACCACGGACAAAGCGGCCGCTCTGCGCGAGCAGGGGCTGGGCAAAGCCGAGTCCAAGGCCAACGCAGGCGCAAGCCGGTAAGAGAATTTCGACGTAGAGACGCAGCACTGCTGCGTCTCCAATCGCGCTATGCGTGCGAGAGTTGATTCGGAGCCGTAGCATGCTACGGCTCTACGTTGAACGTATCCCTGGATCAAAATTTCTGGGCCCTTTCAGGGCATTCACGCAAGGAGAACATGTCAACCACCGCTGTTACGCAAACTTCGTTTGATATCAAAAACATTGAGCTGGCCGATCTGGGCAAGCGCCGCATTGAGTGGGCCAACCAGTCCATGCCGGTGCTGCAGAGCATCCGCAAGGAATTTATCAAGAACCAGCCGCTGAAAGGCATTCGCGTCTCCGCCTGCCTGCACGTGACGACTGAGACGGCCAACCTGGCCATTACGCTGCGCGACGGCGGCGCTGAAGTGGTCCTTTGCGCTTCCAACCCGCTCTCCACGCAGGATGACGTGGCGGCTTCGCTGGTGCGCGACTACGGCATTTCCGTCCACGCCATTAAGGGTGAGGACAACGAGACGTATTACAAGCACATTCTCTCCGCGCTGGACCACAAGCCGCACATGACCATGGACGACGGCGCCGACCTGGTTTCCATTGCGCTCACCAAGCGCCAGGACGTGCTGGACGGAATTATCGCCGGAACGGAAGAGACCACCACGGGCGTGATCCGACTGCGCGCCATGGCCAAAGATGGCCAGCTCAAGTACCCGATCATCGCCGTGAATGACGCGCTGACCAAGCACATGTTTGACAACCGCTATGGCACCGGCCAATCCACCATGGATGGCGTGATCCGCTGCACCAACTCGCTGATTGCGGGCTCCAAGTTTGTCGTCGCCGGTTACGGCTGGTGCGGACGCGGCCTGGCTTCGCGCGCGCGGGGCATGGGCGCGGACGTGATCGTTACGGAAATCGATCCCACCAAGGCGATTGAGGCCGTGATGGACGGCTACCGCGTCATGTCGATGGCGGAAGCTTCCAGAATCGGCGATATCTTTGTGACCGTGACTGGAAACAAGAACGTGATCGGGCGCGAGCACTTTGACCTGATGAAGAACGGCGCTGTTGTGGCCAACTCCGGTCACTTTAACGTGGAAATCGACATTCCGGCGCTGGAGAAGATGGCTTCCTCCAAGCGCCAGACCCGCGACTTTGTGGATGAATACGCGATGAAGGATGGCCGCAAGATTTATCTTCTGGGGGAAGGCCGCCTCATCAATCTGGCGGCGGCGGAAGGCCATCCGGCTTCAGTGATGGATATGAGCTTTGCCAACCAGGCGCTGGCCGCGGAGCACCTGGTGAAGAACCACAAATCGCTGGAGAAGAAGGTCTACCCCGTGCCGGAAGAGCTGGATAAAAAAGTGGCCCGGCTCAAGCTCGAGGCAATGGGCGTGAAGATCGATAAGCTCACGGCGGAGCAGGAAGAGTATCTCGCTTCGTGGTCTGAAGGAACTTAAAGGCAATCAGCAAATAGCATTTGGCAATTAGCCAAACCAAATGGCGGCGACCTCGAGAGGGGTCGCCGTTTTTTTACGCCGCAGCGCGCGCAACCAAATTAGAAGTTCCTCATTTTTATGTCTTGCTCGCTCCTATTGGGAAGTAGCCATCAATATCAGGCCCTAATTCAGGGAAAGGACGGTTCCTTGCGTTCATGAAAGTGTAGTACGAAAAAGTATGTAAGGAGAGTTGTATGAGCGTACCTGGTGGCTGGGCACTGCATTTCGATTGGGGATGCGGCGGCAGCTATAGCACTTCTTCAATGACGTTCAATGCGAATGGAACATTCGCATTAGCGCCTTACACTGGCAAGTGGACCTCTCACGACGGGCAGATCATCTTCCGTTTCGATCAGGCCCCGAACAGCATCTACAGTGGCGCGGTCGTGGACAGCGCCATGGTCGGTATCAGCACGAACTTCTCGTTGAACGGCTGCTGGTATGCGGTAAAGACAACTGCAACATCCACGGCGATGGCTGAGCACAAGAAAGCCACGCACGATGCCGCTGGTGTAACGAAATAGCATTTCGCGTTCCCGTCGATCTGAGCGGTTGATCGTTGCAGAGCGCAGAATCGCGTAAGAATCGAGAGGGACGCGAACCATCATCAAGACACACAAACCATGACAACGGCAGCCCCTGGCTGCCGTTCTTTCGATTCAGTCCCGAGTGCGCGAGTTGATAGCGTAAGGGATCGACAAGCTCAGCCGGAGCAAGGCAGAGTGCCTGGCGAACTGAAGCGAAAGAACGTGAGGAAGCAAATAGCAATTGGCAAATAGCGGTTAGCCAAACCAAATGGCGGCGACCTCGAGAGGGGTCGCCGTTCTTGTTTTGCAGTTCTATAATGACGCGTTTGTCTGATCATGCACGACAAGGGGTTTTCAAAGGCAATGAAGTCTATCTGGATCGCCTTACTTCTGTGTACGATGATCGCATTTGCGGCCGCTCAACAACAGCAAGCCGCGCCGCCGCCTTCGCAGTTGCAACACGATGATGAAACGCTGGCGGAAACAACGCCTGTGGTCACGCACCATCAGATCACCATCAACGGCAAGCCTCTCAAATACACCGCCACGGCGGGACGGTTTGTCCTGAAGCCGGAAAACGGCCCTGCTGAAGCCGCAATTTTCTTTACTGCTTACACGCTGGACGGCGAGGAAAGCAGAATACGCCCTCTCACCTTTGTTTTCAATGGCGGACCCGGCACGGCAACGGCATGGCTGCACATGGGCGCGCTGGGGCCAAAGAAGATCAAGCTGGAGAAGGATGGCCAGGTCCCCGCGCCGCCTTACGTGACCGTGGAAAATCCGGAAACCATTCTGGACCGCACCGATCTGGTTTTTATCGATGCGCCAGGGACCGGATACAGCCGCGTGCGCGCCGACCTGACCAGGAAGTTTTACAACGTGCCGGGCGATGCCGATGCTTTTTATCGCTTCATCCGGCTGTACCTCACGCGATATCAACGCTGGCGCTCGCCGATATTTCTCTTCGGTGAAAGCTACGGCACCACGCGCGCCGCGGCGCTGGCAAATCATCTGATCGACAATGACATTCCTGTAAACGGTGTCGCGCTGCTCTCCGTGGGGCTTGATTTTCAGACGCTGCTGCCGGGCAATCTGAACGACCTGCCGTATCAGGTGATTGTTCCCAGCTACACCATGATCGCGGCTTATCACAAGAAGCTGCCGCCGGAGCTGACGGCGAACATGGACGAGACAATCAAAAAAGTGGAGCGGTGGTGCGCCACGGACTATGCCCAGGCCCTGGCCCAGGGCAATGCCCTGGAGGCTGAAAAACGCAGGCAGATCGTAAACCAGCTTGCCGCGTATACCGGGCTGAAACCGGACTTGATAGAAGAATACGATCTGCGGATCGACCCGCAGGTCTTTATGCACAACCTGCTGAAAGACCGCAAGCTGGAGGTCGGGCGCGTCGACGGACGCTTTGCCTCGCCCATGCCGCAAAGCAATGCCCATGAGCCGTTTTTCGATCCCGCCATGGCGGCGATGTTTCCGGCATTCAACGCGGCCATGAATGACTATGCGGCAACCGAGCTGGGATATAAATCAGAGCTGCCTTACGTGATCTGGAATTATGAGGGCATCAATCGCGCATGGGATTGGGGTACCGCGATGAATTTTAGCGCGGGGATCGGAGGCTATCCGCAGACTGCGACCAACCTGCAGTCGGCCATGGCGAAGAACAAATACCTGAAAGTGCTGGCGATGGAGGGAATGTACGATCTGGCAACGCCGTTTTATGCCAGCGCTTATACCTTCCAGCACATGCGTCTCAACGCCGATTATCTGAAGAACCTGACCTTTGCCGATTTTAAAGGCGGCCACATGGTCTATAACGACTCTGCCGCTCTTAAGGAGATGAAACGCGCGCTTGACCAGTGGTACCAGGAAACATTGAAAAAAGCAGCCAGCAATTAGCAATTGGCAATTAGCCAACCAAACGGCGGCGACTTCGAGAAGGAGTCGCCGGTTTTCTTGGACGCGAATGTAGAGCACGGCTGTATTTTTAGAGAACGCCTTGACGCGGCATGGTAATAGATAAATCCTCGGGATCCTTCGGCGCGCCCTCACCTGAGGCTCGGGCTTGCTCAGGATGACAGAATTGAGAAAAGCAATTAGCAAATAGCAATTGGCACAACGGCGTCCCGAAGGGCCGCCGTCTTATCCTGCTCCGACAGGTTCTTACTCTTGCTTCGCGCCGAATCGGGGCATGAGCTGCCTTTCCCAGAAATAAAAATGCCAGATGAAAAGAGCACATGGCGTTTTCCGCGACCGCGCCCGTCCAGCTGATCGTTCGCAAGGAATCCCACTGATCGGCGTGACCGATGGCTTATCCTGCCGAAGTTCAGCATTCATCAAACGTGACCGCGATCACTGAAATGGCTCGATACTAAACCTTAAGATTACTTGCTAAGGTTTCCTCGCCTCACCGAAGAGCAATTCCCAGTCGAGAGGCACTCCCCCTTGAGGCGATTAGTTTCCCTTGGATACAACCCAAGGAGTAGGGGATACCCTTGCTACGCGCTGAAGCAGCGCTGAGCTCCCTAAGCAAACCGGAGAAAGCGAATCACTATTGGAGGTCACAATGTCAATCCGTGCTTTAATCACGCCCGCTTGTCGGTGGGCGTTCGCTATCGGAGTTACTCTTCTGGTGAGTAGCGGTTACGGCCAAGTGCAGCCGACACGTAACCTGCACAGCTGGGCTGCCGGCAGTCCTCAAACTATTGCGATGAATCGCACAGTTACCTCACAGATCATCATTAAGCA
>DASSXL010000036.1:0-11797 GCA_035703825.1 Candidatus Angelobacter sp.
CTGCTGGACCTCTTTGTTGATCTGCGATTTCACAGCGGGATCGGGTTCCAGCCGGTAGGCTCTTTGCAGGTACGGCAATGCCTGGGCAAGTGCGTTGGTTCTTTCAAAGGCAATTCCCAGATCACGGCTGATCTCTGCGCGATCTTTTGCTGAAAGCTTTACGAAAGCTCGCACCGTATCTTCCGCGCGCGAATCCTGTGTGCCCGGCTCTTGCTCTGCTTCGTCATCCGAGTTCAGTCCGGTATCGCGGGCCGCCTCCAGATCAATGGTCGCCAGATATGGTTTCATGGCTGCGATGGCCAGATAGTAGTCACCCGCCTCGATTGCCGCTTTCAGCAGTGGGACTCGCGCGGCCTCTCCGTTCGGCCTGTCTTCTAGGGCCGCGCGCAGCAAGCCGATGCGGGCCGCCGCAGGCAGGCTCTCCGCCGCCTTCAGTCGGGCGACAAAAAAGAATGGCTGGTTGGCCTCGTTCGCCGACGCAGCCTGGCCCTCAACCATTAGATTAAGTTCCTTGCTTCCCAATTGCGGTACTGTGCTGGTGAGCGTTCTTGCGGCGCTGAGCCGCGTTTCATAGGTGACGCTCGCCGACGAAGCAACGGCCACAAGCTCTTTGCCGGCCGCGTCGGGATTTTGTTTGGCGGCAATGTGCGCCTGAGCCAGGCGCACGCGATAGTCGGCGTTCCATGGCACGGCCCGGACTAACTCCTCGAGAAATGTCGCAGCTTCAGCCGGATGTCCGGTACGCATCAGCAGCGCGGCTGCGGGGTCCTGGCCTTCAAACGGATTGCCAACCACCAGCGTCATGCGACGCAAGAGCGCAAGCGCACTTTCAAGATCGCCGGCCTGCAACCGGATGTCCGCCAGCCCAAGCATGTTTGGAGCGGTCAGGTTGCGATTGTCGATTTCACGGGTAAAGACAAACTCCAGTACCTTGCGCGCTGATTGCTTGTCACCGGCTTGTTGCAAGTCGGTGGCAGCTTTCCGCAATACGTCGGCTGACGGCGCATGATCAGGGTCAGCGCGATAACCATCGACGATCGTGTCCAGGCCGCCGGTCTGGGACGCCGTCTTTAGCTGGATCTGATATAGCTGCGTCTGCCGTTCCCACATGGAGGCGGGGAGCGCACTCAGGCTGCTGCGGACGCGATCGTACTGTTTATTGTCGAGGAGGAATTGCAGCCATTCGACCTGAAGTTGCTCAAGCTGCTGCTGGGCGTATTCGCGCTCCACGCCTTCGGACTTGTCGATTTTCGTCTGCGCTAGTTCAAGCAGGCGTCCGTAGATCGGCTCGCGGTCCAGTTTGAGAGCGGTGTTTTCCGCGGCGAAGGGGCGCAGGAATGACAGTTTCTCTGGCGCGTCGGCAGAGAGATCCAGCACGAGCGCGGAGGCGGCGCCGGGCGAGTCCAATCGCGGCAGCACGCTGCGCAGCAGAGGATCCACACGATACGATCCGTTGCGTTTCACGTAATTGTGCAGTATCTCATTCACGTCAGACTGGAATTGCGGCAGCAGTTTGCGAGTGGACAGATTGTTGACCGTCGCGGCAAAGTCTCCCCAGAAAGTTTCCTGGGTCTTGCCGGTCGTGGTTTCGACTTTCAGGAGACTTAGCGCCTTCTTCCATTCGCTCAGGGCCGCGTCCTGTTGTTTTTGCTTCCAGTAAATTCCGGCCAGCCGGTTGTGTACGTCAATGCGCTCGGGCGTCAGGTCCAGCACATGCTGATAGTCGGCGATGGCGCGGCCCATGTCACCGGAATCTTCATAGTAGAGCGCCGTGGTGAAGTAAGCGGGAGCGCGCGTTGGCGTGTGCTCGATTTCCGCCGGCAAAAAATCTTCCGGATCACCCTTTTTCATTGTGCCCAGGTACTCGCCGTACCGGGAGCCATAGTAGAACCACACATCGCCGGCCAGGGCTTGCTTGCGATCGGATTGCTTTGCCAGGCGCTGCCCGATCGTGCCGTCTGCCAGTGCGGCGGTAAAAGCGTTCTGTACCGGAGCGCTGCCGTCTGCGAAGTAGAGTCCCGCCAACGCGGTGTAGGCCGACCGCCACACCGCGGGCTCCGCTGCGGCGCGCACGTCGACCGCGGGCAGGACCAGCTTTGCGTCAGAGTGGGCGAGCAGGAAGTTCACCGCGGCATCGCCCCGGCCATCCGAGTGAGCCGCCAACTGGACGAGTTGTTGCGGATTTTTGGCCAGGAGCAATTCGAAGTAACGGTTCTGCTGCTGCCCCGCCAGCACCTGATGCTGCTTCAGTTCTTCCAGCACCCTGAGCTCGTCGTCTGGGCTCCCGGCCTGACCAAAGATTTCGAGCGACCGGGACAGATAACCAATCGCGGCGTTTTCGCGCGCGACGGCACCGAGTTGCTCCAGTTGTTTTCCCAGTTCCGTTAACTTCAACCGCTGAGTCTGGAGTTGTTCCAATTGCGACGTGGAAACTCCGCCCATCGGCTTCGCCAGCAAGGCTGCGTACATTAGCTTGACTTGCAGATCGGGGATCACCGCCTTTTCTGCCGCAGGCAGAATATAGTCATAGGCTTCCGCGCGCGTCATGCCGGCGTTCTTCGTCTCCAATAACTTTGCGAAAGCGACGCGTTCTTCCGGCGTGAAATACCGGTCAACCGCAGCGCCCATCTCACGCATGCACGCCGTCATGCCGCTGCGCGCGTTATTGGTCCGGGTGGTTAGAAGGCCCTTCTTCAGCTCAGTGTTGGTAACAGCTTCAATCCCGTTTTTAGCCACCTGTTGCGCCAGTGAAGGAAGCTCTTTTGCTCCCGCCATCGCGGCCTGCAGCTTTTGCCATGCGGCTTCCTGTTGCCGCAGGCGCGTCATAATGCGCGTGTAGGTCTGCGCTCCAGCGTGATTGTCTGAGTTTGCCAGCAGATCATGATCGGCCAGAGCAACGCCCTTTTCTGTGTACTCACGCGCTGGTGCCAGCATGCCCCAGTTTTCAAAGCGTTCGGCGACGGTAAAATATTTGCCCGGCACCTCCGGACGGCCATCGATCAGCGCCGCCTTCAGCGCCTTCACGGCTTCTTCCGGCTTATTTTGCCGCGCTCGGACCTCGGCCACTTTTTCCATCCACCGCGTATCGTGATAGGCAAGTTCATACAATGACGCATAATCGGCGGCAGCCTCATCAAAGCGCATGAGGCGTTCTTCCAGCGCAGCGCGAGCCGTCAGCAAGTCTGTGCGGTCTGGGCGAACTTTGATGGCCTGGCTATACGTCTTAATGGCAGTGTCAAAATCTTCCTGGCTGGACTGGATTCGCGCCAGCACAACCGCCCAGCGTGAATCTTTCGGCGACGCGGCCACGGTCTTGGCATAGAAGCCAAGCAACTGGTCTTTGCGCTGGTGACGCTGCGCGTAATACGCCGCTTCGCCGGCCACGCCCGCGTCTTCAGGATAGGCATTGATGATCTCGATGTACTGGTCCACCGCCCCGGCATAATCTCTGAGCGACGTGAGAGCTGGAATCAATCCTCGACGAAGCGCGGCAATACGTTCTTTGCGCTCATCTGCCGTCAGGTTCGCTTTCTGCAAGAATTTGATCTTGTCCTGGTAGAAATCGCGCAGGCCCGCGTTGTCTCCCGCGCGTGCGTAGGTTTCCGCCGCAGCCGCGAGATATTCAACATTGGAAGGAGCGCCTGCCAGCAGCCCCAGCAGCAGTTTCCGCGCCGGCTCATACTGCCCTGCATCCGTCATCTTGCGCGCCTGCTCAAAGGTAAACCTGGCCTTCAGCGCCGGGTAAGAATCTTTGGCAGCCTGGGCAAGAACGTCGATGGCACGCTGTTGCAGCTTGTTGCGCCAATAGAAATCGACGGTTGAGCGGACCACCCCAAGCACCCGAGGATTTTCCTTGTACAGCGTTTCCACATTTTGCTGCGCAGCAACCAGGTCTTTCTTCTGCTCATAGAAGCTCACCAGCGAGTAGCGCAGTTCCAGGCGGCGGATTGGGTCCGTGCTGACTGCGGCCTGCCTCTCCAAGGCGTGCTGGCGCACCGATTCCAGGGACTTTTCCCGTGCCATGTTCTCGATGCTCTCCAGCGTCTCAACCGAGTTGCTGTGATCGAGCGCGGCCAGCAGGAACGCGGACAAATCCGGCTTGCGCCCCTGTGCCTCCAACACGTCAACCCGCAACTGTATGGCGCCGAGATCGTACTTCCTCCCGGTAACCGCGCGGTCTGTGGCGGCATCCACCGCATCGCGCGAGGCCTTTCTGGTGGCCAGTTGCAGCAGACGCTCCCGCGACTCCTGGTTTGCGGATGCGGCGAGCGCGCCCTTCACATACTCGTCCACGGCGCGCGCATAGTCGCGCTTGTTTTCATAGATCGCGCCTACCTGGTAGCTGTAAAGCGCCTCGTCATGAAGATTGGCGCGGCCCTGGTTGAGCAGCCGCAGAGCGTCTTCAAAAAAGTAATAATCCCAGAAAACCGTGGCCGCATCTTCATAACTCTCCGCCCGGCCCGGTTCGGTCTCCGGCATCTTGTTCCAGTAGGGTGCGGCCTTGGCGAACTGCTCGCGGTCAGAGTAGATGTCTCCTATGCGCGCCAACCTCTGCCGGTCGTCTGGAGTGGAGCGCAGCAGGTTGGATTCAATCTCCACCGCGACTTCAGTATTT
This sequence comes from Candidatus Angelobacter sp., assembly GCA_035703825.1. GTDB lineage: Bacteria > Acidobacteriota > Terriglobia > Terriglobales > Acidobacteriaceae > Angelobacter. The sequence continues at coordinate 4,616 of DASSXL010000036.1, forward strand.
CGAGCGTCGTAATACGCGAGAGACCTGTACAAAGAAGATGCGCGCTCGCCCAGCGCGGCATCTGCCGGATATTGCCGCGCCACTCCGGCGATCACCGGCGCTCCAGCCTCAAAGTGCGACCGCCACAGCTCCGCCTCGCCGATGAAACGCGCGCTTGCCGGATTCGCCTTCGCCTCCGCAATCCAGTCAGGATTGGCGGCAACCGTTGCGCGCAGCGCCTGCAGTTCAGCTTCGAGCCTGTTCGTGCTCGATAAGAACTCAAAATAATGATTGCGTAGATTGTCGTCCGCAAACCAGTAGTTCCGCAGCAGGCTTTCCCATTCAGCCTGGTTATAAAAAGCCTTGCTGTGATAGAGCGTGAGCAGGTTGCGCACAAACGTCAGGTTATGAGGAAATCGCTCATGGGCAAGCTGATTAAAGCGCAGGTTGAGCTGCGATGGCATTCCGGCCAGGTCGCGAACGTACGACTCCAGATCGCTGCCGGAAAATATCTGCAATACCTGCTGCGAGAGGCCTTGCAGGTCCTGCGTGCGCTTTTTGGCCAGGTACCAGCGCGCCAGCTTGTGATACCAGTTCGTCCCCGGGAATTGCTGGATCGCGCGCTTGTACACCGCTTCTTCTTCCGTACCAAGGCGGTTGCTCTCAAGAAAAGCGGCAAACTTTTCGTAAAGCCCAGGATCGTTGGGATTGCGGTCCAGCTCCTGCCGCCATACCGTAAGGGCCGCGGGGACCTGCTTTAGCGAGACCAGACGCGAGATGTAACGATCGAGCACGCGCTGGTATTCCGGAGAGCGCGCGCCGCTCTGCGCCCGCGTCGCTGACTTCTGTACCGCAAACGCCGCATGGCCCGCGCTTGCGCCTCGGGACTGTGCTTGTGGCCCGCCTTCACCCTCTTCGCCTCCGCCCTCCGGCGCGACTGCTTCAGGCTGCGAGGAAGGCGTCGCCGACACCTGGCCGGAATGCTCGCCCAGCGGCACACCCTCGGCCTTGCGGGCCAGCTCTTGTAGCATATTGTCATACAGGGCGAACTCAGCCTTGGTGTTGCCGGTGCGGGCATAACTATCCGCCATGAGCAATGCCACCTGATTGCGCTGCGGCGCAGATGGGAACGCGGCCAGGAACTCGCTGCCCGCCGTGAGCACCGCGGCATCCTCTCCGTAGCCGGCATAAGACTCAATCAGCCGTGAATGCAATTCCGCGCGCGAAGCGGAGTTGGGGAAGCGCTTATCAAAAAACGCCACCAATTCGGCTGCGCGAGAACGATGGAAGTAAGGCAGCGCGCGCTGCTCTTCCTCAGAATAGTGATATGCCGGCGAGCTGGTGTTCAGAATCAAAGACAAGATTCCATTCAGGTAGCCGGGACCGGAATCCATGGTGGCGATGTCTTTGTACATGGAGATATCGCCCGCGCCGAAGCGTACCTGGTCCTCGGGAGCAGTAAGAAGAATGTTCGTCAGACCAGCCAGAGCTTTTTCCGATGAGTCGGCGCCCGGGCTGTTGTAAAGAGCGAAGTAATAGCGCGCCGCTTCAGGATAAAGACGTACCGCATCAAGAAGCCGCGCGAAGGTATGAAGCTCCTGCGCGGTCCACGCCGCTTTGCGGGCGTCTTTTTGCAACCGATAGTCGGTGATGGCCTGCTGCGCCGCCTGCAGATTGCCCTGCTGCTGGTAATAATAGAAGACGCGGGCCACGGCGTTGAGATCGTCAGGGTTGCGGGCCAGCGCGGCGTGCGCCTGGTCCAGAAACTTGCGCAGGCTGCGCGTCTCACGCACGAGATCGAAATAGTTCTTGATCAGCTCAGGCGGCCACAGTGGCTGGAAATTCTTTTCGTAGACTGCCAGGCCCTCTTCCACCGATCCCTGGTTGTAAGCCAGCAGGGCACGTGCTTTGGTGGGAAATACTTCATCAGTCGGGAACTTGCCGCGATATTTCGTAATCAAGTCCGCCGCGGCCTTGAAATCTTTCTCCTTGAGCAGGAATTCAAAGTAACGGCCGTAGAGTCCCGTCTCCTCCGGATAGCGAACGATCCATGCATTGTATTGCTCGACGGACGCGCTCTTTCCCAGCGCCTGCGCCTCGATCACCTGGAAAGATCTCTCAAAGGCCTTCCATGCCCGCTGGTCGGAGACTGCCGTGAATTTTTCTTGCGGCGGCGAAGGCAAGCGCGCCGCGGCGGAAAGGGCGCTGACTTCTTCCTGCGGGCGGTGGCGGCGATGATAAAAATCGGCAAGATCCATCTGCGCCGCTGCTTTGTCGGCGGCATTTTGCAGGTAGAGCTTCCAGTCCGCTTCGGCGGTGGTGAAGTCAAGCTTCTGTTCTTCTTCCAATGCTTTCAGCGAATACAAATCTGCCTGCTGCGGATGCTGCTTCACCAGTTCGCCGAGCGCGGGAACCGACTCCGACGGGGGACGCCGGATGGTGATCGGACCCGCAGGCAATGTAACGTCGCGAAAGATGGCGGCCTCAACCAGAGAGCGCACTTCAATGTTCTGCACCCATGCAGGCATGGCGGCGCGCGCGGCCGCAAATCCAGCGGCAAGGCCAATCAACAGCAAGGAGGGCTTCAACAAAGCTTTACGGGATGATTTCAACTTGCACCTCCTGCACGCCGATGTTGTGGGCGATGTCTTCAGCCGTCACCGTGAGACGATAGCGGCCAGGGACCAATTCACCAGGGACGGCAATCTCGCCTGTACTCGCTGATTCGTCGGGGTTCCAGTGGAGGTTCACCGGGGCCGCGCCCTCCAGTTGCGCCAGCAACGTGCGCGTGCTGGCTGAGGCCTGAACACGCAGTGAGATCGACTCGCCTTTTCTGAACTGCTTGCGACTGAGGATGATCTTCACCGTCGGCGTCTTGCTGGCGATCACAAACGTCTTGACCTCGCGATAGACCGAGCCATTGCGGTCGCGCAGCACCAGCCGGACGGTGTGCGTGCCGTCTTCCATATCCACCGGCGCAAGAAAACGCGTCTGCCATATATCTTCTTTCCCCAGATAGCGCAGCGGCTTGGTGAGGCCGAAAGGAAAGAGCGCAACCACTGAAACAATGGATGGATCGGTGCGCACGCGGATCACCGGGTCGCCCGGGCGTATGACGCGCGGACGCAGCAGAGCGCGCGGCACGGCGAGGAATGACGTGTATGGCGTAACAAACTTATACTTGCGCGCCAGGCGGATGATCTCATCGATGCTGGCCTTGTCTTCGCCTTCACGCTCGATCTTTTCCAGCAGCGCGTCCACGCGGGCCTTGGCCCAGAGGCGCGGCAGTTGATCGTGCTCCAGGGATTTCTGCGGGAGATCAGCCGTGCCGTGAATGCTGAGAGCTTCGCCATCGCGCACGCCACGAACATCGAAGCTCACGCCCTTTTGCGCTGCTTTGTACTGGCCCACCCAGGACGCCATGGAGCCGGCGAAGGAAGTGTCCTGCAGCGGATAAACAAGGTCGAGCGAGGTTTGCGGTGAAACCGTAAGCCCAAGCTGGCCGATCGGGTTCATGTTCATCTTGGCGATGAAGGCGTTCAGCTTGAACTCCGTGGGTTCGGTGGAAAGAACATTTTCCAGCAACCCGTCATTGTGGGTGAGAAGGCGCAGCAGCGGCAGATTGGCATCGTCGCCCACGGCGAAGACGAACAGCTTGGGACGCGCACCTTCCGGCAGAGCCTTCCATTTTTCCGCATACCAGGCTGAAAGCTTGCCGCTCACGATGGGGCCTCGCGTAGCGGAGCCGTCCGTCAACAGGACCAGATAGTTATTGGCGGAGCCCGGCACGCACTGCGCCAGACCTGCTTCCAACGCGCGTTGCAGGTCCGTTCCGCCGCGCAACCGGCTGCCGCGGACAAAGTCCGTCGCCTTCTGCAAACTCGCGGGAGTTGCACCGCTGAGGGCGGGCTGGAATGCCGTGACTTTGCTATTGAACATCAGCAGATTGAAATGATCGTCGCCGGAAAGCGAGTGCAGCACCTTCTGCATGGCCTCATAGCTGCGCTCAAGCTTGTCCCACTGCATGGAAAGGGAATCGTCAAAAAGCACAATCACGTTATGCGGCGGACGCGCCTGCGCTCCGCCGGGCGCAGCAGCTTTTTTGTTCGCCAGCAGCGCCTCAACTTCAGCAAAGCCGGGTTCATTGGCGCTGCGCTGCGGTGACATCTCCGTGGGATCAGGCTGCCCGGAATCAGGATTCCGATAGGTCAGGACGTGCAGCGAGTCTCCAGCAGCCTGATCAAGTTCATACTGCACGCTGAAATCCTGGGTGAGGGCGATGTTCTCGCCGGTAAATTCCCCGGTGACCAGATGCGCGTTCTGCTGGCTGATTTTCAAAGGATAGATCGTGCTGCCCAGCTTGAAGTCGCGAATGGGATGCTCTGACCGCAGCTCGAAATGAATGCTCAGATGGCGAGCGGTCTGCGAGTGGTACGCTTCGGGCTTTAGACCTATCCCGAAATACGACTTGAAACTCTCGACAGGAATGCTTTCGTGATATTCAAATTCCAGGCGCTTGGTGCCATAGGCCGGAATCGGCACGATCCTGGCGCTGAAGGTTGACGTATGGCGCGCCTCGCTGGCCGTGCGCTCGCCCATCTGCAACAATCCAGGATCGATTGCCTGCTGCTTCAATTCGTTATAAATCTCCTCCGCGCGCTTGCGCTCAAGGATCACGGCTGGAATGCGCACAGGGCCATCCCATGTGGCGAAGTCAGAGACCACGGCATGGCTGTTGAGCGCGAAAATGTAATTTCCTTCCTGGATGCCTGAGGTATGGTTGGCAAAAATCTGCTTGACGAAAATCCGCGCATCAGAGTTGTCGATGCGGATGGTGATTTCCATCTCTTCCAGCGACAGGATCAGGGGATCGGGTTGCGCTTTGTCACGCGGGATGAGAACGCCTGCATCGCCCCAGGTGATGGACGTAAGCGCAAGGAAAACAACCAGCAGTTTAAGCAGCCGCTTCATGGCAGATTTTGCTCCGAAATTCGTACAAGCCCGTTGTCCGTACCCACGTAAATAAAACCATTGCCCGCGGCCAGAGCCGTAACAGTCAGCGATGGTAGTCCATCCGTAACTACACTCCAGCGGTTCGTCGCGCGATTGAAGACGTAAAGCCCCTTGCTTAGCGTTCCCGCCAGGACGTGCTGGTCGGTAGCCAGCATGGCATTGGGATAAACTTCAAACTTCGCGGTCGCCACGTCAAAGGGCTCAAAGCGCCCATTGGCCAGCAGACGAACAACTCCTCCGCCGTAGGTGCCAACGATCCAGTCATTGCCGCTGCGCACGATGGCGGAAATCCAATTGTGCGTCAGGCCGCGCGTTGCCACCGTGTAGTTGGCCGCCACATTCTCATCTTCCAGGACCGAGATGCCGCCAAGCGTTCCGGCAACAACTTCCTTCCCTACCGCGCCGACGGTATACACATGGTTGTTGACCAATCCGTGGAAGGCATAGAGGCTGCGCGGACCCGCAGGATCAAGAAACGTAAGTCCTGCGGGCGTGGCCAGCACCATGCCGCTGCCATAGAGAGCCGCATCGGTTACGTGATCGGCCAAAAGACCGTCAGCGCGGCCCAGCACCTGCCGCTTCCTGCCGGACTGATCGAACAAAACCAGGCCGTTCGCGGTGGCCACGGCAATGGTCCCGGCGACCGCGTTCGGCAAAATTCGGTTGACGCAGAAGACATTGTCATCTTCTATATGCGCGGCGCTGCGCAAGTCGGGGCCGAAGAGGTCCAGCCCGTGGTCAAAATATCCGACCCAAAGGCGGTCTGCGCCATCCACGGCAAGCGCCGAGATGTTGCGGTCGGCCAGCATTGTGTTGGCCGGCTCAAGCACGCGCCGCCATCCACCGTGCTGGCCTTCTTTCTGATACAGCGCGCCGCGCGTGACTACATAGAGCGTGTTGCCCGCGGCAAAAATCTGCTGCACGTTGGATACGGCCCGCGTCGCAGGACGAAGCACGCCCTGCATTCGCTTCGGCCCGGAGTCGATCTCCAGGACGCCTTCACCATTTCCGCCGGAAAGCAGGGTCGAGTCGTTAACGTAGAGCGTTCGGGCAAAAAATCCCGGGGCCAGCACGCGAACGAACCTTCCACCGTCAAACTCGGCAATGCCCACCGCCGTGCCAACGTAGGCCTTGTCGTCGGCCAGCGCAATGGAAAAGACCTGCGGATCTGGCATTCCCTGCGCTTCGGCAAAAGTTTCTGCGCGCCCTGCCTGCCAGTGGACAACTCCCTGGTCCTGCGTTCCGATCCACAAATCCGCTTCGCTGCCGGCCAGTTCCGTAACGTGCAACGCCGACAAAGCCGGATGAAGGGCCTGGAGCGTATTACCGTCATAGACCAGCACGCCGCGCTTGCGCGTTCCAATCAACAGTTGCCCGGAGCTGAGCGGCAGCAGCGACGTAATCGACCTTGCGTCGGCATCTGCCGGGAAAAGCTGGCGGAAGCTGCTTCCGTTGAATGCCAGCACGCCTTCCGCAAGCGTGGCAATCAGAAGCTCCGGTTCTCGCGAATCCTTCAGGACCCCGGTCGACATACGCAACAACGGCGTGGCAGGCAGCTCTTGTCCTGCTCGATAATGCTTGAGCAGCGTCCCGCGACTGTCATAGCGAAACAGGCCGGAAGCGCCGCAGAGATAAAACTCGCCTTTAAACACCGCCGCGCCGGTAAAAGCCTCCGGCGCATTGATCCACTCGAAATTGCTGCTCACGGGAGCCAGGTTGCGCACAGAGAAGCGCAGCATTTCCTGCGATCGCACTTCCAGCGTAGCCGTATGCAAAACGCGCTGCGCCCGCCAGAAAACAAGACCAGCGCTGCTCAGGGCCAGAAGCAGAACGGTGGCAACGGCGTATCGCCACTTTCGTCGGAGAAGATTTTTCATCTTGGGTGAAGATGAAAATATACATCTCAACCTGTCTGCCGAAACAAGCTTTAGAATATTTTTTGGTGCTCTCGCCCATCCGCCCGCGCCCATATCCAGCTCCGCGAATGCATTTTGCACGATCACAGCCAGCGTCAACAGTGCCGAATGGCGCGGAGTCGGCTCGGCCAGTACCTGCATTCATGCGTGTCAAAACATAGACGCCTGTGTCCCTGCAGACACGCAGCTGAGGTCACACCACGAAATACTTTGCCTGCGGATGATGAACAATAATTGCCGAAGTCGACTGTTCCGGCTCCATGTGGAAACCGCT
>DASSXL010000042.1:0-17500 GCA_035703825.1 Candidatus Angelobacter sp.
TTGTCGGAGATGCGGCCGATGAGCGTGGGAGAAAAAGCGTCGCCCAGCAGGTGAATCACAAACACATTCACGGCCAGCGCGGTGGAGCGGATGCTTGCGCTCACGGAGTTCACCAATGCCGCGTTGGTTGGACCGGTGCTAATCAGCACAAAAAACACGGCGGTAAACATGGCAGGCAACATCAAGGGGCCGGTGACATAAATGGCCGCCACCATGAACGGCACCGCAATCAGCATAGTAATGCCGGAGAAAGAATAATAGGCGCCGTAATAACGCTTGAGCAGGCGGTCGCCAATCCAGCCGCCCAGCAGCGTGGCGCCAATGCCGTTGACGATCACAATGTAACTGAAGTCGATGTTTGCGGTTTTCAGGTCCATGCCGCGCAGGCGAACCAGGAAGGTGGGAATCCACACCTGCATGCCGCCCATGGCGAATGTGTAAGCCGCCATGCCGAGCGTTGAGGTAAGAAAAGCGCCATTGTGGGAAAGGTCTTTGAGGAGCGCCCAGATGCGTAACGCGATCGACCAAACGCGCAGCCGGAAACCGTCTGCGATGGGAACTGTGTCCTCGGGCTTGCGATGCGCCCGTGGAGGCTCGGGAAGAAACCAGAGCAATAGCGCCAGCACAAAGCCGGGAATGCCGGCAGCCATGAACGGGGCGCGCCAGTTGCCAAAGTGATGCGCCAGGTAGCCGCCGACAAAGTATCCGGCGGCGCTGCCCACGGGCAATCCAAGAAAAAAGATCGACAACATGCGGCCGCGCTTGAGCGGTGGGAAAGAATCGGCAATCAGCGTGGGCGCAATCGTCGCATAACTGGCTTCGCCAATGCCGACGATGGCGTGCCGAAAGAGCAACTGATCATAGTCGTGCACGAACCAGGTAAGCAAAGTGAAGCCGCTCCAGATAAAGATGCCGACGACCACGATGTTTTTGCGGGGAAAGCGGTCACCCATCCAGCCCACCACCGGCGCGGCAAACATATAGGTGAAGAAAAATGCGCTGGTCAGGATGCCGATTTTGGCGTCGCTCACCAGAAATTCTTTTTTCACGTCTGACTGCACGGCAAAGAGCACATTGCGGTCAATGTAGTTGAGGATGTTTAGTCCGGTCAGCACCGCCAGCATAAGGCGGGGATAGAGTTTTGGCGGCATGGATGCAGGGATTATACCGGGAAGATAAAACCGCCGGGGGTACGTGGGAGTCAGGGCTATTTTCGAAGCGAGTAATTGCTTGCCATCACCAGCCTGCCTTTGTCGGTTTCAACCGTTACGGTCACCCGCTTGGGCACCAGAAACGGTTTGGGATCGCCGGGCAGGAACACATTTTGAAACTCCATTTCGCTGTGATAACGCGAGATCGTCGCATGGCCGAGCACATCCATGTCCGCCGGGGCCGGCAGGCGGGAGGCATCAAAGGCAAAATGCTTCAATATGAAGTCGTCTTTTCCCAACTGCAATTCATAGGAACCGCAAAATGAATGCGAAGCGTATCGCTCGTTCTCCCATTGAAACGGGTCGCACTCCCCGCCCGGCTTTATCGTGACGCTTACCAGGTCCGGGAACGGCCCTTGAAAGATTGTGGCGTTCTTTTCCATGTCAGGGACAAGGACTATGCCCAGCAGAATTGGGGCAATGGAAGTTGCGAGAGCGGCTCTTCTCAATGTGCTCCCGGAGAGTACCGTGCTCCAGGAGCCCTCCAAACGGACATTAGCTGTATTCGAACGAACGTTGTATCCGTGAAAGTCATATTTGTACACGCCGGTCTTGTGCTTGCGGACGTGTCCCGTCAAGTCAGTAAAAGTCACCTCGACTTTCGTGCTTAGCGGAAATTCGGCGGAGTCGCGCAAGTAAACCTTGGCTGCTTTTGACAGCTCCGCAAAAGTAATGGCATCGTCAGCGGCCATGGCTCGAACAGGAGTCAGAGTAACAAGGATGAGAAGAATCGAAGGGACGGTCCCGGCAGCGTTCATGGCAGTCTCTTTTAGTCGACTTGCAATCTTATTTGCAAGGCTATTTCCTGGGCCTTGGCCATCTTGCTTCCACCGTCGTACCGATCCCGCCGCGGGGACGGAACACGCCCTTCACCACCGCCCACTTTGGCTTGCATGCGCGCGCAACGTCTTCCAGCACCTGGTTCACGATGTTTTCCTGAAAGATACCCAGGTTGCGATAGTGCAGAAGATACTCCTTGAGCGACTTCAGCTCCAGGCAGAGCCTGGCGGGCATGTAGCGAATTTCCAGCACGCCAAAGTCGGGCAAGCCGGTCTTGGGGCAGACCGAGGTGAACTCCGGAACGTCAACCAGGATTTCATAGGCGGGAAACTGGTTTGGCCAGGTATCGATTTCAGGGAAATCGTGGTCCAGGCCGGATTTTGCGTGATCGTCGGTATAGCCTGTACGATGTGACATCAGGAGTTTATTGTAACAATCGCTTTTTCGGTTGTGGGGCAGCTGGATATGGATTCATCGCTGACGCGATGAACGTCTGCCTAAAGGCCCGGGATTCGCAAGCGAGTCCCTAGACGCTGACACTGGTAATGGGACAGTTTCAATAAACTGACCCACTACCGCTTTTCAAGACGTAACCGCGGGGGCGGGACGATCATCTAAAATAGAAATACCGGCAGAAAAGTTTGAAAAGGGCCCGGCCTAAAACGCAGGGCAGCCATAGAGGATTTCTGCGCTGGAGCGCGGGCTTGGATATACTTAGAGGTTTGGGCCTCCGATTTTCGATGGTTGATCTGCTGGAAGCGGTCGCACGTTGAAGCGAAAGGCCTTTGACCGCGACTCTGTCAGATGTACTTGTATTAGCGCATGGCAACAGGGAAGAAAAATAACGGGCGTGAGCGCCATCGCGTGGCGATTGTGCTGGTACTGGTGGTGGCGGCGGTGCTGCTCTTCACCGGAATCAACTGGCGGCGCACCGGCACGCCCGTGCGCGCGGAAAAAGTTGTGCGCCAGGAGATCGCCAGCGTGATCTCCACCAACGGCAAGATCGAGCCGGTCAACAGCTTTGAGGCGCACGCTCCGGCTCCGGCCACGGTCAACAAGGTGCTGGTGGCTGAAGGCGACCGCGTGAAAGCCGGGCAACTGCTGGTGAAGCTGGATGACGCCGAGGCCCGCGCGCAAGCGGCGCGAGCTTTGTCACAGTTGCGGTCCGCGGAAGCGGCGCTGAGCGGCATCAAGGCCGGCGGAACGCAGGAAGAAGTGCTGACGACGCGTTCAGAGCTGGTGAAGGCGCAGGCGGAGCGCGACGAGGCCCAACGCAACCTGCGGGCCATCCAGAAACTCCAGCAGAATGGCGCCGCGTCGCCGGCTGAAGTGGAAGCCGCGCAGAACCGGCAGAAAAAGGCCGAAGCGGACGTACAGTTGCTGCAGTCGAAACTAAGCGGACGCTTCTCCTCGCCGGAAGTGGCGAAGGTGGAGGCCTCGGCGGCTGAGGCCCGTGCGGCGTATGCCGCGGCGCAAGAGCTGCTGCACCACTCCAACGTGACCGCGCCGTTCTCCGGAACGGTGTATCAGCTTCCGGTAAAGCCCGGATCGTATGTAAACGGCGGCGAGTTGCTGGTGCAGGTGGCGAACCTGGAAAAAGTCCGCGTGCGCGCCTTTGTGGATGAGCCGGAGATTGGGCGGCTGGCCAAGGGACAAAAAGTTGAGATCAAATGGGACGCCACGCCCGGACGCACGTGGGAAGGAACGCTCACGCGGGTACCCACGTCGGTGACCATGGTGGGGACGCGCACGGTGGGCGAAATCACCTCAGAGATCGATAATTCCGACCGCAAGCTGCTGCCCAACGTGAACGTGAACGTGGCCATCATCTCCGCCCGGCATGACAACGCGCTCACGGTCTCACGCGAAGCGGTGCATGATCTTGAAGGCAAGCGCTACCTCTACAAAATTGACGACGACAAGATACAGGCGCAGGAAGTGCAGACCGGGCTTTCCAGCCTGACGCGCGTTGAAGTGGTTAAGGGAGTCCCTGAAGGAGCGGTCATAGCGCTGGGCGCGGTCAACGCGCAGCCATTGCGCAACGGGATGGACGTAAAGGTGGTTGAGCGTTGACGACCGTGTCCTGGCTGGCTGCCTTATTTTTCTTAGTGACGGGCATCGGCGCGCAGGCTGACGCTGATCCGGCCGCCTTGCTGAAAGCGGGCAGGGCGGACCAGGCGCTGCATGCGCTGAACCTCACCATCGCAAGTAATCCGAATGACGCCAGGGCATACCACCTGCTCAGCCGCGTCTATTTTCAACTGGAACTCTGGGACAATTCCGTGCGCATGGCGGAGAAGGCGCTTGCGCTCGACCCGCAAAACAGCGCCTATCACTTGTGGCTGGGCCGTGCCATGGGGAGAAAGGCCGAGGACTCCAACCCGTTCACGGCCTTTGGCCTGGCGCGAAAGGTGAAAACCGAGTTCGAGCGCGCTGTGGCGCTGGACGCAGACAATCTGCCGGCCCGCAACGATCTGAGCGAATTTTATTTGGAAGCTCCAGGGGTCCTGGGCGGCGATAAGAGCAAAGCCAAACAACAGGCTGACTACGTGGCCAAACACGATCCCGCGATGGCCAGTTACATGTACGCCCGCGCGGCGGAGAAGCGGGGCGATACCGGCGCGGAAGCGGAATATAAGAAGGCGATTGCCGCCAGCAGCGCTCCCGGACACTATTGGATTGAGCTGGCGCATTATTATCGGAGGGCCGGCCGGCTCGGCGATATGGAGTCCGCCTTGAACCAGGCAGTGGCCTCGGCGAAACCGGGCGACTTCACCGAATATGACGCGGCGGCGCTCCTGCTGCATGCCGGCCGCAACTATGCGGGAGCGGCGCAAATGTTGCGCCATTACGTTTCCCAGGAAGATCCCGCGGAGGACGGCCCCGCGTTTCGCGCCCATTACCTGCTGGGGATCGTGCTGGAAAAACAAGGCAAAAAGAATGAAGCCTCGGTTGAATTTCAGACCGCCCTGAAGATGGCCTCACAATACCGTCCGGCGCAGGATGCGCTGGCGCGCGTTTCCCGATAGAATCACGTCTTTCCACAACCATTCACACACAATCGCGCAGGTGAAAAAATGAAATTGCATGCCCGTCAAGTCCTGGTTGCAGCCTGGATCGTGGCGCTTCCGGCAACTCTGCTCGCGCAAGACACCTCGTCCGGCAAGGAGAAGCCGCTGGCATTCCGGACCGCCATTGAACTGGCGCTGAAGAACAGCGCCACCACCGGCCTGTCACAGGCTGACCTGCAACGGGCGCGGGCCGTGGTCTCACAGACAAAGAACGCTTTTCTGCCGCAGATGGTGCTTGGCTCGGGTCTGGGTGGATCGTATGGCTTTCCGCTGAGCCTGGAGGGAGCGGCACCTTCCATCTTCAACGTGAATTTCCAGGGCGACCTCATCAACCTGGCGCAACGCAATTACATCAAGGCCGCCAGGAGCGACGTTGACGTGACCAAGGCGCAGAATGCCGACCGCCGTAACGACGTCATTATGGAAACGGCGATGGATTATGTGCAGCTTGATCTGCTGGACTCGTCGCTGACGATCCAAAAAGAGCAGCAGCAGGCAGCGCAGAAATTTCAGGATATCGTCACCCAGCGCATCCAGGCGGGCCTGGATAGCGAGGTGGAAGCCACGCGAGCGAAGCTGGCCAGCGCCAGGACACGGCTTGACATCGCGCAAACACAGGCTGCGGCCGACCAGTTGCGGCTGCGGTTGTCACAGCTTACAGGTTTGCCTGTAACAGCGATTCAGACATCGACAGAAACCATCCCGGAAATGCCGGCTGTGGCCCAGGAGCAGGATTTGCCGGGCGAAGCCCTGAAAAACAGTCCGGTGGTGAGGATGGCCGACGCGGCGGCACAGGCCAAGGAATTTCGCGCCCGTGGCGAGCGCAAGCAGCTCTATCCGGCAATCGACTTTGTGGGGCAGTATGCCGTGCTGGCGCGATTCAACAACTACGACCAGTTCTTTCAGAAATTTCAACGGAACAACGTTACGGCCGGCGTAGCCATCCGCTTCCCATTCTTTAATCCGGTGCAGCGCGCGGCGGCCGATGCGGCAAAGGCAGACGCCGCCAAATCAAGGAAAGAAGCGCAGACCGTGAAGGAGCAGGTGAGCACGGAGACGCTGAAGCTGCAGCGGTCCGTGGAGCAACTGGCGGCGGCGCGCGAAGTAGCGCAGCTGGAGCATCAACTGGCGCAGTCCGATATTGAATCCACGCACGCGAAGATCGAAAGCGGTGCGGCGAGCATTAAAGATGAAGAAACTGCACGCGTGGCGGAACATCAGCGCTACACGGCGTTTTTGAACTCCAGCTTTGAACTGGACCGCGCGCAGATCCAATTGATGCGCCAGACCGGCCAACTGGAGGCATGGGCGCTGGGGCCGCCAAAGCGGTAAGTCCCGCGGCGCCAGCAATTTCGTCGCTAGGGCGCCATTACGCCGGAATGACGCAACGCCAGCCATGCCAGGACGGAGCCGACAAACGTTACGGCCAGAACCAGCGAGATGACCCCGGCCACAAACACCGGAACGAGCGGATGCGGGTCCCATACTTCTTCTGCGGCAACCCTTGGGGCCGGGCTTACCAGCGCCAGGTCGGCCTTCTTGGGCTGTTCAGCAATTCTTTCCAACACGGCGGTGCTCATAGTGCCTCCGAAAAGCCAAATCTAGCGGGAGTGTGAGCACCGGCGCTGTGACGGCGGTCACAAGTCGGGTGTGATGAATCAGCGGAAAACCTACCACGGAGACACTGAGACACGGAGAAGATCGGGAGGAAGAATCAAATCGCTGGAATCGAGAAATCCTAAACTCTACCACTGATTGACATGATTACACTGATCGGACCAGAGCCAAAACTCTGAGACACGTAGGAAATGAGGACGCGGAGAAATTAGGAGAGCGGCCGGCGACTCCTCCGATTTTCTCAGTGCCTCCGTGGTGAAAGTTAGGTTTCCTGCGACCATCGACCACGTGCGATCACGGCGATTCTTCGTTCATGGCGATTCTTCGTTCATGAAGACCGCTTCACCTTGACAGTCTCGCCAGCCAGGGTCGATCCCGCTTCAAGCGCCAGAAAACGCACGCGTCCACTGGCGACTGCGCGGCCTGCGGCGTCTGTGACTGTGGCTTCCCAGACCTGCGTGCGGCGGCCACGCATCAGCGGTCGCGCCGTGGCGCGCAACTTCCCTTCCCGAACGGCGTTCAGAAATGAAGTGTGGTTCTCCAGGCCAACCACCGACTGTCCGCGCGGCAGAGCGGCAAGCGCCGCGCCGACCGAGGCCACGGTCTCAATCAAACCCGAGTGCATGCCGCCATGGACGATCCCGTACGCCTGGTGATGATGGGCCCCGATCTCTATCTCGGCGATCACCTCCTCAGCCGTGGCGTGAACAAAGTGAATGCCCATAACTTCATTCCAGCCTCCGCGCACGGCGTTGAGCGCGGGAGCAAAATCGCCTTCCGGCGTGGCGGTCAGTCCTGGTCGGGTGGTCATAGCGCAACATTGTAAATAGTTCTTGTTTGCCAGAGCGACGTGGGCGCGCGACACTCGTCGAAAGACGCTGCACAGTACCTGGCCACGGCAATTAAGGGAGCTACACTGCCTTCCGCGCCAGAAACCCCTTTACCACCGCCGCGGCGTCCTTTTTCTCTCCATCGATCGAATAGTTCATGCGGCGCATGTCTTCCGCGCTGATACGGCCGCTCAGCTTTTGCAACGCCGCCGCCACTTCAGCATGGCGCTCCAGCGTCTCACGCCGCACGATCGGCACGGCGTCATACGGCGGGAAGTAATGCCGGTCGTCTTCCAGCACCACCAGATCAAGCGCGGCGATCAGGCCGTCAGTGTTCGAGCCGGCCACGATATCCACCTGATTATTTTGCAATGCGCGATAGAGCAGTCCCAGGTCCATCACTCGCGGGGCCTCGGCGAACTTGAAACCGTATTTCGCGGCCAGCCCTTTATAGCCGTCGGGCCGCTCAATGAATTCATAGCCCACTCCCAGCCGCAGTTGCGCAGAGATGGCTGCGGCGTCTGAAAGCGTCTTCAACCGGAGGCGGCGCGCATCACTGCCGCGCATCACCATGGCGAAGGTATTATCAAACCCGAGCGAAGGCAGGACCTCCAGCCCGAACCTTCGCGCATAAAGCTCTTTCACGGTGTTGAAGACCGCGGCGTGATTGGATGTCGGCTGTTCTTTCAGGATCGCCACCAGCGCCGTCCCCGTATATTCCACGTACATGTCGATTCGTCCGGCCAGCAACGCCTGATGGCAGATATACGTTCCGGCCAGGTAAAAGCGCCTCTCGATGAGCAGCGGCGTAGCGCGGCCCAGAACTTGCGCCAGCAGTTCTCCCAGGACAAGCTGCTCGGTGAAGTTCTTGGACCCGACTGTGAGTCCTGAACTTTTTGGGGCACACCCAGAAAGCATTAGAGCAAGCGCGGCGAGAAAGCTACGGCGATCCATCAGTGACGCGCCCGCACCGATCTTCGCACTGGTGTCCTCACTAATGCCCGCTGAATTGTGCCAAGCACGAAGTCGGCGAGCAGGGCCATGAGCGCGGCAGGAATCGCGCCGGCCAGGATCACGTTGTTATCCACCATAGCCAGCCCGCGAAAGATAAATTCGCCCAGCCCGCCCGCGCCGATGGCGGCGGCAATCGTCGCCACGCCAACGGTGATCACCGTCGCGGTGCGAATGCCCGCGACGATCACGTTGGAGGCCAGAGGCAGCTCCACCTGCCACAACATTTGCCGCGGCGTAAGCCCCATGCCCAGAGCGGCCTCGCGCACCGGCGCATCCACCCCGGCGATGCCCGTATAAGTGTTGCGCACCACCGGCAGCAGCGCGTACAAGGTAAGCGCCAGAATCGCCAGCCGGTCAGCCCGCGCCCCGATCCACGGCACCGGCAGCAGCAGTCCAAACAAAGCGAGGCTTGGGATTGTCTGCATGATGTTGTTCGCGCCCAGGACCAACCCCTTCCACGCCGGGCGGCGGCTCAGCAGAATTCCCAGCGGCACGCCGATGGCAACGGCCAGCAGCATGGAAACGCCCACCAGCCACAGGTGCTCCCCAGCGAGCTTGAGTACCTCGCGTCGGTGGGCGACGAAGAAATCTGGCAGCGACATGCGCTAAGCTCCGGAGTTCAAGATATGTTGCCCGGCCCGGAATGCGTTGACATAAGGTTGAACAAAAGCGTCCGTGGACTGCAAAAATTCCGCGGGCGCGTAAATCCCTTTGAGCGCGCCAGTGTCCATCAGCGCAATGCGATCGCCCAGCATCAGCGCTTCAGCCACGTCATGCGTTACAAAGACCACGGTTTTGCTGAGCGACTTGCGCAGCCCGAGAAATTCCTGCTGCAACTCCGCGCGTGTAATGGGATCGAGCGCGCCAAACGGTTCATCCATCAGCAGAATCGGCGGATCGGCCGCCAGGGCGCGCGCCAAGCCGACACGCTGGCGCTGCCCGCCGGAAAGCTGGTCGGGATAGCGATCGGCAAACTCGGCGTATGGCAGCCCAACAAGCTGCAAGACCTCACGCACACGTGCCGCAACTCGCGCCGCATCCCATCGCTCCAGCCGGGGAACAAGAGCAACGTTATCTTTCACCGTGTAATGGGGAAAAAGCCCCGCTTCCTGGATGGCGTATCCAATGTGGCGGCGAAGCTGGATCACGTCCCACTCGGCGGTGGAGCGTCCGTCGACCAGGACCTTACCTTCGCTCTGCGCCAGCAGCCGGTTGATCAGCTTGAGCGTGGTGGTTTTGCCGGAGCCGCTGCGCCCCAGCAGCATCATGGTTTCGCCCCGCTGGATGGAAAGGTCCAGCCCGGAAATCAACGCGCGTTTACCGTCTGCGCGGTACGTGACGTTCACGAATTCGATGGCTGCAGGGGAATCGCTCATCGCCTGCCAAAGCGTATCAGATAGCCGCTGCTTCTAGCTGCCAAAACGGAAGACCAGACCGGTAGAGAAGCGTGCATTGTTCTCGTCAGGCTGGAACTTTATCAGGCTGAAGCGCATGTAATCGCCCTGGGCGCGATAAGCAAAGCGGTGGGAGAAATTGATGTCCACGCCTCCGCCCGCGGCCCATGCAAACCCTGAAGCGGATGAAGAGCCACCCGGTGTTGCCGGAACCAGCTCTCCATGTTCGTGGGCGGCGCCAAAGAGCGCGTGCAAAAACGGAGTGACACCCTGTAATCGAAATGAGACCTGCGGGCCGAACAGGAAGGTGTGAAATTTGGTGGACGCCTGAAACGGGCTCGGCGTCGTCATGGGGCATGTGGGACAGGTAAGCGCCGTAAAAGGCGGCAGGCGGTGCGTCCCATAGTAGCCGCCAAAATCCGCGACGCCGCCCAGGTACTTATTGATGTTCACGGCCACCCCGGCATTCCAGCCGTTCTGGTTGATGTGCCCCCCGGTCAGTCCCTGGCTATCGTCAATTCGCGCCAGGGCGTAGCCGCCAAAAATTTCAACCCTGGGCGTCTCCTGGGCCGCCAAAGAAATTGTGAAAAACAGAAAGAGGAATGTCAGACGCGCAATTCCGTTCATTTGCACCTCATCAACCCGCGACGAGGATTGTAATTCCTTTGTTTCCCCAGAAAACAGAAAACCCGCCGACACGCGGCGGGCTCCCGGGAAAATGCTTGAGACTTTACTTCTTGACTGCGGCCACGCGGGCGCTCAGGCGGGATTTATACCGCGAACCCGTGTTCTTGTGGATAACGCCCTTCTTCACGGCCTTATCGATCATGGAAACCGTGCTGCTGAAGGCTTCCTGGGCTGCCTTGGGGTCGCCCTTGGCCAGCGTCTCACGCAGCTTGCGCAGCGCGGTGCGCAGACGGGAGCTGTTGGAGCGGTTATCTTCCGTGCGTTTAGTGGTTTGGCGCGCGCGCTTCAGCGCAGAAAAATGATTTGCCATTGTGACTGTATGGTTCCTATCAAATAAGGGTTTTTCGGAGGGTCAAGCCGAAGATGCTATTTTACTTGGGTTTAGGGGCCTGGGTCAATGGCGGGGCGGGAGAAGACTCGCCGCAGACTGCGCAGATAGACGCAGATCAGGAAAAGCAGCCGATAACGAACAGGACGAACGACGAGGAACTAACGTCAACTATGAGAATCGGTAATAATGAAGCGGCGGAAGAGTGTAACTCCTTTTCCCTGCCGCCGAAGTCACCCGGCGCGCATCTAATGTTAAAGCGGGGTAAAAGCCGCATGAACTTTGTTGACTTGGGCAAATAACGGCGGTACTCTCAGGCCAATGGTATTACCTCCGCGTTCCGGTGGGCCACCTATCCTGCGTTTCCATGCACAAAGCAATTTTATGTTCTCTGTGCCTGATCGGCACGGAGTCTGGCAATTCGTGCGCCATGAGAGGGTAATCGCGAAAAACTGAATGAAAAAGAACATTGAAATCGTCCCCAATATCCAGAAGCTGTTTGGCATCCGTGACGAAAACCTGCAAATGATGGAAAGCGGGCTCAACGTCAACATTGACCTGAAATCGGATTCCGTCCAACTGGAAGGCGCCGCCCGGGACGTGGCCCGCGCCGAGCAGATCTTTACCGACTTCGACCATCTGGGCAGTACCGGCCAGGAATTTACTGACGCCGATTTGAGCTCGATGCTGCGCGTGGTGGTGGCCGACTCAACCGCAACGCTGCGCGGCATGGCTGAAGCGGGCAAGCAGAGGTCATTTGGCAAGCGGCAGGTGCAGCCCAAGAGCATGAACCAGCGCCGCTATATTGACGCCATTGAAAAATATGACATGGTGTTTGGCATCGGGCCCGCCGGGACAGGCAAGACCTACCTGGCCGTGGCGATGGCTGTCTCGGCGCTCAACGCCAAAAAGGTCAATCGCATCATCCTGGCGCGGCCCGCGGTAGAGGCAGGCGAGCGCCTTGGCTTCCTGCCGGGAACGCTGCAGGAGAAAGTCGATCCCTATTTGCGCCCGCTGTATGACGCGCTCTATGACCTGATGGAGCCGGAGCGCGTGGACCGCTTTCTGGAAAAGAACGTGATTGAGATTGCGCCCATCGCTTTCATGCGCGGCCGCACGCTCAATGACTCTTTCATCATCCTGGACGAAGCCCAGAACACCACGCCTGAACAGATGAAGATGTTCGTGACGCGCATGGGCTTCAACTCCAAGGCAGTAATCACCGGTGACGTCACGCAGATTGATCTGCCCAACGCCAAACGCAGCGGCCTGCTCGAAGCGGCTGACGTACTCAAGCCGGTGGAGGGTATTTTCTTCAACTATTTCACTGAGGAGGACGTGGTGCGCCACCACCTGGTGCAGCGCATTGTCCGTGCCTACGACGAAAGGTCGCGCAGCCAGCAAATGTCGCTGGAGCTGCCGCGCGAGGTGCAGCCGGAGCAGGAGCCCAGCGAGCCCCCTCTGCAACAGTAGAAATCTAGTAGAATTCTTGGCGGGAGGGCGGCTGGCCCTCCCGCTTTGTTTTAAGCCCGGCAAAGTTAAGAACAGACAAAACAATAATGGTAATTTTTGAAAAAGCGGTTGCTTCAAGCTCGGCGCGGGGCGTGACCCCGGCGGAAATCCAGCGTTTCGTCCGCCAGGCGCAGACTCTGGCAAAGGTCCATGGCGACGTGGATGTCCTGGTCTCCGGCAACCAGCGCCTGCGCGAGCTCAACCGCCGTTTTCGCCGCAAAAACAAGCCGACCGACGTCCTCTCGTTCCCCCGTCCTTCCGGCGGTGACATTGCCATCTCCGCCCAGATCGCCCGCGACAACGCGCGACTCTATGGCCACACCATTGCGGAAGAGCTGAAGATCCTGGTGCTCCACGGCATGTTGCATCTTGCAGGATACGATCACGAGTCAGACAACGGACGCATGGCCCGAGTTGAGGCCCGCCTCCGTTCCGCCCTCAAACTGCCAGCTTCACTCATCGACCGCACAGAATCGCGCGCGAAGGCGCCAGCCGCCATAGCTGCCAAGAAGATCACCGCCCGCAAAGCAAACGCCCGCGCGGCTCGACGCAGGAGTCCGCAATGACCCTGCTGGCGCTTTACATCGTCGTGCTGCTTCTCTGCGCGCTGCTGATCCTTGTCTCTTACGTGGAGCGGCTCTACACCGAAAGCGGCAAATTCCTGAGCCGCGAATTTCAGGAAAACATTGAGGCCTTTGAGAAGCTGGTTGAACCCCGCCTGCTTCGCGTCAGCCGGCGCGCAGCCCTGACTTTTTCTTTCCTTACTCAGCTCACTACGGCCTCCATCGCTTTTATCATCGGCTACCTCGTCTTCCGCGACTCCCACTGGACCTGGCCGGAAATCGTCCAGGCCATCATCGGCATCATCCTGGTCATCATTGTCTGCAACCGGCTGCTGCCTTATGTGCTCTTCACGCGCACGCGCGGCGGATGGCTGGTGAATTTCATTTCGCTCTTGCAGCTCCTGATTTACCTCATGCTGCCCATTACCGTGGTGCTTGGCTTTGGGCTTTCCGTGGCCGCGCTGGCTGAGCCGCACGAGCCGGAAGAGCCCGAACACCCTTCAGAAGCCGTGGACGCGCTGATTGAAGCGGCGGAAGAAGAAGGCATTTTGCAGGAGAGCGACCGCCAGCTCATACAGTCGGTGGTCGAATTCGGGGACAAGACAGTGCGCGACGTGATGACACCGCGGCCCAACATCTTCGCCGTCCCTGCCGCCACGACCATCGAACAATTTACTTCGCTGCTGCGCGAAAAGCCGCATTCCCGCGTGCCGGTGTATACCACCAGCATCGATCACATTCAGGGCATGGTGCTGGCGCATGACCTTATTCAGCTTCCTGACGATCAGGCCCGCACCACCACCGTCGCCGGGTTGCTGCGTCCGGTTTTATTCGTGCCGGAAACCAAAATGACCTCACAGCTTCTGCGGGAAATGCAGAAAGAAAACATTCACATGGCCATCGTCATTGACGAATACGGCTCTGTGGCCGGCCTGGTGACCATGGAAGACCTGGTCGAAGAGATCGTGGGTGAAATCCGCGATGAGCACGAATCCTCGCAGGACATCGTCCGTGAAGGCGACCAGGCTTACGTGATGCAGGGCACGGTGGATGTTGGCCGACTGCAGGACCTGTTTGACCTGCGCTTTGGCGAGCGAGACGCCTCCACGGTCGGCGGCCTGGTGAGCGCGATTGCCGGGCGGATTCCCCAGCCCGGCGAGGTCGTGGAGGAAGAAGGCTTGCGTTTTGAAATCCTCGAATCAACCGACCGCAAAGTAGAGAAGGTCAGGGTCTGCCGCTCGCAGCCGGAAAAGGCCGGGTCTTCTCCCCGGCAGGCACAGGGCTAGATGGCGCAGCGTTCAGGCTTCGTATCGATTATCGGCCGCCCCAATGCGGGCAAAAGCACGCTGCTGAACGCGCTGGTCGGCGAGAAAATCGCCATCGTCACGGAAAAGCCGCAGACCACGCGCATGAACATCCAGGGCATTCTCAACCTCAAGGCCAAAGGCAAGCGCCCCGCAGGCCAGATCGTCTTCATCGATACGCCGGGCGTCCACAAGCCGGATAGCCGCCTCAACCGCAAAATGATGCAGGAAATCCACGCAGCTCTTGAAAGCCGCGATCTTGTCCTGCTGCTGGTGGACGCAACCGACCGCTTTGGTCCCGAAGACGAACAGGTGCTCGAACTGGTAAAGCGCTCCGGCGCGCCGGTTTTTCTGCTGCTGAATAAAGTTGACCGCCTGCACAAGGAGCGCCTGCTCCCGGTGATCGAACGTTACAGCAAGCTGCACTCGTTCCAGGAAGTCATTCCCATCTCGGCGCTAAAGGGTGAAGGCCTGGACGTGCTGCTCGATAAAGTGGTCCGCGCCCTGCCGCAGAGCCCGCCATATTTTCCTGAAGACCAGCTCACTGACCAGCCAGAGCGATTTCTGGCATCAGAAATCATCCGGGAAAAAGTGTTGCTTCAGACTGGGAAAGAAGTCCCGTATGCCACCGCGGTGATTGTAGAACGGTTTGAAGACCTGCCCAGGCTGCTGCGCATTGCCGCCGCCATTTTTTGCGAACGCGACAGCCAGAAGGCGATCCTGATCGGCAAAGGCGGCCAAAAGCTCAAGCAGATGGGCACCTCCGCTCGCATGGAACTGGAAAAACGCTTCGGCAAAAAGGTCTATCTGGAGCTGTTCGTCAAGGTCAAACCCGGCTGGCGCCAGTCCGCCGCATTTGTTGAAGAACTGGATTGGAGGCGGCAGCTGGAGAATTTGACTAGTACAACGCAAATCGAAGAGTGACCTCACATCTCGAACGTAGCGATCTCTATCGTCGAACAAGAACTATCATTCTGTCATTTTGAGCGGAGCGCCTTGTGGGATCTATTCGCAACCAGGCTGATAGGCGCGGAGTCGAAAAATCCCGACAAAGCATGCCTTGCCATGCCGATCCAGGGAATTCTCCCATGCCGCCACGGGTCAACTCTCAGCACAGAGAATCTCCGCTATTACTATTGGGCGGACACATAACAAAAACCCTTTCAGCTTTCAAAAGAAATCATCCCAAGGTCCCTTTGGAATACCAAGCACCAGAGGTGACGCGATGACGACACTCTCTTCTGCATGCTTGATCGTGCAAAGGCCTGCAAACCTTTGCTGGCCTGAAGCGAACTGTCCGAATGCAGTGTCTGATACAATCCAGCGCGGGCTGATCGGCATGACAAGCTTTACCGGATCATCTTGCTTGTATATGTGAGGATCTAGACGATAATTGCCGGTGGGCACGAACAGGCGACTCTGGAATGCTTTGTAAAGCTTTGGGCCATTCTTCGTTCGAAACAAATCTGAAAAAGAAACGGTGGCGCCCACCAGAGTCGAAACATCGCGTTTCAACTCGGTAATAGGTAGAGCCTCCACACGGATTTTCTCAATTACTTCTGCTGTCTGAACCAAAACTCTGTTCAACTCCCAACCCATCTCATGGAGAAATTGAACATTGGGGAGTGTGTCCAGCCGAATTCCCTGCAAACCGGCTCGGATCGAGAGTCGTGGAAGGTTGAGGTACGAGACCTGCGAAATATTTGCTTTCCATCGCGAAACCAGAGAACCGGGTACTGAGTCGCCATACACTTCACGTGCGACCTCTGGATATTTCCTGAGTAATCGCTCTATTTCCCGCCATAGTAACAACTGAACCGTAAACAGGCCCTGTTGTCGATGATCTCGATTGATTTGAAGGACAGCCTTTTGAGCTTCCTTATCATCTTTCGAACTGGCCATGATCACAAATCGGTCAATCTTTGGTGTGAATCCCTTCGCTCGCTCAACTTCTTTCAGGATCGTTGTCACTGTGATGGGGAGCAGCGGATCGTAACGCTTGCATTGGGCAGCACGAAGAGGGTGTCTACCACTGAGGTCAATGATGTCAAGTCCGTCTTGTGACTGGCCTCTACGAGCGTATCGCTCTAGATCCGAGCAATCCCAATGGCGGCTTAGGAGTATTAAACAGAATTCCTCAAAATCCGCCTCATTAGCGGGGATCGGATACGAAAAAGTCATCATTACGATTCAATCAGAACTGCTTAATAAGCCGACCATCGAATGGCATTCTAGTCTGAAAGACTTCTCATTCACAAATACCCGCAAATCTGAGCTTAAATCAAGAACATTCACCTTAAGCCCGAGTTGGAGGAACTAATCAAGCAGGATATTCAGCGCGGAGCTTATCAGAGTATCGACGAATATGTTGAGCACGCCGTTTTCATGCTGCATGAACAGGAAACCTGGCTGGCTGATCATCGCTCAGAAATTGGCACAAAGGTTGAAGCCGGTTACGCTGCCGCGCAACGTGGGGAGTTGATCGATCCCGACGAAGTCCGTTCCTCTCTGGAAGACAGAAAACGTGCATGGCTGGCTGGTAAACGCAAGGGATGATTGCTTACCAGCTTACTTCACTCTACTTTTGTAGTTCTTTCACCAGATAGATCATCTGCCCCGTGTGGTGGTAAACATGGGCCGCGCAATGAAGAAAAGCGCTGAATCGATTGCCAATTTCTTCCATGCCCTTGGCTGAATACGCGGCGCCCCAATCGCTCTCTGACTGCTTCAGCAACACATCCGCCACAACGGCAATCGCCTCATCAAAGCGCTTCAGCAGTTCATCTTTCGGAATGCGCGATGTCTCGGCAAACTCCAGCGGACGGTTACGCACATAGCCGGTCCCGCCCATCTCAGCGCCAAAGTAATTATTGAGGTTGCCGGTCAGGTGCAGAATAAGATTACCAATGCTGTTTCCATAAGGATAAGGCCTGGTCCAGATCTGCTCGTCTGAGAGCGGATCGACCAGCCGATGGATTGTCCTGGCTGAATTCTGGTAATTACGAGTGAAATCCTGGATAAGAGTCTGGTTGAGTGCGGTCACGACGCGATTCTAACAAACTCCTCTGCGCGCTGTTTAGGATAGAATTTTCTATTGGCTACTGACCCCCAACCCGCACAGAAGGGCCGTGTCTTTCTCATGGACACGATGTCCTTCATCTTTCGCGCTTATCACGCCATGGCGCGGCA
>DASSXL010000141.1:0-10701 GCA_035703825.1 Candidatus Angelobacter sp.
GTGACCTTCCACCTGATGGTCTTTCACAAAGAACTCTTCCCCGCTGAAGGTCGCGCTATAGCTCTGCTCCTTCAGGTCCGACGTGTTGCTGTGCACCAACGGATGCAGCACCGCTGCGGCGGTAGTCGCAGTGTTAGCTCCGGCTCCATGGGCGGACGCATGCCTGCCCGCCCCGCCCGTCTCGATCCAATAGCGCTCCCGGGCAAACGGATACCCCGGCAGGCTCATTCGCCGCGGCCTCCTCTCCCCATACAGCTTGCTCCATTCCACCTCCAGCCCCTTCACCCACAGCTCCAGCAGCTTGGTCACCTTCCTGCCGCTGATCCATTTCTCCACCGCCTGTTGCAGGTCGGCATCGCTGCTGAACAACGACAGCAACTCCTTGTTGCCCTTTACCTGGCCCCGATACACATCGTCGCTCTCCCGCTTCCCGGCTACGAACGCTTCCAGCTTCTCGACCAGTTGCTCGGCCGAACCCGCCACCAGGCCCACGCGCTCTTCCATGGCCTCCCGGCCCACCTGCAACGTGTAGGCCACGGAGACCAAATCAATCGCCTTCACCCGCGGCCGGATGTAATCCAGCAGATCACGCGCTTTCTCCTTCAGTTGCTCTGCCGTCCGGGCCGAAAGCAGAATGATCACGTTCGTATCCGGAGGCATAACAAGAGTTGAAGAATGGAATTCAGCCGGCGGCAGATACTCGCCTACTACGATATGCGCATTGGTGCCGCTGAACCCCAGCGCGTTGATCGCTGCTCGACGTCTCTCGGCTCCGTTCAGCTCCCATTCCTGCAACCGGCTGTTGACGTAGAACGGGCTGGCTTCTAAATCGATGTGTTCATTAAGCCGATCAAAATTGATGGTGGGCGGCAGTTGCTTGTGCTGCAGTGCAAGAAGCAGCTTGATGAATCCCGCAATTCCCGCCGCTGTCAAGCAATGTCCGATGTTGCTCTTGACTGAACCCAGGGCGCAGTGTTTCTGG
Organism: Candidatus Angelobacter sp.; assembly: GCA_035703825.1. GTDB lineage: Bacteria > Acidobacteriota > Terriglobia > Terriglobales > Acidobacteriaceae > Angelobacter. The sequence goes on from DASSXL010000141.1 coordinate 983, forward strand.
TTTGTGGTGTACTTTTTGAAGGCTTTCTTCAAGCCTTCCACCTCGATTGGATCACCCAGTTTGGTGCCGGTCCCATGGGCCTCAATCAATTGAATGCCGGACGGGTCGATCCGGTATTTTTCGTAAACTTCCTGCTCCAGGCGCGTTTGCGATTCCAGGTTGGGTGCAGTGATGCCATTGGTTTTCCCGTCCTGATTGACACCCCATCCTTCAATGACCCCGTAGATGGTGTCCTGGTCTCTTTGTGCATCGGCGAGGCGTTTCAACATCACCACACCCACGCCTTCTCCAGGCACAAAACCGTCCGCGCGCTGATCAAAGGTGAAGCATTTTCCTTCCGGCGAGAGCATGCCGGCCTGGGCCGTTTTGATATGCATCTCCGGCCCGGCCATTACATATACACCTCCAGCCAGCGCCAAATCGCTGCCGCCGGAAACCAAGCTCTCGCAAGCGCTGGCGATCGCGACTAATGATGAAGAGCAGGCCGTATCAATGGAAAGGCAGGGTCCTTGCAAGTCCAGAAAATAGGAGATGCGTCCAGCCAAGATAGATGTGGCGTCTCCGGTGAAGCCTTGGGCGCTGAGTTGTTGCTCTCTCGACAGCAAGTGATAGTCTCCATGAGTACACCCCATGAAGACTCCACACTTAACACCGGACAAGGAGCGCGCATCGTATCCCGCGTTTTCAATGGTGTGCCAGCACGCCTGCAGGAGCAAGCGTTGCTGCGGGTCCATGCTGGCGGCTTCCTTCGGCGAGATGCTAAAAAATAGAGGATCGAACTGGTTGTATCCTTCCAAGGCCCCGAGCCATTTGCCGTTGGTCTTGCCCGCCACGGCTTTGTCAGGGTGATAATACGCATTCACATCCCAGCGCTCAGATGGGACCTGTGTGATGCAATTTCGTCCCTGCGCAATGTTCCGCCAGAATTCTTCAACATTTTTCGCTTGCGGGAACTGGCCGGCCATGCCAATGACCGCAATGGAATCCGAGGAATTGCGAGCAGGTCGGCTGCTGGACCCTCGCCCGGAAGAGAGCTTTGCCGCTTTCGGCTGCACTGTCCCGTTTCTTGATGCCAGCGTCGCGCTCGCCGCAACAGAGGCGTCCTGCCTCGGCAGCGTGCCGTGCTTTTCTGCTTCTTCTTTGACGTAACGACTGAGTTGGGTCAGCGTCGGATAGCTGTAGAGCTTGATAGCTTCGATGAAAGCTTGGTACTTCTCGTTGATCTTGCGCACCCAGGTCACGCCGGTAATGGAATCCAGGCCTAGATCGACAAATTGAACATTCTCGCCGATGTCGCTTTCCCGCATCTGCAGTTCATTGGCCAGGAGTGTTTTGAGAGCCGCCGTGATGGCAGGCAAGATATCACTGACCGCAGGTTGGAGATTTGCGGGTTGCGCAATCGCAGAAGACGCTTCAAATTCCTGCGACGCCGCATGCCAGCTTACACCTCGCATCTGCACACAGATATTGCCCTGTTCATCGCAAAGATCAATATCCAGCCTTGTGGTTTGGTCACTGGCCGGGCTGCCCGGTGCATGGCGCGCCCAAAGAAACATTTCCTGGCTACAAGGCGAGATGATGCTCAAAGAATCCAACGCCGCAAGCAGGCGGGCCCCGCAAGAAGACTCAGACCACACGCCGAGCAAAGCTCCGGCGGCTTGTAGCGCACCGCCGATCAAACCAGGATGAAGAACATAGGTCTTTGCCTCGCCAGCCGCCATACCCGGTAACTGCAAGCGAGCCAACAGTTGATTGTCGCCCTGATAGACAGCGGTGATTGTTCGAACCGAGTGTTCATGAACCAGACCCATTCGGCCGCACTCAGCATAGACACGCTCCACCTCTACCTGTCCCTGCCTCATTTCTTCCTTGAGTCGTGCCAGATCCAGCGTGGCCGATGCTGATGGCTGAGTCCAGACGGCGTGGCCCTGGCAATGAACAATTTCCTCTTCAGTGTCCTGACTGTAGATCTCGTAGCTGATCTCGTTGTTGTTCTTCGCCCATAACGCAATGCCGATCTGCTTGATCCCGCCCGCCCCGACTGGCTGCGCCCAGACGACATTGCGCAACTCCAAAACACTTAATTCCCGCGACGGCAATGACTGCTTGATCGCGGCACGGGCCATCTCCAGATAGGCGACCGCCGACAACACTTTTGGACCTGCCATACCGTTCGGCTTCAACGGATGATCGACGAAGAAAAATTCCTCGCCTGTGAATGTGGAGCTATAACGTTGCTCTTTCAGATCCGATGTGTTGCGATGCAATAAAGGATGAATGACTGTGGTAGCCACTTGGGTGCCGGCCGGTAATTCCACCCAATAACGTTCTCTGGCAAATGGATATGCCGGCAGGCTCATGCGCGGCGGCTTGGTTTCGCCATACAATTTGCCCCAATCCACTTCCACGCCCTTTGCCCACAGTTCCAGCAGCTTGAACAGCTTCCTCCCTGTTAGCCATTTGTCGACGGTTTGTTGGAGGTCAACATCGTTTCTGAATAATGACAGTCCATCCTCTCCGCGCTTCGCCTGTCCTTGCGATGAGTCTTTGATGTTTTGCTCGCCCGCAACATAGGCTTGCAGGTTTTCCGCCAGTTGCTCGATCGAATTGACCAGGAAGCCCAACCGCTGTTCCATCGCTTCCCGGCCCACCTGCAATGTGTATGCCATGGATCCCAAATCAATCGTCTGCTGCTTTGCACGGATGAAATCCAGCAGATCACGCGCTTTCTCCTTCAGTTGCTCTGCCGTCCGCGCCGAAAGCAGGATGATCACGTTCCCCAATGCCATCTGCGTTGGCGCCGCCGCCGGGTACTCTTCCACGATCATGTGCGCATTCGATCCGCCGGCCCCGAATGACGAGATGCCCGCAATCCGTGGCAGTTTGCGCCCTTCAATCTCCGGCTGCTGCCATCCCGTGAGTTTCTGATTCACAACAAATGGGCTCTTGTCGAAATCGATATGCGGATTCAACTGCTCCGAATGCAGCGAAGGCACAATCTGCTGGTGCTGCATCTGCAATAGGACTTTTGTCAGTCCCGCAATCCCCGCCGCCGATTCGCAATGGCCCACATTGGATTTCACCGACCCGATCAGACAATATCCGGTGTCCTGCGTGTGCTGCTGGAAGGCTTTGCTCAGCGCCGCGATCTCAATCGGATCGCCCAGCCTGGTGCCGGTGCCGTGGGCTTCTACATAGCTGATGTGCCGCGCGTCGATATGAGATTCTGCCAGCGCCCGGCTGATCGCAGTGGTCTGCGCTTGCGGGTTCGGGACCGTGTAGCCATTGGTCTTGCCGCCGTGATTGAGGGCGCTGCCGCGAATGATCCCGTAGATGTGATCACCATCTCTTCTGGCGTCAGCGAGGCGTTTCAATACGACGACGCCCACGCCTTCTCCAGGAATATAACCATCGCCGCCCTCGCCAAAGCTCTGGCAGTGACCGTCACCGGAGATGAACTGCCCGGCGCTCAGCATCAGGTACTTGTTGGGATGAACGCTTACATTGACTCCACCCGCTATGGCCATGCTGGTTCGTCCCTGCTTAAGGTCCTGGCAGGCCAGATGGATGGCAGTCAGGGAAGACGAACACATCGTGTCCAGCGTCATGCTGGGCCCGTGCAGATTGAGCGCGTATGACACGCGATTGGCGATGCTGGCCATGCTGCCGGCTATTCCCATTCGCTTGCCTTTGACACCGGCTTCAGCCGCGAATAACTGGTATTCGGTATACATCACGCCGACATAAACGCCGACCTGACCTGCCAGGTCTCGCTCGTCCGCCGTCTGCAGGCTTGAGCGTGTGTACCCAGCGTCTTCTATTGCCATCCACGCATGCTGCAGGAACAAGCGCTCCTGGGGATCGATATATTTCGCTTCCTTGGGCGCGATGTTGAAAAACAGTGGATCGAACTCATCGACGCCGGCAATGAAACCACCCCACTTGCTGTAATGGTGCCCGTTATTGCTCCGGTCTTCACTGAAGTATTCGCGCCAGTCCCAACGCTCCCTGGGAACTTCAACGATGCAATCTCTTCCCTCGCGCAGATTGTGCCAATAAGCTTCGATGTTGGCAGCCTCCGGATAACGGCCGCTCAACCCAACAATGGCGATTGGCTCGGACTCGGTTCCTGGACCGTTATCGCGCAGACGCCTGGAGCGTCTGCCCGAAACGAGCTTCGCAGCAATAGGACTCTCTGCCTGCGTGGTCAGAGGTATCGTCGCGCTCTGGCTGGTTGCCGTCTCCGTGGAAGCCACGAGCGCAGTCAATTGCGCCGAATGCTGGGCGATGAAGTATCCGGTCAATTGCTGGATTGTCTGGTATTCGAAAAACAGCGTCTTGGACAGCGCGCCGAACGTCTTCTCCAACTGTGCCGTCAGCTTCATCGCCAGAATTGAGTCGATGCCGTATTTCTCCAGAGCAGCTTGCGGGTCGATGTTGTCTGCAGGCAGCTTCAACAGTTCCGAAAACTCTCTACACAAGTACTCCTGGACCCTTTCCACCAGATGGTGAGAGTCCATTCCGCTTTTTGCCTTTTCAGTCTTCTCCGGCATTGCAGCACGAGTTTGTTCCACTGTTGCTGCCAGGGTTGAAGGCTCTGGCGGGATTGGCCGGCCGGCCAGCAAAGCGCGGCGCATCTTTGCCAACTCACCTTCCATCACGAGCAACTGATCATAGGGCAATGCCAGGCTGCGATAAAGCATTTCAATGCCTGTCGCCGTCTCCATGGGCTGGAGGCCTGTGGTCTGCTCCAGCAGTTGCTGGCTCGCGGCATCCATCTCCATGCCGCCGGTTTGCCACAACGGCCAGTTGATTGACCGCGTGAGCCCGCGCCTCCGTTTGCCGGCCACCTGTTGATTGCGATATGCAGCGAACTGGTCCAGGAAACCATTCGCTGCCGCGTAATCAACCTGCCCCACATGCCCCATGGCGCCCGCAATGGATGAGAACAATACGAAGAAATCCAGTTCAACGTCCTGGCTGGCCTGGTCTAGGTTGTACGCGCCCGCGACCTTCGGAGCCAGCACTTCACTGAACTGCGCACTGGCTTTTTTCAGGATGAAGCTGTCCGCTATCATTCCCGCACAGTGCACGATGCCATTCAGTTGCCGGTGCTCATCTTTAATATTGGCGATCAGTTGCCTTACCTGATCCAGATCGCCCAGATCCACTTGCTGATAGCTCACCCTGCCTGGGGGCGCCGATAATTCGTCTAACAGCGCCTTCTTCTTTGCGTTTAATGCCGAGCGTCCCGTGAGAATAACTTTAGCCGTGCGGGTTTGCGTGAGGATCTCTTTGACAAACAGAACACCCAAACCGCCCAGTCCTCCGGTGATGAGGTATACACCTTGCTCTTTGAATGCACTCGGCGTCTTTTCCGGATTTACCGCTATCTCCTGCCAACGCAACACCTGCCGCACACCTTGTACATATCGGATAAACGAATCTTTGCTCAGCAGCTCTGGTCCGCGAGCCTTCTCTGCTGCCAGATGACGAGCCAGTTCCTCGGCCGTCAATTTGGACTCGGCAAGCATGAGATGCCCGATCAGCTGCGGATTTTCCAGCGCCGCTGTCTTGAGCAAGCCCGAAAGGCCGGAGAGCAGGGCTCGCTCATGCTGAATGGCAACAACGATGTGTACGAGCACCTTTCCCAGAGGCTTGCTCTGGAGAATGGCCTTGATCCGCTCAAAGCATTCCAGCGAATGCTCGCTATAACGCTGCGCAATATTTTTCTGTTCCTCTCCGTGTAACGAAAGACATCGACTTTGTGGAAGCAACGACCTCAGTCTCTCAAGGTCGATCTTCGGCAGCTCGCAGAGGATAATGTGATGCTCAGCGAACGAACCCGTTTCGGCAGAGCTCTCCGCTCCACTGTCTTGCCATACGGGGATTGCCAGCAAGGCGCCGCTTTTCCTGCTCTGTTCCTGCAGTTTTATGGCTTTGACCTTTTCTAACGCCTGCTTTTGCGAAAGCGTGCCTTTGGCCAGGTTGTCGTATATCTGCCTTAACTCTTGTTTCATCTGCATCACACCCTTGGCTCTCTCTGTTTGAGCCGCTGAATCCGCACATCTGCAAGATCACGATGGTTGACGCCCGCTGCCTGAAATTTGGAAGGAGCGGCGCACAGTAGAGTGAATTGTCGAAAATTGGTTCTTGATAGGACTAGTAGAGCTGGATCACTTTGCCAGTTTGGATTCTGGTCTCTGTTGTATGTTTATGTTAGTTCTACTGCGTCCTCGACAGACACGGCCCGGTTCGCAATATCCGCGATGAGTTTTTGGTAAAAGGCGCTATCGAAAGCGGGGACACCTTCCGCGGCGCTTGATTTGTCATGAGCTGAATGATTGATTTCGTCTTCATGCGCCGATTTCGTTCCTCCCGCCAACTCCCGAGAAACAAACCCATGCATTTGTATACAGACATTTCCTTGCTGATCGCACAGATCAATATCCAACTTAACGGTCTTATCTCCGGGTTTGCTGCCGGGTGAATACCGCACCCATGCAGCCATCTCTCTTGTACAGGGCGACATGATGCGCAGAGATTCCAGGGCAAATGGCACAATTGGTTTGCTCGGAACGTGATTCACGTCAACGATCAATCCGATTGAGGCTTGCAAAGCACTATCCACCAGGCTGGGATGCAATACATACTCGTGCTGGCTCGCCTCTAGAATCGCCGGCAGATGCAATTGTGCGAGCACTTGCTTTTCTCCAATGTAGATGGCGGTTATGCCTTGATGAGCCGGTCCATAATTAAGGCCTATCGTTGCAAGCATTGCATAGACGCTGGACGCTTCCAGCTCAATCTGCTCCATCTGACTTTTGAGCTGCTCAATATCAAGCCGGGCGGGAGCTGATTGACGGCTGAAAACAGCCTTCCCTTCGCAGTGAATCGTCTCCTGCTCATTCTCCAGGCTATAAATTTCGTAGCTCACCTGGTCTTCATCGTCGGCGAACAACGATATAGCGACTTGCTTGAGCTCTGTAACGATTACTGGCTTCAGCCAGATTATGTTGCGTAGCTCCAGGACGCTTGCTTCTGGCTGTGTTGGCGACATTTGTGCAATCGCTGCGCGCGCCATTTCCAGATAGGCCGCACCCGGCAACACTTTCTGGCCTCCGTGGCCATTCACCCTCACTCGATGATCAGCAAGAAAAAATTCGTCGCCGCTAAACGTCGAGCTATAACGCTGTTCGCTCAGGTCAGAGGTGTTGCGGTGCAGCAAGGGGTGAATAAGGGCCGCTCCGGCGCCATTCGTGGGTACCTGTTCCGCTGTGGTATCGATCCAGTAACGCTCTTTGGCAAACGGGTACGTGGGCAGGTTGATGCGATGCGGCTTGACCTCGCCGTAAAGTTTGCTCCAATCCAGCTCCACACCCTTGACCCACAAATCCAGCAACTTGGACAATTTCTGTTGCGCTATCCACTTGTCAACGATGGCTTCCTTCACGTCATCATCTTGACTTATGACGCTTATGTTCTCCTTGTTGCGTCTTACTTGTCCTTGGTAAACGGCGTCTACGCCTTGCTCGCCCGCCAGATATGCTTCGAGTTTTTCCCCAAGTTGTTCCACCGAGCTGACCAGGAAGCCTATCCGTTCTTCCAACGGTTCCCGGCCTACCTGGAGCGTATAGGCTATTTCGATTAAATCGGCCGCTGGTGCCTCCTTGCGTATGAAGTCTCTGAGATCTCGCGCTCTTTGCTTGAGCTGTTCAGGGTTTCTCGCGCTCAGCGGAACAATGATCTTTGTGTTCTGTGGGACGACCGTCGCAGTCGGCCTGGCTTCGAGCGGCGGCAGATACTCACCCACCACGATGTGCGCATTGGTGCCGCTGAAGCCCAGCGAATTGATCGCCGCCCGACGTCTCTCGGCTCCATTCAGCTTCCATTCCTGCAATCGGCTGTTGACGTAGAACGGGCTGTCTTTTAAATCGATATGTTCATTGAGGCGCTCAAAGTTGATGGTGGGCGGCAGTTGCTTGTGCTGCAGCGCCTGGATAAGCTTGATAAACCCGGCGACTCCAGCCGCTGTCGCGCAGTGGCCGATGTTGCTCTTTACCGAGCCCAACGCGCAGTACTCTGTGTTCTGCGTATACTTTTTAAAGGCATTTGTCAGGCCTTCCACCTCGATTGGATCACCCAACTTCGTGCCCGTACCATGGGCTTCAATCAATTGAATGCCGGTCGGATCGATCTGGTATTTTGCGTAGATCTCCTGCTCCAGGCGCGTTTGCGATTCCGGGTTGGGCGCAGTGATGCCATTGGTCTTGCCGTCCTGATTGATCCCCCATCCTTCGATGACGGCGCAAATAATGTCCTGGTCTCTTTGTGCATCGGCAAGGCGTTTCAACATCACCACACCCACGCCTTCTCCAGGCACAAAACCGTCTGCGCGCTGATCAAAGGTGAAGCATTTTCCTTCCGGCGAGAGCATGCCGGCCTGGGCCGTCTTGATGTGCATCTCCGGCCCAACCATCACATATACACCGCCAGCAAGCGCCAGATCGCTTCCCCCAGAGATCAAACTATCGCAAGCATGAGCGATAGCCACCAGGGATGAAGAACAAGCGGTATCGATGGAAAGGCAGGGGCCCTGGAGGTCTAAGAAGTAGGAGATGCGTCCAGCTAAAATCGACGTCGCATTGCCGGTGAAGCCCTGAGCGCTCAAGCGCTGCTGTGGAGACAACATGGCATACTCGCTGGCGGTACAACCCACAAAAACCCCGCACTTCTTTCCGGACAACGCCCGCACCGGGTATCCCGCATTTTCAATCGTGTGCCAGCATGATTGCAGGAACAAACGTTGCTGTGGATCCATGTTTTCGGCTTCGGTTGGCGATATGTTGAAAAATAACGGGTCGAACCGATCATATTCTTCCATCGATCCAGCCCACTGGCTGTTGGTCTTGCCTGCTACAAGCTTGCCGGGCTGATAATAGCGATTCACATCCCAACGGTCGGGTGGAATTCTGGTGATGCAGTTCTTGCCTTGGGCAATGTTCTGCCAGAATTCTTCAAGGTTTTTAGCTTGCGGGAATTGGCCTGCCATGCCAATCACCGCGATGGGCTCGTAGGAATGGATGGGCTGGGGAGCCGGCGTGCCGCTGAACCGCGCTGCCCTGCGCCCGCGCCGGGAAGCCAACTTTTTCGCGCCAACATTCGTCGCTGGTTTGCTTGCAGGCGGGATCGCCGTCGCCATCGTGGGCTGCGACGCGGCGCTCTTTGCCGCCGTCGCCGGCATCTTTATCTCACCAGGCGCATGCTCCCTTGATAGCGTACCGTGCCTTTCTGCTTCCTCCTTGACGTAGCGACTAAGATGAGTCAACGTCGGGTAGCTGTAGACCTTGGTGGCTTCGATCGACGTGTGATACTTCTCGTTGATCTTGCGTATCCACGTCACGCCGCTGATTGAGTCCAGACCCAAATCGACGAACTCGACATCTTCCTCAATATCGCTCTCTCGCATCTGCAACTCATTTGCGAGAAGCGCTTTGAGCGTGGCGGTAACGGCAGGCAGCGCATCGTTGTCGATCGTCGATGTCACAGTTGCGGTTGCGGTCGGGGCTGAGGCCGCGGCCTGCTGCTTGCCCCCCGTGGACTCTTCGATCTCCTCATAGAAATTCTCGTGAATCTGCGCCAACGTCTCTGCCTGCCCCACAAAGGTCTTCTCGTGCATCGCCAGTTCCAGCCGATACGTCTCTTCCAACTGCTCGCGA
>DASSXL010000054.1:0-6958 GCA_035703825.1 Candidatus Angelobacter sp.
AGACATCACCGCCAAATTCGGGAATGGGCCGTGGATCGAGGATGCTCTGAAAGACTTTGTAAGCAAGGATGTGATGCTCCACCTTGATGGACGCTATCTGAGCCTGGCGTTGCCTGAGAACCCTTATTTCGATCTCAAGGACATGCCGGAACAACAGGCAGTGCCCGTCAAGCAGCCTGATGCCGAGTTGGTAGCCAGATGAGAATCATGCGTGAAGACAGGAAATCGATTCTGGCGTCTATGCCTGCTTCATTTCAGGCAGACCGCGCAGAACTGCTGGCGCTCTTGTTGGAAAAAGGAATTCTGTATTCCTCACCCACACAGCCGGTCCGCTCCCCCGACGGAAGAACGGGCCGCTGGATGCTGAACTCATTGGCGTTCACTCTGGAGAAACATGGAGCTGAACTGGCTGCCCGCTGTCTGCTGCCTCTATTGGAACGCTTCGACGGCCGGCAACTTGCCACCTACGGATTGATTGGCGTTCCCATTCTCCAATCCTGCATTCTGCAGTCGGGCGGGCGCTATCGCGGACTGCTGGTCCGCAAGGAAGCCAAACCGCATGGGGCCATGCGGGTCATCGAGGGTAAGATCGATCCCTTTGAGCCGATAATTCTGGTGGATGACTCCATTGCTTCAGGGAATTCTTTCTGGAAAGGCTGCGAGCACCTGGAAAAAGCGGGGCTGCGAGTGGAAGGCGGAGTCTGCCTGGTGCATTTTGGCTGGGAGTTTGGCATTGCCGATGCGATGGAGCGTGGTTTTCACATGGAGGCGTTGTTCGATCTCTATGAAGACCTCATGCCCAATATAAAGGGCGAGTTGAAGCCTGTTCCGAATCCTTCTCAGGTATTCCCAAAGTTCAACTGGAGCGGGGCGCAAGCGCCTGAAGGGCTGCATCCGGCCCATCTGGCGCGGCTCGCCTTGCTCGAATATCTCACTACAGGGACGCTGCTCCGTCCACCGGTCCGGATGGACCGCACCTATGATTCTTCTGGCGGCGCATGGGTAAGCATCCGTTCCCGGAGCAACATCCATGTGCGCCATGCGCGCGACGGCTTCTGGTGCTTTCCCGGTGAACAGCAATGGACAGCGCCCGAACATGTATTACGGGCCGCGTTGCTTACGGCCCAGCATCTGCCAAAGGGAAGCGAGGGCCGCACTCTGGTGGATTCAAGCCATATCGCCGTGACACTCTTTTCTGAACTGGAAGAATGCACGGTTGGTCAATTGGATAACGATCATTATGGAATTGTGGTTGGCAGCCGGGAGCGCGCAGGAGTGATGGGCGGCGCACTTCCCCGCATGCCAGGGATAAGCGGCGAGTTTCACCAGTTTCAACATGCGCGCATCACCAATGGCAAGCTGCATCCTTTTGAGCCATTTGTGATTCACCGGCATGGCGTAATGAAATACGTTGAGCCGGAAGCGCCCTGGCAGCCCACCGGCGTTCCCCTTCCGGCCTCCCCTCTTCCCAGCGACGATCCGGAAGTATGTTTGCCGATTGCCGTTCGTGCCAGGGACATTGCCATTGCCCACGCGTTGGGTCTGCCGGAAACCACAGAGCCTTTGCCCGGTAATGTGTTGCCGCATGGCACTAACTTCCTTTTTGTCACCATTTATATATGGGGCAGGATGCGCGGGTGCATGGGCCTTGGCGCGGCAAGCCTGACTGAGGATAAAGGTCTGCGCGGCCTCGTAATGGCGGCCCTGGAAGATGAGCGTTTTGAACATGTTGAGGCTTCGTCGCGGGAAGCCATCGCCGTAAGCATTTCGCTCCTCAGCAACTGCTCGAATTTGGGAGAGGTTATGCCTGGGGAGGTCATGCGGTACGTGGTTATGGGACGGCAAATATTCCAGGTTAGCCAAGGCAAGCGTTCAGGCACTTTGCTCCCCTTCTGGGCGGCCAGGGAAAGCATTTCTCGTGAACAATACCCGCTGGAAGTAGTCGACAAAGCGGGAATTACCCGTCCTCCGTATTCCTGGGAGCGGTTCGATTGTAAGACCTGGCTCGCCGATGCAGAGGGCGCAGGCGAAATGGAAGGAGCATTCAGGCGGCTGCGGGAAGACCGCGAAGGCCGCGAACTGCTGGTCCATCTTACCGGCCTGTATTCGAATTACCTGCTCAATCATCAGAGGCAGGATGGGACTTTCTACGAAAGTTATGAGCCATTTCGCAATCGCTTGCGGGAAGGCGGCAACCTTCCGTGGATGGCGCATGCCGCCTGGGTGCTGGCCAGGGCTGGCCGCACTCTGCGAGACCCTCTGCTTCAGGCAGCGGCCGAAAAGACGCTGGCATTTCTGTTGCGGAGCATAAAGCTCAGTGAGATGGGAGTCTGGCTGGAAATGGGGCAGAGTTTGCCTTCGGTTTCAGAAATTGCATTTCTTGTCCTTGCGCTCTGCCAGCTTCCTAAAGGAGATTATCGCCGTCCTCAGGTGCGCGGACTGGCGGAAACCCTGTGGTCCGCCATTGGCCGGCACGGCCATATTTTCACCCACCGGGGCAGGGCCGAGGTGGACGATGGCTTTCAGAATTATTTCCCAGGACAGGTATTGCTGGCGCTGGCGACCGCGGCTGAAGCCAAACTCACCGACGTTGATTCACAAAAACTTGACCGGGCGTTTCGCTACTATCGCCATCGGTTTCGTTATTTTCGCGATTTTGGGCAAGCGTCGTGGCTTATGCAGGCCTTCAGCGCCTGGTCGCGTTTACAGCACAACTCCCAATTTTCCGACCTGGTTTTTGAAATTGGCGACTGGCTGCTCCAGTGGCAGCAGGAGAAAAGCGGCGCCTTTATCAACGACCATCAGACCGAAACCCCCGGCTACACCACAGCGTTATATTTGGAAGGCATCGGCGCGGCGATACATCTGACGGAGTTTACTGACAGCGGCAACCGGCGCCAGCAGTATCTGGATGCGTATTGGAATGGTCTCCGGTTTCTAAACCGGATCACAATTCAGCCGGGCCATACCTGGGTGCTGCCGAACAGCGACTATGCCATTGGCGGATTGCGCCTAAGTTTGAATTCCAGTTATGTGCGAATTGATTTTGTCCAGCACGGGCTGTCCTCTTTGCTGGAACTATATGAACATTTCACGGCTGCCGGGACGTCCCTGCAGCCAAGCATGAAAGTACCAGAACCAATTTCCGACAATACACAAACAGTTTCGTAAGGAGACGCCAAATGAGTGATCCAAAGCGACCGCAATTAGCGCCCGAAGTCCTCGACCAACCTTCAACACAATCGACCGGAAGCAACGCCGCCACAGACAAAGAGCTGCGTTCCTATACTCCAGACACAACCCTGGTAAGTACTGAACAGGTCCACCAACCGAAGCCGAAGGCTGTCGCGCGTCCTATCGTCGAGGTGTCTCCTAATGCGAGTATCTCTCCTGTGGATGCGCAGGATGCGGAACAGGACCGTCAACCGAAACCCAAGGCTGTCGCGCGTCCTATCGTCGAGGTGTCTCCTAATGCGAGTATCTCTCCTGTGGATGCGCAGAAAGCGGAACCGGTGCGTGAGCCGTTCCCCAAGCCTGTCGCGCGTCCCATCGTCGAGGTGGTCGCGGACTTTCCTAGTGGCGCTGCGAATGCGGAGAATGCGGAACCGGTCCGCGAACCGTTCCCGAAACCTGTCGCGCGTCCCATTGTTGAGGTAGTCGCGGACTTTCCTCGCGTGGATGCGCAGGACGCGGAACCGGGCCACCAACCGAACCCGAAGGCCGTCGCACGTCCTATCGTCGAGGTGTCTCCTAATGCGAGTATCTCTCCTGTGGATGCGCAGAAAGCGGAGCCGGTCAGGGAGCCGTTCCCCAAGCCTGTTGCGCGTCCCATCGTCGAGGTGGTCGCGGACTTTCCTAGTGGCGCTGCGAATGCGGAGAATGCGGAACCGGTCAGGGAGCCGTTCCCCAAGCCTGTTGCGCGTCCCATCGTTGAGGTGGTCGCGGACTTTACCACAGCCGCTACGAATGCGCAGAATGCCGAGCCGGTGCGTGAGCCGTTCCCCAAGCCTGTTGCGCGTCCCATTGTTGAGGTGGTCGCGGGCGTTCCTCAGGTGGATACACAGAATGAGGAAGCGCCGAATGCAACGCCCAGCGAGTACAAAGTCAAAAAATAACCGCGCTGAATTGCAGCAGCGCTTGGTTCTAAAGGAAGGACCGATTGAGCATGAAAACTCTTCGGTCCATCCTCTTTTATTCGTGCGGACAAACTGATTGAGTGAGGCTTTTAGATGTCCACCCCAAGGGTGCTTCTCCTAATCATGCCCTTCCTGACCTTGCGCCGGCCTCATCTTGGGGTAGACTTGCTCAAAGCTGGGCTGCATCAGGCAGGCATTGAGTGTGAAGTCCGCTATCTCAATCTTCGATTTGCCGACATCATTGGTGCCGCGCTCTATGACCGCATAGCTGAAGACTCTCCCTCGCATCACCTTGCTGGCGAATTTATTTTCACTCCAGCCTTGTACGGCGAGGATGCCCGTCCGTTCGAGGACTTTAAAGCGAGTGTCGCGGACTACTTTAGGCCATATCCTGATGATTTTCTCAGGCAGCTTGAGCGGTGCCGCAATTTGAGTCCCATCTTCATCCAGGAATGCGCCAACCAGATCGATCCTGACCAGTACGACATTATTGGATTTACCTCTACGTTCCAGCAGAATATGGCATCGCTGGCCCTGGCCCAGGAACTTAAGCGCCGTTACCCCGCGATCACCACGGTATTCGGCGGTTCTAACTTCGAATCAGAGATGGGGGTTGAACTGCACCGCCATTTTCCTTTTATCGACGTGGTTTGCTCCGGGGAGGCCGATCACATATTTCCTGAAGTGGTCCGCCGGTTGCGCGCCGGGGAGCCACTGTTCGACCTGGGAGGGGTTACCTGCCGCGTTCATGGCAAAACTGTGACCAGTTCCACGCCGCAAAAATTCATTAGCAATCTCGACGATCTTCCTTATCCCGATCATGGCGATTACTTTCGTGCCTTTCAGGCCTCCACGGCTTCTTCAGTGATTGTTCCTGAAATGACCATGGAGACCTCTCGTGGTTGCTGGTGGGGTCAAAAGCACCATTGCACGTTCTGCGGATTGAATGGCCTGAGCATGACCTTTCGCAGCAAGTCCGCCGACCGTGCCTACAGCGAGATCAAGCACCTGCTCTCTACCTATGGCGATTATTCCATTTTCAACACTGACAATATCGTGGACATACGTTATTTCAACGAGCTGTTTCCGCGCATTGTTGCCGATGGCGTCAAGATGCAGCTCTTCTATGAAACCAAGTCAAACCTGAAGAAGGGCCAGTTGTTGACTTTCAGGAATGTGGGCAGCAGGGAATTTCAGCCGGGGATCGAAAGCCTCAACTCGCACGTGCTCACCCTGATGGACAAGGGCGTTAAGGGCATTCAAAACGTGCAATTGCTCCGCTGGGCGGCAGAAATGGAGTTTAACGTCTCGTGGAATATTCTTTGCGGCTTCCCCGGCGAACAACCTGAGGACTACCGGCAGATCCTGCGCTGGATACGCGCTGTGCCGCACTTGCAACCTCCGGTGCATGTCACGCGTTTTCGGCTCGACCGCTTCAGCCCCATGTTCAAGAATCCGGCAAAGTATGGCATCAAGAACGTCCGCAGTTCGCCCGCACACCGCCTCTGCTATCCGTTTTCAGAGGAGTCTCTACAGCAGCTTGCTTTCTATCTGGATTGTGATCCCCCGATACTGCCGGAAACCCTGGAAGAAATCGCAGCAGTCTGGTCCTCTGTGGGGGAATGGAAGAATGTTTACTCCAGCAGCAGTCTCCAGGCAGAGGTGACCGATTCCGCATTAATCATTCGCGACCGGCGGGCCGGGTATCCTGCTGCTGATTATCGCTACGAGGGGCTGGCGCGCGCCCTCTATCTGGCAGCGGACGGAGTCCACTCTGATTCTTTCCTGCTGGAATACGCCGCATCGCAATATCCTGATCAATCATTCACCCTGGAAGACATCCGCAAAGTTCTGCGGGGCTTTGTGGAACGCGATCTGATGCTTCAGGAAGACAATTTATATTTGAGCCTGGCGCTGCTTCCGCTCGATCAGTCGGTTGAAATCATGCCACCGTCTCGTTCGGCAAATGCCTCCGGAAAGGCGGCGGCTGTCACAGCATGATGAGCGCTGTGGTGAAGTTAAATGAGGACTACCATGCCTGAAAAACGCGTACTGCTGCTGGTGATGCCGTTCCTGACATTGCCTCGTCCCCATCTTGGCGTCGCGCTGCTGAAAGCCGGAATGGCCCGCCAGAGGATGAGTTGCGACATTCGCTATTTCAGCTTCCGATTTGCCGACATTATCGGCGTGCCCCTGTATATCCGCATTGCAGAGAGATCGCCCGCGCACCTGCTGGTGGGAGAATTCATTTTTACACCGGCGCTCTATGGTGAAGATACGCGTCCTTTCGCCGACTTCAGGGCCAGTGTTGCGGACTATGTCCTGCCATATACGGAAGATTATCTGCGGCAACTGGAACGCGCGCGCAATCTCACCCCGGCATTCATCCAGGAATGCGCAGACCAACTTGACCTTAGCCAGTATGACATTGTCGGTTTTACCTCCAGCTTTGAGCAGAATATTGCGTCATTGGCCATGGCCCAGGAGATCAAACGGCGCGCGCCGGGAATCGTTACGGTATTCGGCGGGGCCAACTTTGAATCTGAGATGGGAGTGGAACTGCATCGCCGCTTTCCTTTTATCGACGTGGTTTGCTCGGGAGAGGCCGACTCTGTGTTTCCCGAATTGGTGCGCCGCATCCGCGCGGGCATGCCGCTCAACACCCTGGGCGGCGTAACCTGCCGCGTGAACGGCGAGACGGTCACCAGTTCCGAGGCGCAAACGTTTGTGACCGATCTTAACGATCTACCCTATCCCGACCATAATGATTACTACCACGCCCTGCAAAACTCCACCGCCGCGAACATGTTGGTTACAGAGAC
>DASSXL010000067.1:0-92717 GCA_035703825.1 Candidatus Angelobacter sp.
TGTTCAGTTTCATGACATCCTTTACACAATGTTCCGAGACATCCTTTACACTCCCGCCCGAACGGAGCGAGGGCGGGAGTAAATCAGCTCTCTCCAAAGAGGGCAAGGATGGCTTGGGGAATGAAAGATATTGGTGAGCAACGGGTGCGGTTTGTGGTGGCGGTCAGCCGGAGAGAAAAGCCCTTGGCTCAGCTATGTCGGGAATTCGAGATCTCGCGACCGACGGGGTATGTGTGGATCAAGCGTTATCGCGAACAAGGAATTTCGGGGTTGGAAGAACACAGTCGTCGACCACGGCACAGTCCGCGACAAACGGCAGAGGCTTTAGAACAGCGGGTGATCCAGATGAGGAGCCGGTGGCCGGATTGGGGAGCTCGTAAGATCGGCAAGAAGCTGGAGGAGGCGGGAGTGAAGCTGCCAGCCAGCACTGTGCATCGTATTTTTCTGCGTCACAACCTGGTGCGGGAGCAGGACCGAATCCCGGCGGCAGTCAAGCGGTTCGAGCGGGAAGCGCCCAATCAGCTGTGGCAGATGGATTTTAAGGGGCCCAAAGGCTGGCATGAGCCAGTGGGGCCACTTTCGATGTTGGATGATCATTCTCGCTACGTGACGGCGCTGGAGCGGACGGGTTCGACCCAGGCAAAAGGTGTGCAAGAGGCATTGGAAAAGGCTTTCTGCGAGTGTGGAGTTCCGGAAGAAATGCTGATGGATCATGGAACACCGTGGTGCAACGGGCAAGGGTATCGGGGCTGGACCAAACTGACGGTGTGGTTGATGAATCAAGATATTGAGCTGCACTTGAGTGGCTTGCGCCATCCGCAGACGCAAGGCAAGGTGGAACGGTTTCATGGCTCGATGGTAGCCGCTCTTCTCCGTCGCGGAAGCCCGCGTGGGGAACATCGTCAGGCTTGGTTAGATCAGTTTCGTTATGAGCATAATTATCTCCGTCCCCACGAAGCTTTAAAGATGAAAACTCCGGCTCAGCTATGGCAGAAGAGTGGTAGGGAGTACCAGCTTCGTCCGGCACAATGGATCTATCCCTCGGGGACGGAGGTGGTGGAAGTGGATCGCAGCGGCTCGATCCGTATGGAGGGTCGGCGTTGGTACCTCACGCAGACACTGGTCGATCAGCTAGTGGGTGTCACCGCAGTGGGACCACGATTTTTAGTTCACTATCGGCGTACACTGATCGCCGAAATCGACCCGCTCAAGTCCCGATCCACGGCCGTGGATCGGGACTGAGCGGCTTTACTGGGAAACCAAAGTGTAAAGGATGTGTCGGAACGTTCTGTAAATGATGTCGTGGAACTTTACAACTTCAGTCCTGCGGTATAGCCTATATGGACCCCGGCTTCAGCCGCCGAGGTATTCGTTTGCGAGGATACGGGATCGGGAAACATGGCCTAGCGCCGCCACCGAAACGTTCTTACCAGTGTTCGCTTCATCCAGGGTTTCAGCCTGCCGCGCTGTGAGGTGTCGCCCAGCCGTTTGATGATCTCCGCTTGTGTGGGATAAGGATGAATCACTGCCCCCAGCGCTCCCACCTTTATCCCGTGCTGGATGGCCATTACCAGTTCGCCGATGCTCTCGCCGGCATGGCGGCTGACCAGAGTCGCGCCCAGCACCCTGCCATTTTTCTTGCTGGCGTGGACACGCGCAAAGCCCGCCGTATCGCCATCCACCACGCCTCGGTCATTTTCCACAAACGGAAGCGTGAACGTTTCAATCTCAATTCCGCTCTTTCGCGCCTCTTCTTCATTCAAACCGACGTGCGCGATCTCAGGATTGGTATACGTGCACCATGGAATCACCAGGTCGCTGGCCCGCTTGCGCCCAAAGAACAGCGCGTTCTGCAGCGCGATTCGCCCCAGCGCTTCCGCCGCGTGGGTAAAGTGAAAGCGTGATCCTATGTCTCCCGCCGCCAGAATGTTTTTGTTGGAGGTGCGCAGATGATCGTCAACCGTCACGCTCTTGTCGTCATACTGCACGCCCGCGGCTTCCAGGTTCAACCCTTCCACGTTCGGAGTTCGGCCCACCGCCAGCAGAATCTCATCACCCACCACGGTTTGTTTTCCCTGGCCGCTATCGCCGCGGTCGATGATCAGAATCTTGCCGACGCCCGATTTCTCGGCGCGCTCCACCTTCGCCCCCAGGATCAACTCAATGCCTTCGCTCCGGAATTGCTTCTCCAGCAACGCGGCCACGTCGGCATCTTCTTTAGGCAGTAGCCTCGGGACATCGCTCACCAAAGATGCCTGGCTGCCGAGGCGGGCGAAGGCCTGCGCCAGTTCACAGCCAATCGGTCCTCCGCCAATCACGATCAGCCGTCGCGGCAGCGCTGTGAGCGAAAAGACGCTTTCATTGGTCAGGTATCCGGCTTCGGCCAGCCCTGGAATGGGTGGCACTGCGGCGCGCGCGCCGGTGGCGATAATTGCTTTGCGAAACTCCAGGCGTTCGCCTTCAACTTCCAGTGATCGCTTGCCGGTGAAATGGCCGTGGCCAAGAAACACATCTACGCCTAGCGCTGCAAACCGCTGTACGGAATCGTGCGGCGCAATCTCCGCGCGCACCCGGCGTACTCGCCGCATCACGTCGGCAAACTCGACCGTCGGCGCTGAGGTCTCAATGCCGAACCCACGTGCCTCAGTGATGGCGTATGCCGCGCGCGCCGCGCGAATCAACGCCTTCGATGGCACACAGCCGTAGTTGAGGCAGTCGCCGCCCATAAGGTGGCGCTCGACCAGTGCGACGCGTGCGCCCAGAATCGCCGCCCCCGCGGCGGCCACCAATCCAGCGGTACCCGCGCCGACCACCACAAGGTTGTAGCGGCCCTTCGGTTTGGGATTGGCCCAGTCCGGCGGATGAGCATTTTCAACCAGCTTTTTGTTGAATTCGTCGGCAGGCTTCACCTCAATCTGAGGTGGCGTCATTGCAGGCTGCCTCCGCAACTGGAGCCCGCGCCCGCGGTGCAGCCAAAACAATGGCTATCCGTGGCGATCTTGCTGCTTGCCAGCTCAGTGAAGCTATCGATCTCCCAGATGTTTTTCCGGCCCGGCGTCTCCAGATCCAGCATCTGGTTGAAGTCGCAATCGTAAATTTTCCCGTCCCAGCCAATGCTTACCAGGTCGCGGCACATCACATGGTCGACTGTCGCGGGATTGAAATGGTTCGCCAGCAGTCCCATATACGATTCATGCTTGCCCTCGCGAACAAGCATGTCGGCAAATCTTTTGATCGGCATGTTGGTGATGGTGAAAAGCCGGTTGAACTCGATTCCAAAACTCTCGCGCAAATGGCTCTTGTAATCGGCTTCAAGTTTTTCCTGCGTCGGCGGCAGCGAGGCACCCAGCGGGTTATAGACCAGGTTCAGCGCAAGTCCCGATCCAGGCTCCCCATAGCCAATCGCATTCAGCAGCCGCAGCGCGCGAATACTCTTTTCAAACGCGCCTTTGCCTCGCTGCTGATCGACGTTGCTCTCCGTATAGCAGGGCAGGCTGGCGGTGATTTCCACGTTGTTCGCGGCAAGAAACTCCGCCAGCGTCTCCAGTCCGGGCTCGAACAGGACAGTCAGATTGCAGCGATCGATCACCTGCTTCTGCATGCGTCGCGACTCGCTAACCAGCCGGCGGAAATTTTCATTCAATTCCGGCGCGCCGCCCGTGATGTCCACAGTCTGGATGGAGGGTGTGGCCGCCAGCAACGCCAGGACGCGGTCCGCCACGCTTGCGGGCATGACCTCCGTCCGCTTCGGTCCGGCTTCAACGTGGCAGTGATGGCACGCCTGGTTGCACAGCTTACCCACGTTGACTTGCAGCGTCGTTAGTTCGCGCCGCTGCAGATCGCCCAACCGGTGTTGCCGCAGCTTCTCGCGGAAATCGACTGAAGCCGTAGCATTCAGGATTGGCGGCAACGTGGTTTTCTCAGCCATCGCGCAAGGGCCTCCCTTTGGCCCAAACCTATATTAAAGATACACGCCTGAGCGTCCGGCAGCAGGGCGATGATACTCGCACTATTTTACTGATGCCGTGGCGTTCTGATTGAGTTGGCATTTTTGCCCCACAGGGTTAAGGTTGCAGGGATGAAGAATTTCTTTCGCATGGCCCTCAGCCTGGGAGCGCTGGCCGGCCTGATCTTGCTGGAGCGCAAGCGCCCGCTGCGGCATGAGCGCGAATCCAAGCTCAGGCGCAATGGCCGCAACCTTGCAGTTGCGTCGCTGGGCGCGCTTACCGCCCAGCTTGTGGAAACGCCGGTTGTCATGCCTCTGGCCCGCCTGGTAGAGCGGCGGCGGTTCGGCCTGCTGAAACAACTGCGGCTTCCCCGGCCGCTTGAGATCATCGCTGCGGTCCTGCTGATGGATTACACGCTCTATTTCTGGCATGTGCTCACGCACCGCGTGCCGTTCTTGTGGCGATTTCACGCCGTCCACCACGTCGATCTTGATTTAGACGCTTCCACCGCGTTGCGTTTCCACTTTGGTGAGCTCGCGGTTTCCGTGCCTTATCGCGCCGCACAAATCGCGCTGCTGGGCGTTGACGCGGAAGCGCTCAGCTACTGGCAGATGTTTCTCTCGCTTTCGGTGCTGTTTCATCACTCGAACGTCCGCCTGCTGCGCGAGTTCGAATCAGCGCTGAGCTGGTTTCTGGTTACGCCGCGGATGCATGGCATTCATCACTCGAACGAGCCCGCGGAGGCCAACACCAACTGGTCAAGTGGCCTGGCGCTGTGGGACCACATTCATCGCACCTTCCGGCTCGACAAGCCCCAGGAAGAGATTTGCATCGGCGTGAAGGGAATCAATACAGAAGAGCGCGTGCGCCTGCCGGAGATCCTGGCACAACCGTTCCGCGATGTCCCTGAAGTCAGCGCATTCCTGCGCGGACCGGAAGCGTGAGCTTAGTCGCTCGCCTGTGCCACGCCAGTCTTGAGCACATGCGGATGGCCTTTTTCCAGCTCTTGTTTTGCGATGGACTCAATGTGCACTTCGTCGGGGCCGTCCGCCAGCCGCAACGTCCTCACGTTGGCCCATGCGCCTGCAAGGAACGTGTCCTGGGAAACACCCGCGCCGCCGTGCGCCTGAATTGCGCGGTCCAGCACGCGCAGAGTCACATTCGGCGCCACCACTTTGATCATTGCTATCTCGGCCTTGGCTGCCTTGTTGCCCACCGTATCCATCATGTAGGCGGCTTTCAGCGTAAGCAGGCGCGCCTGCTCAATTTCCATCCGTGAGAGCGCGATGTCCGCGCGCAGCGTGCCCTGCTCCGCCAGCGGCTTACCGAAAGCTACGCGCGTCCTCACGCGCTGGCACATAGTTTCCAGCGCGCGCTCCGACACGCCGATGCAGCGCATGCAATGATGAATTCGTCCCGGCCCCAGGCGGCCCTGGGCAATCTCAAATCCGCGCCCTTCACCCAGCAGCATGTTGGAAACGGGAATGCGCACATTCTCAAAGGTCACTTCGCCGTGGCCATGCGGCGCGTGGTCATAACCAAAAACAGTCAGCATCCGTTCGATCTTTACTCCCGGCGCGTCCATCGGCACCAGGACCATGGATTGCTGTTGATGCCGCCTCGCCGTGGGATCGGTCTTGCCCATGAAGATCGCGATCTTGCAGCGTGGGTCGCCTGCTCCGGAAGACCACCACTTGCGTCCATTCAGGACGTATTCGTTGCCTTCGCGGCGGATGCTGGCTTGAATGTTCGTCGCATCGGACGACGCCACAGCAGGTTCGGTCATGGCAAAACATGACCGTATCTCGCCCGCCAGCAATGGTTTCAGCCAGCGTTCTTTTTGTTCCGGCGTTCCATAACGCGCCAGCACTTCCATGTTGCCGGTGTCGGGCGCGGAGCAATTGAAGACCTCTGGCGCCAGAATGCTGCGGCCCATGATCTCGCACAGCGGCGCATATTCCAGATTGGTAAGCCCTGCGCCATTCTCATCGTCGGGCAGAAACAGGTTCCACAAGCCGGCCGCGCGCGCCTTGGGCTTTAGCTCTTCAATCACCTTGGTCGGGGCCCAGCGGTCGTTTTCGATTTCCTGGTAGTAGCGCTTTTCATTGGGATAGATATGCTCATCCATGAACGCGCGCAGGCGCGTCAGCAACGCTTTGACTTTATCTGTGTAGTCAAAATTCATACGGAATCCTTCTAGGACTGTTCTTATGGATTCTATTAGGCTAGTCGATTATTCTCAATTCATCAAATGAATCATCGTAATAGTGTAAAATTTGTGCCGTGCATCTGAGCCAGGTCGATCTTAATCTGTTCGTGGTCCTGGAGGCCATCTATCGCGAGGGCAACCTCACCCGCGCCGGCCGCCAGCTAAAGCTCACGCAGCCTGCCATGAGCCACGCCCTCAAACGCCTGCGCGAGTTGCTGAAAGACCCGCTCTTTATCCGCGAAGGCGCCAACATGGTGCCCACTCCTTTCAGTCGCAACATGATCAATGAGGTGCGCCAGGCGCTGCAGATCCTGGAAGTAAATCTCTATGAGAACCGCAATTTTGATCCCGCGCACACGCGCCGCAATTTCCAGATCGGATTCTGGGAGCTGATGGAGTCGATGATCCTGCCGCCGCTGGCCAAGGTCCTGACCAGGGCCGCGCCAGAAATTTCCATTACCACCCTGCGCGTCAAGCGCCGCGAAATCGAGCAAGAGCTGGCCAGCGGAACGCTCGACCTGGTTCTCGATATTCCCATCACCATGAGCGACAATTTCCGCCACGCGCCGCTGTTTTCAGACCGCGTGATGGTGATGGCGCGCAAGGGCCATCCGGCCATCCGGCGTGAACTCGATCTCGATACCTATCTCAGGCAAGACCACATCCTGGTTTCCTCGCGCCGGTTGGGGCCCAGCCTGGTGGATGCGGAGTTGAATCGCGCGGGCAGAAAGCGCAGGATTGTTCTCCGCTGCCAGCATTATTTTGCCGCGTGCCGCGTGGTGAGTGAGACTGACATGCTGCTGACCATACCGCAACACTATGCGGAAACGCTCAATGCCGGCTTCAACAACCGGCTGCATCCGTTTCCGCTGAAGAGCCTGCAACAATTGGAAATCCATATGTACTGGCATGAAAGCACGGAAAACGATCCGCCAAACCGCTGGTTGCGCGAGCAGATTAAGAAAGTGGTTGCTGAATCCCTGCCGGCGGGAGAGTCCGTAATGCGCCGCGCCGCTCGCGGCCCTGAGAAAAGCCGTCCTGTGCCGCAGCTTCTGAGGAGAAATCAATGAAGGCCGCAGTCTTGCATGAACTGAAGAAGCCCATGTCGATTGAGGAGGTCGAGCGTCCCGTCCTCGGTGAGGGTGAAGTCCTGATCAAGGTGGAAGCCAGTGGCGTATGCCATTCTGACCTGCATGTAGCCGATGGCGACTGGAAACAGTTTGCAGGCATTACCAAGCTGCCGCTCATCGTGGGTCATGAAGTTGCGGGCAAGGTTGTTGAGCTTGGGCCCGGCGTGCGCGAGCTCAAGGTTGGCGACCGCGTGGGCGTGCCCTGGATTTACTGGACTTGCGGCGAGTGCGAGTTCTGCCGCGAGGGCTATGAGAACCTCTGCGTGAAGCAGAAAATTACCGGCGTGACTGTGAACGGCGGCTACGCTGAATTCATCAAGGCCCCTGCCAGCCACGCGACAAAGATTCCTGACGCTGTGCCCTCGGCGCAGGCCGCGCCGCTGTTTTGTGCCGGAGTCACCGTCTATCGCGCCATCATGCAGGCCAAACCGCAGCGCGGACAGCGGCTGGCGGTATTCGGCGTCGGCGGACTTGGGCATCTGGCGATCCAGATTGCCGTGCACCTGGGGCTTGAAGTTTCAGCGGTCGACGTGGCCGACGACAAGCTTGCGCTGGCCAAATCGCTCGGCGCCGCGAACACATTCAATGCCGCGACCACTAACGTAGTGAAAGAAATTCGCCGCCTCGGCGGTGCCCACATCGTGCTGGTGACATCTGGATCAAAGACCGCTTACGACACGGCGTTTTACTGCGTCCGGCCTACCGGGACCCTGCTTGCCGTCGGCTTGCCAGCAAATGAGATTTCCTTCCCTGCCATCATGATGGCCGCCGGAGAGGTGAACATCAAAGCCTCAGCAGTCGGCACGCGAGAGGACCTCAAGCAGGTCTTGGCACTGGCAGCGGCGGGCAAGCTGCACTGCCAGGTGGCCTCGCGCCCGCTGGCTGACGTCAATGCGGTTTTCGAAGACATGCGCGCGGGAAAAATTGCCGGGCGCGTGGTCCTCGCCATGTAGCTGCGCGTCGCACTCAGACCATATTCGCTGGGTTATATTGGATTCAGGATTTATTTTGAGGGGATAGATGAGAGAAGCGGTCGTAGTTACAAGCTCGCGCACGGCGCTGGCGAAATCATTTCGCGGATCATTCAACCTGACGCGCCCCGATGATCTGGCGGCGCATTGCATTCAGGACGTGCTGCGCAAGACACCGGCGCTCGATCCCGCCGAAATCGAAGACGTGGTGCTCGGGTGCGGTCAGCCGCATGGCCCGCAGGGCCACAACGTCGCGCGCGTTGCGGCCATGCTCGCCGGGCTTCCGCCGTCGGTCGCAGGTACCACGGTCAACCGCTTCTGCTCTTCCGGCTTGCAGGCCATCGCCATCGCGGCGCACCAGATCATGCATGAGGGAGTGGACGCGGCGATTGGCGGCGGTGTTGAGAGCATCAGCATGGCAGTCCGTGACAGCAGCCCCAATCCACAACTGCAGTCCACCATGCCCGGCATTTATATGGTGATGGGCGATACCGCGGAAGTGGTGGCCAAGCGCTATAACGTGAGCCGCCAGGTGCAGGATGAATACTCACTGCTCAGCCAGCAACGGACCGCCCGCGCCCAGCAGGAAGGCTTTTTCAACAAAGAGATCGCGCCCATAAAAGTGACCAAGGGAATTCTGGACAAGAAGACCAACGAAATTGTCGGCAAGGAAGAAGTCACAGCCGACAAGGATGAATGCAACCGTCCCGATACAACGCTCGAAGGACTGCTGGCGCTGAAGCCGCATTTTGATCCCACCAGCGGCCAGGGCTCGGTCACGGCGGGAAATTCTTCGCAACTTTCTGATGGCGCTTCCGCTACGCTGCTGATGTCACGCCAGCGCGCTGACCAGTTGGGCATCCCGTATCAGTTGGTTTTTCGAGGCTTTCAAGTCTCCGGCTGCAATGCCGACGAAATGGGAATCGGCCCGATTTATGCCGTACCCAAGCTGCTGAAGCGCGCAGGATTGAAGATGGACGAGATCGACATCTGGGAACTGAACGAAGCATTTGCCGTACAGGTGGTTTATTGCTTCCATCATCTCGGCATCGATCCGGAAAAACTCAACGTGAACGGCGGATCGATTGCCATCGGCCATCCCTTCGGCATGACCGGTTCACGCATGGTCGGCACCATGGCCAATGAGATGGAGCGGCGCAAGCATCGCTATGGCGTTGTGACCATGTGCGTTGGCGGCGGACAGGGAGCTGCAGGACTCTTCGAACGGGCGAGCTGAGCAAAGGAGTTTTTATGGCGACCACGACTACCGTGAACCCCGCCAGAAAAGGCGTGGCCTTTCTGCTGGAAGATACACCGGTGGAAGAAATTTTTACCCGCGAGCGCCTGAGTGAAGAGCATCTCGCCATTGAGCGCACCGTGGAAGAGTTCTGGGCGAATGAAGTTGAGCCCAACCTGCCCGCCATCCGCCAGAAGAAGCCCGGCGTGGCGCTGGAAATCTTGCGGAAGTCGGCCAAGCTGGGATTGCTCGGCATTTCCGTCCCGGAAAAATTCGGAGGCATGGAGATGGACCTGCCTTCCGTTATGGTGGTGGCCGAAGTGATGGGACGCGACGCCTCTTACGCAGGCTGGCACTCCGCGCACACCGGTATCGGCTCGCTGCCCATTCTTTTCTTTGGCACCGAACAGCAGAAGCAGAAGTACCTGCCGCGATTAGTGAGCGGCGAGCTGTTGGCGGCTTATGCGCTTACTGAACCGCTCGCCGGCTCTGACGCGCTGGCCGCGCGCACTCGTGCCGATCTCAGCTCGGACGGCACGCACTACATCCTCAACGGACAGAAGATGTGGATCACCAATGGCGGCGCGGCGGATGTGTTCATCGTATTCGCCAAGGTGGGTGGAGAGAAGTTTACGGCATTCATTGTCGAGCGCGGCTTCGGCGGCCTGACCAGCGGCGCAGAAGAGCACAAGATGGGCATCCAGGGCAGCTCCACTACCGCAATCTATTTTGACAACGTCAGAGTGCCTGTAGAAAACGTGCTGGGAGAAGTGGGCCGCGGCCACGTGATTGCCTTTAACATTTTGAACATCGGACGGCTCAAGTTGGGGCCGGCCGTAATGGGCGCAGCCAAGAACATTCTTTCCATCAGTATCAAGTACGCCAAGCAGCGCAAGGCATTCGGTTTGCCCATTGCCAGCTTTGGCGCCATGCAACACAAGCTGGCGGAAATGGCGATCAGGATTTTCGCCACCGAGTCCATGGCGTGGCGCGTTGTAGGGCTGATTCAGGCGCAATTGAGCAGCGCGGAACATGGCAGCGCAGACTCCGCCAAGGTCGAGTTGAAAGCCGCCGAAGAGTACGCGGCTGAATGCTCTATGGTAAAAGTTTTCGCAGCGGAGATGCTGGACTACGTTGCCGACGAGGGTGTGCAGATCCATGGCGGCTATGGTTTTCACCAGGATTATCCCGTCGAACGCTACTATCGTGACGCCCGCATCAATCGCCTTTTTGAGGGCACCAGCGAGATCAACCGTCTGGTAATTTCTGGGATGCCGTTAAAACGCGCAGCGCGCGGGCTTTTGCCATTGCTGGAAGCTGCACAAGAGGAATTGCGCAACTCCAGCCAGCGGGACGAAGCCGGCGCTGATCCGGAAATACACCTGGTTCGCAACGCAAAAAGAATGTCGCTCTTTACGCTGGGAGTCGCCCACCAGAAACATGGCGCCGAGTTGGAGAAGCGTCAGGAAGAGGTGATGAGCCTTTCTGATCTCTTCATGGAAACGTTCGCCATGGAATCCACGTTGCTGCGCAGCCGCAATCTTGCGGCCGATGGCAGGTGCGCGGCGAACGACGCTTGCCAGGTGTTCCTGCGTGATGCAATGACCAGGATGCAAGCGGCGTCACAAAACGTGCTAAGCGCCTGTTCTTCTGGCGCCGATCTGGAGCGGAACATGTCCAGATTGAGATCGTATGCCAGCTACGCGCCGGTGAACGCTATCGCCCTGCGCCGCGGCATCGCGGAGCGCCTGCTGGGCAGCGAACGATACGGTTTCTGACCCTGAGCAGGTTTATCGCAGGAAGCGGCGAGCAAGCCGCCTGAGGCTTTTGTATTCCACCATTGTGTGCTAACTTTTCCAGCAACTCCCGATGTGTGCCCTGTTTAATGCGGCAAAGTCTGCGCCCGATCCTGCGCAGACCACGCTGAGCCCTGCCCTGGATCTCCAGCAAGCGCAGTTGGCAGCGGCGTCTTATGGCCGGCGCACCGGCGGCGACCTGCACGATTATCTTCGCGTTAACCCGTCGCGGGTCTTGTTCGCATTGCTGGACGTTGCCGGACGGCTCGACCAGAACCGCGCAATCGTCAGCGCGGCGCAAGGCACGTTACGGTCTTGCGGAGCGCAGTTGCTGGCGAAGGAAGACGTCAATGAAGCCGATGCGATGATCGAGGTCTGTGTTCAGATGAACCGGGCGATCCTGAAAGCCGCGGGGCGCGTCTGGCCATGCGCAGCTTTTGCCGGTTGTTACAACGAAGCTTTGGGAACGGTTTGCTACGTGAATGCCGGTCACACGCCCGGTCTGCTGCGGGATGCAACCGGCATCGCGGAGCTGGGAGCCACGGGCCTGCCCCTGGGCCTGTTCTCCCATGCCGCCGCCGATGCTTCCATCGTGGCCCTCCAGCCCGGGGCCGCACTTCTGTTGGTTTCGCGAGGGATGGTCGAGGCGCGCCGCAAGGCGCAGGAGTTTGGATTGCCTCGTGTAAAAGAGGTCCTTCTTGGCGCTTCTGAGAAAAGCGCGCAGGAAGTCTGTAGGGCGATTGTTGAGGAAGTCCAGCGATTCATGACGGGAGCGCCGGCGCAGAATGATGCCACGGCCATTGCCCTGGCGCGTTCAGCGGCAGGCGGAGCTTTTGCGGCGAAGAGAGGATGAGGGTCAGCCCGTAAGAGAGGGCCTCACTTCAATTTGGCGGCGAAATGAGTGTGGCCGTAAACGCCGGTCATGGTGATTGGGACTTCAGCGCCCGCATGCTTTTTCTTGTAAAAGGGGTCCACAACTTTCAGGAAAAAGGATTTCGCGCCGGTGGTGGCCTGGGAGACGGTCGCGTTCATCCGCATTTTTCCGCGCAGATTCACGCGCTTGTTAACAATGTTGTAGGTCCCATTCATATTACCCTCTGCCCCGGGGACCGAAAATGAGAAGCGTGAAAAAGCCGCCACGCCGTTACGCAGCGTCAGTTGGCCGTCCAGCCTGGGGTGCACGCGGTCAAAACCGGCTGCGTCATCGTCCGCATCATGGTCTTTTTCTTTGTCCTTCTTCCCTTTGGCGCGTTCACTGAGCTGGTCAATGCCACGCTGGCTCTCAGCAGAGGTAAACTTTGCCGGGTCGATCATAAAATTTCCGTTGAGCTGCACGCGTTGCTTAAACGGCCGGTGTTCTGGCGGAAGCAGCGCCTGCACTTGAAAACTTACCGGCCCGGTAACCGGTGAAGTCCGGCCGTCGGAGAAAAGCAGGACCAGGTCCTGTATCTCGCCTTTACCTTGCGTGATATTAAGTGCCACAATCTTGGGCTTGCCTGCGATGCTGGCATTCGCAATCAGGCTTGTGTTGCCCAGCCTGGCTTGCACGGCGGGCAGGGTGACATCGCCGTTTTTCAGGTCGACCACCGCGTGAAATTGAGTGGCCAGGTGGAAGCGGTGGCCGCTCTCCGTCACCTCAAACTGCGGCGTGTCAGTATTGCCGGCCACATTGAGGCGCGCCAGGGTCCCTGAGAATTGACCACGCGAAGAAACTTCGCCGGAAATACTCTTGAAAACGCCCAGATCGGCCCGCTGCAAAACGTACGTACCCGAAATGGGCGTGCTTCTCACTGTTCCCTTTTCACCCTTCCAGGGGCCAAGCCAGCCGGTGGATTGAACTTCACCCGGAGGCGTGGGCAGATGCAGCGAAACCTGGAATGGCATTTTGTTTCCGCCGCCCACGTCGCGAAAGAGCACGCGATGGATCGGAAAGACAACTGGTTTACCCGCGGGCCGTTCGGAAGCCAGCTCAAGCAGAGCGTTCTCCGCCTGAACAACGTCGATTACGACGTTGCTTTTTGCGCCCGCGGCTGGATGAAGATCGGCGCCCCCGGCAGGAACGCGAATGCGCAGGCCATCCGCCACGATGCTCCTGATCCTGCCCGGCTTGCTCAAAAGGCCGAAGAACGTGCTTTCAATCGTCAACCTGCGGATGGTAATGATTGGGGCCTGGGCTTCAGGTCCGTTGCCGTACGTGATGGGACGAAACGTCACTTCTTCAGCAATGCATCCTGGATATGGGAAGAAAGTCTTCTGAAAGCCGCGCATCTCCACGCGCGTGGAAGACGCCTGCTCCAGCCGTTTGATCATGCCTTCGCGTGTAAAGGGCCAGTTGGCCGCCAGCAGTCCCAGCAAAATCGCAGCCAGCGCAACAGTCCCCGCCAGTCCCCAGCGAACGTACCTGCCGCGAGTCTTAGTGGTGGCTGTTGTGGTTTCAGGTGGTGCGACTGCAATCGGCATGGCTGATTACTTGGATGCAGAACACGGTTATGACTCAGCCAGCCGCTCTGTTTATCCTGTGGATGAAAGCCTTCCTCACTCTCCGCGCCCGGGCGGCGCCGCCGGCGCCTTGTTCTGCCAGCTCCATGGCATTTTCTTGAGCGCCTCAAGGAAATCGATAAACTCTCCCTGATGAAGGGAGCGGAAGACCCCGGCTTCACAGGCTCGAATAAAACTTCCGCCATCGGGGACAAGGCAATTCATCGCGTCCGCGATGCTTGCATGCTCATGCCCGCAGGAATAAACCCCGTCGTCCCTGGTAAAACAAGCCACGTACATGATGCCAGCCATGGACAAAGAGGATAACACACTATATATAATTGCATGTTATATAGGTGTAGATTTAAATGGCACGGCGCACGATTCTTATTCGGTGGACTCACGCTCACCTTTCGGCGAACGCCTCCGTGCCCTGCGCACGCAACGTGGCCTTTCCCAGGAGAAGCTTTGCCAGATGATCAAGGCGCACCGCAACTTCGTCGGTTACGTGGAGAGAGGCCAGGAGAACATTTGCCTCGACAATATCCTGAAGCTTGCCCGCGCGCTCAAAGTGAACCCGGCAGAGCTCTTTGGCTTATACGAATAGCGGAGCAAGCTCCCTGGCACAATTCCACAAGTGGATTTCCTGCCCCGCATACTCCAAAATCGGGAACGGACGGGCGCCGGCTCAACGCCAGCCAAGTGGAATCAGTGAGTGCCGCCTGGGAGCCAGGATGAACCGGCTTCGCCAGGACAGGCTGTTCCCTGGGAGGCCCATTCGCTTATTTTTGCCAGGAACTCACTCTCAGACATCGGAATCGGAGTGCGTCCTTCGCCGGGATGCCATCCCCACAGCACTAACGGCGTCTTCATGTGTCGCACGATGCCATCCACGCTGCGATGGCCGTTCGATGCGGGATCTTTGAACAGCTCGCACACACACCATGAACGTCCGGCGCGGCGTGTATGGAGAAGGCGTCGGCGGCTTGAGATGCGCCACCTCTTCAAAGGCAGCTACCGATGCAGAGTCGCCGCGTGCCATGCTTCCCGCCAGATGCTGACCTTCTTTTTGCTTTGCCGCGGGATGAAGCGCCCCAGAAATTATCACGTTCACATTGCGCGACGCAGAAAGCTGCGATTAGGGAGATATCGCTCAATTTCATTTTTCACAACTGCACGTTCTCTAAGAAGGTGCTGGACACATTCAGAAATGATGGTTTCCGCGGCAAACAGGACGTTGCAATGGTGAGATGTCCACGCAATAGGACCGGGCTCCTGATACGGTTCACCGCAATAATCGCACCTGTGCTGGTTCAGGGTCCGGGCCGTAACCTGATAGGTCAGCGCCGAAACGAGAATGGAAATAGCATCATTGGCCGTTCGTAATTTGGAAACAGCTTCCCTCAAATCATGAAAAGCTGGATCGTTCGCATGTTTAAGCGCATTGTTCGTATGTTTCACCGTGTCCCTTCATCCGCCGATGCCGGGGCCGATGCATGGCCGAAGATGTCTCCGCCCAGAATCAACCTGAATACTTCAAGGTTTACAGTGAGGCGGGCTGAGGTGCGTGATTCCTGCGTTCCGTTGAGCGTCTTTATTCTCCTCCCGCGATTAGCAGGATGACGTAGCGCCGTGAGTGATGGACCAACCCCAAAGTCCATGCCCTTTTGCTGCGTGCCGCCTCGGGATCAACTCTGGCTTACTTAAGTGAAAAAACCAAGCGGGAATGGGTCGTCCCCCCCATTCGATTCCTCTGTCCGGCCAAATACCTTAAACAGAGAACGCAGAACGCAAATACCCGCCTGATGCGCAGTTGACCTCGGAAAGTCCCCGTCCGCTGCGCACAGCACTTTTTAGGAGAAAAGAAATAATGCGATGGACTCTTTCCATTGTTCTGTGTGTGATTTCGTTGCCAGTGTTGGCGTCCGCGTGGGTCAACGTAACGGTTTCAACACCCGCAAATAATTCCACAGTAACCTCACCCGTTTTGATCGCCGCCTCCGCAACCTCGGACAAGAACATCACAGGATGGCGCATTTATGTTGACAGCATTTCGGTGTACCACACAGGCTCCACGAGCAGCATTAGGACCAGCGTCAGCATGGCGCCAGGCACACATCATGTGGTCGTCCGTGCCTGGGCCAGCAACGGCACGAATGGGTCGGTCACTCTGACGGAAACCGTTGGTAGTTCCACCCCGGGAACGGCCCAGGGCACCGTGACTCCAACCTCGCTGGCGTTCGGTTCAGTCGCTACAAATACGAGTAGCTCCTCTCAGGCCGTAAAAATCACCAATACGGGTAGCGCTACCCTGAACGTTAGTGGCGTCTCTATTTCGCCGTCGCAATTCGCTGTATCTGGTCCCACTTCAACGAGCATTGCTCCAGGCAGCTCTGCCTCGTACAGTGTCACGTTTTCACCGACGGCGGTGAGTGCATACTCCGGGACGATGTCCTTCAGCACGAACTCAGCAACCGCAGTTTCTGCAGTTACTCTGAGCGGCACAGGTGTGAACCAGACTCCGACTCCGACTCCGACCCCGACTCCATCTCCGACCCCGACTCCATCTCCGACCCCGACGGGAACAAGTTGCTCGGGAACGGCATATTACGTGTCGAATTCCGGAAGCGATAGCAACAACGGCATCTCGACGAGTTCACCCTGGAAGACCGTTGCACACGTCGTGGCCTTCGAACCAAGTCTCAGGGCAGGCGACTGTGTGCTGTTCCAACGGGGAGGCGTATGGGCGGAACAATTGAACATATCGAACGTCCACGGCACCCAAACCAACCCAATCACCTTCGGCAATTATGGCAGCGGAAATCTCCCTGTCATCGACGGTGGTTCCAGCCGGCCCTATGGCATTGTAGGCGCGAGTGCTTCTGGTCAGGCGGCGAATTCCTATGTCACGATAGATGGCTTTGAAGTTCGGAACACGACGAGCGGCGGCATCATATTCTCCTACCTCGTCCAGCCAGGTATCACTATCCAAAACAACTACGTCCACAACAACGGGTACGGTGCTTATCCTGGCGCGTGCTCCGGATGTTTTGGCGTTGACAGC
The DNA here is from genome assembly GCA_035703825.1 of Candidatus Angelobacter sp. Taxonomy (GTDB): domain Bacteria; phylum Acidobacteriota; class Terriglobia; order Terriglobales; family Acidobacteriaceae; genus Angelobacter. Next base: position 16,833 of record DASSXL010000067.1, read on the forward strand.
GGCAGTTACGGATACAACTCGGGAATCGCTTTCGTGGCTTATCCCAACGGCGCATATGGCGCGAAAATCCTTAACAACACAGTAAAACTTGAAGGTGGCCATAATGCAGTCGTGGTTGATCAGGATTCCGGTAGCCCTGTAGTTGAGGGGAATAAGGTCGGCCCGGGCTGCTCGCACAACTGCATCGACTTCAAACGCTCGACCGGCGCGTTGTTCAAGCAGAATATCGTGAACTGCTCGACTTCGGCTGTGGTGAATGGACAGACCTATCCAGCCTGTAACGGCAATGCTTTTTACGCCGAGCAGGATTCGTCAGGTTACACACAAACTGGCACCTATGAGGAAAACGTTGCCTATGGTGCAGCGCCCAACTACGCCTGCTTTGAAGGCATTGGTGTATCTGGTCCACTTTCATTGAAGTTCTACAACAATACCTGTTACGGAGGAAGCACAGGAGCTCTAGGGGTTAACTTCAATGGTTGCGGTGGAACATTTACTTTCGAGAATAACATTTTCCATACCGCCAGTATCCAGATGGGAACTAACTGTGGTTCCTATACATGGGATTACAACGATAAATATAATTCGTCGGGACCCTCGGGCCCACATGATATGACCATTAATCCGCTCTTCGTGAACCCGGGCGCGATGGACTTCCATTTGCAATCAACAAGCCCTGTTCTCACGACAGACGATTCAAGCGTCTTAGGTGTGCCATACATGGGAGCGTGCGGTACCTCAGGGACCTGTCCATAGGCAAGGAATCAGGTCAGGATTTCTCGGTACCCAAACATAGCCTGAGCCATACCATCAGAGTTGGCTTAGCGACATTCGTGATTCTCTCTTGACATCGCGGCAGGCGCCTTCTCAGGAACCTGCCGCGACCCCATTATGGGTTTATTTTCCTGCTCCTAGTGGCGGTCCCCTCCGCTACATCATCGAGTAACTGAAAGGACGGCGGACTTAGTCACACCAGCGCTCGTGCCAGAAATCGTGGCGTTAGTTGTACTACGGACGCGATTTGTGGTGACTGTAAAGGTGGCCGCGGTCGCCCCCGCCGCGATGGTTACACTCGACGGCACTGTTGCCACCGTCGTCCTGTTGCTCGAAAGTTGGACGGTCACCCCCGCCGGCGGGGCAGCGCCGCTAAGGGTAACAGTACCAGTGGATGGGTTGCCCCCGACGACCTTGGATGGATTCAACTTTAGCGAGGACAATGCAGGCCGCGTTATTGTCAACGTCGCGGTCTTTGTCACTCCGTTATAAACGGCTGATATGCTGGCTACAGTCGAGGATGCGACCGGAGTCGTCCCAATCCTAAAGCTGGCAGTCGTCGAGCCTTGCGGCACGGTCACCGACGGCGGCACTGCAGCTGACGCATTGTTGCTCGATAAGGCCACTACGACATTGCTTGCTGCTGCCTGCGTCAACGTCAGCGTACCCGTGGATGAATTTCCCCCGATCACACTCGTCGGGCTCACCGTTATCGAGGAGAGCGCTGCAGGGGGATTGGAATTGAAGCTTGCGCTCACTGACTTCGCCGCATCCATGGTCACGCTGCATGCTCCAGTACCACTGCACGCGCCGCTCCAACCGGCAAACGTAGAACCGGAGTCAGGGGCGGCCATCAAGCTCACGACTGTGCCATTCGCAAAGCTCGCCGAACAAGTCGATCCGCAGGCAATCCCCGCCGGCGAACTTGCAACTGTGCCCGTACCAGCACCACTCTTAGCCACGGTAAGAGTGAAGGGCCCAGGGTTTGCGGTGAAGTTTGCGCTCACCGACTTCGCCGCATCCATGGTCACACTGCAGGCTCCAGTACCGCTGCAGGCGCCACTCCAACCGGCAAACGTGGAACCGGAGTCGGGGGCAGCCGTCAAGCTCACGACTGTGCCGTTCGCGAAGCTCGCCGAACAAGTCGATCCGCAGGAAATCCCCGCCGGCGAGCTCGCAACTGTGCCAGTGCCTGTCCCGCTCTTAGCCACGGTAAGAGTGAAGGGCCCGGGGCTTGCGGTGAAGTTTGCGCTTACCGACTTCGCCGCATCCATGGTCACGCTGCAAGCGCCAGTACCGCTGCAGGCGCCACTCCAACCGGCAAACGTGGAACCTGGGTCGGGCGTCGCGGTTAAGTTCACGACCGTGCCACTGTCGAAGTTTGCCGAGCACGTCGGCCCGCAGGAAATCCCCGCCGACGAACTTGAAACCGTACCAGTGCCTGTGCCGCTCTTTGTGACCGTAAGAGCGAAAGAGGTGGGAGACGCTCCGCTAATAAATCTGTTGAGAACATTTGTGGTCGCCTGCTGAATCCGTGAATCTGCAAGCCCGGATGCACTCAATCCCGAAGACCACGACATGGTTCCGGTAGCAAATACCCAGGCTCCGCTCTGCGCCTGGTAAATTGACGAGTTACTGGAGTCAGCGCTGCCCGCGTCTGTGACACTTGGCGAATTCCCCAGCAGGGTCCAGCTGCCGGCCACAGCAGGTGGAGAAGGAAAGGTTGAATCAAAACGGTCCCATTCATATCCAACTATGCCCGGCACGCTGGAGCCGTCAGTAAAGTCTGTGTTCCCGTACACCCAACTCGAGCTGTTGGTCACGACATAGGGAAAGTTTTGTGAACCGTTTTCATCGCTGAACTGCACGCCCATGAGCGCTTGTTCCGGACGGTTCAAAAGAGGATCGCGCCATTGTACGGTTGTAGTGGAACCTTGCACAGGGTCAATGCTCGGATCCTTGTAACAGACCAGGATTCGGTTCGGCACTCCGGCTGCGGACGGCTCGTAACGGACCTGCCAGTAAAGTGCATTTGCGCCAAAGAACGCGAGATTCACGCCATTGTCCCGCGCTGCCTGCACGTTGTCATACATCGGCTTCGACCAGTATTCGTCGTGGCCGGCCGACATAAATCCCTTGAAACTCAGCAGGCGCGAACCATTGAGGTGTGTGTCCAGATCGGTGGAATATGCGACGTCATAACCATTCTTTTCCAGCCATTGGATCAGGTACAGGTCCCAAAGTTGCCAGTAGAAGAGTCCGCCGCTGCCATCATCCCGGTAAGGACGATCGAAAGAAACCTTTGCAGCGCGGGTTGATCCAGTAATAGTCGTTGCGCCAAAGCTGTTGTAATTATAAAGACTCTTGCCAGTGCTATTGTCATTCGGCCAGTTGTTGTATGCCTGAAGCGTATTCACGCCCAGTTGGTAGAGCAGATCGGCGGTGCGGGAATCGTCTCGAACTACAAACACAATGTAGTTTTGAAAGCCTGCAGCATTGTTCAAGACGGCTACGAATATTCCGCTGGTCCAGGTTTCAGGCACCGCGAGCGTGAAACTTGGGTCCCAGGCACAAACAATTGTTCCCAGAGTCGGATCTGTCGGGCACGTCTCCTGCTGCGTTCCCTGAAGAGCGTCAACGTGTTGCATCAGCCTGCCGCCGGCGCCCCCGTACCATCCCAGCCGATACACATCAATCGTAAAGGTCTGCGCGGGTTTAACGGATACAAAAAATGTGATGCTCTCTCCTTTATTAATGCTCGCCGCTGATGCGTACCCCTTGATCTGGCCAATCGCATCACTCCCGCTGTTACTTAAGTTCCAGTTGGTGGAGCCGGGGTTCTGATTCTCCACCACAATCGGATTCTGGCCCCACGCCGGAATGAGTGGAACGATCAGGAAGATAAGAAGAAGCCCTAGAGAATTGTGCGTACTGCGCGTCATGGCGATCCTGCTTGAGAAAGATTCCAATTGGGCTTCTCCTTACAGTTAATGCTCCAGACTGACGACACAATCACACGCGCCACCGGTGTTAGAGTTCACTGGCTTCTCCGGTTATTCGTTTAACGCCCCTGTGCGTGCGCATATCTGCAGATTGCGGTCGTGACTTTGTTGTGGTGAGCGTTCAGTAGCGAACAGGTCAGCTAATGCTGGCCGTCGTTCCCGTCGCGATTACTTCGGCAGCCAGTCCTTCTTCTTCCAGTGCGTGAGCACCGAGTTCAAATAAACCCGCGCCTCGGCATCCATCCAGTTGCCGCTGTAGTGGGAGCCCGTACAGGCGAATGCTACATATTCGAGATTCGTCGCGTATGCCGCTGTTACAGGGTTCCAGAATTTATGAGGCGATTCGGCGTCAGGGTTGTTCTTTACGTTGGCAACGTCGGCAAGATACGCGGTTCCTGTCCCTTTGTCGTTGAAGAATCCCGATTGATCGCCATTCATACAGGAGCGTTGAGAGGCGTAGCGGTAATCGACAGCAAACGCCGTGCTCTCGTTGATGGCCGGCCAGGTCGTCCACGCGCCGATATTCGGGCTCGAATAGACCACCTTAGTCTGCCAAATCGACCAGGATTGATAACACGCGTTGGAAATCAGATATCCCCAAAGGTTTGTTGAATTATGATCAGGGCTATTTCCGGCCTGACACTGATTGATTGACTTCCGCTCGTCGCCGCCAGCATTCCACTGAATCCAGGTGTCGTGTTCAGCCGTTGCCTGAGCGCGAATCATGTCTTCGTCCATTCCCCACTTGCACGCGGCCCAGCGAATAATCATCTCCGTGGTTCCGGTGTATTGCCCGTCCACCAGCTTCATCCATGTGTACGGCGGATCCATTTCCGTGGAGCGATAACCATCGCTTGCGTAGTACGCGAGCTGACTCGCATTCGGTTTCGTCTGGTTGACGGGTGAAGTGACGCCCGTCGCAGGGGGACCTGCAGAATGTTGTTGCTGGTTCTGCGGAACGGTTTCCTGATTGATCGGGTGGCCGTTGTACATGAACGAGGACGCGTTGGCATCAAGAGCAGCGGCGCATTGAGCGCTCGTGTATCCACCGCCGCTGTCGGCAAATACGCCGATGGATGGCTGCGTCGAAAAATGGGGTACGTTGACAGGATCCGAAGCAAGCGACTTGGCTACCGGTTTCATATGCGGAGCCGAAGAATATTTGTGTCGCAGATTCACAACCGTGCTGATGATAACTACTGCAAGAAAGACTGCCGCAACAAGGCCTTTCATTGTTACGCAGCGAGTTTCCCGGATCTGCTGGCATTAGTGCGATACTGCGGAGCGGCTCCGATCACGGACTGGTACGCATCCAGGGTGAGCTGGGCCAGATCGTTCCAGCCGAGTCCTGCCCAACCGGATTCCAGAGCACGGCAGCGCCCGCGCATCGCTGCGCCCTCAATCGCAGCATCGAGGCGCTGCTGCAGTGTTCCAGAGGTCAACTCGCCTGAGTACAGTCGGACCCACTCAGCGCCGGCAAACTGTTGAAGATCCGGCATTGCTCCCCGGGCCGGCACTAGTACAGGCCGGTCAAGTGAGAGCGCGAGCACCGCGGAGCCGGAGTTTAGAATCTCTCGAAAGGGCAGTACGACCAGATCAGAGGCGCGAATGTAAGAGGCAGCATCGGCATCCGGAATATATTCGAGCCGGAGATGTACACGGCTGTCGTGCGCGGCGATGTGCTCAATGTGCGCCCGTTCCTGAGGCGTCAGATAGCACTTTCCTGCCGCGTAAAGAACCGCGCGATTGTCGTCTAAAGTCGAAAATGCCTCAACCAGCTCTGTTATGCCTTTGTATCGCTCAACAGAGCCAAAAAAGCCCACTACTCTTGCTGATGGAGAAATGCCTAACCGCAACCGGGCCTCTTCGCGCGAAATCTCAACTCCTGAATATGCGTCACGGATATTACCGTGCGGAATGATAAAGCCGCGTTTCGAGCGAAGCGCAGGATAGCGATGACGAGCCCGCTTGGCGCCCGTCTCCGTGAGGGCAATATATCCGCTGAGGAGCGCGGTAAATATTTTCCAAAAATATCGTTCGATGCCGGGGTGTTGCTGGAGATGGCTCTGCAGATTATGGACAGTCCAGACAACTTTGCTGCCGCGCAGACGAACCCAGCACATGACTGTAAACAACGAGCAGCTCCAGAACAATGAGGCTATTGCACCACGTCCGTTGACGCAGTACTCGGGCCAGTGCAAATGCACCACGTCATACCGCTTCGATAGAATTCGCCAGGCGCTGAATTCTTCCACCGTTGCGCCCAGCGTTTGCATGCTCCGATACAGCAGCACGTTGTAAGGGCCGCGGTTCTTGAAAGCCGGCCAGGCGAGGACACGAAGAAAATTATTCATTTATCTTTTCTTTCGTTCAACATTGTGTAATGGGAGCAATCGTCCTGACCCTGGCGCTATCGCCGAATGAAGACTGGGTCTATCCGGTTGCCGTTGCGTTCCTCTTTTCGGTCGAAGAGTTTTTCCACCACTCGTACAAGAGCCTGCCGTTCCTGCCTCCATGCGTGGGCCTGGTAAACTTGCTGGCCTCGTTCCGTAACGGTCAAAGCCTCTCTTGGATGGGAAGCGACAAATTCGATTTGCCTTGCCAGTTCATCTGCGTTTCCCGCCTCGAAGAAGAAAAGGGATTCTTCATCGAAATAATCCTGAATGCCCGCCGTGCGTGGAGCAATCACCGGCTTGCCGCGTGCCAGGTACTCGAAAATGCGGGTAGGCGTATTGATATGGGTGAATGCATTGCGACGATTTGGGATGAGGCCAACGTCACAAGCGTCAATCGCGCCAACAATTTGTTCCAATGGCCTTTCTCCGAGATGAAGCACGTTTTGCTGTAGACCGTGTTCCCTTACCGATTGCATGATTCTTTCCAGGAAAGGAGTCGCTTTGCCATAGATATGCAATTGCGCCGTGGGCAGTTGATTGCGAAGACACGCGAACGACTCTACCGCAATGTCCAGACCATTTCGCTCGACCAAAGTGCCGTGATACATGACAACGAATGAGTCATTACTTGCCGGTTGTGAGCATGCGGGACGAAAAGGAAAGATGGATTCATCAGGCGAATTCATCATGACGGCAATCCTCTCCTCCGGACAACTGCGGGAAGCCAAAAGACGGCGGCACGCCACATTGGGTACCAGCACCTGGTGCGCGCGCGCGGCACTCCATTTTTCCAGAAACTTCAGCAGCCGCACGCTCTTGCTGCCAGGATCTTTGCCAAAGATCGTCATCATGAGTTCAGGCATGGGATCGTGCAAGTCCAGGATGACCCTTGCGCCAAATAGCTTCGGCAGCAGCGCGCTCACCACGAGAATGTCCGGCATATTATTGATAAAAATCAGGTCATATCGATGCCGCCGCGAGCGCGCGGCAAGAATAGCAGCGGAGGCCAGAATGAATGCCGAGTACTGACAGGCATAGCCGAGCTTTCCGCCGCGCTGATGGTTGATGGGAACGCGGAAGACGTTCAGGCCGTTCGTCTTCTCGCGCCACGGAGCCTTGCCGTCTGCCACGCAAATGTAATCGACGCTCATGCCTTCGCGCACCAGTACATCAGCGGTGCGACGCGGCCGGGGATCAAACGGATAGGCGGACAGCACGACTATCCCGACGCGTTTGCCCTGCAGAGGTCTGGACTCCGTACCAGCCTCCCGCTCGGCGAGCAACTCGCACATGCTCGATGGCTCTGTGGATCCGGCGATAATGGCCGAGTTCATGGCGGGGTCATCTTCCAAGGCATCTTCGTAACGACGAGACATAAAATGCACGCTATCTGCGGCGGTCAGCCGTTGCAGGGACAACTGTCGGGGCGCGACCTTCTATTCTTTTGGAGTGGCTGCGAGCGCAGGACAGTCGCTTTGCTCCGCGTGTTTGCGGGCTTCACGCTCGATTTTCTTCTCATTTGAAGCCTGGATCGTTTGCAAAAGAGCTGAGCGGTCAACTCTCGAGAGAATTTCGATATTCCGCATCACGCAATGGCCTCCGATGGTCCCCGGGAAGTACTTGACCGGCGGAAAGAACTTGATTTCGTCGAACAAGGAGATGACTTCGCTATAGTTCGTGCCTGTCCGGTCGCAGTATCTTTCCACTTCCTGCGCCCAGGCAATCATCATTCCGAAGTAAGTCGTCTCGGCCAGTTTGCCGAGTTCGGTGGCCTCCGGAGACGAAAGAACTTTTGTCTTGAGGCCGCAAGCTTCAAAGTGCAGCGCGGCATTGTGGGCCGCTGTGGAATCCAGGGCGCCGATAAATTTCGTATAAAAGAGCATCTCTTCCTGCATGTGCGCGTGCTTGCCCCGCACCGGACTATGCACCACGTCCGCGCTGGCGCCCGCCGCGACTTTGCGCGTTGTGCCCACTCCCACCGTGCTGTTGATGATTGTCAGCGCGGGCTTGTAACGGCCTATATATCGCACCGTTTCGCCGACAAAATCGTAAATCTCAAACGGATAGCAAATGTGCATTACATCGGCGCGCTCAATTTGCTCAGACGGGTCTTTTATGTCGATTCCAACGGTCTGATAGTGTTGCGAAAGAATAGCCAGTAGAGGTTTGCCCACCTCCCCGAGCCCGACGACCAGCACCGTCCTGTTGTCACTCATGAGTTATCCTCCTGCGGAGCGATTCGTGAAAGCTTCCAAGTGTCAGGTTTCCATCGGTCTGCCGGATCGCTTGGATCAACATGTCTTCTTTTCCTTGTGTCCAGCCGTCATTCGAAACTGAATGCGCACTATCCACCGGTGGGCGTGCCGCCATAAAGTCAATCGTTCATTCCTGATTGGCGGTGAGAGCCGCGATTCTGTCCGCACGGACCGCATCAGTTGCTTGTGCCGCTCTTCCCAAATCCGCGCCGCGTGGGCTGGCGCCTGCAACCGGCCAATTACGGAGCACGCGGACGATTCGTTTGCTCGCGTGTCCATCACCGAACGGGTTCGCGACTTTCGCCATGCGGTCATAAGCCGAGCGATCACTCAGTAATTCGAGCGCTGCTGAAACAATCACTCGCCTGTCCGTGCCGACAATCCGGGCACAGCCTGCCTGAACGGCCTCGGGCCGTTCCGTGAGGTCGCGAAGGACGAGGACTGGTTTACCGAAAGTGGGCGCTTCCTCCTGGAGGCCCCCAGAATCCGTAAGGATCAACGTTGACCGGCGCATCAGGTGAACCAAAGAAACGTAGTCCAGCGGCGGAATTAGAGATATCCGTTCGTGGCCGGCCAGAATGGCGCGCGCGGGCTCCTGCACGTTTGGATTCAGGTGTACGGGATACACGCATTGAACATCTGGAACGGCATCGACAATCTCACGGACTGCCTGGCAGATATCTCGAAGACCTGTCCCGAAACTTTCGCGGCGATGCGCCGTCATTAAAATGATGCGCCGGTTCGCAGGCAGACAAGCTAGTAGACCGCTTAGGCCGTCCTCAGGCAGGCTTCCGACTGTCAGTAGCGCATCGACAACAGTGTTACCGGTGACATAGATGGTGGAATTGTCAGCCCCTTCGCGCAGCAGATTGCAGCGAGCTAACTCCGTTGGCGCGAAGTGGACCGTGGCAAGTGCGTCCGCGATGCGGCGATTTGCTTCCTCAGGGAAAGGACGAGCCAGATCATGTGTCCGGAGCCCTGCTTCGACATGCGCGACGGGTGCTCGCCGGTAGAATGCAGCCAGCGCAGCCGACATGGCAGAGGTCGTGTCACCCTGCAGTACCACCCAATCGGGCGCCGTGGAGACAACAACTTCTTCGAGCCGCATGATGACAGCGGCGGTCAAAGAAGAGAGCCGCTGGTCCGGCGTCATGAGTGCGAGATCAACGTCAGGACGCACGTCGAATAGTTCGAGGATCGGCTGGACCATTTCTCTGTGCTGGCCGGTCACGCACACGCAGGTTATCACGTCGGGGTGACGGCGCAGTTCCGTAATGACCGGTGCAAGCTTGATCGCCTCCGGCCGGGTGCCAAGCACCACCAGAACAGTTGTGTGTCGAACTTGCCGGCTGTTCATTGGCGCCGCTCCTGGACGAGTTTTGCAAGCGTCTGCCTGACGGTCTGTGCGAGCGTGGCCCACTCGAAACCGGAGACATCAGCGAACTCCGCCGGCTCGCGAAGTGATGTGATGATTGCTGAAGCGAAGCGCTCCGGATCTGGCGGCGCCAGGCGCACGTTGGGAAATGCCAGACGCCGGAGTTCCTCAAGGTCCGTGGCCACTACAGGCCGGCGGGCAGCCGTGTATTCAAGCACTTTGAGCGGGCACGCGGCGTCAAAGTATGGGTTGGAATCACCGGGATACAAACCGAGATCCGTTGCCGCGAAGTAGTGGCCTATCTGTTTGTTGGGAACCCATCCTGTTGCCACAAATGGCAAGTCGAGCTGGCTGCAGCGCTCCATGATGGGGCGGAGAAGATCGCCTCCGCCAACCACAAGGAAGACGAGATTTGGCACCTGCCGGGCCGCGAGCGCCAGGGCATCTACGAAAAACAGAGATGGGCTGCTGGTCAGGCCGATGAGGCTCACCACCTTCTTTCCCTGGAGCCCGAGCTCTGCCCGGGTGCGATCGCGTTGACCGCGGGCGATCCGGCTCATGCTCACGCCGTTTGGAACGTAGACTCCTTGTTTTCCGAACCTCTGCAAACGGTCAACAAGCACGCGGGATGTGCACATCACCAGGTCACTGTTGGCGATGTACTCCGCCTCGACGTCCTGATACGTGATGAGATCCAAACAGTCGAACACCTTGGCAACGGGCAGATCGAATGGCGGCAAGCCAACGGCTCTATGGCCGAGGCCATAAATCACGACGTCGATGTCCAATTTGCGGACAAGTTGCCTGGCATAAAAACGGAAGAGTTGTTCGTTGATCCAGAGCCCTCTGGGGTTGTCCTTCCCAAAGCGACCCATCACATGGCGGCCCACCACATTCGGGATCCGAGGCCGGCTGTGGACGGTTATGCGCCCTTGCTGAAAGGTAGACCAACCAAGAGATGAGAGCGGGTTGCCGATGTCGCGCGCCGGTTGCCACGTCAAAATGTGCAGCTCGTCTTCAGAGTCCGGCCAGCTATCGAGCAGCCATCGTTCGCGCTGTCCGTCAAGAGACGGCCAGTCCTTGTGAGGAATCCAGAGGACTCTCATGCGAAGATGCCCGGCTGCGCCAAAACCATCTGCGGAATCCCGCAAGCGAGTTTCCGGAGCAGTTGATATGTGAGTTACTGACATGATTGAGACGAGCGCTAGCGTGAGATCACAGGACGATTCAGTTCCCACATGATTGGCTGAGGGTTGGCGGTCCGCGCAGCCGCCATGGCGCGCTTATGGCTCAACGCCAATGATGTGGTGACAATCGCGAAAACCAGAAATGGGAACGTGCCGCGGGTTAACAGCGCACTCTCGCATATATTGTCCGCGGCGAATATGCACAAGTAAGTGATCGGCCACAAGCCGATGAATCCGTGTTCTGACCTGAGGTACGCCATCGCCTTGCGGAAAGCGCCGGTGAACACACCTAAGAAGAGAGCTAAACCAGCGGCGCCAAGGCTGAGGCAGAGATCGATGTAACCGTTATCAGCGATTGGAACCAGCCGTCCCGCTCCGATCCAGACATTCAGCACTTCAGCGTTCGAACCGGTCCAAAAAGCGGCATACCCATAGCCCAGGACGGGGCGATTCCCAATGACCGGAAGCAGCTTGGACCACAAATCCGTTCGTCCGGTCAATGTGGCGTCGCGACCCAATACCTGAAAGATCGTCTCAGGAAACGCAAGTAACCAATAAATTCCCAGAAAAAAGGTGAGAGCCACCAGGACACCAACAAGCAAGCGCTGCCTGCCGCGCATTAGCCGCCACAATGGGACTGCGGCAAGCGTTAAAACACCGCAAACCACCGCGGTGGCGGAATGCGAAAGAAAGAGCAAGCCGGCTGCAAGGAGAAGAAACACATAACGAAGCCAGGGAAAGCGGCGAAATCTGACCAGAGCAAGGAGCAAAACTGCAACCGCCATGTGCTCGCCAAAGGTATTCTTATAGGTCGATAATCCCCTCCATGCGCCCCCATAGGCAGAATGGTCAATTACATACTCGGGTGCGACGAGATAGACCAGAAGCACCAGCACAATCATCCAGCAGAAAGTCTGGGCAAGCAGGTGCGCAAAGGCTTTGATGGAATATCGCTCGCCAACATAAATCGCGATCATTGTGGACGCGAGCAGCAACACGCTTCTGCGTAACGTCAGCATTGGCTCAACGCTCCAGGCGGTCGATAAGAACGCCAATCCTGCAAGCGCCAGCAGCGGCCATGCCGTGCGTGCCGCGCGAAGGACCTGCCGCCAACGCATCAACATAAGCGCGACTCCGTACATGTAGATAGCCGCATCAATGAAGACACTGGACGTGTCCATATTGGCCGAGAACACCCTGAGATCAGTCTGTTCTTTCGACGATGGCGAAAGCGCGGTGATCACATTCATGCTGGAGAGGAGCAGCAGGAACACGAATAGTTTCTCCAGCATGGAATAAAGCTTTTCCAGGCTTGAGCGCGTGCCTAGTGAAACATAAGCAGCGTCATAGTACGCAGTAGGTCCGGCATGGACATAAGCGCTATAGGAACTGGCATGGAGCTTACCTGGGTTGTATGAAGCCATGCTTTACCGCTCCCCCGCGGCAACAGGTTGTGGACTCGCCGGCCCGCTCAACGGGCGCTCGCGCCGCAGATGCCAGTGGATGATCATGTACAAAAGCACCATAAGCAGCCCATCCGTCGCCAAACTGGACCAGGCGGCGCCTCGCCAGGAGAACGTTACGATGAGCCAGAAATTGATGGCGACGTTGAAAATGGCTACCGCAATCTGAGCTGACGACGTTTGCCATTGGTAGTTCGATCCGGTCAGCGTATCGGAAAGGAAAATATGCACGCATTTGATGACTGGCATCAGACACAACCATCGCAGTGCTGTAACGCTATCCTGGTAAGCATGCCCCAGGACCATCGGGACGAATCCAGCCGCAGCAAACAGGACAACAGCCACGCCTAATCCGTATAGGATCGAACGTCGGAGGATTCGCCGTGCGAATCCGAAACCGGGCGTAACACCCTGCACGCCGAGGCGGAAGAATTCAGGATAAGCGGCGTTTGCGACGGAGCGGATGGGCAGGATCGCCGCTTCAATAAAGCGGTAGGCCGCTGCGTAGATGGCCGCTGCTTCCACTGTGCTCAGGCGCGCAAGCATCGTCTTATCAATATCGTTGTAGACGGACTGAGATGCGAGCGAGGTGGCAAAGTGAAACCCCTCGCGTACGGAAGGGAAGAAGAGATTCAACTGAAAACGCGGCGGCGTGCAGTACCGGCTCACCGCGATGATCCCAGTGATGGTTGCGATTACAGCCGAGGCGGCATACAAATATGCCCAGTGAGCCGCCGTAGACCCTACAGCTAACAATATGATTGCAGCTACCAAACGCACGCCGGTGGAAAATGCCATCAGATGGGAGAAACGCCGCCCCTGCTCCAGAGCCAGGAACACCTGCAAGCAAATGTTGGTCATTTCCATTCCGAACAGGTCCGAGATCGCTACTGCGATCAGCATTGCGGCTGTGGATGACTCCGGAAGCACATAGGGCCTGAGGATGAGCGCGAATAGCATCAAGACCGAGCCCGAAGCCGCCGTCACAAGAAGTGCATTGCCCAGATAAACTGCCAGCACATTCCGGTCCCGCGCGACGTACTTGATCATGACGTGCCCGGTACCGCACGAGGCGAACGGCGACATCATTCCTATCAGGGCGGAGCAGGCCACAAAGCTTCCGTAGCCGGTGGGCCCAAGAGCGTGGGCAATGATGATGAAATAGCCCATCCGGCCGAGCAATTGCAAGCCATGACCGCTTAGCATCCATGAGGCATTCCGTGCAATCTGAGAGCTGATGCTCTTCCGCAAACCTTCCCGCAATGAGACCCGCCACCAGCCGCGTGTAGTATTTGTATCCTTAATGGGAGACGCCATTGCTCAGCGGTGGCTAAAAGATGGTTATTCGCGAACCGCGAGTTTAATGGACAACGGCATAAATCGATGCGCTCCCGATCGAACTGAGGACGCTTTGAGTGCCGCTTAGCGCATTCTTTAGACGGTTATTCGGAACAAAGAGAATATCGTTGGAGTGAAGGTCGAGGTCGGGCGCTTCTCCCTTCTGTATCTTGCCGACGTGCAGCTTGGTCGTCGCATAGCCTTGCTCATTTTTGCGCATCAGAACAGTTTTACTCAACGAAGCGCTCTTGCTGGCGCCCCCGGCCTGGGCCAATGCCTGCAGTAGAGTGATTTTCCCGCTGTCCTGCATTACAAAGCCTCCCGGACGGTTTACGTCGCCAAGTACGTACACGATTCCCGCCCGCGGCACTACGATCAAATCTCCAGGGTAAATCTGGACATTGTTGGTAAGGGAAGCCTCCGGGTCATCGTTCTTCAATTTGACTGTGATCGGTTGTTCCGATCCACGGCGCCGTTTCACGGTGATTCGCGTATCGGCCACGTTGGTGAGGCCACCTGCCATGGAAATGACATCGAGCAGGCTGCGCACGCCGAGCACCTGGAAGACACCCGGATGCTGCACCTCTCCGATGACAGAAACACCTTGGCTGGCAAACTCCTTTATCAGAACGTTGACCTGTGGACTGAGTAGCAGTTTCCGGTTGCGAAGCTCGCGCGCAATCGCTTCCGCCGCCTCGTCGCCGGTCAATTCCGCTAGGTCGATGTTCCCTATCAGCGCCAGTTGGGCTTCTCCTTTGGCGCCTATGCGCACGTCCTGCGTCATCTCCGGGACGTCGAAAACCGTAATATGCAGCAGATCACCGGGAGCAATTTTTAAAGGCGCAGGCATTTCTTTGGTCGAGGGTCCCTGGCTGTTGCCCTGATCCTGCTGTGCACGAGCTATGGGTGAGCTGACTGCGACCAGCATCAGGGCAAGCACAATTCCGAGCCAAACTGAGTTCTTCAATGGGTGTTGCTTCATATGATTTCCCTTATGTCTGTGATGGAGAAGAGCCCGGGCCACTGGGAATTTCAAGATGCCGGTTACCGTAGTCGTAGCCGCCATAAAATCCGGAGTATTGGTAGTACTCTGGAGAATTACGGTCCATCGCGTTGATCAGCATCCCGAGCCTTGGCGCTTGCACATCTCTTAGTAGTCTTATGGTCCGCTGAATGCAGGGCTGACTGGTGACCGCAAAGCGAACTACAACAATGACGGCGTCGACTTTGCGGGAGAGAACCACTGCATCGGTAAGGGGCAAAATGGGAGGAGTATCGATCAGGACGTAATCGAACTGATCACGCCAACTCTCAATGATTGCACTCATCTGGTGCGATCCCAGCAACTCAGATGCATCAAGAGAGCAGTCGCCCGCCGGCATGAATGTCAGTCCCGGAATGTCGTCAATCTGCCTGTATGCCGCCGATGCGTTCAAATGCTTCAGCAGCATTTCGCTTGAGGGGAGATGTGCGCCGAAATTCGGCGCTCCTCGAACCACATCGCTCAAGCCCATTCCTGCGCGCTGGCTAAGGGCCCTACTGAGGCTTCCGCGTTGCAGGTCAGCATCGACTAACAAAACTCTGGAGCCGCTATATGTGAATGCCGCAGCCAGGTTTAACGAAACGAAGCTTTTTCCTTCCTGCGGCATGCCGCTCGTGACCATGAGAACTTTGGAGGATTCGTCAAGCCGCGACAGTAATAAGGATGTTCGCACCGCTCGAAAAGCCTCCGCGACAGCAGGATTGCCCAAGCCGCGAAAGAGCGCGTCCTGCGCTGTGCCGTTTGCAGATTCCCGCATGCTCGGCTTCGGCAGGAGCTTGAACCCGTTATCAGGCACCAGGCTGGCGTCTGGAATTACTCCCAACACGGGAACGCGGGTGGTAGTTTCAATCGCTTGCACATCGCGTACAGTGCGGTCCATGGCCTCAACGATAAACACACTCACCAGGCCAAGGAACAGCCCGGAGAGGACGCCAAAGCCGAGATAAAGCGGCACATTGGGCTTGGACGCAACCGTGGGAGCTCTGGCGGGATCAACAACGTGAAGAACATTCGAATGTAAACCCGCCAATACTGCGGCCTCCTTAAGCTTCTCCAGCAAATGCTCGTACAGCACCCGGTTGGATTCGGCTTCGTGTTTAGCGATCAGGAAGTCGGTTGCTTTGTCGTTCATCTGCGCTGCGATTGCCTTCTGCTCGGCAAATGCTTTGCGGGCAGCGGCTTCGCGCGAAGCTGCCAGTTCATATTCACTCTTCGCCCGCCCGGCCACCTTGCCGAGTTCCGCTGCAAGGGATGAGCGCACAGAGTTGAGCTTCTCCTTGATCTGGATCAACCGTGGATAGGCGGGGCCATACTTAGTCGAGGCATCCGCATATTCCGATTTGAGCGTGGCCTCCTGCTGGCGAAGGTTATTCAGCAGCGATGCAGGATTCGCTGCTTCAGGCATGTTCCGTTCGGGCTGCGCTCCAAGCATCCCGGCAATTAGTTCAGGGTTCCCGCTGCGGGAAAGCCTGTAAACGCTTTCCTTGACGACCCGGTCAGCTTCAGCGCTGGTTACCTGGTTATTGAGTTGTTCCAGGCGTGTAAGGACAATATTGTTATGCTCATCCTGCCCAAAAATTCCGGACTCCTTCTGCAGTTGAACAGCACGCTGCTGTGACTGCTCCAACTGAGACTTAAGCTCAACCAATTGGGGCCCGAGCCACTCTGTGGCTTTGGTGGTTGCGTTATAACGGATTTGAAAGTTGTATTCGACGAAGTCTGATACCAGTTGGTTCGCGATCTTAGCAGCCATGTTCGGATCTGGATGCATGTAGCTGACCGCGATGAGGCGCGTGCCCGAAATGGCGTTGACTTTGAGGTTCGCTTTGAATTTCTTAAGGGCACGAGCAGCCTCTTTGTCGGGCGCGGTGTTGCCGGCTTCGATAGATGCGGGAGCGGCAGCAGCGTTTGGGAAAGTCACGTCTTTGGCATCGACGAGTTTCAGTTCCTTCATGACCTGCCAGGCAAGAACGTCCGATTTCAGGACCGCCAATTGGGTCTGGAGAGTCATGTTGAAATCGAGCGGGTCTGAGCTGACTTCAGAAGCTGCGCCCCCGGTGTTGAGTGACAGGCCGCTGGTATCCTGTTTCAGGATTTCCAGCTTAGACTCCGCTTTGTACTGGGGAGTCATAAAAACGCAGACCAATCCCGCGGCCGCCAGCATGATTAGCGTCCAAAGGTAAATCCAATTGCGCCGGCGAAAAATAGCCTGCAACAAGTTGTGGATGTTTACATCCAGGTCTTTAGGTTGCTCGCTGACCGTCCCCATCTCTGCTATGGGTACACCAGGCGGCAAGGGAGGGATGTACTTTCCAGTTTCCCGGTGCGCGTGAATCGCATCCCCCGCTTTGCGTATCAGTTCATAGTTTCTGCTCATGACGTTTGCTCTCGATTGTCTTTACCGCGTTCTCGCGAACTGCGCGCTTCCCAAACCAACTTCTGCCGCCCCGCGAATACGCGCGATTATCTGTCTGGCCGCGCGGAGAGGCGGATTGGACGGCAACCGCCGCGGCCTGCTGTTCTCCGACCCGCGCAGCACAGGACAGCGACGCTTTATTCCGGTCATTCAGGGGATATGTCAACCAAATCTCGGTTGCAGGTATGCTGGAGTTCCCCAGTGTATTCAAATCGAACCCGCTGCTTTGCAGAGTAGCTGCTAATGACGCGAAGGCCGCCGGGACTCGCTCCGGATCGGCAAAATGTATTTCCATGCGTGTGACGGGCTCTGATCCGTCAGTTCCGATTACCAGGACCTTGCTGATGGTAGCTCCCGAATCGGCACCTAATATTCTCCGGGCGATATCTCCGGGAGAGACATTCTTGCCTGCTGACGCACCGGCGCGAGCAGGCTTGTCTGTTTTTCGCCGCATGGTTGGCGATGATGCAGCCCCGTGGCCATTAGTTCCGTGGCGCACTTCTAACCGGCGCTCAGGCCCCTTGCGTCGTTCACTGTTACATGCCGCAGCTTGGCCGCCGCATTCAAGAATCTGGTTCCGCGCGGTCACGTCCTCTGCTGCGCCCGTCAGCCGGAGCCAACTTAGCTTTCCGAGACGTCGGCCAATCTCTCGAAGTAGCATTGTTGAATCTCTTAACGAAGTAGCAGGATGCTCCTCTGAGGCGTTCTGCATCCCAGGCAAACGGAGCAACCTTGACTGGACTGTTTCTCGCTCAGGCTTTGAGTATTCAGAATCTCCCCGCGGCAGGTGTCATCGTTCAGCACTGTAGACACTACTGGCCACATGATTTTGCCGCGGATTAACAGCGCCGTGGCCTGAAAATCCACGGCGTAAAGCCTGAGCACCGGCGAGCAGGAACCCACTCCGGCAAAGAACGTTGTCCCTGAACTCGCTTAGCATGCGGTGTGCCCATACGTGGCTCCGGCTTGCAAATCCCCGCTCCAACTCCGTATGAGGCAGCGAATTCCTATAAACAATCTGTACCACTGTCGATGAGAGCGCCGGAATTCGCGTTGCAAACTCCAGCACGTTGTCGATCATCATGAATCTGGTTGCCACGCCGTTAACCAGCACGTGTTGAACAGGAACATCGCCTGTCTCGAACTTAGTTACGATAAATGTCCGCTCACGCTCGGCGTGGTTCTCAATGACGTGGTGGTTTGTATAGAGCATGCAGGCGGTGATCTCGTTGGATATTTCGCGCTCGAGATAGCTCTTCTTCATTATGTCCTGCAATCCGGCCCATTGCAGTTCCTTGAAAGAGTTGATCCGGGTAACAAATTCCGCAAGACGCGCGCCGCCGTCCTTGAAATACGCGTGGTGTTCCACGACGAGCAGGGGTTTTCCAAAAAATAGATCAAAAGCGAACTGCTCCAATCCGGCAGGATAGCGGCGCACGAATACCGGGAATCCTCCGTGCCTGGTAACGGCAGGCGTCAGGAAATCGGCAACCGTAAGGGACCCATAGTCGCCTGAATATGAAGGTAATGGAGATGAATTTACAGCGGCGAGGTAATTGTTGGCTTTGAGGGCGGTTAATGCTCCGGTAGAGAATCGTCCCTGGGGGAACACCATTGTTTTCGAGTAAGAGAGGCCATTCCATTGCTCAAGACTGTTCATCCTTGCTGATGCCAGTTGCACTTTGGAATTGAGGACAGCCAAATCCGTGGACGAAAACTCCGCTGTGGTATGGTCGCAGCCATGCACGCAAAGAGATAGTCTGTCCATCCGCTCCCGGAAAAGTTGCGCCACGCGATTGTCAGTCCGTTTGTAGTTCCATGGAATGAAGGCAATTGTGCTCGCAAACTCGCACCTGTCCATTTGGGTTAGCAGGTTCCGGTAGTTCAGGTATCCATAGGAGCGCTTCAGCGGCGGGTCATCAATAATGAAGTTGGCGAAGCGATGTTTGCCATGCCAGCAGCGGGTTTTGAAAACCCACCGGAGAAACATCGCTGCCGGAAGGAGCCGGGAAAAATATATTCCAACATCAATGCCGTTGACCTGCTCCTGGATATCTACAACGGCGCTGCACGCCAGCAGAAATGTTTTGCAGAGATTTTTCTCTACAACAACCCAAAATGGCATGTCGTTGATGGTTACCAGAGGAACCGCGCCGCTGGAATTCGCCGAGCATACGAAGCCAGCGTCAGTGTCATTGCGGGCGCAATCGAATGAGAGCCCGGAAAATTCCCTTGTGATCCCCGGCTCAGAAGAGCTTACCCGATAGCTAAGTCCGGTACCTGTGAGCGCCCGCACATCTTCTATTGCTCCGTCGCTCAATCTGCCTGCGATGTAGGCCAGAGATTTCCCTGGCGCAAAACCATACAGGAACAGAAATGAAGCCTTTTGGCGCAAGCCGTCAAGGGCAGCGGCACGATCAGGATGGTTGTGGCACCACCTGTCAATGGTTGTGGCGCTCGCGAGGATGCAAAGATCATGGTCTGCCGCCCGGTGCAATTCCGCGTCAAAGGTGGATGCGTCCACAGTTTTGCAGCTCAGGCCAAAGAACTCGATCAGCCGCTGGAGACACACGTCATCCGGCGTAAGGCGAATGTGGTACAGCAGTATCGGTTCAGGTTGCATTGGTGTCATTGGATAGAAACGCGGAGCATGGTAGAGTGGCGCGGGGTCAGCGCGGGAGCGGACGTAGCGATGTCATGAATTCTTCGTAGGTCGTCTCGGGTGTAAATGGTTTTGTGATTCTGGCCAGAGGCTTGGAGGCATCCGAGCCATACAACGTATATGGCGCGATACTTCCAGTTACCAGAGATGAAGCCATGATGACCGAGCCTTCGCCGATAACGATTGTCCTGTTTCCGGAAGTAACAACGACGGCCCCTGCACCAACAACAGCATTTTTGCCGATTACCACTCTCCCGGCGCCATGGGTGTGCGCCAGAATCGTGGCCCGCAACTCAATCATTGCTCCATCCTCAAGCTCGATACGCTCAGGAAACTCGTTATCGAGGTAAACGTCATCTCCTATCCAGACGTTCTTGCCAATTTTTACCCCTCTCGCGCGATGGAGGAACGGTCGCACGGTCTCCCCTCCGGGGCCGAAGCGGCAGAGAAGATGCAGAAACCTGTTAAAAGCTTGTCTGACCAGAGACCTACGATTGCTCCTTCCATCAAGAGCAGGCCGCGGCTTCGCGCGGTCGCTTGTTGACGAAGGAATACTTGCCTGGTATTGCTGTGACTCCGGTTCGGAGCGGTCAGAGGAGGCGGGCTGCGGTTTTGCGTCTCCTGTTTGGGCGCGACTTGCTTCATCGAGTGCCACTTCTCCCCGCAAGCATTTCTCCAGCAAAAGTCGTTTGGCCTCAGATTGAGCGAGCTCTTTCTGCATGGATAAACTCCTCCTAAATTACCGGTTCGTCATGCTTAGTATCTGACCGGCAGAGCGACCAGGCCTCTCAGTCCAAGGTTTGTCCGCCACCGCAACGGCGCCTGCTGCAGCGCCAGGTCAGGCATGCGCCGCAGGATGGTAGAGAAGGAAACCTGGCCTTCAATGCGCGCCAGCGCTGCGCCGAAACAGAAGTGGGCCGCCCAACCAAAGGCAAGATGCCGGTTGTCTGTTCGAGCAAGGTCCAGCCTGTCCGGATCAGGGAACCTCTCGGGATCGCGATTGGCCGCGCCCATGACCGCTATGACTGCGTCTCTCTTGCGGATTTTCCGGCCGCCTAATTCCACGTCTGCGCGCGCCAGACGCGCGGTGTGCTGGCTGGGGCTCTCGTACCGTAACAACTCTTCGACCGCGGAAGGTATCAACCCTGGATCGTCACGAAGCCTCTGCATCTCTGCGGGATAACGCAACAGCGCCAGCAAGCCGTTGCCGATGAGATTCGTGGTGGTTTCCTGTCCGCCCACCATAGTGACGATGGAGTTTGCGATCACCTCTTCCTCGGTCAACCGGTCTCCGTTGATTTCAGCTGTCAGCAATGAGTTGATCAGTCCTTCACGCGGATGTGCTCGCAGTTCGCGAACGCGTTCGCGGAAATATTCGAGCATCTCCTCCAACGCACGCAGAACTTTCGGCACGTGGTCCGGGTTATGCTGGAAGTTTCCCAACATCTCCGCAAAAACGGCCGTCCAGTCTTTCAATTGGCGGTGGTCTCTGATCGGGACTCCCAGCATCTCCGCCGTCACAATAGCGGGCAGCGGTTCTGCAAATTCGGCGATGATATCCATTTGTCCCGGCTGTGCGGCCATTGCCGCGTCAATCAAAGTGTCTGCGATTTGCTGAATGTGCGATTGCAGTACCCGCACTCGCGCTGGGGTGAAGGCGCTGGATGCAAGTGAGCGCAGGCGCGTGTGAGCAGGCGCGTCCAGGAAGAGCATCTGTTTTACCATGACCGCGGCAATGGGGCTGATCGCGGAGAGGTTCATGCGCTCTAGCTGTTCCGGACTGGGAGTACGGTCAGCAGAAAAATCGTGGAGCACGCGCACCACGTCTGAATAACGAGTCACAACCCAGGCGTGCAGGAATGGGTCCCAGTGCACCGGGGCTTCCGTGCGCAAACGATGATACAACGGATAAGGATTGGCCAGCACTTCAGGATCGAGCAGGTGATAAAGGCTAAGGGCCGCACCTGCCCGGTCTACGCCTCGCAAACTTGCGCTGGCATTCATTTCTTTCCTCCACTGGCTAACGCCAAAGCATGTTGGACCTCATCGAAGGTCATGGAGCAGATCCGGGCCGCCATGATGCTTTCGATCTGCTGGGCTAATTGCGCCGTTGTTGGGAACTCGACAACGCAGCGCATCGGGAGTTCGACTCCCAGATCGTTCAGAATTCGTGCAATCAGTTGCGTGCAGAAAAGGGAGTTCCCCCCGATCAGGAAGAAATTGTCGGTGGCCCCAACCCTCTCCAGCCCAAGCAGGCCGGCCACGAATCCTGCGAGTCTCTTTTCCAGTCCTTCCTGCGGTGAGAGATGGTGATTGCCAACCAAAGTATTTGCGCCATTGGGCATGGGTAAAGCGTTCCGATCCACTTTGCGGTTTGGCGTCAGCGGCAACTCCGCCAGCTTTACGAATGAAGAAGGAAGCATGTACTTGGGAAGACGTTCCCCTAGATAGGCCCTCAATTCGTGCGTTTCCACGCCCGGCGCCACTACATAGCCGACAATGCTTTTCTCACGTCGCGGCCCCTCCACCACCTTGGCGGCGGCCTGCTTAACGCGGGGATGGCTCTCCAGTGCGGCTTCGATGTCTCCCAATTCGATCCGATAACCTCGAATTTTCACCTGATTGTCATTGCGGCCCAAATACTCGATCGCGCCATCACGGCGGAAACGACACAGGTCTCCGGTCTTATAGAGTCGAGAAGTTAGATCCGGATTAAAGGGATTTGGAATAAATCGTTCAGCCGTAAGCTCAGGCTGGTTCAGGTATCCTCGTGCAAGCCCTTCACCGCCAATCAACAGTTCGCCAGCTGCGCCGGCCGGAAGCTGGCGGAGTTGGTCATCCACAATGTAGACCTGTGTATTCGCTATGGGCCTGCCGATCGGGATGTGATTTTCCACCGAGCGCACACGCGATATGGTCGACCATATTGTGGTTTCTGTGGGACCGTATAAATTCCACAATGTCGAACACCGTGGGATCATTTCTCTAGCCAACTCAGGCGGCATAGCTTCGCCGCCGCATAGGGCCTTCAGCCCTTCACGGCCCTGCCAACCGCTCTCGAGAAGTATTCGCCAGGTGACTGGAGTGGCCTGCATCGCGGTGGCGTTGCTGTCCTGCAAGAGCTGGCGCAATGCCCGGCCATCGAGAGCAATGTCATGGCTCGCAATGACGGCGCTGGCGCCCGCAATCAGCGGCAGGAAGATTTCCAGCCCCGCAATATCAAAGGAAAAGGTCGTGACCGCAACCAGGATGTCATTGGCAGACAATCCCGGCTCGCGCCTCATGGCCTGGAGGAAATTCACCAGTGAGCGATGCTCGATTTGCACTCCCTTGGGACGGCCCGTGGAACCAGACGTGAATATTACGTAGGCCAGGTTGTGCGACTGAACCTCGCTACCTGGACTTTCCCGGCTCATTGAAGCCAGTGCCGGTGCGCCCATCACCAGGGTATGCTTCGAAACCGAAGACGCCATCTGTTGCAGCGAAGGCTGCGTGATCATCACCTGCGGTTGCGATTCTTCCAAAATTTGCGCAAGCCGCCTTCTGGGAAATGCAGGATCAAGCGGAACGTAAGCTCCGCCTGCCTTTAGAATGCCGAGGAGCGCGATTACCGAATCCAACGAACGTTCCAGGCACAACGCGACCAATCTTTCAGGTCTTATGCCGTGCTTCTGCAGCCAATGAGCGACCTGGTTTGCCCGGACATTAAGCTGCGCATAAGTAAGACTCTGTTTTTCACATGTAACGGCAATGGCATCGGGTGTACGTTCAGCTTGTGCCTCAAAGAGTTCATGAACGCAACACTGAGAGGTTTTGCCGGAGCGTGTTGCCGTAGACATATCATTGGGTCTTTCCCGTTTCACTGCAAAACTCATCCCTGTCCCCCGACAGAAGTTGCCTGTTTCAAGGCGCGCTGGATTTCATCCTCGCTCATCGCGCCGATTTTAGTTGCCATGAATTGCTCGATCTCCTGGGCTAATAGCGCCGGCGTTGGGGACTCAAAGACGCTGCGCAAGGGTAGCTCGACTCCAAAATTGTCTCGAAGCCGGGCAATAAGTTGTGTTCCGAAGAGTGAGTGTCCCCCGATCAGGAACAAGTTGTCATTCACTCCCACCTGGGCAACGCCAAGCAGATTGGCCACCAACGCTGAAAGTTTTTCTTCAAGCACGGTACGTGGCGCGAGATAGTTTTCATCGGGCAAGACTTTAGCCGCGACCGGAGCGGGCAAAGCCTCGCGGTCGAGCTTTCCGTTGGAATTCATCGGTAGGTCCGGCATGACGATGAATATTGCCGGCATCATGTAGGCGGGCAAACGACTGCGCAGCAGCTCGCGCAGTTCAGTAACCGTTGGACCAACCTGAGCGCGGTCCAACACGATATAAGCTACAAGACGCGGGTTCTCCATGCCGTCCTGGCGCGCTACAACGGCACTCGCCAATATTGCCGGATGTCGAGCCAGGACGGCAATGACTTCGTTGGGCTCAATACGATAGCCTTGAATCTTGATCAGGTTGTCTACTCTGCCGATGAATTCGAGTTGGCCGTCCGGAAGCCAGCGTGCCCGGTCGCCTGTGCGATACAATCGCGCGCCTGGCTTGTTAATGAAAGGATCCGGCACAAACTTGTTCGCCGTCAGCTCTGGGCTGTTCACGTATCCTCGTCCTACCCCGGCGCCTCCGATGCAGAGTTCTCCGATTTCACCGCGAGGTACAGGATTTAGGGATTCGTCAACGATGTGAATTTCAGCGCCGTCGATCGGCCGCCCAATGGGAGGACGCTGCTCCGCGTCTGCTGCTTCAGTCGCCACCACACGCGCAGACGTAGCCATCACCGTGGCTTCAGTTGGGCCGTAGTTGTTGATCAGTGCAAACGGTAGTCCGGGGCGCGGATAGTGGTGAAGAGTGTCGGCCCCAGTGAGAAGGAGACGCAGCCTGGTAATGATGGGCCAATCAAGCGTAATCAGCCGTTCGGCTAACGCGGTCGGCACAAAGGCGATGTTAATCTCCTGATCGATTAACCAGTCCCTCAGCAGCTCAGGCGAACTGCGCACTTCCTCGGGGGTAAAGAGGACCGATGCTCCCGCCGCTAAATGTGGCCAGAGCTCCGCGACAGCGGCGTCGAACCCGAAGCTCGTAAGTTGTGTCGCCCGATCGTCGGGACTGACAGCAAATGCTTTCTGATACCAGCAAACAAGATTCATCAGGTTTGCGTGCGTGATCTCGACTCCTTTGGGAGTGCCGGTTGATCCGGAAGTATAGATGATATAAGCCAAATGATCCGGACAAACCTCGGTGGCCTCTAGAGCACCCGGAGTTCTGCCGGCAAGATCTTCGCGATCCAGCAATAGCAGCCGCCAGTTACCCTCGGGCAGCTTGCCGGCCACAGTCGAATCCGAGAGCACGATAGGGGCGCGCGAGTCCGACAAAATAAAGGAGAGCCGCTCGCGCGGGTAGTTTGGATCAATAGGAAGATATGCAGCCCCCGCCTTCATTACGGCAAGTGATGCGAGCGCAGCAAGTGGTGACCGGCGCACGCACACCGCCACTGCAGTGTTGTCGGCGACCCCTAATTCTTTCAGGCGATGCGCCAGCTGATTTGCGTGATCGTCCAGTTCGCCATACGTCAGTCGCATGGAGCCGCCGTCCAAGGCTATGTGGCCGGGATTCTCCCTTGCCTGGTGGGAGATCAGCTGCGGGACGGATCGATCAGAAGGGAACACTCGTTTGATATGGATGGGAAGCACAGAGCTTCCTGTGGCAGAGGCGATTGGGGTTGCGGGGAGGGCCAAAGAATTAGACATACGGAACTACTCGCAGGTGACAGAGGCGTTGAAGGCGTTTCCGCGCTGAACAACCTTCGTCGGTTTTGCTGTTGATGGATTAGGCAGCAGGCAGTGTAGATACCTGTTGCGTTTCGACCTGATCAAGAAACTCCAAAACTGCTTCCGTGACCTGATCTGTCTGGCTTTCACTGAGTTCGGGATACATTGGCAGTGACAGTATTTCGGGCGCGAGCGCCTCCGAAACAGGCAAGCTGCCTCGCATCGTGTATCCCAATTGTCGATAGGCGGGAGTCAGATGCAGAGGCTCAGGATAATGAATTCCGGTCCCGATGCCCCGCGCGCGCAAGTGCTGCCGCAGCGCATCCCTGTTTTTCGCCCGAATTACAAAAAGATGGAAATTGTGTTCTCTGCCGGATGGGACCTCCGGAACCTGGATGGATGCGTCGCGGAATCCTGCCGCATAATCCATGGCATGCCGAAGGCGGCGCGCGTTCCACTCGCGAAGGTAACGCAGTTTCACAGAAAGCACAGCCGCCTGGAGTGCATCGAGCCGCGAGTTCGTCCCGACAATGACATGAACGTATTTTGCCGGGCTGCCGTGATCTCTCAGCAATCGCAGCCGCTCAGCATGGACTTCATCATTGCAGGTGACAATGCCCCCATCTCCATACGCACCGAGGTTCTTGCCGGGATAAAAACTAAAGCACGTGAGCCGGCCCGATCCGCCTACGGGAATGCCATCCCGTTCTGCCCCGTGCGCCTGTGCAGCATCTTCAATGATTGTGAGCCTGTGCCGGTCGGCCAATTTCTCGAACGCCCTCATGTCCATAGCCCAGCCATATAAATGGACGGGGATAACAGCCTTGGTCCTGGCCGTGATCAGGCGCTCCGCCGAAGCGACGTCCAGGTGGAAGGTCCTGGGATTCACATCGGCGAATACCGGCCGGGCGCCGACGTTGCTTACCGCCTCCGCCGTGGCGAAAAACGAGTTCGCGGGCAGGATCACTTCATCGCCGGCGCCAATTTGCGCCGCCTTCAATGCGAGTTCCAGGGCGGCTGTTCCTGAACCGACGCCAATCGCATATCTGCTTCCCACGAAGCGGGCAAATTGCTCCTCGAACCGTTCAACCCATTCGCCGCCGACGAATTGCCCCGAAGCGAAGACCCGATCAACGGCATCCATAATCTCCTCGCGGATTGATTCGAATTGCGACGTCAAATCAAGGAAAGGGACCGTGACCGCATTGCTAATCATGAGTGATGTCATCCTTTATTTATGCTTCGATCAGTGTTAAGCCGGTGGGAGTAACGACAAACTGTGCCTGACACTGCGGGCAGGTCGCTGAGGCGACTTGGTTTGCGGGCGCAGGAAGAGGCAGGCGTCTGGCGCAGCGGCACATCCAGCCAACCTGCCGCGCAGGATTCCCGACCATGAGAGCGAAATCGGGAACGGTCCTGAGCACGACTGCTCCCGCGCCAATAAAGGCATATCGTCCGATCGTGATCCCGCACAAGATGGTTGCATTCGCTCCCACGGTGGCATTGGCGCGAATCACCGTAGTTTCCAGCGCCTCACTGGACTTTTTGATGTAAGCGCGCGGATTAGGATCGTTGGTCAGGACGCAGTTCGGTCCCAGAAATACGTTGTCTTCAACCCTAACTCCCTGCCAGATTGCAACTCCGTTTTTTACGGTGACGTTGTTGCCCAACACAGCGCCGGTTTCGATGAACGCGTGATCACAGATATTGCACGCGGAGCCGATGCGGGCACCCGGCAGCACATGAGCGAAGGCCCAGATCCTGGTGCCTGGACCTATATCCTCCGTTTCGACCAGCGCTTGCGCGTGGGCAAAATAGGGCTTTACACGGGTTTCAACGACCATGTTGCTTCACGCCGCCTTGGCTCCCGCAAAGCGCTCTTCCTGCACGTTCTCGATAGCAATTTCGATTGCCCGCACGACCTCGGTGCCGAATTCGCCGTTGGTAATCGGGGGTTCGCCGGTTTCCATACACGTGAGGAAATGGTCGATTTCCACGGCGAGGGGCTCCACATTGGCAAGATTGGGAGAGATGACGTCGCCCATGCGATAAGTCAACTGGAATTCACCGAAGTCGCTTGGAGCGGCAAAGTTGACGCCGCGTTCGAATAATTTGACCTTTTCCCCCGGATCAAGGTCGTCATAAACAACCATTTTGTCCGAGCCGATAACACAGGTCCGCCGCATCTTTTGCGGGGCCAGCCAACTCACCTCGCAGGAAGCGATCACACCGGAGGGGAATCTGTACCACAGGAAAGCCACATCGCGTTGTGTATGAACGCAGACCCTCCCAAACGACCATGCCTGGGCGGGATTTTCTCCGAGCCAGTAGAGCAGAATTGAGAGGTCATGAACCGCGAGGTCCCAGATGACATCTACATCTTTCTGGTAGAGACCCAGATTTACCCGCGAGAAACTCACGTAACGCAGATCGCCCAAGGCGCCGCTATCGATCAGTTCTTTCACTTTGACCACCGGGGGGCTGTAGATGAATGTGTGGCCGGTCATCAGAGTTCGCCGGGCGAAGTGCCCAAGTTTGGTCAGCTCAGCCGCCTTCTCGCTGCTGTCAGCGAGAGGCTTTTCCACGAACACGTGCTTGCCACACATGAGAGCACGTTTTGCCAAGTCATAATGGGTACCGATAGTGGTTGCGATGAATACCGCATCGATCTCGGATTCCAGTAATTGATCAAAGTTGGAATATCCTTTGACCGATGGATATTGCCGGGTGATCTTGCTCAGTTTCCTGGGATCGAGATCGCAGCAAGCGGAAAATTCACACTTTTCATTGTTTGCAAGTACGCGTGCGAGATTTGGACCCCAATAGCCCAAACCAACCAGTCCGACTTTGAACATCAAAGTTTCTCCATTCTTTTTCTTTTGTTTAAGTGATTTGTTTGAATAGCGCGTTGGATTCTGCGTGGGATAGCGCGCTATTCCGCGCCACTGCATGAAAGGACCGCAGGAATTGTGAGCAGAAGGATCTCCAGGTCAAAGCAAAAACCGGCACGGCGCGCATACTCAATGTCCATCTGGATCATCTTTTCAAAACCCACACGGCTGCGCGCCGTGGCCTGCCACCAGCCGGTAATGCCGGGCCTGGCCCGGAATCGCTCGAAATGGGCTTCGTCATACAATGCGACCTCGTAAGGGAGGGCAGGGCGTGGCCCGACCAGGCTCATCTCTCCCTTAAGCACGTTCAACAGTTGTGGCAGCTCATCCAGGCTGGTCCGTCGAAGTATTGCGCCTACTCGGGTGAGACGTGAATCCTGCGTCAGCTTGAATGGCTTGCATCGGTCGCCATTGACTGAGCCGAGACGAAACTTTTCGAAATACTGCTGATGTGGCGTGGGGTCCGCGTCATTCACCATGGAGCGAAATTTATAGAAGGGGAATGTGTACAGTTCCCATGTTGTCCGGCCGGCGCTGGTCCGCCTTTTCACGCCGATTCGCTCTTGAACGAAGAAGACAGGGCCAGGCGAATCGAGCTTGATCAACACGGCGACCAGCAGCATCAAGGGCGCCAGCAAAGGGAGCAATAACGCGGTTAATGTGACGTCCATGATCCGTTTGCAGACAAAGTATAGACGCTGACTTAGGGATTCTTCTGTTTCTACCGCATGGACGCTGAGTGGTAGGATCGCGGCGCTGTAGGGCGTTGCAATATTGGCCATTGCTTGTCTATCCGTGTAAATGCCCATGCAGGGCTTAGTTTTTTGTTTCTACCCCTGAATTGAATTTGAAATCGAATCGCACCCGGGTGACTGCTGGAAAGGCGATTTGATCGTTCCCCGTATAGGGAGCATATTTCCACTGTCGCGCTGCTTCTTCCGCTGCCTGCGCCAGAGTGGCATTTCCAGTCAGAGCGCGCACCCGTCTTACACTGCCGTTTCGGTCAATCGAGAGTTCCACCTGAACTTCTCCTTCCATGTGCCACAGCCTGGCTCTGGCCGGATATTCGGGTTTGACGATCTTGACCGGTTGAAGAGAAAAAATCGCTCGCGGTCTGGAACTGTCAGCTACTCCACTCGCTTCAAACCGGGGCGATGCCGCAAGACTGGGTGTAGCCAGTTGCGCCAAATTGCCGGGAAGCGTGGACATGGAGATCGCAACATTGGGAGAAGACGGCCCTGCCGGCGTTGCCGATTGCGATGGAATCTTAGATGGGATGAGCAAGTTTGGGCCTACGTCAGTCGATGGCGGGAACTGGCCTCCTGCGGACTGATGGGCATTGGAGTTGGTTGGTGGCAGCGCTGTTGCGACCCGATTGGGCTGCTGCACTGAACTCTGAGGAACTCCATTCTTTGTTTCGTCCATTGTTATTGCAGGCGCAGGTGGTTGTGCCTGGCGTTGAATTGAGTCCTTCTCACTTGCGCCAGGCTTGGCGCGAAATTGATTCCAGCCCACCCACGAGGCGCATGCGAGAAGAACCAGCGCAGCAATCATCCCTGTGGAACGATAGCGATGCCACCCGGCAGTCTTGAACCAAATGAGTGCCGGCACTCCGATTCGTCCGCGCTGATCAGCTTTAGCCGGGATAGGCCGGCCGCTCCAATCACTCTCGTGGTGCTTGACCGCTGACGGCGATTGCGATGTTGGCGCAGAATTTTTTGTGTCGAAGCTGGGTAATGGGACAGTTTCTACAAAGGTCTGAGCCAGCGGTCTCCGCGATTGCTCACTCCCGGTGGCGATCGAACCGGGGCCGCCGTTCGAGTGGGGTGCACTTTCGAACTTCTGAAACTGTAGGGCCGCTCTCGACTCCCTGCTGCCCGGTTCTGAAAGGTCGAGGTCTTTCGCTGCCTTCCGCACAAGTTCTCTGCTC
Source organism: Candidatus Angelobacter sp. (assembly GCA_035703825.1). Lineage (GTDB taxonomy): Bacteria > Acidobacteriota > Terriglobia > Terriglobales > Acidobacteriaceae > Angelobacter. The sequence goes on from DASSXL010000067.1 coordinate 47,385, forward strand.
ACAGATGCCTGACCCTGCGTATAGGCGAGCATGAGAGCTCGATAACAGATCGCATTGATGACTCTTGGCACCCCTTCACTCCGGCAGGCAATTTCAGCAAGGGATTCCGGCGGGAAGAGCCTTTCGACCGGGCTTGACGCCACAACTGCAAGGCGAAATCTTACATAGTCATTAACTTCATCTTTGCGGAAAGGTTGCAGCCGGGCGACAGTCGAGATCCGTTGTGCCAACTGCGAAAGCTCCGGAGTCTGAAGCGTTGCTCCGAGTTGCGGCGAACCAGAGAACACGATATTCAGAAGTTTGGAATGACCAGTTTCGAAATCGGAAAGAAGTCGAACGGCTTCGAACGACGAAGCCTGCAGGTTTTGTGCCTCATCGATGACGATCAGTACTTTGCGCCCAGCACGCGCCTCCTCAAGGAGCATTCCGTTCAGCTTCTGGTGCAGGGAGACTTCGTCACGCCGGGGAACTGCCAGATCGAGCTCGGAAGCAATATGACGGACCAGGTCATGCGGCTTGCATTGCGTTTGAAAAATGAATGCGGTACGCGCACACTCACGATATTGGGCCAACAAGTGGAAAAGCAGCGAGGTTTTTCCCGTGCCGGGGTTGCCCAGCAGAACACTGAAACCGCGATTCGATTCAATGGAGGAAATGATTGCCTGCAATGCGGCGTTGTGCATTCGCGTCCAGAAAAGGAACTCAGGATCGGGGGTGACACCAAAGGGGGACTCGCGAAATCCGAAGTGCCGGAGAAAGCCTTCTTGTTCGGCCCGCGCCAGAAGAAAAGCCGACTCTGGCATCTGGCGCTCCAGTATGGGATTGGTTGCACCTGTCCTCATCACAATCACAGCCGCGTGCCTGGGGAGGCTATCCCAGGGTTTCAACCTCTGTGGCGTCAAGTGAAATCGAGACAGAGCGACTCATCCACTCGAAAGAAACGATCACCCGGACGTCGCTCTTTACTTCCTGGATAATTCCTTCCATTCCAACCAGCGGTCCAGCTGTAACCCGTACGCGCTTTCCCGACTGGAGATATGCGCAGGGTTCAGCTCGGCCCAGAGTCACAGCTTTCCTGAGCGCTTCGATCTGAGCGTCTGGCACCACCGCCGGAAGGCCATGGAAGGAGACGAGGGAAACCATGCCGGGAAGCGCAAGGACGCGGAAACGTTCCGCGAGCGCCATCCGCACAAAGACATACGAAGGGAAAAGAGGCAGCAGTACTTTTGCACGACGCTGTTTCCACTGCCGCTGCACGGCATACAAAGGCAGAAAAGCTGTGATGCCGTGCTGTTCGCACTGCTCGGCCAGATATTTTTCATGACGACTGCACGTGTATGCGACGTACCAATTATGTGCAACTGATTGCTGAGAACACAAACTAACTTGCACTGAACTTAACTCCTTCCAACGAATTTGCGCGCAGGAATCCGGATTTAGGGCTCTTCAGGAAGGTGCAGGATGGGAGGGCATAGCTTCGCCGCCTCGACTACATTAAAACCATCTTAAAATTCGCGACCCATCGCAGGCTTGGAGCAAGTAAATCCTAGCGATCACGTCAGATACGATGCAAGGAGTAGGCTGCTGCACCGTCGAATGAGACGAACATCTCAGATCGAAACTGCCGAGAGAACTAGGCTGAATAACTCATTTGCCGTCGTCCCGTCACATCAAGGCAATTGGGGAAAGCGGCGCGAGTCCCTTGGGCTTATAAACGCGGGCTAATCTTACAGCCGGATGTTTGCATGGGGCGGCTGGCTGTTCAAATACTGAGCTGCTGGTGGGCAGACCGGATCATTCGATCAATTGGCGCTGCGCGTTGCACAAGTGCTGAGCGTTGCATAGTCGAATCCAGGATGGAAGAAAACAAGAGGATTATTAGATTCCATTTTGGCCAAACCATGCATCGAAGTTTGTAAGGACACGTAAGAATGACCATTGCCGGGAGCGGCATTACATATGCACACGAAACATCTTCGTGAACAAGCGCGGGCCCGCGCGTGGTTTTTTTTGCGTCCACTTTCAAGAGTTCACATTGAGATATATTTGTACATCGAAGGACTGCGTGGAGTCCGCAAACCTGAATACCTGGAACAGCTTCGATTTTTTTATCTGCCTGCCGGGAAAGCGCACTTTCCCTGGAGAGCGGGGAAAAGCATGAGTGGCTTAGGATTTGTTGGCGTTTGGATTTGTTGACCTTTGATGACAGGAGGGGGCCTGGCAAGATTAATGTGAAAAGCGCGGTACGCGTGGTGCACGTATCTCGATTGCGCATTTTCTCAGGAGTATTTTTATGAGAATGGATGCAGGGATTGGCACATGTGATCGGCTCGACATTGTGCAGCAAGAAACCATATCAGAGGATCAGGCTAGGCGTGGATGCGATCATAGAATTTCGGTCGTAGTGAGTGATGAAAGCTACATGACTTCAGAGCTGCTGGCGCGGGCCCTGACCCGAATCAAAACGCTCAGTGTCCTGAAGTGCACAGTAAATTTCGAGCAGACGCTTGAGGCGATCGTTGCCCTCCGTCCGGATGTGGCCGTCCTGGGTCTCCATTTTGCCAACGGTCCGTATAAAGCGTTGGATCTGTTGCGCCGCCTTCGTGATATGTCAGTTAAAACTCGTTGCGTTCTGTTGACGGACGAGACGGAGCGAGATGGCGTTATTGAGGCTTTTCGAGCCGGCGCGCGCGGCATCTTCAGACGGTCTACACCCACGCATCTTTTGGCCAGGTGCATTACCGCCGTGCATCGGGGGCAGATCTGGGCGAACAGTGCGGATGTGTGGCAGGTGGTGAAAGCGCTGCAAACGGCCATGCCTTTCAAAGGCGTGAATTCACGGGGCGAGGCGTTACTCACAAAAAGGGAGCAGGAATTGGTGCCGCTGGTGGCCAACGGCCTTACGAACCGGGAAATGTCAACTGAACTTGGCGTGAGCGAGCACACCATCAAGAACCATCTGTTTCGAATCTACGAAAAGCTTGGCATATCGAGCAGGGTGGAGTTGATACTCTATGCCGTTTCTGAGCGAGAAAAGCACACCGTATAGAAATATCAGATCACCACGAATCCTGTGCCTGGTCCAAAAGCGGACCTCTTGGTCCGTGATCTTTAGTCCTGCTGAGTTGCATATCGAAAGATGCCGCTTAGGAAGTGCTTGATGTGGCATAGCGATGGTCTTGTTCGCCGGCCGCCAATCGCGCAGTATGGTTTTGTTATGGCCGACTCAATCATCCAAGGCATTCTGCCGTCATAGCACAGTGAGCGTGAGGCAAAACTACGACATCAAATGAACGAATGCTGGCGGAGAGGGGGGATTCGAATTATCGCCCCGTATTGATTCCACGTAAGTTATTGAATTTCTGAAACGCACGATACGCAGAATACTCCCAAAACGCGGTTTCCACACACGTAATACACACACGAGCTTTTGCGTTGAGCCGGGTCGGTATCTCGCGGTATCGTTGACGCGTGCCAAACGAAATCAACGTCGACGAGAAATTTGCGCGTCTCCAAGATGCTCTCCGGCGGGACCATGAAAAAGATGTTCTGGATGCTGTATGGTCCTTCAGCGCTTCAGCAAACAATTGGAAAATCGCCGATGAAGTCGTTGAGAGGATGCTGGCCTTGCTCTCAAGTGAAGGAATGTATCGATCTCCATTCGCAGGCCCTGTACTCCAATTCCTTGAAGTTGAATCCAATCATCTGACAGATCACCAGAAATCGCTGTGCATTCGTTTCCTGAACGAACAGGGCGATAACTTCAAAGATGGATACAGTTCGCTGATTGTTGGAGAACTCAGGTCAGGCCTTTACTTGAGAATGAAAAAACCAAACCCCCAGCAATGGGAGGACTATCAGAAAATGCAACGAAGATGACAGGAAAGATCGCGGATTTTCTGTGCATAACCCAGCCTTGCAAGTTGCCGACAGTGTGCTTTGATCTAAGGTAATGGATGATGAAAACGCGATAGCAGAAATTAGCCGGAACTTCCGGCCAAATCTAGCTTCGAAAAAACACACGTATAACACACACGCTTTCGCCCCCCTAGGCGAAAAATTGTGCGTAACAGATTGATAAAAGAAAGTTTAGAGGAATCTCTAACTGGCGGAGAGGGGGGGATTCGAACCCCCGATAGAGGTGTTAGCCCCTATAACGGTTTAGCAAACCGCCGCCTTCAGCCACTCGGCCACCTCTCCGGAGGTATGCGGCTGCAAGTATTGTATCAGCGTCCGGGCGATTGCAGCAGCCGCTCATGGTTTTGAATTTACGCTTTTCAATTTGGTGACGCCGTTCCTCTCTGCTTTTCGACTTCAGCCCTGTCTATCTCCACCACCTTTGATGCGGGCGGCAACTTCTGCTCTTGTTCGGTTTCTCCCGGCAAGATTTCCTGCAGGGCCCACTGGATCCGGTTGACCGATTGCTGGATCAACTGCACCTGCTTTGCCTGGTCGGTATAGGGCAGGTATGAGATGGTTTGCAGCGCGTTGCGGACATGATGGTTCATGGCGGCGATCACGGCCAGCTTCTTTCTCATCTCGCGCGAGCGGCGGTGCTCATAGGCAAAGACCAGCAGTCCGGCGAGAACGCCCAGGACCAGATCGTCAAGATAGGCGTTGATCCCGGTAATGCTGCGCCTGCCCAGCGCGTCCTGCACCAGCGCGCCAAATACAAACAGGCCGAACCCCAGAAGAAAGCTCAAGCCGACCCGCCGCAGCAGGGAAGGCACCTTGGGGCTTCTCGACATTCCGGGGCCATTCATGCAGTCTTATTCCTTCGGCGGCAATTTCTCAGGTCCAGCCGGAATCCTGAACTTTCAAGGGGGAGGCAGCATGATAGCAAAATCCGCAACTCTGGTTGCGTTTTTCTTCTCGATTTTTGCGGCGTGCGCGCAGGACCTGCCGAACTCGGCCAAGCCCGCCGCGACGCCCGTCTATGAGGTTTTTGCCATACGCTATGCCTCCATTCCCGGCTTTCCCGTGAATGCGCTGATCGCGGGCGCGGATCCGCAGCGCAAACTTTCCATCGCTATGACGGTATGGCTCATTCGCGGCAATGGCCGCGTGATCCTGGTGGATTCAGGCTTCTATCGCCCGCAGTTCTTCAGGCAATTCAAAGTTGAAGGCTTCATTAAACCCTCTGAAGCTGTTGGCCAGCCCGGAATCATGCCCGCGGGCCAACGGGCGCTCACGGCGGAAGACGTGACCGACGTGGTGATCACGCACATGCACTGGGACCACGCCGACGGCATGGACCTTTTCCCCAAGGCGCGCATCTGGCTGCAAAAGGATGAATACACGTATTACACCGGCGAAGCCTGGCAACAGCCGCGCACCCACGGCGGCATCGACCCAGACGACGTGCTGGCCGCGGTGAAACTCAATCTGGCCGGCCGCGTCACGCTGGTGAATGGCGATGCCCAAGAAGTTTTCCCCGGCATCATCTGCTATACCGGCGGCAAGCATACGTTCCAGTCGCAATATGTGGGCGTGAACACCAAAGCGGGCATGGTGGTCCTTGCCAGCGACAATATGTACCTTTATGAGAACCTGGAAAAGCACGTGCCCATCGCCCAGACGCTGGACGCGGCTTCCAATCTCCGCGCCCAGGACCGCATGAAACAGCTTGCCGCGTCGCCGCGCCTGATCGTCCCCGGGCACGACCCGGCGGTTTTTGAAAAATTTCCCAAGGTGAGCGAGAGGGTCGTGAGGATTGAGTGATGGGAATTGCCAAGATCGCCGAGACCGCGCGGGATCGGAAAAGCAAAAACCTACCGAGGAGGGGCGGAGACGGGGAGAAAGAAAGATTCTTTGCCGCAGATCGACGCTGATGGCCGCAGATTCTCTTCGGTAGAATCCTAATTTCAAACCAAGACATGACCGTGGCAGGCGAGGGCGCCTGCGCTCCACACTAAATTGGGACACTACCTTACTCTTCAATAGGCTTGGCACTTGGGGCGAACAAATGGTAAAGCTCGTTACTAGCCCGGCCGGTAACTGCATGTTAGCCGCAAGCGCTTGCGACCCTCTGCCGAATGCGATTGGGATTGGGACTGGGTGACCCAAGCGTCACGCCTGGATCACGCCTGGGCCACCCAAGCGTCACGCCTGGGTTATCCATGGGTCGAATTTAATAAGTGTTTTGTTTGCAATGAAAGTTGGAAAAGGCCGGGTGGGGGCATCGGAAAACCAAAAGCTTTTACCACAGAGGATACGAAGGACCACAAAGGAAAGCAAAACCTGGAACACAGCCGAGGGCGCAGTGACAATACGAGAATCGAGAACACAACGGCGCTCATCCAAACGAGGTAAAATATAAGGTTCTCTCACATCATCCGCGCCCTTTGTGAGCGCAAAAGGAAATCATTTATGGCGACACTGCTTGAGATCTCAAACCCCACGCTGCGCGTACCCACCACACCGTTCAAAAACGAGCCGCTCACTGACTTCAGCACGGCGGAAAATGCCCGCAACATGAAGGCCGCGCTGACCAAGGTCCGCGCTGAGCTGGGACGCGAATATGACATGGTGATCGGCAACCGGCTGATCAAGACCACGGAGAAGATCAAGAGCGTGAATCCGGCCAAGCCGAGTGAAGTGGTCGGCGTGTTCCAGAGTGCGGGCCGCGAGCACGTTGAGCCGGCGATCCAGGCCGCCGCCGCGGCGTTTGAGACGTGGAAGCGCACCAGCGTGGAACAGCGCGCATCGTTATTGCATACCGTGGCGGGCATCCTGCGCGAGCGCAAATTCGAGTTTGCCGCGTGGATGGTTTACGAAGTGGGCAAAAACTGGGCGGAAGCCGACGCCGACATTGCCGAAACAATTGACTTTGCCGAGTTCTACGCGCGCGAGGCGCTGCGGCTGGCCCAGGCCAAGACGCCCACGCAGCTTCCCGGCGAGGCTGACCGGCTGATCTACATTCCGCTGGGCGTGGCCGCGGTGATTCCGCCGTGGAATTTCCCGTGCGCCATTATGGCCGGCATGACGATGGCCGCGATCGTGACCGGCAACACCGTGGTGATGAAGCCTTCGCACGACTCACCGGCCATTGCCGCAAAGTTTTTTGAAGTTCTGCAGGAAGCGGGCATGCCGGACGGAGTGGTGAATTTCTGTCCGGGCTCTGGCTCGACCTTTGGCGCGGGGCTGGTGGAGCATCCGCTGACGCGCTTTGTGGCGTTTACCGGATCAAAAGAAGTTGGGCTCGACATTAACCAACGCGCGGCCAAGCCGCAGCCGGGACAGAAGTGGATCAAGCGCACGATCCTTGAAATGGGCGGCAAAGACTCAATCATTGTTGACGCCGACGCGAACCTTGACGCGGCCGTGGAAGGCGTGGCCCAGGCGGCCTTCGGCTTCCAAGGACAGAAATGCTCGGCCTGCTCGCGCGCCATTGTCGACGAAAAGATTTATGACGTGTTTCTGGAGCGCCTGAAAGACCGCGTGGCAAAGATCGCGGTCGGCGATCCCGCGGAGAACAAGCCGATGGGGCCCGTGGTGAACGAGAAGGCGATGAAGAGCATTCTTGACTACATTGAGGTCGGCAAGAAGGAAGGCCGGCTGATTCATGGCGGCGGCCCCGCCAAAGAAGCGGGCGATGGCTACTTTATCCAGCCCACGGTGATTGCCGATATTCCGCCGATGGCGCGCATCTCCCAGGAAGAAATTTTTGGGCCGGTGCTGGCGGTGATTAAGGCGCGCAATTTTGAAGACGCGCTGGCGATTGCCAATAACACCGAGTTTGGGCTCACGGGCGCGGTCTACAGCACGTCTCGCGAGAAGCTGGAGCGGGCGCGCACGGACTTCCATGTTGGCAATCTGTACTTCAATCGTAAATGCACCGGAGCGATGGTGGGCGCGCATCCGTTCGGCGGCTTCAACATGTCCGGCACGGACTCAAAGGCCGGCGGCCCGGATTATCTGCTGCTGTTTACGCAGGCAAAATCGGTGGCGGAAAAAATCGGCGACGCTGGCCCGATCACGGACGCGAAAAATACTTAAAAGCGAGGGAATTGCGATTTCTTTCGGGCTCCTTTGGTTCCCCGCGGTCGCTGCGCGCCCTTTTTGGATTTCCGGCCCGGCCACGGACAATTTCACGCACATGGCCCAGCCGTCAGTCGGACTGGTATGGAGGTTCTAAGGGGCTTGAGCCAGGGGCGCGAATCTCCCGCCAAGATGCGCTTTTTGGCGCTGGCCGGAGGTTCACGCTCTGTCCCGAAAAGTACTAAGGTCGCCAGCGAAGAAATGTTAAAAGCAGAGGGAAACGCCGGGATTATTTGACTTCGGCATAGTTGCTGCTTGAGAATAGGGCCAGCTTTGGCTGCTATGTGCCGCAGCTATCATTTCTCAGAGGGCGCGCCCGAATTCAAATAAGCGCGCCAGCGTTAGGGACGTTCCAAAATGGCCAGGATCCTTTGCGTCGACGATGAACCGCATGTTGTTACCCTGAAGTGCGCCATCCTTGAGTCTGCCGGACACACGGTGACTGCGTCCACTTCCGCTCGCGATGCCATGGAGAAACTCCAGAGCAACACCTATGATGCCGTGGTAACAGACTGGCGCCTGGGCGATGCCAACGGCCGCGCCGTGGTCCAGGCCGCCAAAAACAACAGCAGCATGCCTGTGGTGGTGGTCTCGGGCTACGTGGCTGAAGCGTTCCAGGCAGCCGAGCCGCTGGCGGATTTATACCTGGAGAAGCCCGTCAACCCGGAAGAGCTGGTCACAATCGTGAATGAGCTGCTCAAGAGCAGCGAACGGACGACCTCGCACTAGCAGCACTGCCCATCAGCAAGAAAACTCAGTCGTGTTTGTGCTCTCCGCGCAGGGCGGCGAGCATGCGCTTGTCGTTATGAATTTTCTGCGCAAGAGGACGTTCGCGGTTTGGGTCGGCGATCCACTCCTCATCCACTGTTGCGCCGGCTTTGATCAGCAATGCAACGGTTTCGTAATAGCCGCTTGTGTCGGTCTCAGGCGCTGGCTCACTCCAGGCGTAGAGCGCCCAGCCTAGAGGCGTTCCGTTATAGCTTTTGTCTCTGCTGTTGACTGGGGCGTTATGGGCGAGCAGAAGTTTCACCGTCTCAACGTGCGCGTTATACGCAGCCCAGTGCAGGCCTGTCTGTCCGTTGTGTCGCAGCGGATCGTCTACTTTTATGCCACGTTGCAACAGGAACTCGACAACACTGGTGTGCCCGTACTCGCAGGCCCAGGCAAAGCCGGATTCCATCTGCTTTCTGGTCGCATCTGGCTTCAGGCTGCCATCTTCCGCAAAGAATGTTTTGACCACGTCAAGCCGTCCGACTCCCGCCGCTCCTTCAAGATCAAGCTTTGCGCCATGCCGCGCAAGCAACTGCGCAGCGCGCGGGCGTCCATTGGCCAGCGCCGCAGGCACGGTCAGCCATCCACCGGGCGCGCCATCCGGCGCTGCTCCATGCTTGAGAAGTATTTCGAGCAGCGGAATATCCACCCCTGCCTTGGCCGGATGATAACTGGTTGCCGCCAGTCCCAGCGCCGTGGAAGAGCTGCCGTAAGCTTGCGTCGCTGCGTCCACCTTTGCCCCGGCTTTGAGCAGCAGCTCGGTAATCTGCACGATGTTCTTCGGCGTCTTCTGGCGAAAATCTTCTACGCCGTTCGCGGCCACGTAATGAATCAGCGGCGCATTGTGCTCGCGCTCAGATCGCGCATGCACCAGCCCAGGATTCTCACGCAGCATGCGCGCCAGCGTAGCAATGTCTCCGCCCACAATCGCATCCGCGGCGGCCTCAAAGATGGAAAACGGAGAATCCTTGCGCCTCAGGTCTTCCATGCCTTTCACAAACTTCGGCCAGCTTTCAAATCCGTATTCGCGCGCAATGACCAGCTGCGCATCGGCAAGAACAAACGGCTGGGCGCGAAATTCTGCTTCATCGAGCTTGCGAAAGCGCGGATGCTTGCGCCGGACACGGACCAAGGTCTTCATGTCAGCTTCTTGAAAGGCTTTCAGAAGTTCTTTGGCTTGCTTTTTGTACTGCTCAAGGTTGGGATGCGCGGGAAATTTTTTTGTATCCATACGAAGCTCCTTTCACTGCATTGCCTGGAAGTCCGCATGAATCAGGCTGAAAGAAGGTTCGTGAGAATTGGCATTGCTGAAGGTGGGCACGGCCCTTTCCGCGGACTGGATGCGCCCTTTCGCGCTGTCGCCAGCGTAATTCGGAAAGGCGATTTGAGTCAATCATCGACTCCGGATACCGCGAAGATCACCAGCGTACCTTTAAGGAAGGACGTTGTCGGTTTAATCGCCGCGGCCATCGTCCACAATCTTGAAGTCGAGCAAATCTGCATCCTCATTGAATTCAAAGTCGATAACATTTCCATCTGGATCCGTAGTTATTCTCAGGGAGGTCCCAAATGGAATATCTGGATACGGATGTTTTCTGCCGCTTGGGTTTTTGATATTCCGCGCCATTCTCTCTGCCACATACTTTCGATGTTTTTTTCTTAATTGAAAAAATTCTCTTTGATACCCATCTAACTTGCCTTCAAACTCGCGCGAATGCAAGCTTAGATCCATTGAATCGAGGAACAGCTTATTGACTACCACCTGGAATTCGTCAATGCGCTCCTCAAGAGAACGGATATCTAATTTATCTTCAAAATAAATTTCCCAAGGACTAATAACTGCAATGCTGGTTTTGCCACTCACACCACTCCCTGTCGCTTTCGCTACAGAAGACAAATAAGCAGCGAGAGATACAACTTGATATATGGGCAAATTAGGTCGATACAGGCCATTGGCCAGATAGAAATTTACAGGTGTTCCATATCCAACAATGTCGAATTTATCGACATCAAAAACCCTCGATTGCCGAGTCTTCCAGAGTCCTGTTCCACCCATCCCGTGTTTCTGAGCAGTAATAAGGCATTCCATGCTGCGCCACTTGTTCGGCAATGTTGAGAGGGGAACTTCATCTCGGTAGAAATCGCGCAATGATTTTTGAATTTCTTTCCTTAATTCCTCAAACCCTGTCGCGGATGAGGCGCTCAGATCGTGCGCCAACTTATCAATGAAACCGTCAACGTAATCACCAGCCCCAGCACCTCCCATGACGACGGAGAAACCGCCACAATCCTTGCGAACCAATTTTTCTACATATCTTGCATCCTGACCCATTGTTTCAAGTGTATCGGCGCACATTACTACACCTGTCTCAGCCCTAAATGCAGCAATATAGGTCATATTTCCTCAGTCGATCGGCTCAAAACCGGGGATGAGTCAATGAATGCTTCATTGTTCACCTCCAAGAGTTCATTCGTCAATCCGTCGCGCGCCAAACAAAAACACGGCCTCCAAAATGGGAGGCCGTGCTTCAAATACGAAAAAGCTTTTTTTACCGTGCCGCCGGCGCGGTCGCCGCCACTGACGTTGCCGCTGCTTCCGCCAATATGCGGTGGTGAATCGTAAACAGCGCCAGCTCCAGCCGGTCAGAGACGCCAATCTTGTCATAGACGTTGCGCAGATAATTTTTGATCACCTGCTCGGTCGTGCCAAGTTGCGTGGCGATTTCCTTGTTCTTGTATCCCTGAACAATCAGCGCCACGATCTTCAATTCCTTGGCCGTCAGGCGGTCGCGGACGCGCGCTCCCACCAGATCGTTTTCCGCGGTCTCTTTGCTCTCCTGCGTGTCCTGCACCCATGTTTCGCCCTTGGAGACCTTGCGCACGCACTGCACGAGTGATTCGCCGCTCACATTGCGGTAAATCACGCCGTGGACGCCGTTGGTGAGGTAGTGCCGTGAGTCCTGTCCGGTTTCGGCAATCGCCACCAGCTTGGTCTTGAATTTTCTCGCGGTTTCCACCACGGTAGGCAGGCTGGGGTGGGTATCCACGCCAAAGATCATGACTGTGGCGTGAAATTTCTCCAGCGCCATCATCATCTTTTCTGTGTTTTCCGCCTGCGCCACAATGCGCAGATCGTCTTCCACGGCCAGTACCTTGGCCGCACCCGTGCGGAAGATTGCCTGGTTGTCAGCCAAAATGATCTTCAGCATTTACTTGGCCCCTTTGCTCTTGCGGATAAATTCGTATTGATCAATCACGCACGCCACGCCGCTCTTGGACTTCTTTTTCTTAGTGGACTTGGAGTTGGCGCCCGCCGCCGCTGCGGCTCTCGCGTCCTTGCGCACCACGCGCCCCGTGCAGTGGACTTCCACGTCGCCCGGCGTTCCCAGCACCTTGGCCGGCAATGTGATATCGAACTCAATGTTGGAGCCGATCGCCAGGTCCAGATCGGCCATAAAATAGACCCCGGCGGCGCTCATGTTGCCGGTGGTGGCGCTGTCGTCGCCGCCCTTGCCGTGGATTTTGATCGGAAGCTCCAGATCAAATCGTTTCCCTGTTCTTGCCTCTTCTGACATTCACAGCTCCTCAAAGATTGCCCCAACCCCGGGAAAGGGCCATTTTAAACGGTAGAAAAGACGATGAATCAGGTTTATACCATGAAACCGTCAAGCAGAGTAGATGGTGTTCCACTTAAACAACAGGAAAGTCTGGTTTTTCCGGGGACAAGAGGGGATAGCTGCCTGCGCAAGGGGCAAGCAGCGCGACTCATGGGCGAGAGGGTGGCAAAGGCTGTTAGTCGGCGGTAAAAATGCCAGTCAGGCCGTAACCCAGGGCCAATCCGGCTATGGCCAGCACCCCGGCCACCATTCCCAAGTGGTTTCTTACGTTGCGTTTAACGTCAAGCCGGTCATGTACGCTCTCGCGTAGCTCCTGCACGGAATTGTGCAACTGGCGGCGTTCATCGGCCGCCCGTTTTTCCAGTACGTCTACGGGAATTCCCTCAGTCATGCCGTCCTCGCTTCATTCTGGATCCATACCTGGTCCTGTTGCAGCACCTTGAGCGTGCGGGTGGGTTTCAAACTGGTGGCCTTGATCTCAGAATAGGCAAGCCACCCGGCGATTCCGCCGATAATGAGGTAAGCAGCCGTCACAATCAGGCTGGCCCACAGCCATGCGTAAACGCTGGGCAGAAAAAGCCCGTGCAGCAACGCAATCAGCGCAAAGGAAAAGATCATCCACGCGGAAACCACGAATAAAGCGGCCACTATCACCAGAGGGACCAGCGCCTTCAGCCGGCTGATCTTTTCATCCATCTCGGCTTTCAGTATGTTTACCCGCGTGGTCACAAACTGCTTCAGTTCGTCCTTGGTCTCGGCCAGGATCGCTGCAATTGATTTTTCAGTGTGCACGTCTCGCCCTCCCGATTCTTAATGCCACGCCCACCAGCAGCCCTGCTGCCCCGGCCGCCAGGGCGGTTTCCACGGGATATTCCCGCACCGTCTGCTTGGCCTTAAGGCGGGCCTGGTAATAGTTATTTCTTGCCTGCCGGCCCAATTCCACCGTCTTTTCTTTTGCCTGGTTGCCGAGTTCCGCGGCCTTGTCCTGCGCGGCATGTGTAAGTTCCTGCACCCGTGCTCCCGCGCGCCGGCGCAGGTTTTCCGTGCGAATTTTGGCGGTCGCGGCCAGCCTGCTCACGCGATCGTAAACGGCATGCTGCCCCAGGTTCTCCACGTTTTCCTTGGTCTGTCGCATGATTACGGCGATCCTTCCGGCTGCGGCGCCCAGCTCGGCGGCCCGCTGCTCCAGTGAGGATCTGTTGAGCGAAGGAGTCGCATTCGAGGGCCTGTCCATTGAAGGTCTCTCAACGCTCTTATAATCAATAACTTCGTCGGACGGAGCTGAGGGATAGGTATCGAAATTCGGGATATCGGAGCTTTTGTGCACGCGTTCGGCCATAGTAGTTCCTCTGGGTTAATAGGATGTCGAATTCAGCCTGCGTGTTTGAAGGAGGAAAGAAGGATTCCAGAGCTGCCGGAAGAGCAACTCGGTGCCCAGGCAAGAAGCGCCGCTCTTGCCTGTGATTTTTTTTACAGGGTTTATCCATGTTCCAACGTTATTTATGGGTGTGGCAACACTGCTTTCGTGTTTTGGGCAGGTGGTCAAAATCACAGCCGGTCGGATTGCGTTAGTGTGCGGCCGCCGGTACTGCGGGGAATTGGCAATCGTCAAAGGAGTCTAGCGATGTATACGTTGATACACACTGAAAGCGTCCGCAAGGAGTTGCTGCGGGAATTGCCTGGCTTCGCGCTGTCCCTTACCCTGGCCGAGCTCTGCTTCAAGTTTCATAGTTTCACGCTGGAGTGCGGGGCATTTTTGGTAACGTGGTATATGGCGAGTTACATCGTATCTCGCTTCTCGCAATCCTGGAAAAGCAACCGGTTGAGGGTCGGCAAATAAGGAGGGACTATGCCCCCGCGGATAAAAAAAGAGGATCTTACCAGCAAAGCACGCTTTATCTTTCAGGGCTCGGTAGCGGAGCTGGCTACAAGCAAAATCGAAGGCCCATCTGCAGTAGTAAGAGTTGACTCCGTGGTTCGCGCGCCTGACACGCTTGCCGACGCCGTCGGCAGCAACGTGACCGTTTTTCTCGCACCCAATGAAAAGATTACTAAAGGCGACAGCGCGGTGTTTTACACCAATCCGGCGCAGTGGGGAGAAAACGTCTGCGTCCGTTCACTTGGCCATACGGTACCGGGGCCTCAAGCCGCCGCCAGCCGCCTTATGGCTGCTGCGCCCGCAAAGAGTTTGCAGGCTCAGCGCCTGGAAGAGCAGGTCCGGGCGGCGGACCTGGTATTGACCGGGACGGTTTCAGCCGTGCGTTTGCCCAGTGAAGAGTCTCCGGCGCTGGCTCTTCGAGCGGCGCGCGCTCCCCGGTCCCAGCCTTCGAAGCGCATCAGCGAACACGATCCGCTCTGGAGCGAGGCGGTCATTGATGTCCATGACGTCCACAAGGGCAATGCGCAGAAACAGGTAGTGATTCGTTTCCCCAGCAGCAATGACGTTCGCTGGCACAAAGCGCCCAAGTTTCAGCCTGGACAACAAGGGGTCTGGCTGCTGCAGAAGAAAGATGTAGCCCCAGGCCGGCAGCCCGCTGTCGCAGCGGCTTTAAGAAGCGCGGCAGGCGCGGTGAAGGTCCCGGCCTATACCGCTCTGCACCCAGCTGATTTCCAACCTATTGACCAGGCGGAAAGCATCAAGACGCTCATCCAGGCGTCGAAACCGAATAAGTAAGCGCAATAGAGGAGATCGATATGGCAACCCGGTCCAAATCACGGCGGTCCAATTCTTCCCGCCGCCCTGCTGGCAGCCGCGCAGTTTCTGCCGGAAGCAGCCCTGCGACAGCCGGCGCGACATCCAAGGTGCTTCTGGTCAATATGATCCCGAAGAGCCTTAGTTCTGAAACCAATCAGGACAGCGAACCGAACATCGCCGTCAATCCTCAGAACCCGGACCAGATCGTGGCCACGGCCTTTACACCCGACCCCGCCGGCGGCGACTTTGCTCCTATCTACGTCTCTGGGGACGGAGGAAAAACCTGGGCGCTGAACAGCATCGTCCCCAGTGAATCCATTACCGGGGACATCTCGGTTGCGTTTAGTCCCAAAAGCAGCACCTTCTATGCGGGAATCCTCTCATTCCCAGCTCCTGAAGACGATACCATCTTGAAGATTTTGCGTACTTCTAACGTAGCCAGTTCCAAGCCGATGACCATGCTGAGCACGCGAAATGGAGTGGACCAGCCTTTCGTTCTCGCCGGCGTAAACAATAACGGAAAAAACGACCGGGTCTACATCGGGGACAATGACCTGGCCACTGGGACAAAGACCTCTACGGTGGATGCCTGTCTCACAGCCACCCAAGCCAAAGCCAAATTCAAGTCCATGCGCGTCGATCAAGTCGGCGGCCCTGATCAGAACGGACCGCAAGTGCGTCCGGCATGCCACTCGGACGGGACGGTGTACGTCACCTTTTATCGTTGGTTGGCGCAGTCCGGCAACTTCCGCGCCAATACGCTCACGGTCACTGCGGATGTCGTGGTCGTGCGCGACGACAATGGCGCTTCCAAAAATCCGGCTTTCTCCGGCTTGAAAGACACCGATGGGACAGTGGGACGGCGTGTGGCCACGCATGTGCAGTTTCCCTTTCACTCTAGAGGGCAGAGCGTACCCGGACAGCAGAGGCGCGGCGGCGATCTGGCCATCGCCGTTGATCCCAAAAACAGTGACAATGTATATCTGGCTTGGTCCGCCGTGGACAAAGTCACCGGCTACACGCTCCATCTGCGCCGGTCTACCGATCGCGGTGTGACCTGGTCCCCGAATGATCTGCGCACCATCACAGAAGCGCTGAATCCGGCGCTTGCCATCAATAAAAATGGCCAGGTAGGGTTTTTATACCAGCAGCTAACCGGCAGCGGTGCCAGCGCGCGATGGGAGACTCACCTTCGCCGTAGCCTGGATGATAGCGGCGGGCACTGGGATGATCTTGTCCTGGCTAGCGTGCCTGCAACAACTCCTTCGGTAGCGTTCCCGGTCGGATTTGATCCTTACATCGGAGATTACGTGGGAATGGTTTCAGTCGGCGCAGATTTTTTCGGCGCCTTCTGCGCCAACAACACACCCGATCCGGCGAATTTCCCCAATGGAGTAATCTTCCAGCGCAACCATGATTTCTCTACCCGCCGACTTCTTGATCTTAGCGGCAAAACGGTCGCCACTTCGATCGATCCTTTCTTTTTCAGGGTCTTGGGCAGTTAAATCTTCAGTGGTTGGCGAAACAAGGCACGCACTCTGCGTGCCTGTCCTTTCTTCAGCGGCCTTTGTAGGGCCTCTCGATTCTCCACCCACGCCCTGAGGAAAGATTCGATCTTTAAGCGCTTCTTCGTCGGACAGTGGCTCTGGCGTTTCCTACCTAGAACGCTCCGCCGCCACCGCCGCCAAAGCCGCCGCCTGAAAAGCCTCCACCACCACCGCCACTCCATCCAGAGCCGCTGGAACTGGCGCGCGGAGCCGAGACAAACGTAGAGCTGGCAGTCGTGGCCATGGAGCCCAGGCTGTTAACGAAGTAGAAGGTGCTGAAACTCGGGCTCGGGCCATATCCCTGGTACCACGTTGGCGGATTCTGGATTATGC
Organism: Candidatus Angelobacter sp.; assembly: GCA_035703825.1. Taxonomy (GTDB): domain Bacteria; phylum Acidobacteriota; class Terriglobia; order Terriglobales; family Acidobacteriaceae; genus Angelobacter. Next base: position 64,388 of record DASSXL010000067.1, read on the forward strand.
CCTCAAACGCCTTGGCCCAATGATGCTCCACTCCCAGCGCCATGGCATAAGGCAGGAACTTTTCAAACGTATCCGGCGGCATGCGCTTCAGGCGGTCGGCATCCACGCGGTTCATAAATTCCTGGAAGCCCTGGATCTGTATCTGCGTGCGCGCGCCTTTCAAGCTGGTAGCAGTAAGCAGCCTGCCAATGATAATGATGATCGCCAGCGCAATGAGTCCGCACAAAAGCGCGATGGGCACCGAGTTCAGGAAGTCCGCTATTCCAAAAACTTGCAGCGCGGCATACGGCAGCGCCACCAGCAGCAGCCCAAGGCCCCAATAGCCTTTGGCTGAATCCGGATCAACCGAATACATTCCCTTGGACTTCAACGCGCCCATGATCTCGTTCTTGATCATCGGCAGGGCGGTGTAAAAGCGATTACGCAGGCTGGAGAGCAGCGTCACCTGGCCGCCGGAGAACACGTTGTCCAGCATGGCGCGCTCGTAATCGGTGAGGTCGTTCCACTGGTTGCGGTCTTTGAGCAGGTGGAACTCGTAGTCTTTTGTCGTGGAAAGGAAGCCTTTGTGCTGCGTCTCCACGATCTTCACGTAGCCGCGCACGGCCATATCGACCAGCACTGAAGTGATGTCGCGCGGGTCGACGCTGCCGTCGATCAAAGTCCCCACCTCGGCCGGCCCCATCTTCTCCGGCGGCTCATACATGGGCGCCACGGACATCCCGGGATCAGGGTCCCGTCCTTTCATCCACCACATCGGGAACATCACGGCAAACGCCCACAGGGGCAGCGTGACCACCGGATTGCTGCGCACAAACCTGAAGAACCGCGCCAGTCCGCTGGGCTGGTGCAGCACGCCTTTCTCAATGTAGATGTCCGCCGTCAGGCCCCCGCGCATGGGTAACGGCCCGGAACTCTCAACGCTCACGCCAGGTCCGGTGACCGATGCAGACGCATGCTGGGAAGAGCCGTAAACGCCCTCAAAGGCCTGGGCACGCAGCTTACCGCTCGTCTCCGCCGGAAAATAAATAATCGCCGATGCCTGCTCAATGCGCACCGGCCAGTCATTGCCGGTCACGTTCCAATAGAACTCGTCGTGGTCTTCAAAGAAGCGCGTGCCGTTGGCCACGGAATACTCGATGTGTACGGTGCGGGTGGCGTCGGTGGCGCCTGGGACGTAAATCTTCAAGTGGAGAAAGCCGCCGCTGGTTTTTTTCTCCACCTTCAGCTTCTCGCCATTGTCGCCCGTGATCGCGCCCACTTTGATAAACAGCGTGTAATTGCTGCCCGAAGGGCCAGGATAATCCACCGGAATGTCGCGGTAGATGCCGTGATATTCGCCGGAGAAAACAAAGGTGATCTGCTCTTCAATCCGCGCGGAACCATCGTCATCCACGTGAATCACGCTGTTGAACCGGGAGATGTGATAGCTGCGCGCCCACGCCGGCAGGCTGCACGCCAGCAGCAGCATGAAGGCAAGCAGCGCACCCGATGCAAAGGACCGGCTTCGGCAATGGCTAAACGTCTTCACGCGGCTAGAACTTTACAGCCACGTTTTCGCGGTCGGCGGGCGTCTCCATTTCAAAGAACTGCCGCGTGTGGAAACCGAACATTCCCGCGATGATGTTCGTCGGGAAAGACTGGACGCGGGTATTGAAGTCGCGCACCACGGCGTTGTAGTAACGGCGCGCGTTCTGGATGTTGTCCTCGATCGAGTTGAGCGAACCTTGCAGTCCCGTGAACTGCTCTGAGGCTTTCAGTTCAGGATAATTTTCAGCCACGGCAAACAGGCTCTTCAGGGCGCCGGTGAGTTGCCCTTCCGCCTGCGCCTTGTCGGCCGGGCCGGTGGCCTGCATGGCCTGGGAACGGAATTTGGCGATGTTTTCAAACGTCCCCTTTTCATGGGCGGCGTAGCCTTTTACCGTTTCCACCAGATTGGGAATCAGGTCGTGGCGGCGTTTGAGTTGAATATCGATGTCTGACCACGCTGAATCGGCGCGCACGCGCAGCTGCACCAGGCTGTTGTACATGCCGGCAAGAATGAAGATCGCGCCGACCACCACAATCCCGATCACTATCAAAGGCGTCATGTTTTCTCCAGAAACTTGTCTTCCGTAAAGACTTTGAGGGTTCGAGCGGAAGTTATCACACTGAATCCTCAAGGCGCAAATTGCCGGCCGGTAATAATGCAGCCAGGTGTTCTGGTTATGGTAATCCGTAGAATTGCAAATCTCTGGCTATGAGAAACGATATCTTGATAAGATGTTTCCCGTCTTACCTCAGACCTTTGTCTTTTGTTTCGAATCGGTTAACTAGTCTTGGTTGTGGCATCGCTCATGCTGTGCATGAAGGCGCGTACGAAATTGATTCGTCACGTTTCCTTATTTTTGATTCGCTCGGCTGTACTCCCGGCCCCATGTTAATCCCCCGGCCCGCCTCAAACTCCGGGCCATAACAGTAGGAGGAAAGAATGAAAAATGCGCGGTTCTGGTTTGCTTTTATCTTATGTTTTAGCTTTACCACTTTCAGCCTGCTGCCCGCGGGCGCACAATCCACCATCGCCACCGGCAGCATTCAGGGAACGGTAACAGATCCCAACGGCGCAGTTGTTCCCGGCGCAGCGGTCACCATCACCAGCAAGGCCACGGGACAGAGCAGCAAGTTCACCAGCTCGTCCAGCGGCACGTACGCTTCGGGCGCGCTCATTCCCGGCCAGTACGAAGTTAAGATCGAGGCCAAAGGGTTTCAGACCCAGGTGCTCAGTGTCCCGGTGCAGGTGGGAAATATCGCCGCCGGCAACGCAAAATTGACTGTGGGACAATCAAGCGAGGTCGTGGAAGTCACGGGCTCAGCGGTTGCCATCAATACCGAGCAGGCGACAGTGCAGGGCGTGCTCACCACCGAGCAGATTGAGAATCTGCCCATCAACGGCCGCAACTTCCTCGATCTCGCGCAGCTTGAACCGGGCGTGCAGATTCAGGACGGCGGCAACTTTGATCCCACCAAGAATGGTTTTTCTTCCATCTCGTTTGGAGGCCGCTTCGGCCGCACCGCGCGCATTGAAGTGGATGGCGTTGATATTTCCGACGAAACCGTCGGCACTACCACGCAAAATCTTCCCGCCGGGTCGATTCAGGAATTCCAGGTCAGCCAGTCATCGCTGGATCTTTCCACTGAACTGACATCTTCAGGCGCGGTGAACGTGGTGACACGTTCTGGCTCAAACAAGTGGCATGGGCAGGGATTCTACCTGTTTCGCGACGATAGTATTGCCGCCCGCATAGCTCCCACCCAGATTCCGTTTCAACGCAACAATTTCGGCGGACAACTGGGCGGCCCCATCTTCAAAGACAAGCTGTTTTTCTTTGTTGATGCCGAGCGATTGAAGCAGGACCAGACGCAGCCAGTAACCAATGGCGCGCCTTTTGGCGTAAATGACGGCGGGTTCGCCAGTCCGTTCCGTGACACCAATGGAGTGGCCAAGCTGGATTGGCGCATCGGAGACAACGCCCACGCCTTTTACCGCTTCTCTTATGAGCAGAACCACGACATCACTGGGTTCATCCCGAACAGTTTCTCGCCATTTGATAACGTCAACAACACGCCGGTCCACGCGGCTGGGTTCGACTTCAACACCGGAAACTTTACCCACTCGATCCGCTTTGGCTATACCAAGTTCCGCAACGGAATCACGGATGCAACTGCCGGCGTATTCAATCCTGCTCCGGCAGTCGCCATTTCGATTGGATCAGACGCCACTTGTCTGAATGGCGGAGACGCTTTCTGTTCCGGGGCCAACCCTCTTGCTCCGCAAAAGACCTATCAGCAGAACACCCAAATCAAGTATGACGGAAGCAAGACGATACGTTCGCACGTGCTGCGCTACGGAGTTGGCTATAACCACATCCAGGGCGGCGGCTTTGCCAGCTTCTTCGGCCTCGCGCCCACGGTCAATTCTGACCCCACCGCATTCAATCCGGCGGCGGCGCCGTTTGCCGGCGGAGCCACAAACCCGCTGAACTACCCCGTCGAGTTGGTAATCATGGGCAATGGCCTGGGCTTCTCGTCGGAAAAGCCGGCATTCGGTTTGCCCGGAGGCGGCTTGGGGCCGGACAATCGGATACTGGTGTATGGCGGCGATTCGTGGAAGATCAAGCCAAACGTGACCCTCAACTTCGGCCTGCGCTATGTGCATGACACCGGTCGTACAGACAGCGATATCGCGCCCATCCCATGTTCGCAACTCGATCCTGCTCTGGCTGCTCCCTTGGCGGCTGCCGGTACGCCTTGCAATGGCAACATCCTCGATCTGTTTGGCGCCGGGTTAGGCAACAGGATCCGCATTCCCGGACATAATTTCAGCCCCACGGCCGGCTTTACCTGGGACCCCACCGGCAGCGGCAAGACGGTCATCCGCGCTGGAGCCGGCATTTATTTTGAGAACTCAGTCTTTAACAATAACCTGTTCAATCGGCCTCCACATCTGGCGCAGGGCCTCTTCTTCGGCACGGCAGTTCCATGCGCGGGCGGGCCAACCGGATTCACCCTGCCCGGCGGCGGGGCCATCCCGGCCAACCTTGACCCGGCTATTCTCTGCGATCAGCCGATTGGCAGCGTGGCAACTCAGCTCGGGCAGCTACAGGCCTTGTACCAGGCGGCAAGTAAAGCTGTGGGAGCATCCAGCAACCCGTCATTCATCGGCAACACTCTGGCGGAGGGCGCCAACATAACCGGCAACAACATGTTCGCACCCAACTATCAGACGCCGCGTTCCGTACAAATGAACTTCGGCTTTGAACGCCAACTCGGCAAGGGCATTGTATGGAACGCCGACTATGTCAGGAACGTAGGCACGCACAGCCTTCTAGCAATTGACGTGAACCACGTGGGCGATGTGAAGTTCTTCAGGCCGGGTGTGGCAAGTGCGGCGATTTCCGCTACTAATGCCGCATTTGGCTGCGGCGCTTCCACTTCTGCTGCGGCCACAAACTGTGCCATAGCGGCCGGGGCGAAAATTGGCGATTATGCCGGTAACGGTCTGACTTCCGGCGCAGACCTGTGCGGCGGAGGTCCTTGCCCGGACGCTGCTTTTGCCGGACAAAACCCGAACCTGGGCGTGAACCAGATGCTGTTCCCCGCCGGCCGTTCGGTTTACAACGCATTCCAGACTTCCCTTCGCGCCAACGTACGTAATCCTTTTACCGGCGTTAGAGGACTTAACTGGATCGTTTCTTATGCCTTGTCCCGTTACGTGGGTGCGGCGCTGGATTCGGACTTTATCAATCCCGCGGTGGACAACAACCATCCAACCCAGTCGCTTGGCCCCAATGGCCTGGACCGCACGCACCAGTTCTCGTTCGGCGGCACGGTTGATCTGCCGGGCTCGTTCCGGTTCGGCAGTGTCGGCCATATTTATAGTCCTCTGCCACTCAACCTGTTCCTGCCGGGCGGCGGCGCGGGCGGTATCTTCATTAGCGACGTCACAGGAGATGGCTCGGGTGACGGCAGCGGCGTTTATGGCCCTGCTGGTGACCTTGTGCCCGGCACCAAGCTCGGCGCTTACGGCCGCAAGATCAAATCGAACGATCTCACCGGCTTTATCAATAATTTCAACGGCACCGTGGCTGGCACGGCCACGCCCGCCGGTCAGGTGCTCATCCAGAATGGCCTGTTCACTCTGGCGCAGTTGCAGCAACTGGGCGGCGTCATTCAGCCATTGGATGTGCCCGTGGCGCCAGTACAAAGCATGGGCTGGCTAAAAACCATTGACCTTAGTCTGGCTTATCCGCGCAAGATCGGCGAGAACTTTACCATTGAACCCAGCGTAGCGGTGTTCAATGCCTTCAACATATCCAACTTCGATAGTTCACCCAGAAACAGCCTGAACGGCTTTTTGAATACCGGCGCCGGTTCAGTCAATGATTCCACCCAGGCCGATCACAACCGGTTCCGCACTCTGCCCGGCACCGGGGTATTCAATCTGGGTTCGCCGCGAGTGATTGAATTTGGAATGAAGCTGAAGTTTTAGCTTCAGTCCGGCTGCTGTTCACTTTCCCGCCGCTGTGTTCGCAAGAACACAGCGGTTTTTCGTTCTATTGCAAGGAAGCGCGGTGTAATGGAATCCCACTCGTGAAGCACGTAGAATCGTTAACAATGCGGAACACTCCTTCATTGACCCTGGTCCTCTTGCTCGGCTTCTTTTCCACTCTTTGCCTCGCCCAGGAAAGTTCCAGCCAGGCCACGCGCTCGGCCCAATCAATCGAGACGCCCCGGCCCACGCCCACTCCCGCTCCTACTCCTGAAGTCCACAAGCGGCGTTCGGTCCCTGAAGTCGACGACGCCATGGCCAAGGGTCAGGACCTGCTTTTCAAGAAGCACGACGCCCGCGCCAGTGTCGACGAGTTCAAGCGCGCGGCCAAACTCGACCCCTGGTATGGGCAAGCTTACCTCCTTCTTGGTCTGGCGCAGATGCAGTTGCAGCAATGGAGTGATGCGCAGTGGGCCTTTGAAGAGGCCGCCAAAGTGGAACCTGGCAACGCCAAAGCTTATCTGGGCGCTGGATCGGCGCTGAACGAGGAGAAGAATTATGCAGAGGCGCAAAAGGCCCTGCAACACAGTCTGGAGATCCGTCCTGACTCGGCTGAAGCGCACTATGAACTGGCCCGCAGCTTGTGGGGATTGGGTAAGTGGCAACTGGCGGAGCCGCACGCGCGGCAGGCCATTGAACTCAATAAGGACTATGCCGGACCGCATGCGCTGATGGGCAATATCGATATCGAGCGGGAAGAGCCGGAAGCCGCGCTGGCGGAGTTTGAGGAATGTCTGCGGCTCGATCCTGAAGGAAGCCTTGCTCCTTCCGTCAAGGAAGTCATTGCCCAACTCAAGCACGCCCTGGGCAGGAAATAACTTCGCGCCTCGTCTTGTCAATGAACCGCGCACTAAAGGACATGTCCTGCGTACCAGCGCAGCCAATCTGTTCCAAAGCGTAACTATTTGGTAATATCTCTCCACTTATTCGCTGATTTTGGGCTGGTTTTCCCGCGAGCCCCGTCCACATGAGTTCCGCCGTTTTTCCAAAGCGCCGCGAGACGCCCGGCATGCGGGCCCTGCCAATCCTTGCGTATTTTCAGGGAGATGCGGTTGCCGCACGGTATTTCTTGGGTATGCAGCGTTTTCGCCGGATGCACTTTGAAGAGCTTACCGCCGAGCACGCTGATGTTGAGCGCATCGTGCTGGTTTCCAAGGAAGACCTGGTGGAAAAGCATTACAACCAGCTCCGCGTCCCCAACACCCGTGTTCTTGCCCTGGCCAACTCTCAATTCAAAGACCCGCGCAATGACGGCGCTGTCTATGCCTATCTGCCGATTGACGTGCCGGAGTCGCTTCTGGAGCGCATGGCCGACAACGCGCTTGACCATATTCATCTGGTCCACACCCGGCATGAGGTAAACCAGCGCCTTGCCGGAGCCAGCCAGGAAATCCATGAACTGAACCAGATCGGCATGGCGCTTTCCGCGGAGCATGATCCTGGCAAGCTCCTGGAGTTGATTCTCACCAAATCGCGCGAATTCACCAGCAGTGACGCCGGCTCGGTTTACCTGGTGGAAAGCGCCGGCGAAGGCAGCCAGCGCCAGTCTCTTTTGTTTGCGCCGGCAGAACCGGGCGCCCCGGTTCTGCAGCAGGAAACGCATGAGCGATTGCGCTTCAAGCTGGCGCAGAATGACACGGTGGCTGTGCCTTTTCGCGAAGTCGCCATCAGCATCAACGAAAAGTCCATCGCTGGCTACGTGGCGCTGACCGGGGAAATCGTCAACATTGAAGACGCCTATAATCTGCCGCCGGACGTTCCGTACTCCATCAATCGCAAATTTGACGAGGACTCGGGCTATCGCACCAAGTCGATTCTGGCTGTGCCCATCCGCAACCAGAAAGAAAAAATCATCGCCGTGCTGCAGCTTATCAATGCCAAGCGCGACTTCTCCGCCCGCCTTGATTCGTATGAGGCGGTGGAGCGGCAGGTGCTGGCATTTTCGCCTCGGCAGCAGGAGATCGTGCAATCACTGGCCGGCCAGGCCGCCGTTGCCCTGGAAAACAGCCAGTTGTACGACTCGATCCAGCGTTTGTTTGAGGGCTTTGTGCGCGCCGCGGTTACGGCAATTGAAACGCGCGATCCCGCCACCTCCGGTCATTCTTTCCGCGTGGCGAACCTCACGGTTGCCCTGGCCGAAGCGGTAGACCGCGTGGACTCCGGCCCTTACAGAGGCGTGCGCTTTTCTCGCGACCAGATGCGCGAACTCCGTTACGCCAGCCTGCTGCATGATTTCGGCAAGGTAGGCGTCCGCGAAGAAGTTCTGGTCAAAGCCAAGAAGCTTTATCCCTCACAGCTTGAAGTCATCAGGCAGCGGTTCGGGTTGTTGCAGCGCACCCTGGAAAATGAAAGCCTCAAAGCCCGTATGGACTATCTTCTAAAGCACGGCCCGGAAAAGCTCCAGGCGGCGCAGAAGGAGTTTGATGCCCGGCTCGCCGGCCAGTTGCGCGAGGTGGATGAGTACGCGGAAGCGATCATATGGGCCAATGAGCCAACCGTCTTGCCGGAAGGAAATTTTGATCGCCTGCTGGACATCGCCAATCTCCACTATCAAGACCTGGATGGGACCAGTCGGCCGATGTTGACCATGGAAGAAGTTCAAATGCTCTCCATCCGTCAGGGCTCACTCGACGAAGAGGAGCGCCTTCAGATCGAGTCCCACGTGCTGCACACCGTAAGCTTTCTCCAGCAGATCCCATGGACCAACGAACTGCGCAACGTCCCGGAAATCGCGCGAGGCCATCATGAGAAGCTGAACGGCACCGGCTACCCGTACAAGCTGGCGGCGGCGGAAATCCCGGTACAGACCCGCATGATGACGATTTCAGATATTTTTGACGCGCTGGCCGCCGCCGACCGTCCTTACAAAAAAGCCGTATCCATCGAGCGCGCCCTGGAAATCCTGGGGGCATCGGTTGATGATGGCGAGCTGGACCCCGGCCTGTTTGAAATTTTCCTCTCCGCAAAGATCTTTGACCGCTGGAAGGTTGAGCCGCTGGCCTACTGAGTTTGGCTCACCACGGGCAACAAATTGCAGTAAACTCACTTATAACCATGAAAGAGTTTTATATTTCTGATTGCGTTCGTTTTGAAAACCAGGTGGTCACCACCTCGTTTGTCGTTGTTTCCAAGCAGGCCAAGCCGAAGAAGAGCGGTGAACTGTATCTGGCATTAACGCTGGGGGACCGCACGGGCCACCTGGACGCCAAAATGTGGGACAACGTGGCCGACCACATCAACTGCTTTGAGCAGGATGATTTCGTCAAGGTGCGCGGCCTGCTCAATAAATTTAACGGGCGTTTTCAGCTTACCGTCCACAAAGTGCGCTCCATGCAGGAGTCAGAGGTCGACTTTGACGATTACCTGCCTCGCACCACCAAAGATATTGGCCAGCTATGGCAGACTGTGCGCGATTTTGTCGATAGCTTCCGCGATCCGCACTTGCAGGCGCTGCTCGGCGCATTTATGGCCGATCCGCAGATTGAACACGCTTACAAGAGCGCTCCGGCCGCCAAGACGCTGCACCATGCCTTTATCGGCGGACTTCTTGACCATGTGGTTTCTCTCTTCAAGCTGTGTGACCTGGCGTGCAGGAACTATCCCGACACCATCAACCGCGACCTGCTTTTGACCGGCGCTTTCCTCCATGACATCGGCAAGATCCATGAGCTGACCTTCGCGCGTTCGTTCACTTACACCACGCGCGGCCAGCTTCTGGGCCACATGATCATCGAACTGGAAATGCTGCAGGAAAAAATTGCCCTGGTGCCGGGCTTCCCACCGGAGTACAAGACGCTGATCGAGCACCTCATCATCAGCCACCATGGCAAGTACGAATTCGGCAGCCCCAAGCTGCCCATGTTCCCTGAGGCGCTCATGCTCCACTACCTGGACGATCTTGATTCCAAAATGGAAAGCATGCGAGCGCATTTTGGGCGGGAGCCGGAAGCGGAGTGGACGACATACAACTCAAGCCTGGAGCGGCCATTGCTGAATTCGAAGAAGTTCCTGGAAAAGATGAAGGCCGGTAACGGCGTCGCCGCTGAGGCCGCGCCTGAGGCTGTTTCGCAACAAAATTCCAGGGCCGTGGCGGCGGACGAAAAATAGCCTCCGCCATGCGGCTATAATTCACGAGACGAGTTCTATTCGATGAGGGGGTTTCCTGTGAAAACTATGCGGACGTTGTACGTTGTAGCGCTACTCGCGCTATGTTTGGCGCTGGGATGCTCAAGCAAGCCGAGCGCACCGGCATCTTCAACCGAAAACCCCAATGCCCCAGGCGGCAGCGCGCCGGGCGGTAGCCCTGCGGGCGGGAACGCGGCAGGCGGCGGCAGCGCCAGTAGCGCCACCAGCAAATCTGCGGCCAGCAAGCCGGTCAAAGAGACCATCACCATTCCTGCAGGCACCGTGATTACCGTCCGCCTGGGTGAAACGCTCAGCTCCAAGAGCAGCAGCGCCGGGCAGGGATTCGCCGCGACCGTCGCCGAGCCCGTGGTTGTGGATGGAAAAACCGTGATCGAAAAGGGCGCAGCCGCGCGCGGCTCCGTGGTCGACGCCAAGTCCATGGGCCACTTCAAGGGCGGAGCATTGCTGGAAGTGAAGCTTGACTCAGTAACCATCGAAGGCAAAGACACTGCGGTGGAAACCGGCATGGTGGCGCGCTCGGTCAAAGGTAAAGGCAAGCGCTCTGCCGGCTTCATTGGCGGCGGCGCGGGCGCGGGCGCGTTGATTGGCGCGTTGGCCGGTGGCGGCAAGGGAGCCGCCATTGGCGCGGCAGCCGGGGCTGGCGCAGGCACCGCCGGCGCGGCATTCACCGGCAACAAGGAAATTACTTTGCCGGCTGAGACTGCCCTGAGCTTTAAGCTTAAGCAGGCCATCGAGGTGAAGTAGACCGGGCACGCGTATGATTTCGTGCGATTCCGGCGATGTCGGCGATCACGGCGATTAAAAGGGGATGCTCTCCGGCATCCCCTTCATTGTTCTCTCCGCGAATTGTTGTCTTATTTAACGAGCGATACTGATTTCACCTCCGCTATCTGTGCCAGTTGTTTCAGGCGATAGGTAAGGATGCTTCCGGTTAGCTGTATCGTTCCTTTGCCGCTCTCCACCTTGAATCCAGCCAGCGCCAGCTTGTGGGCGACTGCGGGACCGGCGGCTGTCAGTTCAAGTTTGATCTTGACCACTCTGGACGAGGGCGGATCGCATGTCTTTCCGTCCGTCGTGGACCCGATGCTGGCGCACTGGTAGTAAGAAAGCAGGTCTGCGCTGAACTTCGGCTGTACCAACTTGAGGTTGGCGTCCCATTCGGCCTTCTGCTTTGCCTCAAAATGGGCTTTAGGGCCGCCGATGATTCCGGGCCCATTGGACACGGCTGCGTCGGCAGACAACGTCGTTCCCGAGAACGTGTTGGTGATCTGGGCCGAGCTGGTATCGACAATCGGCGCTTCCGCGCTGACTTCCACGGTTTCGCTGGCCGAGCCCGGCGACGGTGGAGGTGGCGCTGGCGCTGGCGCAATCCGATAGTATGCCCCTCCAGCAATTCCTGGGCTCGCTTTCGCCGCGTATTGTGGCTCGCCACCAAGCTGGCTGCCCGGCACCGCCAGCGGCGAAACGCCTTCCGGCAACTCCACCGGCACTTCAACTTTCACGGGCTTGCCGTCGGACACAACGGTGCGTTCTTCCACCGCCACGAACGATGTGAACTGCGTGGCCAGGCTGTGCTCCAGACCGACCTTGATGATCTCTGCCTTGTATTTGGAATTGCCCGACTGGATTCCGTTCCAGTCCTGCGACATCAAATCTTCTACTTTGTGCCGCGCCCAGATTTTTTCCAGCGCCGCATTGTTTTCGCCCGCCGAAGAGAAGTCCACCGGGATGGTGCGGCTGTAATCGCCCGTGCCCTGGTAACCTTTGATGGTGATCTTGCCCATGGGTGAGCCGCTGTAACGGCCCGTGATAATGATGGGCTTGGCGGAAAACAGGTCGCGCACGTTCTTGGGATAAACGTCGGTTACAGGGAGCCCGTTCCAATCGATGGAAATGTTGGTCAGCACCGGCGAATGCACGCGCTCATAAAAGCGATCAGCCGCGGCCTGCGCTTCCCCGGGCGCGGTTACAAACTCCACGTCGCCATGGCCTTCTTCCGCCATCTTGGTCAGCAGGAAGCGATTTACCGCGGTGCCGATTCCGAAGGAAAACACGCGCGCATCAGAGTGCTTTTTGATTTCGGCGATGATGTCGGCGTCATTGCCTACATAGCCATCGGTCATGAAGCAGACCACGCGGATTGGATCGGCTTCCATCGGTTTGTCAGCGCCGGCGTCATCGCCCAGCGCCGTGCGGATGGCCTTCATCATCTCCGTGCCGCCGCTGCCGTAAGCGCCGGCCAGGACTTTCTTGGCTGCCGCAACATTTTCCGCCGTGGCCGGCACCGGCTCAGGAAAGAGGATTCTTGTGTCGCCGGAGAAGGTGATCAGGTTGAAGGTTTCATCCTTGCGCAAATTGTCAAGCGCGCGCTGGATAGTCTTCTTGGCCATCTCCAGCGGGAAGCCCCACATGGAGCCGGAGGTATCGAGCACGAAGATAAGCTGCCGCGGCACCAGGGCTTTCTCCTGCGGCCTCTCCGGCGGCTGCAGGATCAGCGTGAAGTATCCGCCTGATTTGTCAGAGTGCGCCAGCACGGCGTCGCTGATTCCAGTGCCTGCGACTTTGTATTTGAGGATGAAGTCCTTGTTTGGCGGCACGGCCTGATCGGCCAGCGTCACATGATAAGAGTCTGCGCCCGTGCGGTCAGCAAAAATCTTGTGCGAGGTTGATTCCACGTCGCCCACCGGAACGCCGGCCGCCAGATTCACCTCCATCGATACATCATGCCCGGCGGTTGCGTCATCAGTGTGTACGCCGGCCACCGGCGGGCTGATCCGCGAGGCGTCAGGGACCTGGTCAGTATCCGGCATGGCGCCGTGGTCGGCCGCCGAGGTGGGGTTGCCGGGAATATAGCGCGGACCCACCACCAGCGGAAACGCAAACTCATACACGCCCGCCTCATATTTGAGCAGCTCAATCACTGATAGTTTGATCAGCACCTTGCCGCTGGGTGGAATGTTGGTGACCGACTGGGTGAAGATATTGGGGCGCTCCTGGTCCAGCAGAGCGGCGGTATGGCCGGTGTTGCGCGCCTGCTCATAAATCTTGCGCGCCTCGTCGCGCTCTTTGATCACCGCATGGATCTCGCGCTCGCCCACCGTCATGGTCATGCCGTCCACGGCGCTGTCATGCGGCAGCGGAAAAACGTATACAGCTTCCACCGCGTCCGGCAGGACGTTTTCAAACTCCTGCGTGACCTCAATACGCGCGACAAAGCCGCTGATTTCGGTCTTGATCCCGGTGTGCTTGAGCGGGACAAAGCCGGTCACCTTGCCGTCTTTGCCAATGATCTGCAACTGGCTGCCGCTCTGCGGCTGTCCGGCGGAAGCATTCTGGGGATTCAGAACGATAAGAACATAGAGCAAACACAAAGCCACCATGGTGGCCGCGGTGAAACGGGCTTTCATAGCAACCTACTCCTGCATTCTTGCGGGAAGAACGCCGGAATCCAGAGTTCTTGCGAAGATTCTTTCTGAAATCCCGAGAGACAGCGAGGGAGCCCTATGTGACGATACGCTTGCGCAGAGCCATCCGTGGGACGCCCGAATATACGGCACAGTTTCCAACGCACCAAGATCGTATCGAGCATGACAGTCCAATTGAGAATGGAAGCAGTAGGGATCCCTCGCTGTGCTTCGGGATTTCAGAGAAAAGGCGCTAACGATCCCAGCTTCAGCACCGCCCCGCGCAGCCGCGCATGCTTTTGCAGCAGGCGCATGTAGCGCTTCTCGGTCCGGGCCGCTTTGGCCACGATGATCGTCCGCAACGAGGACTTCTCTTCGGCAGACCATCGAGCGAGATCGGGAACAAGGCTAAGGACCGTGGCAAAGTCCGCAAAGCCTCCTTGCTCCTGCGCTTTGAGCTTGCTGGGATTCACATTCAGATTGTGTTCCAGCCGCGCGACGGCCTCTCTCCGCATGGCATCAGCATTGCCATCGAAATCCCTCGCCATGTGCTTCTGCACAGTAAAGCCGACGTTGCGCATGGCAAAGCGGTCCCAGGCTCCTCGATCAGCCTGGGGCAGTTCATAGACCACGTGAGCTTTGCTCAGCCGGCGGAGCGTCGCGGCAGAGGTTCTGTACTTGGAGTTGGCCCGCACTTTCTTTTCTTCCGCCTGCGCCAGTTTTTCCAGTTCAGGGTTCATCGACCGGAATCCCATCTTGCGGTAAAACCAGAATGCGCCCGAGGCAATCGCCTCTTCGTTGCCGTCGCCAATCTGATACGGATAAACCGAGATGGCGTTGATGCCGTGGAGCTGTCGCAGTAGCCGCAAGTGCTGCGCGTAAATCCATGCAGTCTCGCCGTCACGATACGCGGGAAACGTATTGAACCCGATCTCCGTCCAGTCAAAGAGCGAGATGCATTCCACATAGTTGATGGGCACGCCGTTCTTCACTGTGAATCCAGCAAGATAGGCGCGCAACGGGAGGCGCTTTTCTGGCGGCAGTCCCCAGAAATAAATCTCCACGCCGCGCCCTGGATTGGCCTGTACCACCCATGCCGCATCAGCGTTGGCCGTTCCATAAAGCTCACGATAGCGGACTCCCGTCGCCTCCTTTACCAGGTCAAGCGCGCGATCGGCATCTCGACGGGACAACACTTTGATCGACAAACGCGGCCTGGCAAACTCCTCAGCCAGCGAAACCTGGCGGCGCTGGATCAGAGGCTCACGATGGTAGAAAAATTGCCTTCCCGGCTTGCGCGCGAGTGTGCGTGAAGCCCGCGAACCACTCATGTCCCAGCGCACCATGATCTCCAGCGAATCATAGAGCGCGGCCTTTTCTTTCTCCGCCGTTTCTTTGCGAAAGCCGGGCAGGCGCTGAAACTGGCGGACCAGCCACGGCAGCTCATCCTGCCTACCCCGCGCCGCCTTGAGCCAGTCTAGATAAGGCACGTTGGCTTCCGTGAGCGAGTCTTCCTCCATCAGCGGAAAGAACCGTGGCCAAATCACGGCGCGTTGTGTCTCGCGCTCGTAGTCGTCCCACTGAATTGAGATTGATTTTGCGTGGCGCTCCACCAGCCAGCACACCATCGGATAGCTGAACGTGGCTTCCACCGCGGTACCCGCAATGCCAACGACTTCTTCGGGCGCGAAATCATCAGCGTCCGCGCCGGCCTCCAGCGTGGCCTTGACCCTCTCTTCGCACCCTGCCAGCAGCCGGTCCGCCAGCCGCAAGACTCTTGGCCCGGACGGAAAAGCGCGGAAGAACAACAGCAGGTCATGAAAGCGGATGAGAGACTGCGCGTCCTTGCCGAACGTGACATGGCCAGCGGCAGTGAGCAGGCGGACAAGCTGCCGCTCCTTGATTGTGCCGATCTGGATGCGAGCCTGTTCCAGTCGGTTAAGAAGCCTGTTTGCGTTCTTTGGGGACATGAGCTGTTTCTTTTTACCGCAAAGGACGCGAAGGACGCAAAGAAGAAGGATTCAGTAGCACGCTACTTTGGATTAACCAGATAAGGCCATCCCATAGGCCAAATGATCTGCACCGGAGCTAGACAATCTGCATGTGGACACTGCACTTTAATTTCGGCTTCTTCAACATACGGTCTTGAGCTTTCGCTAGTAACATTTAATTGTCGACTGCATCTCGTGCATGTATATGTTTTTTGCATTATATTGCTACTCTTTCCGTCCTCTGCTCATACCTTCCTACAGGGCTACTGATTCTAACCTCCTTTGCGTCCGTTGCGGTTAAGTCTTCTGGCTGAGTGCTGCTTCACAACAGGTAATCTCCGCGATATACCAGCCGTCCATCGATCACGCGGGCTTCTTTAGTGAGCGTGTGCGGCTTTGGAGGCTTTTCGTCCATGATGTGCAGGACCGTGTGCCCCTGGGCCACCAGGTAATCAGAAACCAGCATGCGATGGCAGCGGAAATAAAGCTGCTCAGCGCACATAATGGCCGTGTGCGCCCTCTCTGCGCGTTCCACCAGCCGCGCGATGGCGTCAGCAAATTTTTCTGAAAGCATGTAGTCGGCGTAATTGCGGAACGATGGATTGCGCAACGCGATGTTCGGCGACTCGTCCGGCGGCATCTGCTTGCCGCGCCTCCCACCAAGGTCCCTTTCCCAGACATACTCGCAGCCGATCTCTGGCAGCCACAGCTCCAGGTGCTCACGATTGAAGTGGGGATGGCGGCGCGACATGGGGAAGGCGCGGATATCTTCCAGCACGCGAATCTCATGGGCCTGCAGGACGGAAGAGAAGTCGGCGAGATCGCGGGTTGAGTGCCCGATGGTGAAGATGGTGGCCACAGATTGATTTTATTGGATGCAACCATACACCCACCACGGAGACACGGAGGCACGGAGAACATCGCAAGAAAAACAAAGCTACTGATTACACAAATGGTGCAGACAAGGAAGAGCTCCGGGCTGCGATGAGACAGGCCGAATCATCGATGCGTTAAAGAATTATTTACAATTGTTGAATCAATGCATCCGCTCCTGCTTGAGACCGCGCACCGTCCCATCGCCATGCCCAGCGCGCCGTGGAGCATGAAACAGAAATGGCATGATCTGCTTTTTGCCCATTGGCCGCTGCCGCCGGAAAAACTGCGGCCGCTGGTTCCCGCCCAGTTGGAGCTGGATTTGTGCGATGGCCAGGCGTGGGTTGCTGTTGTGCCCTTCTGGATGAACGGAATACGAGGCCGATGGGCGCCTCCGCTGCCGTTTCTCACCAAATTCTGCGAGCTCAACGTGCGGACCTATGTCCGTTACCAAGGTGTGCCGGGCGTTTATTTCTTCAGCCTGGATGCGGCCAGTCTTCCTGCGGTGCTTGGCGCGCGTGCGGCTTACAAGCTGCCTTACTTTCATGCGGCCATGCTGATACGGTCGTCGGGGCAATCGTTTGAATACACCAGCAGCCGCCTCCAAGAGCCCCGGCCGGCGGATTTCCATGCGCGATACGGGCCGGTATCTTCACCCAGCGTGCGTGACAAGGGCTCCATCGAATCGTTCCTGACTGAACGCTACTGCCTCTATACGGTTGACAGGGACCGAGTGCTGCGCGCCTACATCCATCATGCGCCGTGGCAGTTGCAGGATGCCGAAGCGGAGTTTGACATCAATACGGTGGCGCAGGCCTCCGGAATTGAACTTCCAGACACAAAGCCGCTGCTGCACTTTTCCCGCAATCTGGAAGTGCTGGTGTGGTGGCCAGAGAAGCTCTGATTCACCGCGGAGACGCTGAGAGGGAGCTTAAGGCCAGATAAACGGGTCAGAAAGAGCAAGGACCCCGTAAACTCCAGGGCCCTTTGGTTCGCCGGATTTCAAAAAGGCTATAGCGTGGCGTTCGGCCTGGCCATGCCCAGCAGAATCTGGAACAGCAGCAGCCAGCGCTTCAGGTTCACGGTGATCAGGAAATTCTCTTTTGCGTGTTCCTTGCCATTCTTGCCCAGTTGGGTGGCAAACTCCGGATGCGTGAGCAGGTAGCGGATCTGGTAGGCGCAGCCTTCCACCGAATGCACCAGCACGCCGGTAAGCTTGTGGATGACCTGCGTTGGAATTCCGCCAACTGCGCCGGCCACGACCGGTTTCTCTTTCCACAGGCCTTCAGTCACCGTGAGGCCAAAGCCTTCCTTGAGCGACTTCTGCACGATCACCGTGGAGGCCCGCTGCAAGGCGTTGATTTCCAGCGCCGACCACGGCGGCAGGTTCAGGATGATGACGTCAGGATCGTCGCCCGCAGCCTCCATTACCTCCTGCAGGACCACCGCGCCTTCGGGATCATCCGTCGCGCCGCCTCCGGCAAGCACCAGTTGGCAGTCGACGTACTTTTTTACCAGTTTGTAAGCTTCAATCACGCCTACCGGGTCTTTGAGCCGGTCAAAGCGGGAGATCTGCGTAATAACGGGCCGCGACCGGTCAATGCCAAAGTCGTCGCAAACCTTGTTGACGTATTCTTCCGGCAGATCTCTGTTCTTCTCTGAGAGCGGATCAATGGAAGGATAAAACAGGTACTGCGGGACATTGAGCTGGCGCGTGAATGCCGGGGCGGAGAAGATGGTGGCGTCATATTGCTCGACCATCGGCTTGAGAAAATCCCAAACTCCCGGATGGGGGTTGGAGAGGTCGATGTGGCAGCGCCATATCCACTTGCCTCGACTGGGCGATTTCGATCGGATCAGCCCGGCCGGCTGCGGATCATGGATCACGAACAGGTCTTCAGCAAACTCCATGCGCTGGCGGTTCTGTTCGTTATAGGACATAAAGATGTCCTTGATCTGCTGGGTCAGGTTGTACTCGCCGCCGTGCAGCGCGTTGTGGAAGCCCTTGGTGACTTCATAAAAATCATTGCCGCCGGTGATCACGTCCCAGCGCGTGGGAATTTCCAGCTCGTTCATCAGGGGGATCAGGCGGTTCAGGATTTCGGCAACTCCTCCGCCAACGGCCGTGGAGTTCACCATCTTTACGGTCTTGCCGCGAAGATGCCGGGCAAGAAAGCGGATCTCATCCAACTCGGGCTTGCCGATGATGGGAGCGTAATCCTCAAATCGCGGAGGCGCGGGCGGCGGAGGCTGTTCCGTGCTGATACGCGGATGTTTGCGGCGCTCGATAAAGTGGGCCGGCAGGTCCGTCTGGCGGAAGCGGCGCTCCCCGCTTGAAGGTGGCGCAGACGAGGCAGCCGGGGCGGGCGTGTCCGGCTTGGCCGGGTTTTCCGGGATGTTGGATTTCTCCTGTTTCTGCTCTGGCTCGCTGGCCTTTGCGTTCTTGTCCACCACTGCCGTCTTCCGCTCCGGATTTTTTTCTTTCATCGATTCGCTCTCCAACAAAGTTTTCGTTTTCGCTGATGGGCCAAGGCCCTCGGCCCGATCAGGCACGGCTCATTTCAGTTTCAATCACTTTCAAGATGCTGCGGCGCACGCCTTCCAGCGTGGAGGTGTAAATATCAATGCGATTGAGCTTGTCGGCGGCTTGCGCCAGGTCCAACTCGGTCTCCAGCCAGATGGAAAAGTCGTTGGTGTTCAGCTTGAGGCGCAGCCGGGCATCGATAAAGTGGTAGTAAATGGCGTGGATACTGACTTTGCGCAAGCCGTCGGCAAATTCTTCCAAGTTGCGTGCGACGTAAGGAGTGGGCACCACCACCAGGTCAGACGCCATCAGGTAAAACGGTTCCATGGCGGCGCGCGTGGCGGCGCGCGGGTTCTTCTGCAGGTACGTGTCAATGATGTGGATCAGGCGTTCGCGCAAGGTGGCGATGGAGGTGAATTCGCGCACGTCAATGGCGGCCAGCCGCTCCGCCAACTCCACTTCGTTACAGGAGGCAAACGCCCAATGCGAAAAATCGTTGGAAAAGCCTTCGCGAATGAAATGATGTTCCGCCAGCGTTTGAAAAGTGTGCTGAAAGATGGATGATTCCGGACAGGTGCGTATCGCTTCCAGCAATTCCTGGAGCGTGGTGGCCTTCTCCCTGCCAATGCGGAGAAGATGGGACGCGGAATTGAAGTAAAAAGGCGATCGCGCCCAGCGTGGGCGAGTTGTGGGCAACTGAGGTGCGGTAGCCATGAAAGACTCCTCTTGCCATCGGGCAGTTGCCCGAATTGTTGTTCCTGAGAGTGTTAAGATGCCCGCCTGTCAGAGACTGTTGCGTCCTGCGGACGCTTTAGTGACGGCGAAATTGTCGAACTCGGTGGCGCAAACAGGAAGGAAAATCCAATCCCGATCAAAAGCATCCAGCCCAGATTGGCGCGGGCTGATTCATTGGTCACCTGAATGCTCCCCACCGGACTGAACAGGAAGTCGGCGAATACCAGGGCCGCGAGCACGGTGCCCAGAATGCCCGCCCGCGCACCGAATACGGCCGCGGTAATCAACAGGACGGCGGTGAAAATCAGCGGAGCCAAGTTCTTCCAGGCGTGACCCTGGGCGGCGGCGCCCAATCCCACAGCGGCCAGCGCACACACCAAGCCGCCAACGGTTGCATCCATAAGCGGGACCGTCCACAGCCGTACCGCCGCTGTTTTCATACCGTCTTTGCTAATCAGGTGCGCCATACGCATTGCGATTTTTTCCTTGAAAATAGGATGACAAAAGTCAGGGTTGCTGTGGGAAAAATCGAGAGCTGAATGGCAATTTTCCTGTACTGCTCTGGAAAACCGCCAGGAAATGTCACTCGTAGGCGGCAAAACATCTGATTGCTATGACTTTTAGAATCCAGCATCAACTCTGGATTTGGCTGGCATTCGCGCATCGTATAGATTTAAGGTTTCGCCCGGGCCCCTGAACAAAATTCATGATTCCATGCATACTGCTGATCCATTTCTTTTTCAGCTGTTTTTCATCTTCGTGTGGGCCAAACTCTTTGGCGAAGCATTTGAGCGGATACACCTTCCCGCTGTGCTGGGTGAAATCCTTGCCGGTGTGCTTCTGGGACCGTACGGCGCGCGCCTGGTAGTCCCCACGGACGCGATCTACGCCATTTCTGGAATCGGCGCTATCTTCCTCCTGTTTACTGTCGGCCTTGAGACGCAGCCCAAAGACCTGATCAGCGTGGGCCGAACTTCACTGTATGTGGCCCTGGCCGGGATTGCGGTGCCATTTCTTTTTGGCGTGTCGTACATGTTGCTGCGCCATCATCCCGCGCACGAAGCCGTGTTTGTTGCGGCCGCCATGGTAGCCACCAGCGTCGGCATTACGGCGCGCGTTCTGGGCGACATGAATCTGCTGCAGACGATGTCCGCCCGGATCATTCTGGGCGCCGCCGTGTTTGACGACGTGCTGGGCATGGTGGTGCTGGCGGTGGTGGTGGGCCTGGTCTCTTCCACCGGCCTGGAGTGGGCCCAGCTCCTTATCACGGCGATTGAGGCGGTGGGGTTTGCGCTGATCATGATGTTCTATGCGCCTCGCGTGGTAAAGCGCATGGAGCCGGGAATGGAACGCATGTCCACGCAGGATGCCCCGCTCATTATTGCCCTGGCCATCTGCCTGGGACTTTCTTACGCCGCTGTAAAGATCGGCATGGCGGCGATCATCGGCGCGTTTTTTGCCGGGCTGGCCTTTGCCGAGTACTCGCCGCGATGGAACCTGCGCGCGCGTGTTTTTTCCATCAATGAATTTCTGGCGCCATTTTTCTTTTTCAGCATGGGCGCCCGAATGAATATGGGCGTTTTTGACCGCAA
This sequence comes from Candidatus Angelobacter sp., assembly GCA_035703825.1. Taxonomy (GTDB): domain Bacteria; phylum Acidobacteriota; class Terriglobia; order Terriglobales; family Acidobacteriaceae; genus Angelobacter. The sequence continues at coordinate 85,738 of DASSXL010000067.1, forward strand.
GCTGATCGTTTCAGCGATTGTGATTTCTCTGCTGGCGATCGTCTCCAAGCTGGTGGGCTGCGGGCTGCCGGTGCTGCACAACGGCTGGCGCACGGCCCTGAAGGTGGGAATCGGCATGGTGCCGCGGGGCGAGGTCGGGCTGATTGTGGCCCTGGTCGGGCTGCAGATGAATATCGTTTCCGAATCCGCCTATGCGCTGGTGATTTTCATGACCGGCATTACCACGCTGGTGGCGCCCCCAATCATGAAGCTGGCTTTCCGCGACGAGGTATCTTTGAAGCCGGCGCTGGCGGAGCGGCGCAGGACGGCCATGTAAACCCCAAAAGCAAAGCAGACATCCCCGCTTGAGTTAGGGTGTCAGTTTCTTCTAGCCTGTACGGCCTCCGCAAAGGGATCGTGAGGGTCAACTGAGGCGCGGGGCACGATTGCGGGCCCGAACATGTCCGGAGCTCAATCCGAAGATGTCTTGGTTGCGTCGACGATAGCTTACCTCCATAAGACAAAAGGCGGACGGCGGCAATACCAATTTACAATCGCATATAATTCGCAGTTAACCTTGGTGAGGGAGATCAACCACAGATGCCGGGAGTAACAGGGCGTATTGCGCTGGTGACGGGCGCATCGCAGGGAATTGGCCGGGCCTGCGCGCTTGCGCTGGCTGAAGGCGGAGCAGTGATCGCGCTGGCCGCCCGGAATGAAGAGAAGCTCGCCGCAGTGGCAAAGGAGATCGAAAGCAAAGGCGGGCAGGCCGCAACGTTCCGCATGGACGTAAGTGATCAAGGTGACGTGAAAGCGGCGGTAAAGGCCGCGCTGGAGCGCTTCGGCAAGATAGAAATTCTGGTGAACAATGCCGGCGTGACCCGTGACACGCTGATAATGCGGATGAAAAAAGAGGACTGGGACACTGTTATCCAGACCAACCTGAGCGGCGCGTTTTATGCCACGCAGGCCGTCATTGGCTCGATGCTGAAGCCGCGATGGGGCCGAATCATCAACATCACCAGCGTATTTGGGCAGACCGGACAGGCGGGCCAGGCAAACTATGCGGCTTCAAAAGCCGGGTTGATTGGCTTTACCATGTCGATGGCGCGCGAGGTGGCTTCGCGGAACATTACCGTGAATGCGGTCGCGCCGGGATACATTGAGACCGCGATGACGGAAGGTCTCTCGGCGGATTTGAAATCCAAGGTGAATGAGATGATCCCGCTGGGCCGCGCCGGGACTGACATGGAAGTGGCGCATGCCGTGCGCTTTCTGGCCTCAGAAGAAGCGAGTTACATCACAGGAAATGTGCTCAAGGTAAATGGCGGAATGTTGATGGGGTAGGCGGCAATACGCTACCCAGCAAAGAATCTTCTGTTCGCCCCCTAAAAATAATCGCGCGACCCCAAAAGCCCGAAATGGCTCTCGATGTCGCGCGATTCGGTTTAGAATGCCGTCCGGTTCCAGCGCTAGCGTGCGCAGCGCAGCCGGCCGTCGTCATTGATAATATCGCGGCAGTTTTGATAGTCATCCAGCTTGGTATTCCGCCAACCGCCATTGTGCTTCTGGCAACTTGCCGTCAGATCGTCACCGCTGACGCGAACATTCTGGCAGGTTTGCGCATACGAGCCTCCGGGGATTCCCCCGCGATAGCCGCCCTGCCAGCCGCCAACATTATCGTAATTATTGTTGGCGCAGCGCAGATTGCCGCCGTCATTCACAATCTGCCCCTGGCAGTCGCGATAGTCGTTCAGAGTCGTTCTGTGCCAATCGCCGTCGCGAGACTGGCATACAGCTTCCAGCGTGTCGCCCTCTCTGCGTACATCGCGGCAGGTCTGTGTGTATGAAGAGTTCCCCTGATAGCCGCCAACGTAGCCGTGATCGTAGTCGTCATCATCGCCCCGGCCCCGGCCGTAGCCATAGCCTGATCCAGAGCATCGCAGATAGCCGTCGTCATTCGTGATATCGCCGCATCTGTCAAAGCGGCTCAGGCGCGAGGTGCGCCAGTCGCCATTCACGGTCTGGCATCGGGCTTCCAGATCATTCCCCCGGATGCGAACGTCCTGGCAGGTCTGCGAATAGGATCCGCCCGGAATGCCTCCGCGGTTGTAATACCCGCCGTTGTAGCCTCCCTGGTAGCCGCCCGGATAACCGCCCGCGCTGGTGTTGCAGCGCAAGGCGCCATTGTCGTTGAGGATGTCGCCATTGCAGTAGCTGATGCCGCGCATCTGCGCGTTTTGCCAGTGTCCGCTCGTGTCCTGGCATCGGGCCGTGAGGACGTCGCCGCGCACGCCGATATCCTTGCACGTCTGCTGATACGATCCCGAGGGCGCAGACTGCGCTAGTCCCGCGCTTGCCCCCAGTATCAAAAACATCAAAGTTCCTATCGCAAAATTCACTATTCGGCGCATTTTTCTTCTCCCTTGGGTCCCATGTTCTGCTCGCAGCACTTCTATCTCACAGAGCTTCCATCGTTGAAAATCCGCCCTGATCTCCACTTAGATTCACCGTAGTGGAATCGCGGTTGTGAGTGAAGATTCCACCCAGGTTGCTGGCTCTGGCAACAATCTGTATAAACACCCTGGGCCGGCGAAATACGCGTGCACGAGAATGAAAATTGTGAATAACTGTTAAGAAAATAAAGGCACGTATAAGGCATCCATTTCTGGAAACGATTTTCGCGGTTGCCGGATTTTTATGGCTCTGCCGTCCGCGGCAAAATTGGCCGGTTACGAAGCTGGCGGAGTCGATTGCTCATGAGAAACACGCTTGTGATATTGCTGTGCTGGTTCACGATTGTGCTGGCATGGTCCGCGGTCCATCCGCACGACTACTTCACCTGGGCGCTGGAGATTTTCCCGGCGATACTTGCGCTGGCCGCGTTGGCCATCACTTATCGCAGATTCCAATTCACCACGTTCGTTTATGCGCTCATTACGCTGCATGCCTGCATTCTTTTTGTGGGCGGGCATTACACCTATGCTGAAGTTCCGCTGTTCAACTGGATCCGCGACCACTATCACCTGGCGCGGAATGATTATGACCGCTTAGGACATTTTGCCCAAGGCTTTGTTCCGGCCCTGGTGGCGCGCGAAGTCCTGTTGCGGCAAAAAATTGTTTTGCGCCGCGGCTGGCTGTTTTTCATCGTATTAAGTATCTGCCTGGCGGTTAGCGCCGCCTATGAACTGCTGGAATGGCGCGTGGCCGTGACCACTGGATCGGCGGCGGATGCATTCCTGGGCACACAAGGCGACCCCTGGGACACGCAGGAAGACATGGCGACAGCGGCAATCGGCGCGGTGACTGCCTTGTTGTTATTTTCCCGCTGGCATGACCGCTTTATCGGCAGGATGGAAGAAAAGCAGGCCGCGCGGCAAGCGGCTGGATGATTGAAGATGTTGACCATCGTACAAGCCGAAACTCCGGAACAAGTGAGCACGGCGCGTGAGCTGATCGAAGAGTACGCGGCGTGGCTGGAATTCAAACTTTGCTTCCAGGGCTATGAGGAGGAGATCCAGTCATTGCCAGGCAAGTACGCACCGCCTGCGGGAAGGCTGCTTCTCGCGCAGTGGGATGGACGGCCGGCAGGCGTGATTGCCCTGCGTCCGCTCGATGAGCCGGGCGTGTGCGAGATGAAGCGCCTTTATGTGCGGCCGGAATTTCGCGGACATCAGATTGGCCGCATTCTTGCGGAGCGGATTATCGCCGAGGCGGCGGAGATCGGTTATTCGTGCATGCGACTGGATACCATTTCGGGAAAAATGGACAGCGCCATCGCCATGTATCGCGTGCTGGGCTTTGCGGAAACCCGTCCTTATTACAAAACGCCGGTTGGCGAAACTCTGTTTATGGAACTGGCGCTGAAATCAAATTCAGGAGTAGGAGCAGGCGGCTAGTTTAAGCAAAACCAAAGCAAATGCAAGGCGGCGGAACTCGCGTGCACAGGCTAATAGCTAAGTGGTAAATATGCGGTTTTTGCTAAGTGGAATTACTGACGTGATGAAACGTCGCAAAAAACGGCGTGAGGCCGCGGATGAGATCATTGAATTCGCGCTGCCGCTGATGGATTCGCTGCCGCTGACAAAAAATGTGCTTGCAGAAAGTTGCTCATCTGGTTACTATCCAATCAACCCCCGGGACCCTAGTACCAGAAGCTGGCTCCAGCATGAATATCGGCGAAACAATCAGGACTTATCGGTTGCAGAAGGGCATGTCGCAGGGCGACATCGAGAAGCGCACGGGGCTTTTGCGCTGCTATCTTTCCCGCGTGGAAAACGGCCACACCATACCTTCACTGGACACGCTCTCGAAAATCGCCACGGCCATGGAACTGCCCCTGGGCCAGTTTTTTGCCGATCATTTTTCCAACGGCAGCGCCAAAAACCTTCCTCCTCTAACGGAAGATGAAGTGCGTTTTCTCACCCAGATCCGCCGCTATTCCATGGGCCTGAATGACAGCGACCGCAAACTGGTGCTGGCCATGGTGAAGAAGATGGCGGCCGGGGCGAAATAAGCAAATAGCAGTTAGCAACTGGCAATTAGCCCTGTCTGAAAGTCCTACAACTTTTTCTTCAATCCCGAAGCGCAGCGGGGAATCGCTACGTGAACGGTCGTGGCTATATCTCTCACCCGCTCGTCAATTTTCTATAAAGGCCCGGAGTTGTGAAGCGCGGGTTCGGGATTATCAGAAAGAAGCTAGCTGTACTGCTAATTGCCAATTGCTATTTGCCAATTGCCCTTACGCCGCCTTGCTCGCCTCGCTCAGCGCCAGCACCGCCAGTTCAAGGCGGTCGCGCGCGCCGGTCTTGGTAAAGATGCTTTGCAGATGGCGCTTAACGGTGTTTTCGCTGATGGTGAGCGCCTCGCCAATGTCTTTATTCTTCATGCCGCGGGCCACGTGATAGGCAATCTGGCGCTCGCGGGTGGAAAGACGCCCCATGGTATTGGCTGAGGTTTTTGATTCAGCGGTCATGGTGGAGAGCACCTGCTGGGCAAGCTCGTCAGAGAACGCCAGCTCGCCGTTGGCCACGGTGCGGATGGCGGCAAAAAGCTTTTCCGGGCCGTCGCTCTTCAGCACCAGTCCGCGCGCGCCCAACTTTACCACCTGCGCGTAGTCCAGTTCATTGTCTGAGCCCGTGAGCACCACGGCGGCCACGCGACTCCCGGCGCGGTCCAGGGTGCGCAAGACCTCAAAGCCATCGCCTTCGGGCATGAAAAGGTCCAGCAGCAAAACATCCGGCGGATGCTCCTGCACAATCGCGAGGGCTTCCTGACCATTCGAGGCACGGCCATCCACGCTGAAGTCCGGCTGCGTCGCGAGCAATGACGCGAGCGATTCCCGCAATACGGTGTGATCGTCGGCAATAACGATCCGGGTGCGATTTTTGCTAACGACTTTAGGAACCATGATCAATCCTTTTGTCTTCTATGAACCTTAATCCTTAGATGCAATCCAGAAGGTGATGAGAGGGCCGGCCCTCAGGTTGTCCGGAAGATTTAAAAGGCGCAGAGTCTGGGCACGGGGCCGATGAGCTTGGGGGCAAGAGCGGTGTAGAATCGACCCTATGTCCCGGCCGTGGCGAGTGGAGAAGGCGATTGCATCGTTGCTTGGCGCGCCAGGCAAGACGGACACATCGCTGCGGCAAGCGGTTTTTGACCGGGTGCGCCTGGGAACAGGAAAAGTACCGGAGAACCTTGGGGCTTTGGTGGAAAAAATCGCAGACCGCCCCTGGAGCGTGAGTGATGAAGACATCGGGCGGCTGCTCGAGGCCGGATATTCCGAAGACCAGCTCTATGAGTTGGTCCTCGCGGCTGCCGCAGGCGCGGGGGTGCGCCGGTTTGACGCCGGGCTGTGCGCAATGGAGGGAACGCGGTGATGCGCCTGAAGATACTGGATCGCGGTAGCGGTCTGCTGCAAAGAGCGCAGTATGCAATCATCCGGCGATTTGTAGGGCACGTTCCCGGATCGGTGAGCGCAACCTCCTACCGGCGAAACTTTTTTGGCAAGCACTTTGGCCGCTGCGCGCATGAAGCCCTGCGCGCCCAAGGGGAATGGACAGTGGGCGAGTTGGAGATGTTCGCCGCATTTGTCTCTCGCCTCAATAAGTGCCTGTATTGAGACACAAGCCACGCCGCGGTCGCGGCCAGGGCAACCGGACAGGGCGCTGCAGTGGAGGGCGTGCTGGCGGACCGGCGCACAGCGTCAATTTCAACCCGGTTTCAGGCAGCATTGGATTTCCTGGAAAAGCTCACTCTCAGGCCCGAGGAAGTTGGGCCCGAGGACGTGAAGGCCGCCCGGGCCAAGGGCGTCAGCGATGCTGCCCTGCGGCAAGCGATTTATGTCTGCTTTGTTCTGTCCACTATGGACCGGCTGGCTGACGCGTTTGCCTTTGAGCTGCCGGATGCGCGGATTCTAAAACGGTATGCATGGATCGCTACCACTTTTGGCTACAGAGGACTCAGCCTGCCGGGATAAAGTGCGGCAAAGAGTCCCTGTACCTTAGCACGTAGGAGGGAGGCGTGGTCTATGGTATATTCCGCCTGATTGCCCTCGACTTTCCTAAGACCCTTCATTTTTTGAAATGGAGCTGCCCCGTTGGCGATTGACGAAGAACTTTCGGTGTTGGAAGACCAGCTCCGCCGGCTGAAGATCGAGTACGACATGTATTTTGGCGGAGGCTCCAAGAAACCACCGACCGACGTGGAATGGAAGGTGAAAACCCTCCTGAAGAAATACTCTGACGGGAACCGCATGAACTATGCGCAGCGGTTCCGTTACACGACCATCCAGCAGCGCTATGCGCTCTATAACGCGCTGTGGCAGCAGAAACTCATCATCAAGGAAGAAGGATACAGGCGGCCGCAGGATGCGGTGCTGGGGATACAGGGAATCCGAACGGACGAGGAGCACGAGGCGCAGAAGGCCCTGAAGCACCACGGCCCGGTGACCGAGGAGCATCCATTCAGCATGGCCCTCTCTGACGGTTCTGACCAGGCGA